>JBCDHS010000019.1:0-58077 GCA_038749735.1 Planctomycetota bacterium
CTTGCGACGCATCGCCGCAACGACGGTCGAAGACCTGGTCAAAGCAACCACCGACGCGCTGAGAACCGGCACGGCACAGGACTGCTTGGGGTCATTCAAGGCATGTGGATACTGCCATTAAAAACGCCTATTGATCTAGCCCTCGAATAACGCAGGCCAGCGATCAGTCACGTCGTACCCCGCGCGATGTTTACCGTGGTTCAGGCCGGGCTCTTTCGGCCGAACATCGAGCCGAAGCTGAAGGCCCCGGTCTTGTTCGACTCGATTTCTTCTGCCTCGCTGTTGATCGCGGCCATACGTTTGTCGTGCTCGCGCAATTTTTCAAGGTACTCGGGGTAGAGCCGCTCACAAGCCTGGAGGAAGGTCTCGACGGGGCTGGTCTGGTCCAGCTCCTTGTTGACAAAGACGAGCAGGGTGTGGCCCATCTGGACGATGTCGCCGTCCTTGACTTCGCAGGAGTGGTCCATCTTCTCGCCGTTGATCCGGATACCGTTGCGTGAGCGCAGGTCCACGGCGAAGCACGACCCGTCGTCGTGTCGGATGAACTCGACGTGCTTGCGTGAGACGCCGGGGTCATCGATCTGGGCCAGGAGCGTGTCGTCGCGCCCGAGCACCAGCTCTTTGGCGCTGGGGATATTGAAAAACGCGCCGCGATTAGAACCATGGATTACGACGAGTGCCGGCATAAAAGCCCCCTTCGCCAGGAGTAGAATGTAAACCAACGACTTACTTCAAAGACGCGAGACGGTGCCAACCATTGGGTAAGATCGGCGTGAAACGCCCCGGAAAATCAACTTTCCTGACCTCCTGTCCCTTGAGTATCCTCATCTTAACCCTAGGCTTGCCTATTGCGAAGGATTTTCTCGGAACATGGTCTTTGAAGGTGGTCCGGGCCACGGGGTGACGGCGAGATAGGCCCGCTCCCCGGTATACTCGGTCCATGTCCGAGCCGACCACACCCGCCGCGAGCCCCCGCCCGCAGGCCTCCAACATCCAGAGCCACCGTGCCCAGCGCGTCGATCTGGGCAAGCGCCGCCGCCCGATGCTCGAGTGGACGCTCTATGTGATCGGGCTTGGCCTGCTGGTCTCGGCCGTAGCCGGGACGTTTATCGAGCAGGCCGTCCGGCGCGACCTCGCGCAGGCCGGCACCCGCGAGGGGACCTACATCTCGTTGATCATCCTGATCATCTTCGCGTTTGCCGTATTCAAGAACTTCCTGGACATGCGCTTTATCAACCGGCAGACCCGGCTGACCAACGCCCAGATCGATCAGCTGCGCCAGACCAACAACATCTACACCTTCTTGACCGGCTCCGAGCCGAGCCTTTTCCGCGACCACATCGACAACCTGCACGAGATCTTCCGCCGGGACTTCAACATCAGCCAGGACAACCTGGTCACGCTGCTGCAAGCGCGTCTGCTGGCGCGGACGCGGATCGTGGACTTCTGCTCGTCGATCCTGGTGACGCTCGGGCTGGTGGGCACGATCATCGGGCTGATCCGATCGGCCGACGGGCTGGGCGATGTGTTCTTCGCGATGAGCCAGGGGCAGACAACGATCATGGAGGGGGTCAAAGAAGCACTGGGCGGCATGGGCATCGCCTTCTACACCACGCTGATGGGCGCGATCCTCGGCGGGGTCTGCCTCCGCCTGCTCTCGAACCTGGTCGATGCGAACACCGAGCACATCGTCAGCCATATCGCCGAGCTGACCGAGATCTATATCCTCCCGATCCTCCGCCGCGCCGCGCGGATCAACGAGGAGCACCAGCAGAAGCTGCGTGCCCAGGGCAAGGGTCTGCCGACGGGTGTCCCGGCCCCGGGCTCGGTCCCCAATGCCCGGATCACCGACGCATCGGCCCCGATCCAGGACGCCGAGCCGGGGGGAGAACCGCCTTTCGATCCGAACGATGAGACGATGGCCTAGTCGATGTGCGTCCGTAGGTTGCCACGGATGAATCCAGCCCATGATTAACCTGCCGAAACGCAAATCGACGTTTAACTTCTTCGAGGCCTTTAGCGACCTGGTGTTCTGCACGCTGGTGATGTTTCTGGTGTTGATCCTGTTCCTGGCGATGAATGTGAATCAGAAGGCGGTCGCGGTGGAGGAGGACCAGGAGCAGGTGACGGCCGAGATCGCGGCGATCCAGGACCGTCGAGAGCAGGCCGAGGCCGAGTTGAGCCTAACGCTGGAGGACGCGGGGGCTAAGCGGCGCCTGGCCGAAGAGGAGCGTCTTCGGGCCGAGCGCGAGCGGGCGGAGGCCGAGCGTCAACGCGCTCGGGCCCAGCAACGGGCCGAGGCGGAGGCCGAGCGCGCCCGGCAGGCGGCGGCGCAGCGGCAGGCGATGGAGCGTGCGCTGGTCGAGCGTCAGGCCGAGATGGAGCGGCAGCTTCTTGAACGGCAAGCTGAGATCGAGCGCATCCTCACCGAGCGCCAGGCGATCATGGACCAGATGCAGCAGGCGGTCGAGCTTGAGCGGCTGCGCTACGAAGAAGCGTTGGGCACGCGCCGGTTCGAGGGCCTGCCGCCGCGCCCCCGGCTGATTGTCGCTTACCAGTGGGAAGAACGGAGCATCAGCGTCCACCTGGTCCCCGCCGACTTCCTCGGCGAATTGAATACCGCGCCGCCCGGCCTGACCGGTCAAGCGCTGGCCGAACACTACACCCGGCTGCGGGCGCGGTTCCTCCAACTCAGCCGACAGGTCGAGCCGCTTAGCGCCGCCCAGTACCGCGCGCTGATCCGCTCGATCTCCGTGGGGGTCGAGCCCGTGCCCCTGCCTTCTCAAGCAAGCGACAGCGACACGGGGCTGCCCCGCGGGTCGCTGGATATCGAGTTCGCGGTCGACCGTGATGGCAAGCCGACGACGGCCGTGGCCGTGGTCGTGCCCGGGGGAAACGCGGCGGCCGCGGGTGTGCGGGTCGGCGACGTCCTGGTGGGCGTCGGCGACGAGGGGGTGACGGTCGAGAACCTCGGGTCGCTGATCGCCGGCTACCGCGTGGGCGACACCGCACGCCTGCTGCTGCGGCGCGGCGGCAAGCCCGAGGTCGTCCGGCTCGACTTCAGGCCGGTGCAGGTCGTCGAGGTCGGCGAGGCCTACCGTACCGACCTGAGCATGGTCGTGAGCGGCGCGCTCGATGCCTCGTACAACTACCTCTGGGCCCCCGCACAGGCCGACGCGCTGCGTGAACGTCTGCAGCAGGGCCGAGCGGGACCCACCGTTTGGCAGGACCACAGCCGCTGGGAGGACCGCGTCTCGGTGCCGGGCCGCCCGGTCCTGACCTTCGATGTCGATCCCCGCCGCGAGGTGGTCTTTATCGGTGGTGAGCGGTTCTCACCCGCGCAGTTCCGTCGGGTCCTCGAGTCCCTCGCCGGCGGCGGGCTGGTCATCGAATACGCCGGCAAGTTCGGCCCCGATACCCCACCCCCCTGGCTGATCGACACGGCGATGCGGCCGACGGGGTTTGTCAACCGCTCGCCGAACCTCGAGTTGCTGGAAGAAGACAAGTAGGTCGGCTTGCCGTGCCATGCCACGCCGCAGCTAACCACCGCGAAGAAGGTGGCACGTGGTCGAACTAAAAAAAGGGATGCAGGGGCGGTCTATGGGGGCGGCCGCCGCCTGCATCTTTCCAAGGAGCTTGAGCGTAATCTGCCGTAAAAAACATCAGACCGATTGCGACAGTAGGTGCATCGTCTTCAAACCAATCGAACTATAGCGCGGCAGGGGCAAAATGGCTGAGATTCTTATTCTGGTATAGCAGAGTCGGATGACCCAGCCCCAAATAGCTGCATTCTTCATTCGCTGCGGGAACCCGCGACCAGTGAGCCGCGTCAGAATAGCGCACTGTCAACCGAAACCATCAAAGGAGACGAAATGCTCGTGCGAAACATTGTCCTCGTGCTTGCCTGTGTCTTAGGCCTCACCGCAGTGATGCCCGGCATCGCTCGGGCCGATCAAGAACCGGCCCAACGCACCGTCCGTGTCCATGCCGACGCCCCGGCCACGAACTACGGCATCGAAATCGTTGCGGTCTGGCAGATCGAAGACGAGCTATGGGTTGTCTCCCAGATCGTGACCAAAGGCGATATCGGCGGACACGCCATCACGCCGGTCAGCGACCAGGTCACGGTCAACGCCGATGAAACCCTGTCGGTCAAGCACTATATCGCCGGGAAGACCTGGAACTGGTGGCGGGGCGTCGAGTGCACCTTCATCAACAGCCCCCAAGCCCTGCTCAGGCAGATGAAAGAGGACGAGGTCGAGATCGACGCGGTTTTGTTTGGCTTGGACCCGGATGCCGAGGAGTAGGGTAGCTTGAATCGGTTCACGATCAAGCGCGATTTTATCTCCCGCTACACGTGGATCGAGTGTGCCCCGTTACTCAGTGCAGGAACAGCCTTAGCCCGGTCAGCCCCATCACCATGCCGTGTTCGTTGGCGGCTTGGGTGACCAGGTCGTCGCGGGCCGAGCCCCCGGCATGGACCACGTACTTGACACCGCTTCGGTTGGCGCGGTCCAGGTTATCGCGGAAGGGGATAAACGCGTCCGAAGACAGCGCGAGACGGCCGCCGCCAAACCCGGCGCACCACTCGGCCCGCTCGGTTTCCGGGATCGGCTCGACCGTGCCATCGACCAGCGCCGCCAGCCCGGCCCGCTCGACCCCGTCCAACTCGTGATAACGCACAAACTGGTCCACCGCATTGACCTTGTCCGGCCGCTTAACCCCGGCCTTGAACGCATCGATCAGCCCCAGCGTTCTGGGGTGCTGCTTGAGCATGAAGCGGTCGGCCTTGTCGCAGGCTAATCGGGTGCAGGCGATGCGCGACTGCTGACCTGCGCCGATGCCGATCGCCTGGCCGGCCATCCCCACCGCGATGGAATTGCTCTGCGTATGCTTGAGCGTGACGGTCGAGACCAGCAGGGCAAGCAGGGCGTCGTCCGGGAGGTCCCGATGCTGCGTGACGATGTTCTGCGTCAGCATCTCCGCGGTGATCGCCAGATCATTAAAGCTCTGCTCCAGGGTCAGGCCGAAACAAGTCCGTGACTCGACCGGCCCGGGGCGGTAGGCCGGGTCGATCGACAGCATCGCGTACCGGCCTCCTTTCTTCGCCGCGAGGATCGCCCGGGCGTCGTCGTCGTACCCCGGGGCGATGATCCCGTCAGAGACCTCGGGCTTGATGAGCGCTGCCAGTGATGCGTCGACAACCTCGCTGACCGCGATGAAGTCGCCGAACGACGCGCCGCGGTCCGAGCTGCGGGCCTTGGCGTAGGCCGCGGCGATCGGCGAGTAGGTGTGGTCATCGGGCGCGGGGTAGAAGTGGGCCTTGCAGAAGTCCTCGGTCAGGTCGGCCGAGCCCTTGGAGGCCACGGCCGCGCCGGCGGGGGAAACGTGCTTGAACGACGCGGCCGCAGGATGACCGGTGGAGGCTTTCAGGTCATGGACCAGTTCCCAACCACGCATAGCGTCGAGAACATTAATGAACGACGGCGCTCCATTGACGATTGCCAGTGGGCAATCCTCGGGTGGACCGACAAAGAGGATCCGTGCGTCGGGTTGGTTGGGGTTGCAGCCGTACTTGAGGGGCAATTCGGTCATGCGCGGCATCCTAGCGGGATGACGCGGGCGATGCTCGCGGCCAGGACCAACACCCACACGCTCATCGGCATACCATAGGGTCATGCCTTGGCACGCCCGCTACGTCAACGACCCCCGCCTCGGCGGCGTGATCCGTGTGGTCACCGGCCGGCCCGCATGGGTGCTCAAAGGCACGGTCGCCATCGGCGTAGTCGTCTTCGCCATCCCGCTGCTCTTTTTAGCGCTGCTGATGCTCGCCGCGCTCGCCGTCACCGCCCTGACCTGGACGGTGCTCTCGGCCATCGCCCGGCTGATCGAGTCATTGACCGGCAAGAAGCGGGCCGACCTCAGCGACCCACCGGACGCTGCGCCGCACGAAGACGACGGCCGGGAAAATGTGCGGGTGATGGAGCGATAAGGCGATCGGTCATCGGTCCTGCGGCTGCGCTTCAGGGGCATCGGCCGCCACGCCTTGGGCTTTGAGCATCCGCTCAAACCTGAGCCGTGCTTGGTCAACTAAATCGCGCTGCTGGATGAGGCCGTTGAGTTGATCGCGCATCTGGCGGACCACGTGGTGGTCTTCTGTCAGACCCTCTTGCTCCACCAGCAGCCTCATCTCCCACATCCTTGCCTGTATCGTGTTGTCTATCGATTGCATGACACGAAGCAGTTCCTCATGCAGCGCTAGCAGCGATTCGATCTCTTGCTGGCGATCATGTTGTTTCTCGATCCGCCAGGCCACAAAGCGCTCGTCGAACGCGCGGCGGGTCGCTTCGAGTTGTTGCCGGGCTTGGCGGACTTGCATGTGGCCCGGGCCCAGGCCCTGCTCCTCGAAAAGCTGTAGCCGCAGTTCCAAATCCCCCATCAACCGGTGCATGTGCAACAGCCCGGGGTCCTCGGCCATCGCGCGTCGAAGCAGCGCATCCGCGGCTGGTTCGTTTGCCCCGGCTTCATCTTCCGCTGCGTCGAGTGGCGCCCCCTCTTCGCCATGATCGGCATCATCGGCTTCGGCTGGTTCCTCTGCTTCCTCTGTCGCCCCATCAAGCCGTGCCGTCAACTGCTCCAGCACCCCGACCGCTACGGCGTGGCCTTGGTCGTCGGCGGTCACGATCAGAAACTGGTCGAAGCCATCGACCGTCAGCTCTTCGTCTCCCGGTAGGACTCGCGCCGCAGCGTTCTGCACCGCACGCGCAAGCTGCTGACCGCGCTCGGTCAGAGTGCCCCCTTCGTGCTCCAGCGGCAGCAGGGCCGAGGCATCCAGAACCCGGGTGGTCACCGCCGGCTGCTCTTCGCGCAGCTCGACCGGCTCACCGTCGGCTTGTGCGAATGCCGGGACCGCCGACACAAGCCCGGCTGCGAATAGTCCGCCGGTCAGAACTATGCCGTGCACGGTAAAAAGAGAACGCGATCGATTCATCGTTGGCCTTGGAAATTATTGTCGTGGTACGGGTACATGAACTTCGGGTACTGGGAACGCCACAGGCAACCATACAGTGGCTTTGAACTGCAAAAAGTTCAACGCCCGTTGTTATCTCACCCCCGCGCCGCGATACGCCGGACGGCCGGCAGGACCGTTGCCTGCAGGCGGGCGAGGTAGGCTTGCCAGTCAGCGGCGGCCTTGCGCAGGCTCGCCCGGCCGGCGGGGGTCAATTCGTAGTACTTCCGCGGCCGCTTGCCGGACGTGTCGCTCGTGGCGGTGATCCAGCCCTGGGTCTCAAAGCGATGCAGCAGCGGGTAGAGCGTGCCGAAGGGCAGGGGCTGGCCGGTCTGCTGCTCGACTTGTTGGCGCAGGGCGTAGCCGTAGGCCCGGCCGTCAGCCAGCAGAGCGAGGACGACGACCTCCAGCGACCCGCGGAACAAGCGCCGGCGGGATGGGGAAGGATCAGTGTGCATCGGAGCCTAATATATCGCAAAAAAATATATCTGAAGACTTAAAATAAAGGCTTTAAGGTCGTTTTAACCGCATTCATGGACTTGGGTATGCTGTTCTGTCACAAGCGCAGGGGTGCTGAAGCACCCCTGCCGATTTCACTTTTTAGGATTCCCTCCCATGGCCAACGGCACCATCACCCAAGTCATCGGCTCGACCTTCGACGCCCAGTTCCCCGAAGACGCGCTGCCTGATATCTATAACGCCCTCAAAATCGAGTACCCCGTCGGCGGCGAGACGGTCTCGCTCTTCGGCGAAGTCCAGCAGCACCTCGGCGGTGGCCAGGTCCGTGCCGTGGCACTCGGCTCGACCGACGGTCTGACCCGCGGCGCTCAAGTCGTCAATACGGGCGCACCGGTCTCCGTGCCCGTCGGTGAAGAGGTGCTCGGCCGTGTCTTTAACCTGCTTGGCGAGCCGATCGACGAGGCCGGCGAAGTCAAGACCGACCGCCGAGCCCCGATCCACCGCAAGCCCCCGGCCTTCGTCCAGCTCAACCCCAAGACCGAGATCCTTGAGACCGGCATCAAGGTCGTCGATCTGCTCTGCCCGTTTGTCCGCGGCGGGAAGATCGGGCTGTTCGGCGGGGCGGGGGTCGGCAAGACCGTCATCATCCAGGAGATGATCGCCCGGGTCGCGAAGAACTTCGGCGGATACTCCGTCTTCTGCGGCGTCGGCGAGCGGACCCGTGAAGGCAACGACCTCTGGGGCGAGATGGGCGAAGCCGAGTACACCGACGCGGACGGCAACACCGCGTACGTGCTCGACAAGGTCGCCATGGTGTTTGGCCAGATGAACGAGCCTCCCGGTGCGCGTCTGCGTGTCGCGCTCTCGGGCCTGACCATGGCGGAGAACTTCCGCGACGAATCGGGCAAGGAAACTCTGGTCTTCGTGGACAACGTCTTCCGTTTTACCCAAGCGGGTTCCGAAGTATCCGCGCTGCTGGGCCGTATGCCTTCTGCGGTCGGTTACCAGCCGACGTTGTCCACCGAGATGGGCGAACTGCAAGAGCGCATCACCTCGACCGACAAGGGCGCGATCACCTCGGTCCAGGCCATCTACGTCCCGGCGGACGACCTGACCGACCCCGCGCCGGCCACGGCGTTTAGCCACCTCGACGCGTTCGTCGTCCTGGCCCGTGGTATTGCGGAGAAGGGGATCTTCCCCGCGATCGACCCGCTGGCCTCGACCTCCAATATCCTCGACCCCGCGGTGCTCGGCGAGCGGCACTACGCCTGTGCCCGCCAGGTCCAGTCCATCCTCCAGCGGTACAAGTCGCTGCAGGACATCATCGCGATCCTCGGTGTGGATGAGCTGGCGGAAGAGGACAAGCTGATCGTCAGCCGGGCCCGGAAGATCGAACGCTTCCTGTCCCAGCCGTTCCACGTCGCGGAGGTGTTCACCGGCTTCCCGGGCGTCGACTCGACGCTTGAGGAGACGATCGATTCCTTCGAGCGTCTGTGTGCCGGTGAGGCCGACGACCTGCCCGAGTCGGCGTTCATGTACGTCGGCACGCTCGACGACGCCCGCGCCAAAGCCGAGAAGATGGCGGCAGAGGCGTAGGACGCAACCCCCAAAGATAGGCGTAACTTGCTTGATTAGCGCATTCTCAACTCACCCGTAGCGCGTAGACGCGGTGCCTGAAGCGGTTGTCGGCATGGCCCGGCATGATCTAGCCCGGCATCCTTTGCAGCATTTTCCATAAGACGCAGCATGACCGGCAGGCCATCGGACGCACCTTCGCATGGCTCGGCCGGTACCGAAGGCTGAGCAAAGATTACGAGACCAAGCCCGAGAAAAACGCCGCGGTGATCCAACTGGCAATGATCAACCTGATGGTTCACAGGCTAAAGCCGGGGTAACATGGCGTCTGGTACCTGTTCAAGGGTATCGCCCCCAACCCAGTTCTGCGACCAGCCTTCATCAACTTTTCCGATGACCACCGCACCGAAGACACCTTGCCACATCATCGCCGGCCCACTGGGCGTCGGCAAGACTTCGGCGGTCCTGCACTACCTCCGCGAGCACGCATCCCGCCAGCGGGTCGGTGTGCTGGTCAATGACTTCGGCCCTGTCGGCCTCGATAGCACCACCCTTGCGGCCGAGGCCCCGACGACCAAGGTGCTCAATGTGCCCGGCGGGTGCATCTGCTGCACGATGCTCTCGGAACTGCCCGGCAGCATCCGCCGGCTAGTCGCGGAGCAATCAGTGGATCGGCTGATCATCGAACCCAGCGGCATGGCGTCACCGGCCCAGGTGATTGATCTGCTTCGGGGCAACCAAGAAGAACTGGGCCTCACGCTCAAGCCCGCCGTGGTCGTCCTGAGCGCGACTGATTTTGATCAAGAGACCTTCGAGCGGATGGCGTTCTACCAGATGTACTGCGAGGCCGCGGACATCCTGGTGTTTAACCGGTGTGATCAAGCCAAAGACGAGAAGATCGAACGCGCCCGGCGGTGGGCCAACCAACTCGACCCGGCCAAGCTCCGCGTGGTCACCACGTCGCACGGGGCGTTGCCTGCGGAGCTTTTCGAGCTGACGTTGGATTCGCCGCAAACGATGGAAGAGGCGGGTCATGATCACGGGCACAGCCATCACGCCCACGGCCCGGAGGTCCAGCCCGGCGGATTTATTCTCGATATGAACCGCCGTTTCGATGAAGAGACCCTCCTGGTCAACCTCATGCGTATCTGCCACCAAGGCATCGATCAGAACCGGGTGCTCCGGCTTAAGGGCGTGTTCCATACCAGCGGTGGCTGGAAATCAATCGAGATCGCCAACAACGAGGTCTCGTTCCGCCCGTCGGCCCACCGCCGCGACAACCGGATGGAATGGTTGACCCAGCCCGGTCCCGTGGATCAGGACCGGGTGCTCGAGGAGGTTGACCGGCCCTTGAATCAGCAAGCGATCGCGGGGTTGTTGGAGACTAGCTAACGCATCACGTCCAGCGGTTCAGTTAACGCGGGTCACCCGAGCTGTTGTTTAGAACGTGTACGAGAAGTGCCTGAGGTGGGGTAGGCTTCCAGCCTGCCGTCACGACGACGTCGTGAAAAGGCCTGCTTCGAGCGGCGCTCGAACGGCGGGCAAAACGCCCGCCCCACCTTCTCGTACACGCTCTTAGCCCATCACGCTGCGTCCCGCTTACGTTTGCCGGCCCTCTTGCTGGCAAAATCTCCGCAGAGACGGATCAGCAAGGCCTTGTCGATCGGCTTGGTGAGGTAGTCGTCGCACCCCGCGTCGATACACTTTTCACGATCGCCATCCATCGCGTGGGCGGTAACGGCGATGATGGGCAGGGTGTACCCGAGGCTGCGAAGCCGGCCCGTCGCGCCGTAGCCATCGAGCTCAGGCATCTGCATATCCATGAGGATCAGGTGGGGCATCTCGTCGCCGGACGCGGCCTCGATGGCCTGTACCGCGTGCAGCCCGTTCTCGCAGACCGTGACCTGGGCCCCGGCCTTGGTCAGGTAGTGCTTGAGCAGGCGCTGGTTGTCCAAGCCGTCTTCGGCCAGCAGGATCCGGACCCCTTCGAGTGTCTTAGCTTGCGGGTCGCTTTGCTGCTTACCCGTCTGTTCGGGATGCGGCGTGATCGGTTTGGCATTGAGCTGGTCCGGCTTCAGGAGCGTGGCCTGGCTCAGGTCGCCGGTCTGGATCGATACGGTGAAGGTACTTCCCTTGGCGAGCTCGGATTCGATCTTGATCCCGCCGCCAAGCATGCCCGCCAGCGCATTGGAGATGCGCAGCCCCAGCCCGGTGCCGCCGAACTTCCGCGTCATGGTTTCGTCGGCCTGGGTGAAGGCCTTGCATTGGGAGATGGTCTCCAACTGCTGCGGCGTCATGCCGATCCCCGTGTCCGTGACACCGAAGGTCAGGCGCTGTTGTTCGGGCTCGCAGGCGATATGGATCGTCACACCGCCGAGCTCGGTGAACTTGACCGCGTTGCCGGTGAGGTTCAGCAGGACCTGACGCAGCCGGGTCGGATCGGACTGGATGCGTCGGGGGATTGGTGTTTCGTAGCGGACGGCCAGGCCGATGCCCTTGTCCCGCGCCGGGGCCCGAAGCAGTGAAACCACCTCATTTGCGATCTGCACCGGGTCGGTCTCGATGGATTCGAGCCGGAGCTGTCCGGCCTCAATCTTCGAGACGTCCAGGATGTCATCGATGATGTTCAGCAGGTGGTTGGCGTTGGACTGGATCGTTGTGATGGTCTGCAGACGCCGCTCGGGGGTCAGGCTCAGATCCCCATCCTCGGCCAGTAGGTCGGTGTAGCCGAGGATGGCACTCATCGGCGTGCGGATCTCGTGGCTCATGTTCGCCAGGAAATCGCTCTTGGCCTTGTTGGCGGCCTCGGCCTGCTGCTTCGCGAGGACGATCTTGTCGCTCGCGCGCTTCTGTTCGGTGATATCAAAACGAAGCGAGATGAAACCGATGACCTTCCCATCCTCGTCGAACTTGGGGATGTTCGTTGAATCGACCCAGTACAGCGAGCCGTCCTTCGCTTTGTTGCACACATCTTCGCGCCAGTCCTTGCCCGAGCGGATGGTCTGCCACATCTGCTTCCAGAAGGCCTTGGGGTGGTGGCCGGAGTTGAGCATCCGGTGGTCCTGACCGATCAATTCGTCCCGTTGGTAGCCGCTGATGTTGCAGAAGCCTTCATTGACATCAACGATCCGGCCCGCGCGGTCCGTGATCGAAAAGAGGGTGTGCTTGTCCATGGCAAAGCGCAGGGCCTCCAGCTCAGCGGATTTGCGGGAAACGACGGCATTCTGTCGCGCGTATTGGAGCAGTTGGGTCGCCTGACCGGCCAGCCGCCTGAGGACCGAGAGCTGCTTCCGATCGATCCGGCGCGGCTTGGTGTCGATCACGCAGAGGGTACCCACCGCGTGGCCGTCGTCGAGGATCAGCGGATGCCCGGCGTAGAAACGAATGCCGGGCTCGCCGGTGACCAGCGGATTATCGAACGTCAGGGGGTCACTCGCGGCGTCCATAACAATCAGCGGTTCTTTCAGCAGGATTGCGTGGGCGCAGAACGCGACATCGCGATGCGTCTGCGGCACATCCAGTCCCACCCGGCTCTTAAACCACTGCCGGCTCTCATCGACCAGCGACACCGCGGCAATCGGGCATCCCAGCAGCTCAGATACCAGGGCCGTGAGATCATCGAACGCGGGGTCGGCCGGGGTGTCCAGCAACTGGCAGGAACTCAGTGCGGCGATCCGGTCAAGTTCGTTATTGGGTTGTTTTGCTGGTGGCACGATATACCCCGGGAATCCTTGGATCTGTGTGTTTGTTGCCGCCGCGTAACACGATCTGCATGGTGTCAGTCCAACCCAGTGGATCGGTTCAGATCACCTGGAGATTGATTGGGTTTTCTCTTAGATACCTTGCCAGCAAGACCAACGCAGCCTAATCAGATCATGCTTGTTGAAGCTTATTGACCACCGTCTGAATCATGTGTCTGCCGGGCCGATTGGTCCACATGTCCTAAGGAACTGCGGCCCGGCGACTAAGCCAGATCAGGCCTGGTTTGCCCTTTGATCATGGACGCTTCTCGACCGCAAAACAGCCTCGAAATAGCGGCTAGTTGATATTGAAATTACCTCTCAGCTAAGGCATAACTGAGTCACCGTATCAATTACATAATCCGACTAAATGACACTAGACTTTTGCCGTGGCCTGTCGAATATATAGAGACTTCGGCTGCGATAGTCGCCCCGGAGCATCAAACTCACTTGTCGAAAGGAATCACGATGCTAGCTCTTCAACAAGGTCAATGCGGCCTATGCACCCACTTCGGTGAACACCACCCCCAGGATCAGCAACTCATCCAGATCCGAAGCTCCCAGCAGGCGCCGGAGAACTTCGTTGATGATTGTGGTCGCAATGAGTCCATCAACCTGAAGGTCTCGCCGATCTCCGGCTGTGACGGTTTCAAGCCGGTCGCTACGGCGTAGTTTCGCTTCACCGTCTGTCTTTCATCGCCCATGGCTTGCCATGGGCTTTTTTATGGACACCGTGCATGGTGTACATCCACGGCCAAGTTGTTTTTGGTTTGTCAGGATGTCTTTCAATTTGCTTTGTTGCGGAGGACGGTTGAGCATTGTCTGGATCGATGCAAGTCGCGTCTCGGCCATCTTCCCGAAGTCTAAGCCGACGGCGAATGCAGCAGGGATTACTATGCTCTGCCTATGGATACGCTTTACTCCCATACGTTCCCGAACGGGCTGACCCTGGTTGCCGAGCGGATGACCGGCGTCAAGTCTCTGGCGATGACGCTGTTGACCCCGGCGGGCAACGCCCGTCAGGCGGAGGATCGGCAGGGAGTTGCGCCACTCCTTGCCGAGATGATCGGGCGTGGGGCGGGGGGGCTTTCGTCCCGTGCGTTCTCGGAGCGGCTCGATGCGCTGGGGGTCCATCGCTCGGCGTCGTCGGGCAGCCGGCACCTGCGGCTCGGGGCGACGATGATCGGCAGCCACCTTGACCAGGCGCTGCCTTTGCTCTTGAGCCAGGTCCTGTCGCCGAACCTAAATGGGGCGGAGCTTGAACCTTCTCGCGACCTGTGCCTGCAGGAGATCGATGCGCTCGACGACGAGCCGCAGCAGCGGGTGATGATCGAGCTGCGTCGAAGGCACTTCCCGGCGCCGCTGGGTCGGCCGACCGTCGGTGTGCGCGAGCACCTCAAGGCGGTGTCGCTGGATGATGTGCAGCGGCACGGGGGGTTCCTCACGCCGGGCGGGTCGATCCTTTCGTTTGCGGGGGACCTGGACTTCGCCCGCCTGGTGGATCTGGTTGCCGGGCTGACGGCCGAGTGGTCCGGCGCGGCCGACCCGTTGGTCATTGCCGACACGCGCCTCGGCGGGGTCGAGCACCTCGAGGCGGACACGCAGCAGGTGCACATTGCATTGGCCTACGACGCGTTGTCGGACGTGGACGAACGGTCGATCCTCGAGCGTGCGGCGGTGTCGGTGCTGTCGGGGGGGATGAGCAGCCGGCTATTCACCGAGGTCCGGGAGAAGCGTGGGCTGTGCTACTCGGTGTACGCGAGCTACGCGGGGATGAAGGACCGCGGCGCGGTGATGGGCTACGCCGGGACGACCACGCCGCGGGCGCAGGAGACGCTGGACGTCTTTATCGCCGAACTGAAGCGCATGGCCGAGGGGGTCGAGGCGGACGAGCTGTCGCGTTCGCTGCTGGGGATGAAGGCCCGTCTGGTGATGCAGGGTGAGTCGAGCGGTGCCCGGGCCTCGGCGATCGCGGCCGACCAGTACGTGCACGGCCGGCCCCGATCGCTTGATGAACTGGCGGCTCGGGTGGATACGGTGACGCTGGACGCGGTCAATGCTTTTGTGGCCGAGCGCTCGCTCGATGAGATGACGATTGTGACGGTCGGGCCGGAATCATTGCGGGTTTGACCGTGTTGTGTGTGGGTGTAAGCCGCTAGAGTGTGATCCATGCGTGTACTCATCACCGCCGGGCCGACCCGGGAGCCGATCGATGATGTCCGGTTCATCTCGAATCGTTCGAGTGGGCAGATGGGTTTTGCCCTGGCGCGGTCGGCGGCGGAGCATGGGCACGAGGTCACGCTGCTGTTGGGGCCGGTACTATTGCCGCCCAGTGTGCCCGAGATGGCTCAGGTCGTGCGGTTTAATACGACGGCCGACCTTGAGGCGTTGCTAGCCCAGCATTTCCCAGTCTGTGATGTGTTGATCAAGGCCGCGGCCGTGGCGGACTATCGCCCGGCGCGGGTCATGAAGGGCAAAACCCCCCGGGCCGAGGGCATGGACATCAAGCTGGAGCCCACGCCGGACCTGGTCGCGGGCTGCGCTGCGGTGAAGCGTGCCGACCAGACGATTATCGCTTTCGCGCTGGAGGACCCGACGGTCTTGGAGACACGGGCGGTAGAGAAGATGCGTCGGAAGAAGGTCGATGCGATCCTGGCGAACCCGCTGCAGACGATGGACGCGCCGGACATCCTGCCGATCCTGTTCCACGCGGACGGCCGCCGCGACGACCCGGGCCCGATGCTCAAGCCCGAGTTGGCCCACTGGCTGATTGGTCGGGTCGAGTCGATGCGGGCCGCGCCGAGCCACGGCGGGCCGGGTTAGGTCGTGGTGTAGCCCAGCTCCGCCGTAACGTGGTCAAGCTGCTCAAACGCTTTACCCAGGTGCGATTCATAGTGCCGCCAACGGCCGATCGCCGAGGTGTAGACTGGCTTGGATACGTCTTCATAGGTCGGCGAGTCGACCTGACGCGCCCCTTGCGCCGCGGTCCGGTCGGCGTAGCTCAGCACAGAGTCGTCCCAGGCCAGCCCCAGCGACTCCACGATACGTTTTGCCACACCCGGGAGGTCACCGACCAACGCTTCATAGCGAAGTTCCGTCCAGCCGGGCATCTTATCGCGCAGCACGAGCCAGGCTTCCAATTCCTGCTGAGCGAATGCGGCGGCGTCGTCGGGATTGAGCATCTGGACGCTGACATCATTCATCGGCATCCAGGTCAACAGCATCGAGACGAGCACATCCCGCGGGTCGCGGAGCGCGACGATGACTGGGGTGTCGGGGAGCAGCCGGGCGACACCGGGGAGCAGTCGGAGCATCGACGGGTTTTTGTCGAGCAGCAGTCGGCCGTCCAGTGGCTCGCCCAGCGATTGGGCCATCAGATCGAAGTAGCGGGCCCGCTGCGTCGCGATCCGGTCTGCGGGCACGGCGTCAAACGCGGCAACCGGGTCGGCGGGTGGCTCACGGCTGTCGAAGAGCCCGGGCAGCGCGACCCGGGCGAGCACGTGCCGCTCGTCCGCGCCGAGGATGTCGGGGTGGGCGTCGAGGATGCGTTCGAGCAGGGTCGTCCCGCTGCGGGGCAGCCCGGTGAGCAGGGCGGCTCGGGGCGATGATTCCCCCGGCGATGGGGCATCGGCCTGCCAGCGCTGGAAGTCGGCCGGGGTGACCTGGTCGATCAAGGCGCGGTGGGGCAGCAGGCGGTGGCGGGCGGCGGCGGGCAGGCCGGGCTTTACGAGGGATTGTTGCGAGCGTTTGGCGGCGACCAGTGCGGTCCATGCGGCGTCGTAGTCGCCTTGTTGATCATATAGTCGTGCGAGCTCGTATCCGGCCCGGGCGCGGGTGAGCAGGCCGTTGGGATCGGCCGCTTTGTGTTTGGCCACGGCGTTTAGGAGTTCGAGGGCGCGGTCGGGGTTGCCCCGCCGCCGCTCGATTCGGCCGAGCACGCTCTTGACCGCCGGCATCGCGGGCTGGTTGAGCCGGTCCAGTACCGCCTGGGCCTGGTCCAGTTCGCCCCGGCGTTCGAGCAGCGAAGCCAGCTCGATGGCCGCGGCGACGTTGCCCGGCTGGGCGTCGAGGGCTTGGCTTAGGCAGTCCATCGCTTTGTCGGGGCGGTAGCAGGTGATCAGCCCCAGCCCCGCGAGAATCAGGTGCTGGCCCGGCCTCCCGCCGGTGGGGTCGGGCAGGCCGGCCAAGGTGTCGAGCAGGCGCTCGGCCCGCTCGGTCTCGAACCGCTTGGCCAGCACCCCCGACGCCTCGACCAGCACCGCGGGCCGATCCTGGGGGGTTGCGTCTGCGGCGGCCTGCTCAAACCGGTCCAGGGCCTGGGCCACCATGCCACGCTGCCAAAGGCTCCGCGCTTCGAGCACGCCGGGGGGTGGCCCGGCCTTGGCCTGCACGGTGGGGTTGGTCGGTTGTATCGAACCGCGGCGACGGTTCTTGTGCCAAGGCTGCCTGCGGGATCGAGGGTGGTTGGGCTGTCGGGCCATCCGCGCAGTGTATCGGTTCGGCAGAGGGCCTGACCCGTCAATCACGTTGCCGCGAGTTCCCTTAAACTTGCCGCCACGTCCATGGCCAAGCAATCCAACGCAAACGATGCCGCCCCACTGCCCGACGATTCCGCCATGGTGACGGCGGCCGGATCATCCGGTACCGGGAGGCTGAAAAAAGAGTTGGGCCTTTTTGACGTTTACGTGATCAGCACCGGGGCGATGTTCAGCAGCGGGTTCTTCCTGCTGCCGGGACTGGCGACGGCCTACGCCGGGCCCTCGACGGTGCTGGCGTATCTGCTGGCGGGCGTGCTGATGATCCCGGCGATGCTGAGCATGGCCGAGCTCTCCACCGCGTTGCCCCGGGCGGGGGGGACGTACTACTTCATCGACCGCTCGATGGGGCCAATGTTTGGCACGATCGGCGGGCTGGGGACGTGGCTGGCCCTTGCGCTCAAGTCGGGCTTCGCGCTGCTGGGCATGGGGGCCTACCTCGCCATCACGCCGTACGTGCAGGACCTGATGCCGGGCAGCGAGGCGGCGACCCTCTGGGTGATCAAGGGCCTGGCGGTCTTGCTCACGCTGGTCTTCATGGCGGTGAACCTGTTCGGGGCCAAAGAGACCACCCGGCTCCAGGGCGTGCTGGTGATCACGCTGCTGGGTGTTTTGGTGCTGTTTCTGGTCCAGGGTCTGTGGCACATCTTCGCCGAGCAGTCGGCCAGGGATCTGTCGGGCCGATACAAGCCGTTCCTTCACCCGGAGAACGGCTGGCGGGGGTTGGCCTCCACGATCGGTCTGGTCTTTGTCTCCTACGCCGGGCTGACCAAGGTCGCTAGCGTGAGCGAGGAGGTCAAGAAGCCCGAACGCAACCTGCCGCTGGGGATGTTCCTTTCGCTGATCACGGCTACGGCGACCTATGTCGTCGGCGTGTTCATCATGGTCGCGGTGCTCAGCCCGGCCTCGCTGCGCCGTGACCTGACGCCGGTGGCCTCGGCGGCGGATGTATTCTTCGATTGGCTGCCCGGGGTGACGGGGCTGCTGCTGATCGTGATTGCGGCGCTGGCGGCGTTCGCCTCGACGGGCAACGCCGGTATCCTCGCCGCCAGCCGATACCCCTACGCCATGGCCCGCGACAAGCTGGTCTCCCCGCGCTTCGGCGAGATCAGCAAGTTCGGCACGCCGACCTGGGGCATCCTCGTCACCTCCGGGCTGATGATCTTCTTCATCCTTGTCCTCTCGGCCGAGGGCGTGGCGAAGCTGGCCTCGGCCTTTAACCTCCTGGTCTTCGGCATCATCAACATCTCGGTTATCATCCTCCGCGAGAGCCGGATCGCCAGCTACGACCCCGGCTTCCGCTCGCCGCTGTACCCCTGGATGCAGATCGCCGGGCTGGTTATCTCCGGCATCCTCATCATCGAGATGGGGGAGATGGCGATCCTCTTTAGCTTCGGCGTGGTCGCGGTTGGCCTGCTGTGGTACTTCTACCGGGCCCGCAAACACGTCACCCGCGACGGGGCGGTCTACCACTGGTTCAGCCGGCTGGGCGAGCGGCGGCACGACCCGCTCGACGCCGAGTTCCGACAGATCCTCAAGGAAAAGGGCGCCCGCGACTCCGACCCGTTCGACACCCTCGTTGCCGAGGCCCCGGTGATCAGCATGGACGGCGGGCAGCCGATGTCGTCGATCATGGACCGCGTTGCCGCGGCGCTCGAGGCGCGGGTCGGGCTCTCGGTCGATGAGATCAAGCAGCGCTTCGACGAGTCGGCACAGCACGGCAACGCGCCGGTCGCCAGCGGGGCGATGCTGCCGCACTTCCGCGACACCCATATCCAGACCGCCTACCTCGCCATCGTGCGAGTGCCCGAGGGCATTGCCGCGCAGCTCGGCGAACCGGTCGAGGCGGATGCGACGTCAGACTGCCCGACCGTCTACGCGCTGTTCTTCCTGGTCAGCCCCGAGGCCGACCCGGGGATGCACCTACGTGTGCTGGCCCACATCGCCGGCCGAGTCGAGCAGGCCGACTTCCTCGACGCCTGGAAGCATGCCCAGCACGAGCAGGAGCTCAAGGAGATCCTGCTCCGCGACGAGCGCTACTTCGGCCTCACCGCCGCGCCCCAGACGCCCACCGCGCCGCTGATCGGCAAGGCCTTGTCTCAACTCGACCTGCCCGCCGACACCCTCATCGCCCTGATGCACCGCCGGGGTATGAGCATCACCCCCCGGGGCAGCACGGTGATCGAAGCAGGCGACCGCCTGACCATCATCGGCCAGCCCCAGGGCATCACGAAGCTGCGCGAACGATACGGATAAAACGATCGAGACAACACCGCCGCGCCCGAGTGTGGTTTGCCTCAAGATCACAAAAGGCATCAGCCAAAAATTACTTTTTGTCGGGCATAATCAGCCCGACCCAGGATGCGTCTGTCTGGCAATCCAGCCATGGCCCCAGCCTTCCGCAGCGGGCCGCGCCGCACCGAGGAGCCCGACCTTGAACCAACGCCATCTGATCGCCCTGGCCACCTGCCTGCCCCTGCTGCCCGGCACCCCTTTGCTGGCAGAGGCAAGCTGGACGATTGACACCCAGCCGCAGTGGCGTCAGGCCCAGGCCCACGCCCAGGGGCTGGAGATCGGCGATGCGGTCAACGAAGGGACGCTGACGCTGACCCAAGAACGCGGCATCTACCGCAGCGTGCTGAAGCGGTTCGAGAGCAAGCAGCAGCTCGTCTCGCTCCAAGTCGAGCAGGCCCCGCTCTGGCACAACTGGGACCCGATCGAGAACCTCGGCCCGGTCAACATGCAGGACGCGCCGGTCACCCTCTCTCTTGGCCAGGACAACTACTGGGCCTTCGGACGCTACGGCGGCAAGCGATCCGCGGACTTCCAGGGCGAGCCCGTGAGCCTCGAAGGCTTCGACGATGTCGAATTGCTCACCTCGCCCTTCCCCAACCAGTTTGACGCCCCCGGCGGGCTGAGACCCAAGTCCGGCGGCTACCACGCTTGGCAGAGCAAGGATATGGTCAACTGGGTCCACCACGGCCCGGTCACCGAGGGCTTTTCTCGGTGGGTCACCTCGGCCGAGCACGCCGACGGCAAGACCTACATCTTCTACGACTACCCCAACGACCAGGACCCGCACGTCTACGTCGATACCGACTTATTCGACGGCCAACCCGGGGAGAACCTGGGCATGGCCTTCCGCGATCCGTCGCACGGCTCGGACGCCGGCTTCATCCGTGACCGCCAGGGCAAGTTCCACGTGATCTACGAAGACTGGAGCCCCATCAACGCCAGCCGACGCTCCTGGGACTCGCCCCTGGCCGGCCACGCCGTCAGCGACACCGGCGTGTCCGACTACACCATCCTCGCCCCGGCCGTGGACAACCGCACGACCGACACCGGCGAGAACGCCACCTACCGACACCCCCACTGGAAGCAGCACCCCGACTGGGACACCAACATCGCCGAGTACGACGTCCACGCCCCCGAGCAGGAGGCCTACGGCGACTGGGCCCTCATCACCGTCGGCCAGCAGACCTACCTCTTCGGCGACTACGACCCGGTCGGCGGCCACCAGATGAGCGTCTGCTGGTTCACCACCGACAATCTGAACAAAGCATTCAAGTGGTGCGGCAACATCGGCCAAGGCCACCCCGACCCCGACATCATGTTCGCCGAAGGCCGGTTCTACCTGTTCACCCAGCAGAAGACCGACTACGTCAGCTCGGGCCCTTGGGCCGCAACGGTCGAGGCACGCGCTGGCGCAGACACCAACAACGACGGCCGGGCCGACACCTGGACCGACTGGCAGACCCTCGAAGAGACCTACGAACAACTCGAAGGCTTCTCAAAGATCGTCGAAACCACCCCCGCCACCCTCGACCTCTCCGACCTCCCCCCCGCCCACGGCGTCCAGTTCGAACTCCGCCTGACCGACGGCACCGAGAACCAGTCCGTCCCGGTGATCGACCGGGTACGGTTGACTTTTGATTAAGGATCAGCGGATAAACTTCTTGATGAATCAATCTTGATCGTTTTGATGACATCAGGCACGTTAACGAGACAACTCGTCATGGTTTGCTTAACGCGATAGCCTGTGATCGCCAGCGGCCTCATTTGTCTTTCGTTTATGCCAGACATGCCGGTGACAAGTATTCATGCCTCGCCTTATCCCTGAGCCGTGGTCGACGGACCGGGGTCTGAGAAGGATGACTTGAGCATGCCCGAAGGTACGACCATCCCGGTGACTGTTGTGATCGCACTTGCGGTGTTGAGTTGGCTTGTACCCCACCTCCTTGAGATCAAGCGCAAGCGCGATGAATCGAGACTTGCTTTTTTTGAAGACCAGATCGAGAATTTCTTAGGCCCCTTGGCTGGGATTATTGATGAGACATTCGTGGTGTACGACATCGCGTCGCAGGTCTTGCCGAGAAATCAAAACGGACAGATCGACCAAGACTTACTTGAGAGTGATGAACAGATCGAGACTTGGCGCTACTTCCAGGAAACTTATTTTTTCAAGCTGAATCGACAAGCGGTTGATCTCATCATCGCCAAGCAGCACACCCTTGGGCCGGAAATCCCAGGCAGCTTTCGTGAACTGCTTGGACACGCGGTCGAGCTTGAGTCTTTGTTTGGCCTGTGGAAAAGCAGGGGTATTTCGTCAGCCGTCCAAGGCAAGCCATGGCCCGCCGAGTTACAGCGTGATGTGCATCGCTTGCTAGAAAACGCTCAATCTCAGTACAACAAGCAACTCCTCAAGACACGCCGCAACTAACCCAGTAACCCCGCGTACACCGCCTCGCACTTCTCGGCGGCGCCGTCCCAGGTCAGGGCGCGGGTCTCGAAGTCGGCGTGCTGGCGGAGGGTCGCGCCCAGAGGCGGGTGGCGGAGGACGGCGATGATCTTGTTGGCGATGTCGTGGGTGTCCCAGAAGTCGACTTTCAAGACGTGCTCAAGGACTTCGCTGACGCCGGAGGTCTTGGAGATAATGACGGGCACGTCGTGGCTGATGGCTTCGAGCGGGGCGATGCCGAAGGGCTCGGAGACGGAGGGCATGACATAGACATCGGCCATCTTGAAGACGCGCTCGACGTCCTCGCGGTGCAGGAACCCGGTGAAGGTGACATGCGGGCCGATGCCGGCGCGGGCGGCCTGCTCGATGAGCTGGGTGACCTGGTCGCCGGACCCGGCGACGACGAACTTGACCTTGTCCAGCTTCTCGAGGACCTTCTTCGCGGCGGCGATGAAGTACTCCGGGCCTTTCTGCATGGTGACCCGGCCGAGGAAGAGGACGACTTTCTCGTCCTTCTTGATCCCGGCCGAGGGCAGGATCGGCTCGGACTTCTCGATGCCGTTTTGGATGATCTTCTCCATGCCGTTGTAGACGACCTTGCACTTTTCGCGGGCCATGCCGTAGCGCTGGACGAGGATGTCCCGGGTCAGCTGGCTGACGGCGATGACGCGGTGGGCGGCGTTAACACCCCGGCGTTCGAAGTCGGCGACCTGGGTGTTGATGTTCTGGCCCGAGCGGTCGAACTCGGTGGAGTGGACGTGGGCGATCCACGGCTTGCCGGTGGCCTGGCTGACGGCCTGGGCGGCGGGGAAGGTGAGCCAGTCGTGGGCGTGGATCACGTCGAAGTCTTGGCCCCGGGCCATATCCACACAGAGGTCGGCGTAGCGGTGGGCCTCGGCGACGAGGTCGCCGCCGTAGGGCTGGTCAGCGGGTGGCGCGGGCTGGGAGGGCACCTCGCCGCGTGGGGAAGTTGGCTGGGGATCGGGGGCTGGTACGGGCTTGGGCCGGAGAAAGCCGATGCCCTCGGGCTTGTGGAACCCGGTCGCCGCGACGGAATATCCGCCATCGGGGTAGGGGCTGGCGATGCGAGAGGGGACGGCCTTGAAGGTCACATTCCGGAAGCTGTAGTTGCCGTCGGGCTCGACGGCGGGCGGCTGAGCGTCATAGGAAAACGACGACGCGACATCGTCGGGCTGGCGTGAGCCGGTCGCGGCGGCGGGGGCCTGTGGCGAGAGCAGCTTGACGTGCGAGGCGTAGTCGGTGCCGACGGATTTGGGCAGGACGAAGGTCACCTGCGTACCACGCGCGGACATCGCGCGGGTCAATCCGTAGCAGGCCGTGCCGAGCCCGCCGGAGATAAACGGCGGGAATTCCCATCCCAACATCAATACGCGCATTGTTTCCCTCTGATCGCGGTTTGACAGGCCGTGCCCGGTCGAATAGTCACCGCATAAACGCTTCGCCGGTGTTGACCGCGAGCGTGCTCCCTCGGTTTTGCAAGCAGAACTAATAAATCTCGCCCGCCTTTGGCCGATCAGGTCGATCCGCCAATACACCCTGGCAAGGCTTAATCAGATTGATATCATATCAAGAGGTTGTCTTTTCGCAATATGGTTAATCATGATTGCGCTAAGATTCTGTGCAAATATTGGCCGTGGGTGCTGAGTTTTTCGGCGAACCGGGGGGCTGTCTGCTCGGTCTTTGGACAATGAGGGGTTGTTTTTACACCAGATCTGGAGATTTCACATGCCCCGTCTCATCCGTCTTGACGCCACCGGCCCAATCGAGATCCCGCCTCAGGATAGTTCCGTCTGGGTCTGTGGTTGTGGTTTGTCCCGTGAGATGCCCTTCTGCGATGGGTCGCACAACAAGTGCGAGAAGATGGAGCCCGACGCGACCAGGTTGTACGTCTACGACCAAGACCGCAGGCGGGTGGTCGAAGAACGGGACGCCTAATCTGCCCGGCCTGGCCCTTTCTTGGCATCAAATTGGCATCAAACATGATGGAGAGTCTTGCCCTGACCCCCGGTGCAACGCGTGAGCAACTCTACCGGGAACTGCTACCTCAGTTGCGCGCCGCACTGGAGCATGAGACCGACCTGATCGCGAACCTGGCCAACCTCTCGGCCGCGCTGAAACAGGGGCTCGGCTTCTTGTGGATCGGGTTCTATCTGGTCAAGCAGCAGGAACTGGTGCTCGGGCCGTTCCAGGGGCCGATCGCCTGCACGCGCATCGCTTTAGGCAGGGGAGTGTGTGGCGCGGCTTGGGCACAGGGCGAGACGCTGATCGTGCCAGATGTCGATGCGTTCCCCGGGCACATCGCGTGCAGCAGCGTGAGCCGCAGCGAGATCGTCGTGCCGATGTTCGATGCCGATGGTAGCGTGTGGGGTGTGCTGGACGTGGACAGCGACCGTCGGGATGACTTTTCGCAGTTCGACCGTGAGGCGCTTGAACAGTTGGTGAGTTGGCTGGAGCCCGGCGACTGGGTCGGGCCTAGAGCCGGACGCGGTTGAGGATCTTGACCAGTTCGTTGACGGACTTGCGCATCTCTTCGAGCGGGATTTGTTCGTCTTCGAGCAGTTGGCCGAGCTCCCCGGCCTGGTCGGTGATCGGTTGTAGTCCGTAGCCGGCCCCGGCCCCCTTGAGCGTGCGCGCCATCGACTTGAGGGTGTTCGTATCGTTGCGGGCGCTTGCTTCGCGGAGCCGGGAGATGTAGTTGGACAGCCCGAGCACGAACTCGGCCAGCAGCGGCTTGAGGTCCTCGTCGGTGTTGTTCGAATAAATCGGGACCAGGTCGCTCTCGTCGTTCAGGTCCACGCCGACGATGGTCTGGCACTGATCGATCAGCTGTTCTTTGGTGAACGGCTTGACGATGAAGTCGTTGGCGCCGGCGTCGATCGCCTGCTGCTTGACCGCTTCGTTCTCGTCGGCGGACATCGCGAGCATGGGCACGTCGGGCATCTGCGCTCGGAGGTCCGTGATCAGGTCCGCGCCGTTCTCGTTGCCCAGGAACATCTCGACGAGGAAGAGGTCGAAGCGTTCTTTGGCCGCCATGCCAAAGGCCTGGATCGAGTGGCCGGCGCTCTCGGCTTTGAACCCGGACTGTCCAAGCCAGAGCGTGAACAGCTTGCGGTCCACCGGGTAGGCGTCGATGACCAGGACCCGGCCGACCATCCGCTGGACCTTGGCCGCCTCCTCGGGGGCCATGTCGCGCGTCACGTCTTCGAGGTTGAGCATCTCCTGCTCGGGCGAGAGCGCAACGAACGACGGCAGATGGATGGCTTGATCAAACACCACCGCGACCTCGTGGACCATCCCCTGGACATGCCGGCAGGATCTGACCACCCCGGGCACCGGGACCCACTGATGGTCCAGGCTCTGGAGCATGACTTCGCACTTGGTCTCGGGGAAGATGAACCGGCCGTGGACGATGGCGACGCCCATACGGCTGAGGTTGCGGGTCATCACCACGAAACGTGTCGCCGCGCCCGTCTCGGTGTAGACACTGAGCACGGCCTTGGACTGGGTGAAGGACACCCGCAGGCGACGCCGATCGTCCTGGACCGTCTTCGAGCTGGCCGACTCGACTTGATCGATCAGCCGGCTGCGGTCGCGGTCGGAGACCCGCAGGGTCTCGATGGCGTGTTTGTCCGTGGATTGCATCGTAAAAGCATGCTCCCGTAATCGACGCGTTGGCTCGAGCTCTCGGTGCTACTGGTGGCCGCCCGACCGGCACGCGTTTCTCAACAGGCCGGTGAGTTCAATGATCTGATCGATCAGTTGTTCATCGCCGATCGATCCGCCCTGATCGATGGCGTTGATCAGTTCCAAGGCGGCATTGCCGATCGAAGGGAAACCGTAGTTGCGTGCCGAACCCTTGACCATCAGCAGCAGCCTGCGTAGCGAGGCCGCTTCTTCGGCGTTGAGCGCCATCTCGATTTCGGTGACCAGCAGGTCCGTCTCGTCAAGGTATTCGCTGACGAGCGGGAGCATCCCGGGGTCGTCGATGACTTCACTGATGATCGGACGCCGGTCCTGTTCAAAGTGATACGGCATCACCTGGGCGAGCACCTTGTGCAGGCCCGGCTTATCGATCGGCCGAAGCAGGACCCCCCTGCACCCCAGCTGGGTTGCCCAGCCGTCCGGGTCGTCATTGGGCTTTTCATCGGTATGCACGCCGATCAGCTTGCGCGGCAGCCCGTGCTCCCGCAGGTTGCTGATGAGGTCTTCTGGCGCATCGGCCTGACAGAGGTCAAGGATCGCGGCGTCGAACCGGTTTTCCTGGAGCGCACAGACGGCGACCGCCGTTTCACACGCCGAGATGACTTCGATGTGTTCGCTCCGCAGCCAGAGCTTGATCAGTTTCGCTTCTTCGATCGAGTCGCTGACGAGCAGGATCTTGGCCGTCATCGGCTTCGCTTCGAGGTCCGAGCCGGCCAGCTTTCGGACCTCCCGGGCATAGAGCATGCGTTCCTCACCGACCAGGGTGACGTACTCGGGCATGGCGACCGGGTCGTCGAGGATGACGGCAACCTCATGAAACACCCCTTCGACGTGACGGCAGCCACGGACCCGCCCGCTTAATTCACGTGCTGAGCCATTGAGCGGGATCATGGTGATCGTACATTCCTCACCGCTATGGACAAACTGCCGGACGAGGACCGCCACACCCCCCCGGCTCAGGTTGAGCCCGGAAGCTTCGAGCGCCCTGGCGGGCCCCTTCTTGTCGATCAATTTCAGTTGAAGCCCCTCAGCGTGGTAAGGCACGCGCAGGGCGCGGCGATCGGCATCTGCTTGACCATGACCAGCCGTATTGCTCGCTTGGTCTGGATTGGATGAGATGGCTGTGGTTTCACTCATGGCGACACATGGTCTTTCGCGTTGGCCCGACTTGCGCAGATGCACCGCGGCAGCTTCGTCAGGCCGAGGCCCGGGCACGGCTGAGATAGCCAATCAGCTCATTGACCTGGCCCCGGGCCAGGTCCAGATCGTCTTGGTCATCCTCGAGGTAGGTGATCACCGCGTTGGCCACGGCGAACAGTGTCGGGAACCCGTTGTCCTGCGCCGTATCGATCACCCACTGGGTCAGGTCATGCATGGCCTGCCGATCGGACTGCGCGGCCGCTTCGGATAGTGCAGTGGTGCGCTGAGCAAGCTCGCTCACATAGGCGCTCACCTGTTCTTGCCTGCCGGACTGGTTGGCCAGCTGACTAACGATCGACCGTGGCGTGGGGGTGTTCCCTTTGGTGGCGTGTGTTTGATGGTCTGCGGACGGGGCCGAGGCGTGGGCAAGGATACGCTCGGCCTTGTCGCGGTCGGCCTTCTTCTCTTTCTCGTAGATCATCCGCTGCACCCGCTGTAGGGTGACGTACGCTTCCAGATCGATCAGGTCATCGAAAGCGATGCCGATCTCGTGGAGATCGCCCCGTACCGGGCGGGTGAAGATGATAAGTGCCGGATGCCGGCTCGTCTGGCCGGTCAGCGACTGCATCTCGACTTCGCAGCGCGTGCCCCGCTCAACGTGCCCTTCGAGCAGCGCACCGATCCCGCCCTTACCAATATTTCGTCCGGTGACCTCGACCTCGGACTTTGCCCCATCGGCCCCAAGCAGCGCAACCGGGATGCGGTCGCGGCTGTAGGGCACACGCAGGGACCGGCGGCTGGCCGGTTGACCCGTTGATGATGTCGCGGTATCGGTTTGGTTCATGCCTTGGCCCAGCCGGGTATTGGCGGTATGGGTTACATCGGTCAATTAAACCGGGTGATTCAGCCCCGGCCCGTGTCCAGGACGCGGCTTTCCACGGGGCTGCCTGTACCGCCGGTTTGGCCCGGCGGGCGGGCGGTGGCCGATAATCCTGGGCAGGACGACGAGAATAGCCGAGCCCCGCACGCAAGACGATACGCCCATGGAATTCGAGCTTCTGATCGATGAGCTGCCCGTCCGGCTGGTCCGTGCGGGTTCAACGCCGATCTCTTCGATCGTCGACGACTCGCGCCGTGCCGCGGCGGGGTGTCTGTTCATCGCCCGTCCCGGGGCGGGCGGCGACGCGCTGGCCTATGTCGCTTCGGCGGTCCGCGCCGGGGCGGCGGCGGTGCTGCTGCCGGAGGTGGATGACGACACCCTGGAGCGGTTGAGCCTGCCCGAGTCGGTTGGTTTGGCCATCGCCGAGCCGGGCACCGCCGTGGACCAGCGGCTGGCCGGGCGGCTGGCCGAACGCTTCCACGACGACCCCTCGTCCAAGCTCAAGCTCATCGGCGTCACCGGGACCAACGGCAAGACGACGACCGTGACGATCACCAAGCACCTGCTCGAAGCGGCCGGCCACAAGTGCGGGCTGATCGGCACCGTCGAGCTCGATACTGGTGCCGCTCAAGGCCCCAGGCCCGCCACGCTCACCACCCCCGGCGCGATCGAGCTCAGCGCCCTGCTCGCCGAGATGGTCGCCCACGGCTGTGCCTACTGCGTGATGGAGGTCTCCAGCCACGCCCTCCACCAGGGCCGGGCCGACCACCTGCGTTTCAGCGCCGCGGCGTTCACCAACCTGACCCAGGACCACCTGGACTACCACGGCACGATGGACGCCTACGCCGACGCGAAAGCGATCTTGTTTGAACGGCTGGATGAAGACGCGGTGGCGGTTTTGAACGCGGACGATCCATGGTCCAAGCGCATGGCACGAGCCTGCAAAGCAGCGGATCTCTGGGCCTCTCTTTCATCATCCGATCACGGCTATTTTGTCAGGCCGATCGAGTTGTCGGCGGCAAGCAGCTATGCCGACTTCTCCGGGCCTTGGGGGTCATTTACCGCGATCCTCCCAACCCCGGGTAAGCACAACTTAAGCAACGCGATCCAGGCCCTCGCGTTGGCGAACGCTACGGGGGGTATTGATCACGAACGCCTCAGGCGCGGGATCGAATCTTGCAAGCCCGTACCCGGCCGTCTCGAACCTGTGGGTCCCGAATGGCCGAAGATCAGCCCGCGTATGCCCACCGCTGTTCTGCCCATGGTACTTGTCGATTATGCCCACACCCCCGATGCGCTAGAGCATGTCGGCGGTGCGCTGCGAGAACTGACCAAAGGCGAGTTGATCGTCGTGTTCGGCTGCGGTGGAGACCGTGACCGAGCGAAGCGTCCGCTCATGACCCGCGCTGCCATGCAGTACGGCGATACCGTGGTGCTTACCAGCGACAACCCCCGTACGGAAGACCCGAAACAGATTATCCGTGATGCCGAAGCCGGTTTTGGGAACTGCCCGATCAGGCAAGTCACCATCGATGACCGAGCCGAGGCGATCCAGTACGCGATCCGCTTGGCCGGCGAAAACGACACCGTCCTCATCGCCGGCAAGGGCCACGAGGACTACCAGATCATCGGCAACACCAAGCACCACTTCGACGACCGGGAACACGCCGCCGCGGCACTGCGAGACAAGGCTGGTGGCGCGTGAGTTTCTGGAGCTTTCAAAACCTTGTGGACCTGACGGGCGGTACTTGGCTCATCGAACCGGCAGACCTCGGCGACGCCGTCGCCGGGCTTTGGCACGACACCCGCGAGATCAAGGCAGGCCAGGCCTACCTCGCGATCAAGGGCGACAACTTCGACGGGCACGCCTTTGTCGACCAGGCCTTCGACGCCGGCGCCACGCTCGCCATCGTGAGCGACCCCAACCTCAAGCCCCAGGCCTCAGGCCCGGTACTCTGCGTAAACGATACCATCACGGCCCTACAGGACCTCGCCCGTGCTTACCGCGATGTCCTCAAGCAGGGCGGCTGCAAGGTCATCGGCATCGCCGGGTCCAACGGCAAGACGACGACGAGGCATCTCATCCACCACGTCCTCACCCACTCGGGTTTGCAGGGCACCCAGAGCCCCAAGAGCTTCAACAACCACCTCGGCGTGCCTTTAACCCTGCTAAGCGGCAAGCCGCAGGATGACTTTGTCGCCTGCGAGATCGGCACCAACCACCCCGGGGAGATCGATTTCTTAAGCGCGATCGCCCGCCCCGACATCGCGGTGATCACGAGCATCGGGGAGGAGCACCTGGCGTTTTTCAAAACGATTCGAGGCGTCGCGAAGGAAGAAGCCGCGATTATCCCACACACCCAAGCGGATGGGCTGCTGATCTGTCCCGAAGACGACTGGTCGCGCTATCTCAAGCGTTATGCGACCACAGGTGACCTTCGAATCGCGCACGGCTGGTATGAACCCGAAGATGAGAACGCGACTGATCGACTGATGACCTGGCCCGGCTTCTTGAATCGCAATGCCCGTCTGGCGTGTTTTACAGCAATCGAGTGCGGTGTGACTCACTCCGCGATAGACGCATCGGTCTCGACGATGCGGACGCCAGAAGGACGAGCTCAACACATCGACATCGGCTGTATCACTCTGATCCACGATGCCTACAACGCTAATCCTTCTAGCACACGTGAGTCGTTCGATCTATTTGAAGTCACGCCGGACGCTCGAAAGGTCATGATCTTCGGCGATATGCTCGAGCTAGGTGACCACGAGGTTGAGGCGCATCAGTCCGTTGGCATTCAAGCCGACACCAACGAACTGGCGTATCTGATCACAATCGGGCAACTCGCAAAGCACGCCGCCCTAAGTGCCGAGCAAACCAAAACGCATAGCTTTGAGCGGTGGTCCGACGATCTACCCGATCGCGTCGCCGACCTGCTCCAGCCCGGCGACACCGTGCTGCTCAAGGCCTCGCGGGGGATGCGGCTCGAGCGGTTGATCCCCGCAATAGAACGGCGGTTCGGCAAGGCGGAGTAACGCCACCCCGGCGAGCCGGGGCCTGTGGCCCCGGTCTGTGGCGGGAGGGGTGAACGTCATTTACCGGATCACGAGGTCTCGAATCAGAGCGCGGACACGGATCGCTGCGCAGACCGCGAAACTGACCGCGTGCACCGCCCCCGCCTCGCGTGAATCACGCACAATCAAGCCCAACACGGGACTTGGGCGATCCTATAGGGGTCCGCCCGCGGCACGCGGGTATCCCCTTGCCCCCACCGGCCCGAGTCGTTGCTCTACCTGCTCGTTGACTTTCTCGAACGCCACATCGAAGGCAGCTGGTTCAGCTTCCTGCGGGTCTTTACGTTCGTCGAGTTCCGCGCTGCGCTGGCGATCATCGTCTCGTTCCTGCTGGTGGCGGGCTTGGGCAAGAAGGTCATCCGCTGGCTGATGGGACAGAAGATCGGGGACAACCCCGAGTTCTTCAACAAGGACATCAACGAGCTGATGAAGTCCAAGGCCAACACCCCCACGATGGGCGGGATCATGATCGTCGGGTCGATCCTGGTCACGACGCTGCTGCTGGCCGACATCTCCCGTCAGCACGGTTTCTACGTCTGGATGGGTTTGATCTGCCTGCTGGGCATGGCCGGGATCGGCGGGGCGGACGACTGGCTGAAGCTGACCACCGCCCGCCGCAAGCCCGGGTCGCGCGACGGGCTGCGGTCCTGGGAGAAGCTGTTGTTTCAGCTGGGCCTGGCGATGCTGCTGGGGTTTTTTATCTACCACCACGGCGCATCGAAGTACGTCGTCGATTACTCCTACGTCCAGGATATGTCGCGGTCGCTGAACCTGCCGGGGCTGAAGACCTGGGTGTTTGACGTGCAGCAGCGAGGCTGGGTGCCCTCGCCCAGCCTGATCACGCTGTCGGTCTGGGTTTTTGTGTTCCTGGCGGTGATGGTGATCGCCGGGACCAGCAACGCGGTGAACCTGACCGACGGGATGGACGGCCTGGCGGGGGGGATCACGGTGATCGTCGCTTTCGCGTTCATGATGCTCTGCCTGATCGCGGGCTTTGAGCGGGGCGAGTTTGTACTGGCCCAGTACCTGCTGGTGCCGCACATCCCGTACGCGGATGAGCTGGCGATCCTGGCCGGGGCGATGACCGGGGCGTGCCTGGGCTTTCTGTGGTTCAACTGCCACCCCGCACAGGTGTTCATGGGCGACACCGGGTCGCTCGCGCTGGGCGGGACGCTGGGCTATCTCGCGGTGGTCATCCGTCAGGAGTTGCTTCTGATCATCATCGGCGGGGTGTTCTTCTTCGAGATGCTGTCGGTGATCCTACAGGTCGGCTCGTTCAAGCTCCGCGGGGGCAAACGCATCTTCAAGTGCGCCCCGGTCCACCACCACTTCCACATGATCGGCTGGACCGAGCAGCAGGTCGTCGTGCGGTTCTGGCTCGTGACGGCGGTGCTGGTGGCGATCGCGCTGGCGACGATCAAGCTGCGTTGAGTGTAGGGGTGTCCAAGAACAGGACCTCAGAATTGGCTCTGCGCCAAGCCGATCCTGTGGTCCTGGGGTTGGGTAGAGCGCGGCGGCGCGGCTTAGCGCATGACGTCTTTTTCTTCGATGAGGTCGGCCTGCATCTCTTGAGGCCGCTCGAGCGTGCCGGGCGAATCGTAACGGATCATGCGGACGCGGTTGACCTCGACGGGGATCATGACCGGGTCGCCGTTGCGGTCGGTGCGGGGCTCGCCGGTGCGGGGGTTGGTCGCGGGGATCATGATCGGCTCGCCGGTGGTCGGGTCCTTGAGGACTTTGGTCTCGCCGTAGATCCCGCCGAAGAAGACGGCGAACGCATCGACATCGCGGTTAGAGACGGGCCAGATGGCGACGCCTTCCCGGGCGTAGTCCTCGCCGGGGAAGATCTGCCCGGGGATCCCGGCCGGGGACAGGAGCAGCGGGTTGCGGACGTATTCCCGCAGGGCCCGGAAGACCAGCACGCTGATGCCGCGGTTGGCGGTCGTGATGTTGCCCTGGTCGTCGGAGACGGTGATGTCGGGGGTATAACGGATCGGCTCGTCGGTTTCGTTCACGACCTTGTAGGTCATGTACCAGTACCACTTGACCGTGCCGTCGGCCTGCTCGTAGGCGAAGGTCTCGGGGTGGGCGTAGGTGAACTTGAGCTTCCAGTCCTTGGTGACCAGGTCCGGCTCGGGGATGCCCGCGGGCGCGTCCTGGGCCAGTGTGGGCAGGGCACAGAGCCCGGCGGGTAGCGCCATAGCGCAGGCCAGGGCCAGGCGCGACAGAATCAGGTGCGGTCGCCTCATCTTTACCTCTAGACAGGGGTTATCGTCGGGCCCCACCGGCTCGACGGCGATCTTCATTGTACGGTCGAGCGGTCCCGGGTCAATGTTCGCGCCACATCTGCCCCCGGCCGTTCTATGATGCCCCTTGACCGGTCAGCCCTACCCATGGCCAGCATCACCGACCTCAAGCCGCCGATCCCCCCCGACGACGCCCGGCCCTACCTCGGCCCGGCGCCCGTGCAACGCCGCCGCGCCGCCTTTGCCATGCTGCTCACCGGCCGGGCCCGGGAGGACGATTCGGCGGTGGACCACTTCGAGCGCTTCGCCCAGCAGCAGCGGCTGAGCACCGACGGGCTCTGGATCGCGACCCAGGGCGGGCCCTTGGGCCGGATGGACGCCAGCATCCTGATGGTGCCTAACCCCGGGGCCACGGCGATGCTGTTTATCGGCCAGGCCGGAGCCTGGCGCGACCACCAGGTCGTGGTCGACCTGATCCGCACGGCCTGCCTCAACGAGCTTTACCGTGAGGTTCGGGTCGTTCAGTCGCTGCTGGATCCGGGGCAGGTGCTCGAGGCGAAGGTGCTTGAGCGGGCCGGGCTGCGCAAGCTTGCGAAGCTGGTGTACATGCAGAAAGGCATCGACCGCCGAGAGTTTGCCGCGCCCCGGCCCGAGACCCTGGCGCGGGTGCCGGCCAAGCTGTCTCTGTACACGGAGGCGAACCACGGGCGTTTTGCCCGAGCGATCCTCGCCAGCTACGAGGACACCCTCGACTGCCCGGGCCTGGTGGGCCTGCGGGACATCGACCAGATCATCCTGGGCCACCGCAGTACCGGCCGATTCGATCCCAACCTCTGGCACGTGTTTTACGATGAGCAGGACCGGCCGATCGCGGTGCTGCTGCTCGCGCCGTCCTCGGCCGGGGTCGGGTTTGAGCTGGTGTACCTCGGCGTGGCCAGGCCTTACCGGGGGATGGGGGTGGGCGGCCAGTTGATGAGCTACGCGATCGCCGAGTCGACCCGCCGGGGCGCGGACCGGATGTATCTGGCGGTAGACGACCGCAACGAGCCGGCGATGAAGCTGTATCACGCGCTCGGGTTCCGGGGCGTGACCAGGAAGCTGGCGTACATCATGCCGCGAGACGCGGGTTGAAAGACACTCGATTTAATCGGCCGCAAGCCGTAACGCCGGGACCGTCTGAGCGCTTTCCCCTGGCGTAGTTATTTCGGTGGTAGGCGGGGTCAGTAGCGGGGTCTTGGGTGAAAGGACAACGATCTGCCAGATGTCGATTGCGCTGGTCTTGAAGTGGTAGCGGACGTGCAGGCCGGTGTCCTTCAGGCAGTCTTCCAGGGCCAGGTCGCTCTTCCAGCCGATCTTGATGAACATCGGGTTGAGCAGGGTCTCGAAGAAGGCGACGACCCGGTTGGATGCGTGGAAGTGGTTGAGCAGGACGATCGTCCCCTCGGGCTTGACCAGCCGGGTGGCCCATTTGAGCAGCTTATTCGGCTCGCTCACCACGCTGATGGTGTGGGCGATCATGATGTGGTCAAAGCCCTGCTCGGCCAGGGGCGGGAACATCGCGTCGGCCTGGACGAGGTGGACATGGTCCATCGCCAGCTCACGCTTCTTCTCCATCGCCTTGCCCAGCATCCCGCCGGACAGGTCCATGCCGATGACCGTGATGTTGTCGGGGTATCCAGGCAGGGTCATGCCGGTGCCCACGCCCAGGTCGAGCACGAGGTCTCCCGGCCGGGTGCGGAGCTGCTGCATCGCGCGGATGTGGCGTTTGTGGACCAGCGCGCCGAACGTCTTGTCGTAGAACTTCGCCCACAGATCGTAGCACTTGCTCGTCCACGACTCTTTCATGTGATGCATGGCGGAACAACCCTTATTCAAGACATCATGATAACCGTAAGTGAGTCTTGTTCACCCCAAGCATCACGATTTGCAGCCGTAGCCCGATTCGGAACGCGTATCTCATTGTGCCGCCGCAGCGTCTGCGGCCAGGGCGATCTCGGCGACCCAGTCGGTTACCTCTCCGGACGTCTGGGTCATGGCGTGGGCGAGGTGACCCTCTTTGTCGAACACAAACACCCCGGGCAGGGCGCTGCCGGCCCATTCGTCGCCGTCGTGCATCGCGTTGATGGCCGCGGCGACCGCGTCGATCGAGTCCTGGGCTTGCAGGTAGGCCCCCTGGCCCGCTTCCTGCTTGTTGACAAAGCGAAGTGCTTTGGCGATGTCGTCCTCGCCGTCGTCCTGGGTGACCGACAGCAGCATGACGTGGTCGTGCCGATCACCCTCGTGCATCGCCTGGTGCAGGACCGGGAACATCTGCACGCACGAGCCGCACCAGGTCGCCCAGAAGTCGATGACCAGGACCTTGCCCTGCTCCGCCGCCTGCTCACGCAGCTCGGCAAAGACCTCGGCGTCGAAGTGCTCAAACGCGGTGATCGGCTCGTACACGGCCTTGGCCGGCGCCGGGCCGGGGTCGCTGTTCGAGGTCTTGGGGCTTGCGGGCGGGGCGTTCGTGCCCGCGTCCCCGCAGGCGGAGAGCAGCAGCAGGGCCGAGGTGGTCAGGGCGAGGGCGGTCTTCATCGGTCTCTCCGGGATTGAGTAGGTTTCGTGGTGCTAAACTGTGTTCATGATAGAGGTCAAGATCAACGGCGAGCGGCAAAAAACCGCCGCCCCGACCATCGCGGCACTGTTGGAAGAACTGGGCCTAGCCGGCCAGGCGGTGGCGGTCGAGGTCAACCAGGCGGTGGTCCCGAAAAAGCGGCACGGCGAGACGGTGCTGAACCCGGGTGATCGGGTTGAATTGGTTACGCTCGTCGGCGGGGGGTGACTTGGTATAATTGAATGGTTTCCTGTCGATTCTGGGAGCTTAAGATGAATGCAAAAGAAATTGTCAACAAAGTCAAGGCAGAGCCTTTTGAACCGTTTTTGGTGGTGACAAGTGCGGGAGATCGTTACGAGGTCAGGCACCCCGAAAATCTGCAAGTGGTCAAGAGCGGAACGCTTTATATCTTTTCGCCTACGGACGGCGAAGAAGCGATGGTTGAGTCCCCCGTCATCGTCGGCCTGCACCAGGTCGCCAGCCTCGAGCCCAGCCCCAATACCGCCGCATGACAACCACCCTCACTAGCGAACTCGACCCCCCCCTTCACGTCGGCGGCCGAACACTTGCTTCCCGCCTGATCGTCGGCACGGGCAAGTACCAGACCTACGATCTGATGCAGCAGTCGCTGGAGGCCTCGGGCGCCGACGTCATCACCGTCGCCGTGCGCCGCGAGCGCCTGGTCAACGAGCAGGGCGAGTCGCTGCTCGACTACATCGACACCGACCGGTACACGATCCTGCCCAACACCGCCGGCTGCTTCACGGCCGAGGACGCGGTGCGTGTTGCCCGGCTTGGCCGTGAGCTGCTGGACCAGATCGACAACCCCGGCAAGGACTGGGTCAAGCTGGAGGTGCTCAACGACAAGAAGACGCTGCTGCCCGACCCGGTCGGCACGCTCGAGGCGACCGCGGAGCTGGTCAAGGATGGGTTCCAGGTCTTGTGCTACACCAGCGACGACCCGGTCATGGCCGCGAAGATCAAGGAAGCGGGCGCGGCGAGCGTGATGCCCGCGGGCTCACCGATCGGCTCGGGCCAGGGCGTGCTCAACGCCAACAACATCCGCATCATCCTTGAACTGCTTAAGAGCGGCGACGCCGACTACCCGGTGATCGTCGATGCGGGTGTCGGTGCCGCAAGCGATGTCTCGGTCGCCATGGAACTCGGGGCGGACGGCGTCTTGCTGAATACGGCCATCGCCCACGCCTCCGACCCGCTCCGCATGGCCCAAGCGATGAACCACGCCTGCAGGGCCGGCCGGCTCAGCTACCTCGCCGGCCGCATCCCCAAGAAGCTCTACGCCACCGCCTCCAGCCCTTGGGACGGCGTGATCAGCTACATCCCCGGGGAATAGGTGTGAAAAAACCGCGGAAAGTGTGGAGATTCCCCCGCCGCATACGTCTTTCGCATTATGAACCGGGTTTTTCCTTTCGGTTGAATCAGCAGATGGTGTAAGATCAATCCCGCGTTGAGGTTGAGATACGCTTTTGGGAGTTTGTGTTGAGCCGACTGCCCCGCATCCTGAGCCGGCCGACCACGCTTTTGTGGTCCCTGGCGGCGGTGTCGCTACTCTTCGCAGTCCCGGCAAGTGCGAACGAACCGACCCCCGTCGATGATCGAGACGAGCAGGCCCTGGTCGCCTCGTCGATCCGGGCCTTCCATACGTACCTGCGTTCGGTAGACAAGCCCGACCTGGTTGAGGCCCGCTCCTACGTGCTGGACCCCGGCGATGCGCAGGGCCGAGCGCGGGTCTTGGAACTCCTGCTCGGCTTCGTCCGGGGCCGCTCGACCGGGGACATCCATAACGAGGGCGTGGTCGTCAAGACCCAGGGTGACTGGGCCCTGGCCGTGTACCAGTACGACACGACGATCGCCGGCAAGACCACGCGGATCATTACCACGGCCTGGATGATCCAATGGGAAGGCGTCTGGAAGCAGTTCATTGTCGCCCCCTCAGACGAGACGTTCTGGAACACCCGCGAGTCGGACTACCGCGAGTTGCAGAACTGGTTCGACGACCACGCGAAAGAGATCGGGTCGTAAGCAAACGATCTGGCTTTTCTCAGAACGTGTACGAGAAGTGCCTTAGGTGGGGCAGGCTTCCAGCCTGCCGTCACGACGACGTCGTGAAAACGTCCTGTTTCGAGCGGCGCTCGAACGGCGGGCAAGATGCCCGCCCCACCTTCTCGTACACGTTCTCACCACGCTATTGCGTCAGATACCGCCAGACGTCCCCGATGCCGATCGATGCGGCGTCGGTATCGGCCTGTTCCTCCGCCGGGTCAAACTCGCGGATGTAGGGGCGGTCGGCCAGGTCGATCGGCGCGTCGTCATCGATCTTCTCGAAACCCAGCGAGCCGTTGGCCGTGACCGAGATGATGTATCGCCCGTCGGTCAGGTTGCTGCTGGAAAGCGCCAGGCCGTAGGGCGTGGACTCTGGGTCCCAATCGACCTCCAGCAGCTCCGGGTCGACGTAGACGACTTTGTCCGGGGGTACGGCCGTGATGCGGTTAAACTCGAAGACCCGCCTGATCAGCAGCCGGTTGTCCTCCAGGAGGTAATCGACGTAGACCTGGTTCTCACGGACATCGAAATCCGTTGGCACGGTGACGGTCTCTTTCCCTTTGCGAACGACAACGCAGACCCTGCCCTCGTCGACCAGCAGCTCGGTCACCGGGCGGGGGGTGATGGCCTGGTTGTACTGCTGGGCGAGGTCCTGGTATTCGGCCTGGGCCTGGACAAGGCGGTCGCGGTAGATGTCCTTGGCCATCGAGGCCTTGGCCCACTTGTAGCCCACCGCCGTGGCGATCGAGAGCAAGCCCGCAGCGACGACTAAGACGGCGGTGTTGAACAACGTGGGTTTCATTGAAGCTTTTCGACTGGCTTGATCGCGATCCCATATCTTATCGGCCGGTTAAAGGACGCCGGTCCAACAGCGCTTGTTTCCAGGGCCCTTTATGCCAAGTCGCCTTCATCACGCTGCGGCCTTGGACGGGTTACGTCTTTATGATTCGTGTCCGCAAATGACTGCGGTCCGATTAAGCTGCCGAGATGTCAAGCCGTTCTTCAAAGAGCTTTCCCGCATGGATGACGCGCGGGCCGCATTTGCTGGGCTATGAGCCGGGCTGGTTGTGGGTGGGGCTGACCCTGATCGTGCTGATGGCGGGGGGCTACGTGATCAGCCTGGGGCTGGATCGCGGGCCGCAGGCTGACCCGATCGATGAGCTGATCGTCAAGCACGCGCAGGACCGTGATCTGTCGGTGGCCCTGGTGCGCGCGGTCGTCGAGGCCGAGTCGGGCGGCGACCCCGTGGCCCGATCCGAGACCGACGCCCGGGGCTTGATGCAGGTCATGCCCCTGACCCACCAGGACGTCCGCGAACGCTTCGGCCTGCCCGATGGCAACCTCTACGACCCCGACTACAACCTGCTCATCGGCACGCACTACCTCCGCTACCTGCTGGACCGATTCGATCAAGACACCACCCTGGCCCTCGCCGCTTACCACATGGGCCCGACCCGCCTCGCCCGCCACCGGCGCGAAGACCCGGGGCTGGGCTCGGCCGAGTTGGTCGAGAAGCACGCCGGGTCCAAGACGAGGGCCTACGTCCGCCGGGTGTTGCAGATGTACCAAGACTAAGGGCTATCCGCCCAGCTTGTCCTGCATCCCGCTTGTCAGCCGCTCCCACACCGTGTCCGGGTCCTTTGTGGCGTCGACGACCAGGTAGTGGCCCGGGTCGCGTTGGGCCTGGTCGAGGTAGCCGCCGCGGACCTTGCGGTGGAACGAGTCGCCCTTGGATTCCATGCGGTCGTGGGCGGTATCGAACTCGCCGTCGCGCAGCAGCGGGTTCATGCGCTGCCGGGCGGTCTGCTCGTCCACATCGAAGACCACAATCAGGTCGGGCCAGCACTCGCCCAGCGCGACCCTGCCCACGGCGATGATGTCGTCGATGGGCAGGCCGCCGGCCGCGCCCTGGTAGGCGAGGGTCGAGGAGATGAAGCGGTCGGCCAGGACCAGCTCGCCCCGCGCCAGGGCCGGCCGGACCCGCTGGGCGATGAGCTGGGCCCGGCTAGCCATGAACAGCATCATCTCACAGCGAAGCTCGATGGGGGCTTCTTCCTCGTGTTTGGCATCGAGCAGGACCTTACGGATCTCTTCGCCGATGTGCGTGCCCCCGGGCTCGCGCACCTCGCAGACGGTCAGGCCGTGGTCATCGGCCTGCTGGTGGAAGCGGGCGAGCTGGGTAGACTTGCCGCTGCCGTCGGGGCCGTCGAAGACGACGAATCGTCCGCGGAGCTGCTCGAACCAGGGGTAGCGGGTGGTGGCGAACATGTTCCGAGAGGATAGTGTTTTGTGTGTGGTTTGGGCGTCGCCGATCCGGGGGTTTCGGCGGTAGGATAACGGCGATGTCCATAAGCGAGGAAGACTATCTCGACCCGTACCGGCAGGCCCAGCAGTCACATGGTTCGGACTTCAAAGTCACGCTCTGGGCCAATCAGCGCAGCCAGCGCCTGCGCTTCCGCGTGATGACGGAGATGGTCCTGTTCGCGGGCAAGCGTGTCCTGGACGCCGGGTGCAGCCGGGGTGATTTCGCGGCCTACCTGTCCGAGCGGGATATCCCTTACCAGCGGTACGTGGGTGTTGACGGGCTGCCGGACGTCGTTGAATTTGCCCGTTCACGAGGGCTGCCGCGCAGCGACTTCGTCGCCGGGGACTTCGTGACGGATCCCGCATTGCTCGCTACCGGCCATCCACAAATCATCGCGATCTCCGGGACGCTGAACACGATGGAGGACGCCACGGCCCTGACCCTGCTTGACCACGCCTGGAAGACGGCGCAACAGGCCTTAATCTTCAACTTTCTATCTGACCGGGTCGCCAAGGATGCGCCCACCCAAAAACCCCCAGCCCGCCGCCTGCCGACCCTGAAGCTGCTGGACTGGGCGCTGTCACGCACCCCTGCCGTGCGGTTTCGTCAAGACTATTTCGCGAGGGGTCACGACGCCACGATCCTGATGTGGAAGAAATAGGCAATGCCGCGGGCGATTACTGCGAACCGCGTTCGCTATGAGCTTCTTGAAGCCTAGATCTTGGCATTGATCCTGTGTTTTGTGGCCATCGACGGGTCAATGTTTTGAAATTCCTATCGATTCGGTCCGAAAAACGCTTGACGCAGAGCGTTGGACTGCTCATAATTTGAGCACTTCGAGAGATAATTTCCGGCTTTGCCGGTTTTCTGATATTCCCATCTTTAGTTATTTCGTCTAGGGTGTCGCCTCTCTCGGAGCTTGCTAGATGTCGATAGGACAAGATCGTTTAACGTTTTATGGGGTTTTGGTTGCGATTGTGATTGCGGTGATCGGGTATATCCAGATTGCAAAACTTTACCCCGTTGCGGGGCGGACCGAGGCCCAGGCCTCGCAGACTGCGTCGCAAACCCAGCAGGAGGATGCGGAGGCGGGCGTGACTCGACCCGAGGAGGTTGTTGAGTAGCGGCCGCTTCCGTCGAATTCGGGCCAGGCGTTTTTGGGACGCCCTTGCAGAGCCGCCGCCCCTTAGAACGGGCGGCAGAGATCGGCCCAGCGTTTCCGGGGATCGGCCTTAGCCGGCACGGCGGATGACCGCGCCGGCGGTGTGGCCACCAAAGCCCGCGGCGAAGACCGCGTGTGTGCCCGTTCTGTCACAGGTCCTTGCCGATGTGGCACGCACCGGGCCTGGCAGCCCAGGGCACTCAGACAGGCTCGGCATCGGCCGGCTGAGCCAGGGCATCGGGGGGAGTTGGCCGGTGGTCAGGCACAGCGCCGCGATCACCAGCGAGGCCAGCCCCGCCGCCCCGAGGCCGTGCCCGATCGCGCCCTTGACGGCGTATAGATCGATGGGGTTGGGGGGCGCATCGGGGGCACGGTTAAGCACCTGAAGGAGGGTGTTTAGCTCGGAGGGGTCGTGTTCGGCCGTGCCGGGGGCATGGGGGTGGAGCACATCGACGCATCGGCCCGGGAGGAGCCTATGCGCGACATGCTCGAGTGCCTGCATGCTGGCCCGGGTCCGGACCATGTCATAGGCCTCGGTTGCGACGGCCGAATCTACAAGTTTGATCGCCCCTGCTGCGGGCTGCTGCGAGACGGGACACCGCCGCAGCAGCACCGCCGCGCCCATTTCGCTGAGTACGAAACCGCGTCTTGCTTGGTCCAGGGGCCTTTGCCGGTAACCCTCAGGGGTAAGCTCCGCGAGCACGCCCAGCCGGCGGTAGCTGCTGATGAATGCCGGCGTGAGCGCGGCATCTGCGGTGACGACCAGGGCGTACTCCGCGCCTTGATGCGCGAGCAGAGCCCGGCGGGCGCTATCGAGTGCAAACAGCGACGAGGCGCAAGCGGCCACGTGATGGGTTCGGGGCTTAAGCCCGGTGCGTCGTTGGAGTTCCGAGGCAAGGTAGCCGTGGGGACCGAGCGCGAGGTTGCGCTGGTCCGACTCGCCAAGAGGCTGGCCCCGGCCCAGACGGCTAGACAATCGCGCGACCGCGCCCTTGCTGGTACCGAGATAAGTCGGCACCCCCTCCAGCCCGACGCCCGCCATCGTCGCCGCCTCCCTCGCCGCACGCTCGGCCAGCTCGACCGCGGGGTCTGCCGCGCAGTGCCGCGCGATCCCGATCCCGCCCAGCGACCCGGGGATTTGCAGCGGCGGGATATCGGGCGGCAGGCCGGCGGCGCGGTCAACGATGGTCTTGCCGTTCTGCAGGGCGCGGAATGTTTCCCAGGCACCCATGCCCATCGGGGTGATCAGTCCCAGGCCCGCGATGGTGATGGTTGGCGACATGGTGTTCGCAACGGTGTCGAGTGCGGTTGGCGGGCAGGATAAAGATCGTTCAGGTTTGCTCTGTCGCACGGGGGGGCCGATGATACCGGCCTGCCGCGTCCCGTTCTTCCCAGAGTCATCGAGCCATGGCCATCGACCCCCGCATGCTGCAAGCCACGGGCACCACGGTGCTCAGCGGCGTGCGGATGCTGATCAAGGGGGCGCTCGAGGGCGGGGCGGAGACGCTGATCGGTGCCCAACTCGGCTGCCCGGCGCGGGTGCCCGAGCTGTTGACCGCGATGGGGGCGCTGTTTGATGAGAAAGGCGTGCGCTACGCGGTGCTCCCGGATGCCGAGCAGTCCTCGGCCGCGGCCGTGGGAGCTTGGAGCCAGGGGCAGGCGGTCGTGAGCGTATTGGACTCAGGCGGCCTGGTCGAGTCGGCCCCGACCCTGCGGCGTTTTGTGTCGATCCCGACGCCGCCGACCAGCGCGTGGGTGATCGCATTTGGCCCGAGCGACTCCGGGGCGGGCCGGGAAGGCCTGGCGACGCTGAGTTCATTGGGCATGGCGGTGCTTGAGCCGGCGCTGCAGGAAGAGCCCAAGCAGTGGGTGGTCGATGCCCTGGCGATGAGCCGAGCCTGCGGCAGGCCGGTCGTGCTGGCGATGAGCCGGGGGATTTTTGACGGCCAGGCGTCGGTCCGTTGTACCGCGAATCGTTACCCAGGCGGTGACCAGGCCTTACCGACCGGTGGCCGCGCATCTCGGAGTACCCAGCCGCGCGCGGCCTTGTTCGCCGAGGCCCGCGACCGATCGATCAACCAGATCATCAACCCCGCGGGCAAAGACGAGCTGCTGGAATTGGGTCTGGCCGCAACCGGGCCGGCCTACGCCTGGACCCGTCAGGTGTTGGCGGAGCTGGGGTTGGTGGGTCGGCTGCCGGTCCTGCGGCTTGGGCTGCGTGGGCCGATCGATCCGGAGTTGATCACGAAGCAGGCGGTAGGCTGCCGGCGCCTGGCGGTTGTTGAGCCGCCGGGTGGATTGCTCTGGCGGGAGATCGCCTCGATCGTGCAGGAGGCCGAGGCTCCGGCGTGTGATTGCCAGGTCTTTGCATTGTTGCGTGAGGGCGAGCGGGGGATGGCCGGTCTGGTTGTCTCGTTGATCGAGCAGCTCGAATCCCACCGCAGCCTGCCACGTGAGCTTGCCTCTCGGTCGATCGAGCGGCTCAAGCAGCGGGTGGATTCGGCGCGTCTGACGGACCTGGCCGTGCCCGAGCGTGGCGAGAGCCCGCCGCCGGGCAGCTCGCTGCTGGACCTGGCGGTGGTGCTGGGCCAGCTCCGCCGTGATTTGAACGATGCGCAGTACATGACCGAGCAGCACTCGATGGCGCCGGTCGATCTGGCGGTGATCGGCGAGCTGGATGAGGCCTCGCGCATGCTGCTGGAGCGGGGTGGGCCTTTGCCGCTGTGGCTGGCGATGGACGGGCGGGTCGCGGGCTCGGGGGCGGCGGCGTTGTCGGGTGGGCCCGCGCTGCGGGCGGTCGCCTTGATGACCAGCCGGCGTTTTTTCTCCCAGGGGGTCGCGGCGATCGCGGACGCCGTGCGTGCCGGCCGCAGCGCAACGTTTATCGTCCACACCGAGGAGCCGACGGACGCGGCGCAGCGCCGCCGCCGTCGATGGCTGCGTCGCCGGCGTCGGCAAGTATCGCAGGACGCTCTGGACATGCAGGCGGTGATCGAATCGCTCTCGTCGCGCGACCATAAGTCCCGCCCCAGCGTAGTGACGCTCGACCCCTCCGACCGCGCGAGGATGAGGCGGCTGCTGGAGCGGTCGGTCCTGGACGAGGGTGTCCGGGTGATCATCGCCCGCCGACATCGGGGCCCGCGCTACTACCGCCGCCAGCGCCAGGTCCACACCCGCCAATCTTCTCGCAAGGGGTACGTCGCGACTCAGCAGTTCCTGGTCCACTGCCCGGAGGCCGGCGAGCTGACCCCGCGTCGCCGGATCGAGCTGGGCGTGCTCGGGACCGAGTTGAACCGGGGCCAATGGCTCACCGGCGTGTCGTGGGCCTCGGCCGACGAGTCGCTATTTCGGGCCCTGGGCGACCCGGCGATCGGGCTGGCGACGGTCGAGCGCAGCAAGCCCAAGCGGTCGCGCGTGGTCGAGGCGGACCTGGAAGACCTCCCGCCGCTGCCCCGGCCGATCCACGCCGGGCGTGAGACCTGGCGGTGCTGCGTCTGCGGCTTTGTGGGCTCGACCCTGGACCTGACCTTATCGCTCCTGGTCGAGGCGGGCCATGCGATGGGCTACCAGGTGCGGTGTACCCTCGAGACCGAAGGGATGGAGACCGCGACCCCGGTACTCGGGCACGTGCTGTATACCCGCCTGCCCTCGTCGTCCAAGACCGCGATCGCGCTACAGCCGGGCCGGGCGGTCACCGGGCTCTACTCGGCCTGGCCCACGCCCGGGGGTACGGACCTCTTGCTGGGTACGGACTTGATCGAGTCGGCCCGCGCCGTCGATGCCTCGGCCAACCACTGCGTCGCCAGTCAGGGCCACACCACCGCCGTCCAGGACACCCATGCCGTCCCGACGCTCGACACGCTGGAGACCGGCAACCCGCCCGAAACCCGCCCGCTTGATGTCGGCCTGCGGTTTGCGGTGGAATCCGAGCGCTCCGCATTTGTGCCGATCGCCCAGCTCAGCGAGCGGCTCTGGGGCCACCAGCGCTTCGCCGCCTGGGTCGCGTTGGGTCTGGCGATGCAGCGCGGCACCGTGCCGATCACCCCCGCGGCGGTAGACAAGGCCACCCTCGCGGTCCTCGGCGTCGGTGACCCGCGCTGCGCGCAGGCGCTTCGGGTTGGGCGCAAGCTCGCCATCGATCCGACCTTCGCCCCCGGTCAGATGGAACAGCCCGAGCGGACCCTCGACGACCGCATCGCTCAGCTCAGCCAGGACCTGGGTGAGCAGTGGCGGGGTAAGGGCGGACCCGAGCTCGGCCGTGAGTATGCCGCGGCGATGAGCGACTGCTTGGAGCACTACCACGGCCTGGGACCCGATGACCATCGACGGATCGCCGAGACGGCCCAACGGTGTGTGCTCTGGGCGGGCCTGCGGCGCGGCATGGACTATGCCAGGCGATACCTTGCCGTCGTCCAGCAGGCCTACGACCACGACGGCCCCGAGCACCGCTATGAGCTGACCCGCCAGGTGATCTCCGGGGCCGGACGGGTCATGCTCATGCCCGATGAGACCTACCTCGCCACCCTGCTCAGGTCCCCGGCCCGCTACCGCCGAGACCGCAGCCGGCTCAACCTCGCACCGGAAAACAACGACCGAATCAGCTATCAGCACATGATCCGCCCCGAGTTCGACCTGTTTAAGCGTTGTATCGGCTTTACCCTCGTCCTGGGCGAGGGGGCGCTGGGCTGGGTCAGCCGGCTGCATGTACTCCGCCGGGTCCGCGCCGGCTGGTACCGCGAACAGCGTGACTTCCGCGACGCCTACCTCGCCGCCCTGGCCGAGCAGTCCATGGTCGGCGAGGGCAGCTACCGCAAGGCCTGCGAGATCGCGGCCACCGCCCTGGCCCTGGCCGGCCGGGGCGAGACCCGCCGCGCCACCATCCGCGCCGCCCGACGCCGCTTCGACCGGCTGCTGCCCGGCGAGGTGCTGTGACGGCGGCCCCGGGGAGCAGGCCAGTAGTCATCAGCAATACCTCTCATACGTATCCCACAAAAAACGAAGGCGTTCATGAATTGATGAGCCGCCGGGTAACACCCGGCGGACAAGCGTCAGGTAGCTCGTCCGCCACGTGTTACGTGGCGGCTGTCCAAGGCCTGACGAGCGTATGAATTTTTTGGGATGCGTATCACTTCATCAATCGGCCGGGAATCGAGTCGAACCGAACTAGCCTTGTCTTGATAAAGGCCGCTTCGCCCCGATCCGTTACCGGCTGTACTTCTCGGCAAGCCGTTGCCAATACTCGGCCCAGTAGTTGTCGTAGTAGTCCAGCCCGGCCTGCTCGATGTTGGGAGGCAGCGTGATCTCGGGCGCCTTGGCCGGGTCGTATCCGGCCAGGTGGCCTTGGCCGGCCCGGAGGCGGGGAGACACAAAGCGCCAATCGCCATCGCCCAAGACCTCCTGGCACAGCGCCGCGCCCGTCGGGTCGTACGCCCTGAGCTGCTCCCGGGTGTGGATGTGGTTGTGGTCGTGGTCCATTGTCCGGTTGGTGTCGTACCAGGCCTGGACGATCTCGGCCCAGTACTCGGCCCGGTTCTTGATGGCGTAGCAGGCCTTGGGGCCGCCGAACTGGATGATCACGTCGTCGCCCCCGTCCACCATGCGGTAGGCGGTGGTCCTCCGTCCGTTGACCAGGATGTCCCCGCCGTTCAGGGCAGAGACAAGCAGCTCACGCGGCTGGTCGGGGAAGGACTGGGCCAGGGCATCGAGCAAGAGCACCGGCCTGTCGCCCTTGACCCGGCGGAAGAACTGCGCGGCGTAGCCGTCGTTGTACAGGCCTTGTTCTTTTGCGTTTTCATAACCTGCGGTGACTCGCTGCATCTGTTCTTCGTTGAAGCCCTGGAACATGATGACGTGGCCGAACTCGTGGATCAGGATGCTCTCGTCCTGCATCCCGCCGGGGTACTCCATCACGTCTTCCTCGGCAAAGACCACGACGGGCTGCCGCCGGCCATCGATGCGCAGCGAGCTAAGAAACCCGCGGCTTCGCCAGTTGTAGAAGTCCAGCTCTTGCCCGGTCTTGTTGGTCTTGAACTGCGGCAGCTCGCTGACCTGTTCGTCGGCCGCGATCAGCAGGCAGAGCAGCTTTTGTTCACGGACGCGCCGGGCAACGTCCGGGTGGATGCTGGCCATGATCCGGTCGAAGAGGTAGGCCGATTCCTTGATCGCGTAATCGGATAGCCGGTCCGACCCGGCGACGAGGATGTCCTGGACGACGGTCGACTTCGTGTAGAACTCGGGGTCCAGGTCGTAGTACGCCAACTGCTCGGCGGTCGGCGCCTGGATGGGGTAATCCGAGGGCTCGGCCGCGGCCTGTTCGGGCAGCATCAGCACCCATGCAGACAGGGCGAGCATGAAGATTTGCGGGGTCGATCTCGGCATGGTTGGCTCCAGTCTGCGGCCAAACGCGGGCGGTTGGATCGGGTGGCGAGCCCGGCTGATGTTAAAACTACGACACACGGCAGGTTGGGGTTTTTTGTGCGATACCGCCCCCTGCGCGGTACCCTATATAGCTTGATGGGCGGGCTTCGGCACTGCCCGGAACGGACCCGCGATCCCCCGAAGAGGGCATGGATGACGGCCCACCAGGACCCACTCGCCAATTCCGCCACCGGCGCACCGAACCGCTCGACCGTGCCGAACCAGGACCCCCGACTGGCCAAGGATCAGTTGCTGGCGTTGTACCGCGCGATGCAAACGGCCCGCCGGGTCGACCAGATCGAGCAGGAGCTTTGTGCCTCCGGCGAGGCCTTCTTCCATATCGCCGGGCTGGGCCACGAGGCCGCCGCGGCCCTGAACCTCTTCCTGACCGATGACGACTGGCTCCACCCGCACTACCGCGACAAGGCCCTGATGATCGGCCGGGGCGTCGGGCCCCAGGCCTGGTTCGACTCGGTGCTGACCAACGCCGCAAGCTATTCGGCGGGCCGGCAGATGTGCTGCTTCATGGCCGACCGGTCGCTGCACCTGCCCAGCACGGTGATCCCCGTCGGTAACAACGCGCTACAGGCCGTCGGCATCGCGATGCAGGTCAAGGACCAGCCCGGCAACCCGGTCGTGGTCTGCGGCCTCGGCGACGGGACCACCCAGCAGGGTGAGGTCATGGAAGCCATGGCCGAGGCGGTCCGCAGTGAGCTGCCCGTGCTGTTTTGGATCGAGGACAACGGCTACGCCATCTCCACGGTCACCCAGGGCAAGATGTTCTTCAACCGCGACCCGGAGGACGACGGGTTCTTCGGCATGAAACCAACCCGGGTCTGCGGCAAGCACGTGCTCAGCGATCTGGATCGGATCGGCGATCTGGTCGATCAGGTCCGCGCAACCCGGCGACCCGCAATCGGGCTGATGCGCGTGGATCGGCTGAGCAACCACTCCAACGCGGATGACCAGCGGGTCTACCGCCCGACCGAGACGATCGAGCACCTGGCCAGTGTCAGCGAGCCGGTGTCGAACCTCCGCGCCGACCTGATCGAGGCCGGCATCGCCAGCGCCGCGGAGCTCGATGACGTTGACCAGCAGGTGGAAGAGGCCTGCCAGACTGCGAAGGAACAGGCCCGACGCATCGGCGACCCGATCGCCTGTGCGATGTCATCGGCCGAACTGCCCGCTGAGGTGGCCCCCGGTGCCGCAGAGTACCTGGGCGCCGATGACTCGGGCGACCAAGCGATCACGATGATCGACGCGATGCGGCGCGTGCTCAAGACCAAGCTGGCCGAGGACGAGCGGATCACCCTGCTGGGCCAGGATATTGAAGACCCCAAGGGCGACGTGTTCGGCGTGACCAAGGGCCTGTCCACCGCCTTCCCGGGCCGGGTTCTCAACGCGCCGCTGGCTGAATCGACCATCATCGGCTCGAGCATCGGCCGGGCGCTCGCAGGCGGTCGGCCCGTCGGCTTCATCCAGTTCGCCGACTTCCTGCCCACCGGCATCGGCCAGCTGATGAGCGAGATGGGCTCGATGCACTGGCGGACCAACGGCCAGTTCGACTGCCCGGTCATCCTGATGATCACCTGCGGGGCCTACCGCGCCGGGCTCGGGCCGTTCCACTCCCAGACCCTGGAAGCAACACTCGCGCACATCCCGGGTGTGGATGTAATGATGCCGTCCAGCGCCTCGGATGCGGCCGCCATGCTCAACGCCGCGTTCAAGTCCAACCGGCCAACGGTCTTCCTTTACCCCAAGGTGTGCCTCAACGACCGGGCCCCCTGGAAAACGACCTCGCCCGATGTCGAGAAACACATCACCCCGGTGGGGACCGCCCGTACGCTGATTGCCGGGGCTGACTTGACGCTGGTGACCTGGGGCAGCACGGTGACGCTGGGCATGGGCGTGGCCGAGAAGCTCGCCGCGCATGATCTCGGCGTCGAACTGATCGACCTGCGTTGCATCAGCCCGTGGGACCGCCAGACCATCACCAAGAGCGTCAAGAAGACCGGCAAGCTGCTGGTGGTTCACGAAGACAACCTGACCGCAGGCTTCGGGGCCGAGGTCGTGGCCGGGGTCGTGGAAGACCTGGGCGCGGGTGTCATAGCCCGGCGTGTGACCCGTGCCGACACCTGGGTGCCCTGCAACTACACCAACCAGTTGGAGGTCCTGCCCAGCTATCGACGGACTCTGACCGTGGCCTGTGAAATGCTGGGCCTGGAGATCACCTGGCCGGTTGAGGATCACGCCGATGCCGACGACGCCTCGCTGCAGGTGGTCGAGGCCCAGGGCCCGAGCCCAGCTGACCAGGAGGTGATGATCAGCGTCTGGAACGTCGCGGTTGGCGACAGCGTGACGACCGGGCAGATCATCGCGGATGTCGAGGCGGACAAGGCCACCGCCGAATTCGCCGCGCCCTGTGATGGCGTGGTTGCAGAGATCTTGTTGGAGCCGGACGAGAAAGTCCCGGTCGGCACCCCGATCATGAAGATCCGCGTCGAGCAGGCCGAGGTCGGCGACAAGGTCGTCAAACGCCAGACTCGAGAGGACCTGGGCCACCCGCTGATCACCCGCCCGGCCGACGCCCCGCGCCCGGCCTTCAGCCCCACCCGAGTCAGCGGGCAGGATGTGAGTGTCTATCTCTCGCCGATCCACTTCGCCGAGGGCCGGGATCGTCTGACCAACACCGTGCTGGCCCAGCGTTTCCCGGAGATGTCGGCCGAGGACATCGTCAAGCGCACCGGGATCGAGAGCCGGCCAATCCTGGCGCGGGACCAGACGGCACTTTCGATCGCGGTCGAGGCCGCACAGGCCGCGCTCGACGCCGAGGGCCTGACCCTCGACGACCTGACCGGGATTGTCTGCCACACCACGACCCCGCCGCTCAACACCCCGTCGATGGCCTGCCTGCTCCTGAGAGAACTCGACACGACCGGCCAGCGCGAGCTGATGGTCTACGACGTCAACGCCGCCTGCTCCGGCTGGCTCTACGCCCTGGACACCGCCTACCACACCATCCTGACCCAGCCGCACAAGGCCGTGCTCTGCGTTACCACCGAGGCGCTCTCACGCGTCGTCGACCCGGAAGACTTCGGCACGGCGATCCTCTTCGGCGACGCCGCCTCCGCCACCATCGTCCGCGGCTCGACCAACGGCAAGCCAACGCTCAACAACGGCGGCAACCCCATGGTCCTCAAACGACCGGTCCTCTCGGGTAAGGCCGACCCCGGCAGCATCCTCACCGTCGGGTTCCAGGGCCAGAGCCACCTGCATATGGACGGCAAGAAGGTCTTCGTCGAGGCCGTCCGCGCCATGACCAAGATGGTCAAGCAGGCCTTCGATGAGGCGGGCATCCCCATCGAAGACATCGACTACCTCGTCCCCCACCAGGCCAACGCCCGCATCTTCGAGGCCGTCCGTGCCCGGCTCAAGGTCCCCCACGACAAGGTCATCGACCTCATCGCCGACCACGGCAACACCAGCTCCACCTCCATCCCCTTGTCCATCGGCAAGGCCGCCCACCGCTTCCAGCCCGGAGACACCGTCGGGGTCTGCGCCTTCGGCGGCGGGTTCACCTTCGGCGCGGCGGTGCTCAAAGTGCAATGAGGGAGGTTGTAGGGAGTTGGCTGCAGCCTTAAGGATTGAAGTCAGCGGCGGGTTCGGCTCCCTCTCCCTCCCAGGGAGAGGGCTGGGGTGAGGGTTGGCGCCGCGATCACATCCATGTGTCACGATAAGCACAAGACGCCATGACGCCAACCCACGAACATCGCGCCGCCCCCAAAGCAACCGAGCTTGCGAGAGACCTCCGTGCCAAGTCCACCCCGCCCGAGCAAATCCTCTGGAAAATGCTCCGCAACCGCCGGCTTGGCGGGATGAAGTTCCGACGGCAGGTGCTGATCGGCCCGTTTCTCGTGGATTTCTATTGTGCTGAAACAAACCTCGTGGTCGAACTCGACGGCGAGTCCCACAACGGCAGACAACAAGAAGATGCAGAGCGGACTTCACACTTAGAACAACAAGGCCTGCGCGTCGTCCGCATCACCAACCACGACTTACTAACCAACCCCGAAGGTGTCTGGCAGTTCCTCTTATCGCAAACCACGGTCGATCCCTCGGCCAACCCTCACCCCAGCCCTCTCCCCGGGAGGGAGAGGGAGTCAAACCAGGCCCGCTGACGATGTCTACGCAAGCCCCAACCCGTCTCGCGCTCATCGGCATGTCCGGCATCGGCAAGTCGCACTGGTCCAAACAACTCGAGCAGCGAGGATGGGTGCGGTACGACTGCGACGCGATAATCGCGGATCGGCTTGGCGAATTGATCCAGATCAGGCAAGGCGAGGATGCGGTCACCGCCGTGGGCCGATGGATGGGGTTGCCCTGGACCGAGGGTTATGAGCAGCGCGAGGCGCAATACCTCGACCTTGAACGCCGGGTCACCGCCCAGGCCCTGGACGCGCTCGCGGCGTTGCCCGCCGATCAGCCGGCGGTACTCGACACCACCGGCAGCGTGATCTACTGCGGACACGCCGTCATCGGCCGGATGCGCGAGCGGTGCCGCGTGGTTTATCTCCGGGCGACACCGTCCCTCCGCGCGCACATGCTTGAGCGGTACGGCAAGGAGCCCAAGCCGGTGCTCTGGCAGGGAGCATTTGAACCAAACGAATACGAAAGTCCTGACCGTGCATTGCTGCGTTGCTACGGAGATTTGTTGGACGCCCGCGCTAGGCTTTATGGCGCGATGGAGGATGTCACCATCCCGGCGGACCGGCTCAGCGGCGGGGTATCGTTGGACGCATTTCTCGAGATGGTTTAGCGCAACGCAATTCCGCCGAGCATGAGATGAATCACCGATGGTTACAGTTCGATATGCCGCGACCAGCCGCTCGCATCGCCGCGCTGGCTCCGCAGGGTGCTGGTTTTGAGCGTGACATGGTCGGGCAGGTCGGCTTGGGCCGGGAAGAGGAACAAGGCACCGAGCAGGATTTCTCGTGTGGGGATGCCTAGCCGATCGAACATCGCTGGTTCGCGCAGTGCCTCGCCGGACGACCAGTAGTTCTCGATCCCACGGGCGGTTGCGGCCAGGAGCAGGTTCTGCACCGCGGCGCTGGCCGCGGCCAGGTGCTCCATGTTCTTGAGGCTGGGCGAGAATATCTGCGGTGTACCCTCTGGCTCCCCCGACTTGCGGGGGGCGGGGTCGGGCAGCCAAGTCGCGAAGATCACCGCGTCGGCCGCCGCGAGCATCTTCGGCAGCTTGCTTTCGTCTCTTTGCTCGATCAGCTCCTGCCGCAAAACCCGGCAGCCCTCGGCGTTGACCACATGCAGACGCCAGGGCACGATCCCGTCCAGCCCGCCCTTGACCTGGTGGCTCCGGTCGGCCGGTTTATGAAACGGCGCCCAGCCCGCGATCGCGCAGAGCGACTCGAGGGCCTGAGGCAAGGTCATGCCGGGTCGATCGGTGGGCAGCGGGACATCGGATAGCACCTTGAGCGTCCGCCTTTTGCGGATCACTTGGTCGATCGTATCTACAGAGACGGGATGGGTATGTTTTGCCATTACATTAGCCGGGATGGGGGATTCTTAGGTGGTGTTACGTTATACGCCGATTGGCGTCTACAGTGGGTTGAACCAAAAAGACAAATACCGCTTAGGAACAAATCATGAAATCTGTCTTCGCCGCGCTTGCCATTGGATATTTGATGCCCCCGGTTCTCGCACAATCGCCCGGAGTGGTGGAATGGGTCCCTTGTCTCGCGCAGGCCGACGAACCGACTGAGGAGTGGACATCGCTGATCGGTGAGGGGCTGGCCGGATGGACGGTCAACCGGCCTAACCGCGCCGGGCACTGGGACAACATCGACGGCATCATCACCGGCCACAACCCCGACAAGCGCGGCAGCATCCTCTGGACCGACAAGGACGACTACACCGACTTCGAGCTCTACGTCGAATACCGAACGACGACCCCCGAAGACTATGACTCGGGCATCTTCATCCGGGCCGAGAGCCACCAGGTCCAGATGGGCGTCTCACGCTCATTACAGAAGGACATGACCGCCAGCATCTATTGCCCGAAAGATGGCGATGGAAGCTACCCGGCCGAGACGGATGAAGAGGCCATCGCCGAGCAGCACCGGGTCGGCGATTGGAACACCCTGCGGATCGTTGTCCGCGGCAACAACATCCAGACCTTCCTCAATGACGCGGAGATCTGCGACTACCCCACCAAGACCATGCCCGACTCGGGGAAGATCGGCCTGCAGCTGCACGGCGGGGTGGATATGCGGATGGAGTTCCGGGTTGTCAAGCTGAGAGAACTTGAAGCGCAGAGCGAGTAGCTCACAATCGACGGGCAGGACGGCATGGCTTCGCCGCGAGGAGAGCCTGGTTTCTAATGAGCCCATCATCACTGGCGAGTGTGCGGCTGAACGAAATATTACGTATAATCCCTGTGATTGAGACTAATTCTCGGCAATGTGGTTTCGCGTCTGTGCCTCCAGAAATTAGCACGAGATCAGGGAGTTCATCATGCGTCAGAACCGTTTATCCATCACACTGCTGTTTCAGGTCTGTTGTTTCGGCCTGGTTTCACTTCTGTTCGGCTGCGGTGATTCGAACGGCAACAACGAGAACACGGCAGGCCCCGGCGGCACACCGGCAGACCCAAAGGAGCAGGTTCTCAACGTCTATTCCGCCCGCCACTACGATTCGGATAATGAGCTCTATACCCGCTTCACCGAGGAGACGGGGATCAAGATCAACCTGATCGAGGGAAAAGCAGATGACCTGCTCTCACGCCTGGGACGCGAGGGCGACCTGAGCCCGGCCGATATTTTCATCACGGTAGATGCGGCGCGGCTGCAGAAGGCGATCGACGCGGACCTCTTCCAGCCGATCGACTCCGAGCTGTTGAAACAGCGGGTGCCGGCGAGCCTGCGTCACCCCGATGGCCTGTGGTACGGGCTGTCGATGCGGGTGCGTTGTATTTTCCTGTCGCTCGATGTGCCCGAGGACTACGTGACGACATACGCCGAGCTCGCGGACTCAAAGATTGAAGGTGAGCTGCTGATCCGATCGTCTTCGAATGTCTATAACCAGTCGCTGATTGCTTCGCTGGTCGATCGTCTGGGTGCCGAGCAGACCCAGCAATGGTGCGAGGGTGTGGTCCGCAACATGGCCCGGGAGCCTCAGGGCGGTGATACGGACCAGCTCCGTGCACTGGCCGCGGGCGAGGGCAAGGTCGCGGTGGCCAACCACTACTACTACGCCAACATGCTCCAGGACACGCGTGAAGGCGACGCGGCCCTGGCGGCAAAGATCCGCATCGTCTTCCCCAACCAGGAGCAAGACGGGGCGATGGTCAACGTCTCGGGCGCGGGCGTGCTCCGCACGGCCCCGAACAAAGAGAACGCGATCAAGTTCCTGGAGTACATGACCACGGTCCAGGCCCAGGAGCAGTGGGTGGCTTCGAGCAACGAGTACCCGGTGGTCGCTGAGGCCAAGCCCGCGGAGACGGTTGAAGGCTTTGGCGCGTTCAAGGGCGATCCGCTCAACGCACAGGTCCTGGGCGATAACAACCGCGAAGCCGTACAGATCATGGACCGCGCCGGATGGCGTTAGCCGCGGGCCGATGGCGGGGCTGGTTCTCGGCGTGGAGGCTACTCGCGCTATTGACGGCCGGCATCGTCGCTTTGCCCGTCGTCACCGTCTTGTGGAGCCTGACCCAGGACTCGCAGGGGGATTGGCAGCACCTGGCGCAGACCCGGCTGGGCAACTACCTCCGCAACACCGCCATCATCGCCCTGGGCGTGTGCGGTATCACCGCGACCTGGGGGACACTTGTGGCCTGGCTGACGACGACCTGCGACTTCCCGGGCAGGCGTCTCTTCACGTGGACGCTGGTCCTGCCGCTTGCGGTGCCGGCCTACCTCGCCGCGTACGCCTACACCGACCTGTTCCAGTTCGCCGGGCCGGTGCAGACCTGGCTGCGCGATACGTTTTCCTGGCAGCGTGACGACTACTGGTTCCCGGACCTGCGCACCACGGGCGGGGCGATCTTTATCCTCAGCGTGACGCTGTACCCCTACGTCTACCTGGCGGCCCGCTCGGCTTTTCTTGAGCAATCCGCCCACGCCATGGAAGTTGCAAGAACCCTGGGTAAGGGGCCTTGGCGGGCATGGCTAAGGGTGGCCCTGCCGTTGGCCCGCCCGTCGATCGCGGCGGGCACGACGCTGGTACTCATGGAGACACTCGCGGACTTCGGGGCGGTCGAACACTGCGCGGTCGATACCCTGGCCACCGGGGTGTACCACACCTGGCGGTCGCTGGATAATCCGGCCGCGGCGGGGCAGCTCGCCTCCCTGCTGCTGGGGATCGTGCTGCTGGCCATCCTGATCGAGGGCGCTTCGCGCCGCCGGGCGCGCCATTTCCAGCTCTCGACCACCACCAAGCCTCACCAGCGCCGAAAGCTTGGATGGGCCGGCGCGATCGGGGCGCTGACGGTCTGTGCCCTGCCCGTTTTGGCGGGGTTTGTCCTGCCGGTGGGTGCGTTTATCGATATGGCCATCCGCACCGGGGACGCCCGCGCCCTGGAAGTCGCTATCGACCACGGCCAGCGCTCGCTGATCCTGGCGTCGATCGCCAGTATCACGGCGGTGGTGCTTGCCGTCATCCTGGCTTACGCCCACCGCTTGTCGCGCGGGCCGGTGACCGCGTTCGCGGCCCGGGTGGCGGGGCTCGGCTACGCCCTGCCGGGCACCGTCCTGGCGCTGGGCCTGTTGATCCCGCTGACCTTCCTCGACCACCGCCTCAACAAGGTGGCCGACCAGCTGTTCGGGACCAAGCCGGGCCTGGTCCTGACCGGGACGATCTTCGCGGTGCTGCTGGGGTACCAGACCCGCTTCCTCGCCGTGGCCCTGGCGATGGTACGGTCCGCCTTCGACCGGGTCAGACCGTCGATGGACGACGCGGCACAGACCCTCGGTGCTTCCAGCTTCCGACGGGTCTGGCGCATCCACCTGCCGATGCTGCGGGCCTCGCTCCTGGCCGGGGGGCTGCTGGTGTTTGTCGATGTGGTCAAGGAACTGCCCGCGACACTGATGCTCCGGCCGTTCAACTTCGAGACCCTCGCCGTGCGGGCCTACCAGCTGGCCAGCCTGGAGAGGTTGGAGCAGGCCGCCCTGCCCGCGCTCATGATCATCGCGCTGGGGCTGATCCCCGTCCTCGTGCTCACGGTCTTACTCCGTGACCGCGACCGTAGTATGACGCTGCGTTGAGCCCGCCCTACACTACCGCGCCCGAGGCCGTTGAAACGCGGGGCGCCGGACGGCAAGCCGATGAACCCAAACCCCCCGCTACCGACGCAGACCCCGAACGAACCACCACTCGCCATGGTGCGCGGGCTTGGTTTTGCTTATGGGCGTGGGCCAGCCGTCATCCACGACCTGGACCTGGATCTCTATGCCGGGCAGGTCCACTGCATGCTGGGCGACTCGGGCTGCGGCAAGTCAACGCTGCTCCGGCTGCTCGCGGGGCTGGAACGGCCGACCCGGGGCACGGTCCAACTGGAAGGCCAGACCGTCGCCGCCGCCGACCGCGCCCAGCGGTTCCTCGGCCCCGAGAAACGCGCGGTGGGTTACGTCTTCCAGGACTACGCCCTGTTCCCACACCTGTCGGTCCGCCGGAACATCGTCTTCGGCATGCGCGGCAAGCCACGGGCGGAGCGCAGCCGGCTGGCCAGTGAACTGCTCGACCGCGTCGGGCTAGCGGGTCTGGAGAACACGATGCCCCACACCCTCAGTGGTGGCCAGCAGCAGCGTGTCGCCCTGGCCCGCGCCCTGGCGAGCGAACCCCGGCTGATGCTGCTGGATGAGCCGTTCGCCAGCCTCGATGCCGGCCTGCGCGACAAGCTCCGCGAGATCACTCTGGAGGTGCTCCGCGAAGCCAACGTCGCCACGCTGCTGGTCACCCACGACCCGGCCGAGGCCATGGTCGTCGCCGACACGATCTCGGTCATCCGTCAGGGCCAACTGATCCTCCAGGGACCACCCGACCAGGTCTGCCGGCTTGAACAGATGCCACGGGGACCAGCACGTGTCATCCTCAAATCCGAGTAGCAAAACCAGTGTCAGGATGAACTGCTCGTGATCAAACTAGAGCAATAGGTGTTACCAATCTCCATAGCATCGCATGTGATTCCGGTACTCGAATGAATCGCAGCCGATCGGGCCCCTCCTTCATATGCGGAGCTGGAGAAGATTTACACAAAACCCAAGCGGCTAGATCAATAGGCGTTTTTAATGGCAGTATCCACATGCCTTGAATGACCCCAAGCAGTCCTGTGCCGTGCCGGTTCTCAGCGCGTCGGTGGTTGCTTTGACCAGGTCTTCGACCGTCGTTGCGGCGATGCGTCGCAAG
>JBCDHS010000020.1:0-57880 GCA_038749735.1 Planctomycetota bacterium
CGGAGGTAGTGGTAGGCACTGGACCAGGGGCCGAAGTCTTTGGGCAGCACCCGCCAGGCGCAGCCGGTACGGGCGAGGTAAAGGATGGCGTTGACGACCTGCTGCAGGTCGATGGTGCGTGGCCGGCCGCCGAAGCCGGGCGGAGGGATCAGCAGTGCGTGCAGTGGACCCCGCAATGAACAGCTTGACCAGTTCACCTTGCTGGCGGGAAGAGAACTTGCTGTGCTTCAGGCCCATAGGCGTAGCCTAGAGACTGGATAATCTCCTAGGACAGCCCCAAACCTTAAGGTGTCGCCTAAAAGCGAGGGTTTTAGACCCATCGGAAGGACAGTAAATCAGGCATATTCCGCATAATGGGTTTTTGTGCGAGATAGTGCAACTAAAGAAAGGATAATCGCGGTAGCGCAGATCAGGGTCATCAAGGTTCCGGGGATGAACTTGACGTGGCCGCCGAGGTCCATGAAGAGGAAGTAGCCAAGGTCGAAGGAGCCCGAGACGACGGAGGCGTAGATGACCGCGAGTTTGGCGCGGCGCCAGACGAAGATCGCGGCAATGGTCGTCACCAGGCCGGCCCAGAGCAGGTTGAAGCCGTGCTGGTTGAGGATCGCCCCGACCGCGGGGTGATAGGCCATCTCGAGGTCCGCGGGATCGACGGCATCCGCGATTCCCGCCGAAGCTGCTCCGGTATCCTTGCTGATCGTCATGACGCCGGCAAGGACGTGAACCAACCCCCAGATGACCCACAACACTGAAGCAAGCCAATAGAGCATCGCGTTCAAACGGTCGGGCGTTTGGGTCTGGGGATCGGGGGGCGTGGTTTGCGGCTGGGTTGTCTCAGTGTTGGTCATAGGGGTCCGTTGTTTTTCTTGGTCTTCGGGAAGACGTTGTCTAAATGGCTTGCGATCCAACCATGCCCGAAGTCTGCGCTTTGCCAAGCTTCTCTAAGATGCGTGGCCGCACTTGAGCGTCAAGCTGGCTGGCCGTGATGGCTTGGAGTTCGCTGAGCATCACGCCTTCGGCGTTGTCGCAGAGGGCGTTGATGTAATCGCCAAGCACGCCGGCGATCACGGCATCGGGCTTGGTGCTGCGGCTGCGCTTCGCTTGGGTGCCGGGGTGTCGGCGTAGGAGCCTTCCTTCGTCGTAAACGGCGTGATAAACCTGACGAAGGTTGATCGCATCAGATGGTTGGGCGAGCACCGTCCCTCCGCCGACGCCGCGTTGTGTCTGGACAATGCCAGCGGCCTGCAGCTTCGCCAGCAGCCGGCGTACCACGACAGGGCTGGTACCGTACGATCCCGCGAGACGCTCCGATGTAAGCGGCTGGCCGCAGCGTGCGGTCAGGAACCCAACAATGTGCAGCGCAATCGCGAAGTCGCTATTCATGAGTATAATGTAACTAATTTTGTTACATTATGTGTGGCTTGCGACTTGATGACAGCTCAGGCACAGCTCGTTGTTCTTACTGAATAAACCAAGCTAACAAATGTTTCTGGAAGTTACACCTAAGCCATGTATGCTCAATCTGGCCCCAATCACTGACCGAATCGCTTAGGCGGCGAGTCTGAATCGATGCGGCCTAGAGATCCCAAATCGAATGCGACACGATACGAAGGTCATGCGAACCATGAAGCAGTTCAATCTGTTGGCGGTCTTGTCGCTGCTCGCGGTCGCGGGTTGCAGCATGAGCCGACTTGACGGGCAAGCGGTACAAACGCCTGGAGCGGCTATTGCCGGGGAAGGGCCTTGGTTTGATGAAGGCGTTGAGGCGGGTGCGTTGAGTCGCCCGATCACGATCGAAGGCCGGGCAAGGCCGTTTCTTCACCTGGCACACCGCGGCGATGCACCGGTTCGGCTTGCGGTTGAGTACGACACCGAGGGCGGTTGGGAACGGCGGGAGATCGTAGAGTTGCCCGCGAAGAGCTGGGGCTTTCATCTGATCGAGGACCACCCGCCTGGCGATCGGCTGCGGGTTGCCGCATTGGATAGCCTGACCCGGGCGACGGTGTGGCTGACGTATGTGGCGCACGCGGAACGGGCGGGTGAGCTCGACCCGGTGGTTCAGACGGTCTGGGAAGCGGTGGCCGTCAGGGCCGGGGAGCCCTCCGCCGGGTTCGACATGCTTGCCCACGAGACACGCTACCTCGAAGTGGCCAGTAACCCAAGCGGCGAAGTGGCGATCCAGATCGACGTCAGCGGGAGAGGGGACTGGCACAGCATGGGCAGCCTGATCTCCTCACCCAACGCGGCACGCCGGTTCAACTTCTGGGCCGGGTTTAATCCCAAGCGGGTCCGGCTGGTTAGCGCCAGCGACGCAACAATCACCGCCCGTTTGGTTTACGAGTAGGGCAGTCTGGACCAGAACCGAAAGTCCATGCATCAAGTCCGGAGTAGCCCAGTCGGGTCATGCCTCCTCCATCAATACTCTGACGCTTGACATCAGCATCGACCCGGCGAATACTTTATTCGAGTTTTAGATCGTTTCCGCCAAGACCAAGGTGACGCACCATGACCAAGCAATTTTCCGTCGCAGTTCTGACCTTCTTATCCGTGTGCCTGTTGGCCTGCGATAACCCCGCGGACTCAACCTACAGCACGCAAGCGGCGGCCCCCAAGAAAGAGACGCCAAAGCAAGCGCCGCAGGACGCGAAGACCATCGAACTCAGCGGCGACAACACCACCCTCGAATGGACCGGCAGCAAGCCGACGGGCTCTTCTCACGATGGCGGGTTCAAGACGCTGGCGGGCAGTGCGACGATGACGGATGAGGCCTTGATCTCGATGGAGGCAACAATCCAAATCTCGAGCATGTGGTCCGACAACGACAGGCTGACCAAACACCTTTTGAATAATGACTTCTTCGAGTCAGAGACCTATCCCGAAAGCCGTTTTGTGTCCACGGAGATACGCGAAGCGGCTGAAGCGGAGCGCACGGGGCCGGCGGCGGACGCGACACACTGGGTGACCGGTAATTTCACACTCAAAGGCGTGACTAAATCGATCGGTTTCCCCGCCACGGTCGAAGCGGACGACACCGCTTATCGATTCAACGCGGTATTCAATATCGACCGCAGCCAGTTCGGCATGGACTACGGCGTGGCGGACGCGGCGATACGAGACGAGGTTGTGATCAGGCTTAAGATCGAACTGCCGCGTTCATGACCGGACTGGTCAGGTTAGGGATTCTGGAACTTCAGGTACCACCAGCCCTCGGAGATCTGCTTGGCGTTGTAGAAGTAGTCGAGGCCACCATCGTTAAAGCCATCGATAAAGAGGCTCTCGTAGGTCGATGTCTTCTCGCCCAGGAAGTTGGTCCGCTCGACCTCGGCGGTGTTGATGAACTCCGTGCTGTTGTCGTTGTAGCTCACCGAGCCCTGCCAGAAGCCCAGGCTGTCCATCCAGACGCTCTGGTGCAGGGTCGGGTCGAGGTTTTTGACGCCCGGTTCGTTGAGCAGGCGGTCGGATGAAACCGGGGCACCGCTGTTGGCGTTGTCACGCCACTCCCCGGCCCGGCCGGTCGCGACATTATTATTAATCTGAGAGTGGACCAAAAGTGGTAGCGCGAAGGAGTAAAAGTACTGCCCCGAGGTGTAGGTCTGGCCTTGCTCGAAGGGTACGACACTGGTCCGGATCTCGGCGGGACTCACCAGGTAGTCGGGGGTGATGAAGTCGCCGTTGAGCAGGATCATCCAGCGTGCCTCGACGTAGGAGCCGGCAAGCTGGCCGCCCTGATTCCAGTTATCGATATCGTCCTGATGCACAAAAGTGTCCACACCGAATTCCTGCGCACCGGAACTGCGGATACCCGCGTACCAGCCCTTGTTGTCCTGGCTGTGGATGAAGAAGGCCTGCTGGTTGCCGCGCACTTGCGACATATTCTGCATCTTGCGGGCGGCTACCCGTGCACTGCTTAACGCGGGCAGCAGGAGCGCGATCAGTAGGGCGATGATGGAGATGACGACCAGAAGTTCGATGATGGTGAACGCTTTTCGCACGATGAAACTCCGTTATACATGGTGAACGTTAGGCGATGTGAATTTCAGTATAACTAGGCTTGCTTCACTAAGTCAATGATCTCCCGGAAGAAAAAATCACAGAAGCGGGCCTCGGGGGGTGGAACCCTGAATGTCCATCAAACTACCGGCATCCGAAAGGGAGGCAATCAGACTTAGACCCGCAGATCGATAAAGCAATGCATGACAAACCATGATTTTTCGCTTAGTCCCTGCTAGCCTGAAGGAATTCTCTGAGTGGGATCGCTACTTCGAAAGGGACTTCAACACGCTCGAATTCGGTCCAGAACTCAAATTCAAAATGACCATGTATTAACACTGCTTCGGCGTATAAATCGGTGCGAGCTTTGACGCGAACCCAGTGAGGGTCGCGGCCATCGGCCCATGAAGTACCGCCGCTAAACGCGCTCTTGAGACGGTGTGCCGTTGCGTCTTCATCCATAAAACGCCACGTATAGCAGTTACGCATTCCCGGGTCGGTGATCGGCCGTTCCGAACCCTCGGCGGGTTTGAACACCACTTGCATTTGGGTGGCATATTGGTCGATTAAATCGGGTCTAAACAATTCAAGGTTGGTTGAGGTTCCAAGCTTGCGGACCCTTACCTCTACTTCCTCGGACTGAAAGATGTTTCCAACCCCCAAGACTCCCGGCGATGTGCGGACTGTGACCTTGGTACTGGAGACCATAGCATGTAGCGTGCCAGTTACCGTGATGTACTGTGCGTTTTCGCTGGGGATGGCTAGGCCAGAAATCCGATACGGCTGAGCGGTTTCGTCGCCAATCAAACCCTGGATTGCGCCATCAAGGGCGCGTGCCGCTTCTCTCTGCCCGTCCCGAACCAGCAGGTCCTTACCTGTAGAGTCGATTGCGGACAAAATCTCACCATGGTCATGCCGCAAGTCCGTGACATAAGTCTGCTCATCCGTAGGTGTAAGCAGCAGGTACAGATCGGCCTTGTCATCTGGAGCAAATCTTGATGAGTAGAACGCTATCCCACTGTGGACGCCATCGGGCCCTTCGATAAATCGGGAGACGGCACCCTGATCCTTGTCCACATACCGTACGCCTACGGCCTGCACTTGCAGGTCGTGTTCCGCTTCTCCAGCAAACACTGGGTGACAACCGACTGTTGCGAAAATCGCGGAGGCCAAGAGCATTGGTAGGTTATTCATGATGACGATCCTGGCGTTAAATACATGTCATTATACGTTTGTATGGCGTTGCAAGATTCAATTCAAGCGGATGACGATGGACTCGGTAGCTATTTTGTGAGCTGGACAAATGATCGGATCAAGATTTCAAGAGGGGGTCATCGCAGCACGAACTCGCGTTCCGGATGCAGATGGCTGTGCCCGAGCTGACCGACTTTGCCAACGAAGAGCCATCCGTGCTCGAGGCCTACGGCTGCCCGCCCGGCGACGGCAGCTTCGCGATTAACTGCCCGATGGTTTTATTCACTGAGCCGCGTGCCCGGGCCTTCCTGGATCGCTTGGAGCAGAGCCCGCATCCGTTCGACGACTTCCGGGTGATCGGCGGCGAGGTTGTTGCGCTGGCCGATATCTTGGGTCAGGTTGTAGAGCTCGACCGGCAGGTCGTTGTCCGGTGGGTATTCGCGCCGTTGTTCCCATGCCTCATAGCCTCCCGAGCGGTAGCCGGTCTTGGTGTTGATCAGCAGCCAGTCGCCGTCCCGCAGCGCGTACTGGTTGGGGAAGGTGTTGTGGACGTGGCTCGTCCGGATGGAGTCAGTCTCGCCGCGCAGGTAGGGCAGGATGTTGTGCGAGTCTTCCGCCGCGTCGTCGGGCAGTTCGTAGTCGAGCATCGCCGCGAAGCTCGCCATCAGGTCAACCTGTGAGACCAGCGCATCGACGGTCGAACCCGGCCGGGTGACACCGGGCCAGCGGATGATGAACGGGACCCGGTGCCCGCCCTCGTAGATGTCCCGCTTCAGGCCACGGAAGGGCGCGGCCGACCAGTGGTTGAACTTCTGATCTCGGGCATAGGCGTAGCGTTCGGGCCCGTTGTCGGCCGAGAAGATCACGATCGTGTTGTCCGTCAGCCCGGCCTGATCCAGCGCCTTGAGCATCCGGCCGACGATATCGTCGGTCTGCACGACAAAGTCGCCGTAGGGCCCCGCCTCGCTCCGGCCGTCAAACGCGTCGTTCGGGATGATCGGCGCGTGCGGGCCGGGGAACGCGAAATATAGGAAGAAAGGCTGGTCCTGCTCCTCGCGGGAGCTGATATAGGCCACCCCCCAGTCTGCCAGGGTCGGCAGCACCTCGTAAGGGTTCCACCCGGTGACCATCGGGCCGTCGCGGCACTCCCACCGGCCCTCCTTGATCTTCGGCCAGGTCGACTCGTCCATCATGGTGTCGGGCACCTGGGCCATGCGGTCGTCTTCGATCCACGCATAGGGGGGGAAGTTGATCACCGTATCGCCGAAGTAGTGGTCAAACCCGTGAGCCAGCGGCCCGTCGGGGATCGGCTGGGACCAGTCGAAGCACTCGGGCTTGATCCCGGGGGCGACACGGATCGATTCCCAGTCCCAGCCCAGGTGCCACTTGCCGATGCACGCCGTCGTGTAGCCTTCTTCCTTGAGCATCTCGGGCAGGGTCAGCCGCTCGGGCTTGAAGACCGAGCCGCCCATGCTCCCGACGATGCCGTGGAAGTCGCGCCAGTGGTGCCGGCCGGTGAGCAGGGCGTACCGGCTGGGCGTGCAGATCCCCGAGGACGAGTGCCCGTCGGTGAACCGGGCGCCGCTGTCGGCCAAGGCATCCAGGTAAGGCGTGGGGATCTTCGAGTCCGGGTTCTGCCCGCTCAGGTCGCCGTAGCCCAGGTCGTCGGCGTAGAAGATCAGGATGTTCGGATGTGCCTGTGCCTGTGCCTGTGCTTGTGCCGCGGTGTGACAAAGCAGCAGGACAACTAAGGCGGTGAGGTGCAAAGGGATGGCTGAGGTGAAAGTCTTCATCGTGTGATTGATCTCACTGGGTTAGACCGGGTTTGGCACAAGGGCTGCTAACGACTATACCTTGTGACGGCCAAGCAGCCAGCGGTATTTCAGCGGCGGGCCGCGTAAGGAAATCGGGATAGTTGACCCAAGCCCCATCCGCGCAAGAAAATGCCCCGCAAAGGCGTGGCAAGATCAATGCGTCATCGTGAATCGGTGTCTGTGCTACTCCAGGGTTGCCGGGAACATCGACCCGTCGGCGTTGCGGATGATCTGCTGGGCGTTGTACTGGTTCGCGTCCGCAGTATTCGAGATGTTCTGGTTGCCGACCTGAGTTGCAGAGAAGATATTGTCCGCGCCGTCGGTTTTCACGTTGGCGTAGGAGAGTTGTACATCGACTTCTGAGGTCTGGAAGGTCTCGGTGTGGTTGTCGTTGAAGGAGACCCCGCCGGTCCAGCGGCCGGGCTGGTCGGTCTGCTGCAGGCTGTAGTGGGTTGCGGGGTCGGCGTTGGAAGATGAAATCGTCGCGCCGGAGTTGCGGTACAGCCGGTCTGATACGGCGATGGCCGAGGCGTTCGCCTCGGCCCGCCACTCGTACATTCGGCCCGGCGACATCTCGTTGGTTGAACGCCAGATCCGGGGCAGGGCGTACGAGTTGATATACGCGGTCGCGTTGGTGTAGGTCTGGTTCTCGTCCCAGGGCTGGACCTCTGCCGTCGTCTCGAACGGGCTGATAACGTAGTCGGGTGAAAAGACGTTGGCTTCGAGGCAGATGATGAACCGCGCCCCCACGTAAGATCCGGCCTGAAGGCCGTTGGCATTGTACGTCTGTATCCGGCTCGCATCGGTGCTGGCCACGCGCGGGTCTGCGTCCAGCCGGTCGAGGCCGGGGTAAAGGTCTTTGTTAGATTGGGAGTAGATGAACATGCCTTGCTGCAGCCCACGGATCTGGGTGTTGGACTGCATCGCCCGGGCGGTCCGGCGGGCGGCCCCAAGGGCGGGCAGTAGGATGCCGATCAACAGCGCGATGATCGAGATGACCACCAATAGTTCGATCAGGGTAAACGCACGGCGTTGTTTCATGATGCAGGCCTTTCAAGAATACTAGAAGGGAATGGGCCTTGTCTCGTCCGACTTTAAATATCATTCGGGCTCAAAAACTTAGTAACTCAGATCGCTAATCATGGTTTTTCTTGATCGCAGCCATAGCAACCGATTCACACGGTCCAATCGATCGATTACAAAGCAGCAGTCCGCTGAGCAGGCAGGCCAAGCCGGACGGCTCGGGGACGCTGTAAACCGGCGGAGCCGTGTGCGTCCAGGCACGCAGCGTCAGCAGAAGATCGGGCGTACTGATCAGCCCGTCGCCGTTCCAGTCGCCCGCGGTACCCGCGTCGGTCGCCCCGCCCCATGCGGATAGCAAGGCGTCCAGGTCGTTCTGGTCGACCTGTGCATCGCCGTCCATATCCCCGGTCCGCCGCACAACCAGGTCCACGCCATCGGCGCGGTACTCGACTACCCACTGATGGTCGCCGGCTAGTTCCGCGCCGATAACCGAGTCAAACGCGCCGCTGATCGAACTCGCCTCCAGCACGCCGATGCGATCGCCGAGCGACAGTTCTGCGATCGTCTCGATCCAGAGCTGGCCATCCAACGCCGCGGTCGTCCCGATGTCCAGCACGTCGTGGCCGGTTCCTGGAGCGTTCCCGGCGATCTCGATCAGCAGCGCGGATTGATCACGCGCGTGGAAAGAGCCGGTGATGCTCAGTACCCCCGGCGAACTGCCCGGCGTCACCAGCCCATTGCTGGACACATCCGCCTCCACCACACCCGCGCCGCCCAGCATCTGGCCGGCGCCCACGATGATGGTGTGATTTGCCGCCAGCACAGCGCCCGCGCTGATGAACATGTCTGCTTGTCCAAGGGCATTGCCGTTCTCGGATTCGAGCCGGCCCTGCTCCACGCGGATTTCACCCGTTAGGTTGCTCTCTCCCCGCATGACCAGAGAGCTGGTGCCGGTCTTGGTCAGCGAGAGGCCCACCCGGTACTCCAGCAGGTCTCCGGAGATGACAAACCGCTGATCGCCGCTGCCGGTCACACGGAGGTCGTCGTAGAGCATGACGTCCAGGGCCAGGTTGTAGGTGTAGATGTTGGGCCCGGCGAGCGATGCGTCAAGCGCGATCCTGGGCAGGTCGCCGTCTAGGTTCTTGGCCAGCAGCACGGGCAGCCCGTCGATGGTGGCGGTGCCGTTGCCGGTCAGCGGCTCGTTACGGCTGATGAACCGGACCTGGTTGGCCATGAACTCCAGACCTCCCACGCGGGCCATGTCGTTGGTGGCGGTGTAGTCCGAGTTGTTGCGGTTGCGGAAGATCAGGACGGTGTTGGCGTAGCCGTCGCGTGGGATCAGGGTCACGATACCCCCGCCGCCGCTGTTCTGGGTCCACCCGTCTGCGGTTGACCAGTTCGCCGCGGCGAATGCGCCTTCTCGGAAGCGCAGGTTGTCGAACTGAGTCGTGTTGTCCGCGAGGTTGTCGTACCTCGGCTTGTCCATCAGCACGTCGTAGTCGGTCATGACCCGCTTCATCTGCTCGACCAGCTCGGGGTTCTGCGCGGCGAGGTTGTTGTTCTCGCCCGGGTCGTTGACCAGATCAAAGAGCAGGAAACCATCGACCGGTCGGTACATCAGCTTGTAGTCACCCATGCGGACCGCGTGCTGGTCGCCGGAGTATCGTCGGAGGAAAAGCGTCTCGTGCGGCACGCCCCGGGCCGTATCGTTGATGTACGGCAGCAGGTCCACCCCGTCGATGACATCGTTGGAGCCAAAGGAACCGCCCGCCGCGGCTACCGCGGTCGGCACGATGTCGATCACATGCACCGGGTCGTGGATCACGTCGATGTCGGCGTCCGTAAACGCCGCGTCCACACCGGCCCCGGCTACGATCATCGGCACGCGGATGCCGCCTTCCCACTGCGAGCCCTTGCCGTTCTTGAGCGGCAGGTTGCTGGAGAAGTTCGGGGTCGAGTCGGAGCTGTCCCCCCCGTTGTCGTTGACAAAGATGACCAGGGTGTTGTCGCGGATGCTGTCGGCGGTGTTGCCATCGCCATTCGGATCGTCCAGCGCGTCCATGATCTTGCCGACGTTACGGTCCAGCGCATACTGCATCGCCGCCTGGGTCCGGCGGTTACCCGACAGGCCCCGGCCCGTCGAGTCGATGAACGCAAGGTCCGAGGCTGTCGCCTGCAGCGGCGTGTGCGGCGCGGTGAACGAGCTGTACAGGAAGAACGGCTCGGCGCTGTCGTGGTGGTCCTCGATAAAGTCAACCGAGAAATCGCCGAAGGTGTCGGTGACGTACTGGCCGGCAAACTGGTCCTCGACATTCTGGTCCGAGCCCACGTTGCCCTGCCCGTCGGAGAAGGTGAAGCGCAACGCACCCAGGCCGGTCTGCCCGCCGACCGTGTAGCTGCGGGAGCCGGAGATGATGCCCATGAAGTCTTCGATGCCCTGGTTCTGCGGCCGGTTGCCCGGGACGGTTTGGCCGTTGGCCGTCCCGTTCACGTGGGCGCCCAGGTGCCACTTGCCGACCAGGCCGGTGCTATAGCCCGCGTCCTGCATGCGCTCCCAGATGGTGACGGCCTCGGTGGGCAGGCCCTGGGTGAACTGGGCGTTGGTGATCGGGCCGCTGCTGCTGCTGATGTTGTTCGAGTAGCCGATGCGCGAGGTATACATCCCGGTGGTGAGCATGGCCCGAGAGGGGCTGCAGACCGAGCCGGCGTAGGCGTTGGAGAAGGCGACGCCGCGGGAGGCGAGCGCGTCGAGGTTCGGAGTCGGGATCACGGCCGAGCCCTGGAACCCGAAGTCGGCCCAGCCCGCGTCGTCGGCGATGATGACCACGATGTTGGGTTGCTGCGCCGCAGCCGCCGGGCAGACCAGGGCTGCAGCGACCGTGCCAAGCACCAGCAGGCTGGTTCGAATCCGTTTGGTCATGCTTGATTCATCCAGGCGCGATTGGACGTGGTTCCGACTCGCCTAAGCCCTGCCCGCTACATGTTCAGGGGCTTTCCGGCGGAGATTCAATTCGCCCCGGCGACGCCGGTCGCCGGGACCAAAAGCAAGGCAACCGTAGCTGGTTCAGCCGCGTCGGCGACGCAGACAGGCGATCCCGCCCAGAGCCAGCAGGGCCAACGAGCCGGGCTCGGGGATCACCGCGGTGCCGGCGATCGTCCACTGGTGCCCGCGCGGGCCGTTGTTGATGATCGAGCCATCGGCACGCGATTCGTGGACACCATCCACGCCATCGGCGCCGTCGTCCCAGCGGGTCCGGATCGAGCTTGTGCTCCCGAAGTGGACTGCGATGCCTGTACTCGCGGCGGTGAAGTCGATCGAGGAGTCGAAGGTGAAGTAGGGGATGATCGCCCCGCCGGTCCCGGCGTCATCAAAAGTCGCGGTCGCGGTTCCGAGCACGGCCTCACCGTTGGTGGTGCCGTTCCAGTCACTGGTATCTCCGGCGGTCAACTCGTAGAACGTAAAGGTCCAGGTGCCATTGCCGGTGTTGTTCGCGGTACCGGTATTGGGGCTGCGGACGGGAACGGCGATGCCGGTGAGCGAGACGTCGTCACCGATATTCCAGAGGTCGTCCCAGACGGCGACCCAGCCGTATGCACCGGCGCCGTTGCCGGTATCGTTGGCCCGTAAATCGAAGGTGCCCAAACCGGCATGGCTCGCACCATCCACCAGCACGTCCGCACCGAGCAGGCCTGAGCCGATGGTGTACCCGATGTCGGTTGTTGCAGCGGACGATGCACCAGTTATCGCAATCGCACCGAGTAGAGCGGTAAGTTGGAAACGCATATAAACCTCCAATTTGAGATGAGATAGGGAACTTGCAAGACGGATTCAGTGATTCACGGCACTGTAAAATCGCTTCGCTTGCCTGATTCTTAGTACCGTGATCAAAAAATGATGACAAAGTGATTTGATTCGGTTGCGATGATTCATCACTAAGATTAGATGGCATGTGGCGATTATTGAATGTTGGGCCGACCTGCTTCCGGTTCATGCCGACCTCAGACGATGATCCAGCCAACCGGCCAACCCGACCCGTCCTCTGAAGTCCAGCGGCTGTTCGTGCAGAACGCCACGGTGATCCGCGGGTTCATTGTGACGCTGATGCCCAACCGAGATCAGGTGGAAGATGTCTTCCACGAGGTCTTCCTGGTCGTCGTGGACAAGGCGGATGATTTCGAGCCGGGCACGGATTTTCTTGCCTGGGTCTTCACCATCTCCAAGTTCAAGGTGCTCCAGGCCCTAAAGAAGACGCGCACCCGCAGGACCTCGGTCCTCGCGCCGGATGTGCTCGAATCGCTGATCGAGTCGGCCCCGACCGACTCCTTTAGCGAGGACACCATCAACGCGCTGAACGTGTGTGTGCAGACGCTCGCCCCGGCTGCACGGCGGGTCGTCAAGCTCCGCTACGAAGACGCCTTAAAGCCCGCCGCCATCGCGGAGCGATTGGGGATCGCCGCCTCCACCATCTATGTCACGCTCTCCCGGGCGCGCTCGACCCTGCGTCAGTGCGTCAACGCCAAGCTCGCCGAGGCCCGGCAGAGGGGGGGCCGAGCATGACCGCGCAGGAGTTGGACACGCTGATCCACGGCTTCATTGATGACCGGCTGAACGAGGCCGAGCTTCAAGCGCTCAACCATGTCCTGCGGCACTCGCCCGCCGCTCGCCGGCTTTTCTGGCAGGTCGCCTCTTTGGAGGGCTACCTGGTTGATCTCGCCAGTTGGCGCAAGGGGCAGGAGCAAGCCACCGACCTGGCGATGCCCGAAGCGCTCCGCCTGTTCCTGGAGATGGAAGAGCACGCCGAGGCGGAACTGCAGATACTCGAGCAACCCCTTGACCCAATCCACCTGGGCGGGCCCGGGGTATTCGAACGGGCCGCGGCCTTCCGCGAGAAGATGCGACCGGCCTACCCGCGCATGCTCAAGGGTCTTGCCGCCGCTGCGTGTGTGGGGCTGGTTTTGTTTATTGCCAGTGAATGGAAGTCGAGCCCGCCAGCCGATCCTGAATCCGGCGACCTGTCGACCACGCAGGTTGCCCCCGCCCCCTCGCCGGTTGATCCCGTGCCCGAGGCCGTCTGGGTCGCGACATTGGAGCGGGTCTTTGACCTCGACGACCAGTTCCTTGGAAGTCGTTTTGCTCCTGGTGCCCAACTTGAAATGGGAGAGCGGCTGGTTCTGGATCAGCCGGGCTTTGTTGAGTTGATGATGGCATCGGGGGTCCGTGTCGTTTTGCAGGGGCCGGGCACGTTTACCCTTGCCGATCACAACCGGATCGAGATGTCGCAGGGCCGGGCAACAGCATCGGTGCCTCCTCAGGCGACCGGCTTTACCGTCCAGACCCCGGTGATGGACTTTATCGACCACGGCACCGAGTTTGGCGTCTTAGTGGATGAACAGGGGCGGGGCGAGATCCTCGTGTTCGATGGCTTGGTCGAGGCGCGGCAGCCTGCCGCTAAGCTCGAAGCGGGCCAGAGGCCGATGTCGCTGATGATCCGTGAGGGCTGGGGCGGTGAGATCGCGCCGGACCAGGTCCTGCCGCGTTCATTGCGAACGGTCGAGCAGTTCGAGAGCCTGCTTTACCCACGGGACTGGGACGGCGTGACCTACCTGCCTCGGGTCGAGGGCCAGGTGCGCTTGCTTCATGAAGCGCCGCCTAGCCTGGTTGATGGCGCCTACCGGACGCTCGACCCGGTGCTGATCCCCGAACGGCGGGGCGTCACCCTGACCCAGCCACTCGCGGTACGCATCGCAGGCAAGCGGGCCTCCGAGCTGCTCCAAGCCGTGCCCGCAAATCCCGACGCACCCACAACGCCAACGCACCAAATCCCCGAGGGTGTCGAGGTCAACGCCTTCCTCATCCACTTTGATAAGGATCCATCACTTGGATTCACCCCGATCGAACGGACCTATACGATCACCTTCCCGGGTGAGGTGCTCGGCATACTCCAAACCGTTACTGATCTCAATGGTTCCGATCTAGATTTCGGCTCGTCGCAAACTCGGTACACCGAACCGCCCGTCACCGAAACCATGCGCGGCTCGCGCGACCCCTTTGGTTCTGTAACCCACGACGCCTTCAGCCTCAGCGACGACGGCCGTACGCTGGCCGTCACCCAACGCGTCTCGGGGATGGACCAGGTCCGCATCATTGTCCGAAATACGGACCAGTAAGTCAGGTATTCTGGACCGCCCGCCACCTGGGACACGACACGAGATGGTCATTGGTCATCCCTACCGCCTGCATCAGGGCGTAGCAGATCGTTGAGCCGACAAACTTGAAGCCGTCTTGTTTCAAGGCCCTGCTCATGCGATCGGATACCACGGTCGTGGCCGGCACCTCAGCCATGGTCCTGAACTGGTTGAGGATCGGGCTTCCCTCAACGAACTGCCACAGGTACGCATCGAGGCTGCCGTGCTGGTCGATCATCTGGAGTGCCGCCTTGGCGTTGGAGACCGTCGATTCGATCTTGCCGCGGTGGCGGACAATGGACGGGTCGTTGACCAGCCGTTCGACACTGCGGGAGTTGAGCCGAGCGATCTTCGCGATGTCCCAGTCGCAGAACGCGGTGCGGTAGCCTTCACGTTTGTTGAGGATCGTTGACCAACTCAGTCCGGCCTGGGCACCTTCGAGCGTGATGAACTCAAAGAGCACCCGGTCGTCGTGAACCGGTACTCCCCACGCTTCATCGTGGTAGGTCCTCTCGGGTTCGCGCTCGGCCCAGGGGCAAATCGGCATGCCACAACTGTAGCAGGACCGCAAGCAACAGAGAAGCCCACGCGCGAAGGCGTGGGCTCGGTGTGATGTCTCGTGTTTTCCAAATTAACGCTTGGAGAACTGGAAGCGTCGGCGGGCGCCACGCTGGCCATATTTCTTACGTTCCACTTCGCGGGGGTCTCGGGTGAGGTAGCCTTCGTCGCGGAGGGCCTGTTCGAGCGTCGGATCATAGCCTTTCAGGGCACGGGCGAGGCCGAGCATCACGGCCCCGGCCTGTCCGGTGATCCCGCCGCCGTGGGTGTTGACGTAGATGTCGAGCTTGCCTTCCATACCCGTCGCCTTGAGCGGCGCAAGGCACTGGGCCTGATGCTGGGGCTCGGAGAAGAAGTTGTTGATCTTTTTACCCTTGATCAGGAACTTACCCTCACCGGGCTTGATCCGGACCCGGGCGACGGAAGTCTTGCGGCGGCCGGTGCCCCAGACGTAGCCGCCAGCGTCCGGCTTGGCTGGCTCGGCGAGCGGGCGGGTCTGCTCGGCGGGGGCTTCCTCGGCGGTCAGCGTGCCGAGGTCCAGGGTTTCGACGGCGGTGGTGTCTTCGCTCATCGGTCTCGATATACCATTGAGGGTTACGGGATTGTTCCCGGGTGTCAGTCCGTTTGATCAAGAGGCCTGCAGTTCCAGGGTCTGGGGGTTCTGGGCCTGATGGGGGTGATCGGGTCCGGCGTAGGCCTTGAGCTTGAGCAGCATCTTGGCGCCCAGCCTGTTTTTGGGGAGCATGCGCCGGACCGACTCTTCCAGCAGCTTCTCGGGCCGCTTGGCCATAACGTCGCGGTAGCTGGTGAGCTTTCGGCCCGAGGGGTGGCCAGAGAACCGTTCCAAGTGCTTCTGATCCAGCTTCTTACCGGTCAGCTTGAGCTTCTCGCAGTTGGTCACGACGACGAAGTCGCCGGTGTCGTGGTGCGGGGTGTAGTGCGGCTTGGTCTTGCCCATCAGGATCATGGCGATCTCGGTGGAAAGGCGGCCAAGTACCTGGTCGGTCGCATCGACATGCACCCAGCTGCGGGGGAAGTCGTCGTTCTTGGCAAGGGTGGTCTGGCGGTTCATGTCTGCGGTCCAAGGGGACGGGTCGCGAGCCTGCGCTGAGGCGCGTTTATGTCATTCGTCGGGTTAGGAATCCGGGGCCAAGCCGACCTCCGGGGAGAACCAAGTAGTGTAACGTCGGTCTGGTTATTGTCAACTGGGTTCATACCTCACGTGGGCATTAGACAAGAGGCCGGGTCCCCTCCGACCCGGCCCCCTGTGGTGGCTATCATTTTTGAGTTTTTGGGGCGTGGGCCCGGTTAGTCGTGTTCGATGACCGGGTCGTCGTCCTTTTTGACCGGGGACCAGGTGTCGGGCTTGTCGAGGACCGAGAGCATGGGGGCCAGCTCGTCGCCAAACATCTGCTTGGAGCGGTTCATGATGTGGCGGAGCATGAAGAAGACGATCAGGCCAAGGGTCAGCATCCCGCCGAAGATGATCCCGGCGAGGGTGAGCTGGTCGGTCTGACCGTTGGCGACCGGGGTGTCGATGAGGCGGGCGGACTGGGCGATGCTCATGGTCGGGTCTTTGCCGGCCTGGTAGTCCTGTGAGGTCTGGTAGCCGAGCATGGCCTTGCCCAGCGCGGCGAGGACGGCGGGGCCCTCGTTCTGGTCGGAGCTGTTGTAGGCGATCTCGGCCTTGCCGACCTTGCCGCGGAGGGTGATGCTGTCCTGCAGGTGTGCCCGCAGGGCCTGGGCGCTGGTGGCGATACGGACGGGGCGGTCGCCCTGGTCCATCTTGTTGAGCGTCTCGTTGAGCACGGGGTCGCTGAACAGGGTCTGTCGGAACTGGTTAAGCCAGGCCTGGTCGGTCGTCGGGCTCGCGTCGGGCTCGGGCATGTGCTCGATGGCGACGGTCGACTGCCAGACGGGCGTGATGAACTTGCCCGCAGCGAAGTAGCTGGTGAGTGCCATGAGGCAGACGGCGACCAGCGCGCCGATGACCATCGAGGAGGCCTTGTTGGTTGACCAGCGCTTGACCATCTCGCCTTCGCTGGCTTCGAGGAATTTCTTGACCTCGACCAGCATCTGCCGCTCTTTGTCCATGCCGGTGTACTGCTGGCTGGACGACTGGACGCGCAGCTCGGCTTCGGCCAGCTTCTCGCTGCGCTGGCGCAGCAGCTTGCGGTAGCGGTGCAGCTTCTCCCGCCGACGCTTGAGCGCGTCATCGACCTCGATGTAGGTGGTCTTCTTGCCGGCGAATTTCGCTTTGAGCTGCTCGATCTCCGATTCCTTCGCCCGGACCTGGTCGCGCTCGGCCGCGATCTGCTTCTTGCTCTGCTCTAGGGTCTGCCTGAACTGCTCACGCTTCTGGTCCAGCTCCTGCTTCTTGCGGTCGTACTCCGCCTGCCGCTGCTGGAGCTGCTGCTCGCGCTCGTTCAGTTCGGATAGACCCTGCTGGATGGCTTGGCTCTGCTGGGAGGCGTCGCCGCTGGTCGCCGCGGCGAGGGTCGCCTCGCGTTGGGCCAGGGCGTCCTGCTGCCGCTCGATGTCCTGGCGGGCCTGGGCGATATGCTTCTGCTGATTGGAGAGTTCGGCTTCTCGCTGCTCGGCCGCGGTGTGGGCGGCTTCGAACTCGGCGCGGTTGGCGTCGAGTTCGGCCCGGGCCCGGTCGAGTTCCTGGCGTGCCTGGTCCAGCTCGGCCTTGGCCTGATGGAAGATCTCCGCGCCGCCCTCGGCGTTCTCGGGCAGGTTCACCGCCTGCTCGGCCAGCTCCTCGCGGGCCCGGTCCAGGTGCTCCTGCTGGGCGTCAAGCGACTGGGCACGCAGCTTCAGATCGATCTTCTGTTTCTCAAGCTGCTTGCGGGATTCGGACAGCTCTTGCCCCGCATGAGCCAGCTCGGCCTGCACCGATTCGGCTTGGGCCCGCGCATCGGCGAGCTCCCGGTGACCCGTATCGATCTCCGATTGCTGTTGCACAAGGCCGGCCTGGGTCTGCTCTAACTCCGTCCGCCACGACTGCAGGTTCTCTCGCTCCTGGCCCAGCTCATCACGCAGGTTCGTTAGCCCGGCCCGCTGAGATTCCAGCTCGGCCTGCCGCTGGCCCAACGCCTCGGCCCGCTCCCGCGCGGCCTGCTCCTGCTCGTGGAGCTTCGCCCACGCCGCGTCGAGTTCAGCCCGCTTGTCATTCAGCTCGGCCCGCTTGCCTTCGATCTCGTCGCGTGCCTGCTGCAGCGCTCCTTTCTCGGTGTTGATCTCTTCGCGCAGGTTCTCCAGGGTCGCGAGGTCCTGCTCGATCTGGGTCCTGTCGTCGGCGACCTGGGCCTTCTGTTTTTCGATGGCCTGACGGTGCTGCTCGACCTCTTCACGCTGCTGATCCAGCGTACGTTGCTGCTGTTCGCAGTCGGCCTTGATCTGATCGGTCTGGGCGCGGTAGTCGTCGAGCCGTTGGCTCTCTTGCTGCATCGCGCGGAGGTGCTGGTCGGTCTGGGTCTGCCAGTCGCGCAGCTGCCCCAGCCGCTGCTCGAGGTCGCTGAGCAGTTCGATAGGCTGCTGCCCGACCGGGCCGGTGGGCGTGCTGGCGGGGGTTGTCGACTCGGGGTTTTGCTGTCCCATGGGCCACCAATTCGGAACAGGGAATAGGGATAGAATCGCCATCGGCAGATTGGCCGGGCAACCTGAGCGGCATGGCCCGTAAAATCGGTACATTCGGTGGGGCGGTCGCGGCGATGTTGGGTGACCGCGATCAAGCTCAAGGCCTTCGGCTGTCGGAGATGAGCGATTGGCGAATGCGTTGGATAACTCGGTTGAGCTGCCCCCGGTAGCGATGCAGCTAAGCGGGTTGAGCTTTGGTTATCGCTCTTCTGTGCCGGTGGTCCGTGAGGTCGGCGCTTCGTTGGCGGCCGGCCGTGTCACGGTGCTGGTCGGCCCGAACGCGTCGGGTAAATCGACGCTGCTGCGTTTGATGCTGGGCGTGATCAGCCCGTGGGAAGGACGGGTCGAGGTGGGGGGCCTACCCCTGGCGAAGATGACGCCTGCCGACCGGGCGCAGTGGATCAGCTACGTGCCGCAGAGGCCGGCGTCGCAGTTTGCTTTTACGGTTCGGCAGATCGTCGCGATGGGGCGATTCGGGCAGGACGCGATCATGGCCGGCCCGGCGATCGATGAGGTGCTGTTGCAGGCCGGCCTGCTTGACCTGCAGCACCGGGTGTTCGCCCAGCTCTCCGGGGGCCAGCAGCAGCGGGTGATCCTGGCGCGGGCGGAGCTGCAAGCCGGCCGCGGCGGGCGCGTGATGCTCCTGGACGAGCCGGGCAGCCACCTGGACCTGGCTAACGCCCACGCGACGATGCAGCGCCTCAGACAGCTCGCGGCTGGGGGGCTGGCGGTGCTGGTGGTCGTCCACGACCTGAACCTCGCCGCGGCGTACGCCGACGACGCCTGGCTGATGCACGAGGGGGCGTTGTTGGCGGCGGGGCGGTGGGACGAGGTGCTCCAGCCGCAGCGCCTCTCGGAAGTCTATGGCGTTGCGCTGCAGGAGAGTCACCCGGACGGCCAGGCAAGGCCGGTCTTCACCGTGCCATTGGAGCTACAATAAAGCCCGCGGTGACCTGACAGAAACAACAGGAAAGCCTATGTCGTTACAGCTCATCATCTTGTTGATCATTTTCCTCGGGCCGTTTCTCCTGAGAGTGATCGCGAAGTACGGCGAGTGGCAGAAGAAGTCTGCCCAGCGAAACCGGGGCAGGGATCGAGAAGAACTGGACGGCACCATCCGCTTTGATCAGGGTGATGTGTCGGCCAATACGCAGCAGCCCGACCCGGCGAACATGACGATGGCTCAACGGATCGAGCTTGCGCGGCAGCGTGCTCAGCAACAGGCCGACCCGCGCCAAGCCCGGCTCGAGGCCCAGAGGCGTGCACAACAGGAGGCCCAGCGTCAGGCCCAGGCGGACGCCCTGCGCCGTCAGCAGCAGCAGGTCGATGCGCAGCGTCGCCAGCAGGCCGCCGCGCGTGAACAGGCCCGCCGGCGTCAGGCCCAGGAACAGGCCCGGCGTCAGCCGCAGCCCCAGCAGCGCTCCACGCGCGGACCGACCTCCCGACCCACCCAGGGCCAGCCCCCGGTCGCCCGCCCCGTCACGCGCCAGCAGAAGCGCGCCGCCGGCCAGCGCCGCAAGCAGCAGCCCAAGGCGGTGACCAGCAAAGCCGAGATCAGCAATAGCCCGATCGTCGCGCCTCAGCTTCGAACCAGCCGGGGCGGCAGACGCGGTGTCCCGACCGTGCTCGACGGCGTTTCTCTCAAGCAGGCCTTTGTCCTGAAGGAACTGCTGGACCGACCGCTCGCCCTGCGCGACGACCGGGAAGAGTTCCCGGCATGAAGCTGCCCCAGTTGCCCCCCGACCCGGACCGGGACAACACCAAGAGCCACGCCGACCACGCCCTCAATGATCCGTTGACGCGGATCCAGGTGATCGTTGGAGATATCACGGACCTGCCGGGCGAACTGCAAGTCGATGCGATCGTCAACGCGGCGAACTCGTCGCTGCTCGGCGGCGGCGGGGTTGACGGCGCCATCCACCGCGCGGCCGGGCCACGCCTGCGGGAACACAACCAGTCCCTCGGCGGCTGCCCGACCGGGCTGGCCAAACGCACCCCCGCCTTCGATCTCGAGCAGCGGGGCGTCCAACACATCATCCACACCGTCGGCCCGGTCTGGCGCGATGTCAAAGACACCGGCGTCCCCGGCGCCCCCGGCGACGACACCGCCAAGCTCGGCTACACCCTCGAAGACAACCTGCTGGCCTCCTGCTACACCCAGGTCTTTGCCCTCGCGGTCGAGCACGAGGCCAAGCACCTGGCCATCCCCGCCATCAGCACCGGGGTCTACAACTTCCCCAAATCCCGCGCCGCCCGCATCGCCTTCGGCCACGCCCATGGCCACCTGCTGCGGGCCGAGTCGCCTAGCTTTATTAGTTTTGTCTGCTTCAGCAAGGAAGATGCCGGGCACTACCACGACGCAATCCACTCACGTGACAGGTGGATGGTCAACCGTGGTCGAGTGTGAATGTATTGGGCGGGATGTAGCCGTCCTTGGGGGACCAGTCTTTGGGCCAGAGCTCGGCCCGGCTCATGGCTGTGGCGAGGACGATCGCGACGCTGTTGCCCAGGTTGTAGCTGCGGACCGCCCCCGGGATCGGGATGCTGATCCGGTGGTCGGGGTACTGGTCGTGGATGGTTTGGGGTAGGCCCTCGCGCTCGCTGCCGAAGAGCAGCAGGTCGCCGTCCCGGTAAGCGGGCTGGTCATAGCGTTGCTGGCCAAACTTGGTGACGAGGTAGGGGGAGATGCCGTTGGCCGATATCCAGTCGATGAAGGTCTCGGGGTTTTCATGCTGCGCTAGCGTCAAGTCGTCCCAGTAGTCAAGCCCCGCGCGACGCACCGCTTTGTCTGACAGGTCGACGATGGTTGGGCCGATGATGTGCAGGTGCGCGTTCATGCCGACGCAGGTGCGGGCGATGTTGCCGACGTTCTGGGGGATGATGGGCTGGTAGAGGGCGACATGCAGCATGGTTAGAAGTCGATCCCTGCCTGTTTCGCGAAGCCATCGAAGACCTCGCGGTTTGACGGATCAGTCAGCGATTGACGGGCGGCGGTAGCCCGGGTCTTTGCCGCATCGTGGTTTTTCCCGTCGCCGCTGGCCTTGGCGACCATCGCATCGACCAGCGTCTGGAAGCTGCGGTCCCAACTGCTCAGGCCTTCGAGGTCCGCGTCAACCGCGGCGGCGCATCGTTGTCCGTACTCAGCCGCGCGGGTCGCATCACCGGTCAACGCATAGACCCAGCAGAGCAGTTGGTCGGCCCGGTAGCCGTTGATCGCCTGGCCGATCCGTGACCAGTGCAGGGCGGCGGCGTGGGCCGCGTTGATCATCTCTCGCTGCTCCGTGTTGGTACGCTCGGCAAGCTCGGCCAGGCTCCAGGCCCGGTTGTTGTGCTCGATCGCGAACCACTTGGTCCACTGCTTGATCTCGATCAGGTTGGGTGCTTTTTGTTTCATGTAGCTATCGACTCGCTTGAGCGGTCACCTCCGTCTCACTTGCCTGACGCACCGGCCTGACCAACAGCTTCCGCAAGACGGCGAGCAGCGTCCTGGCCTCTGCAAGATAGCCCGACGGAGGACGCCAGTACACCGTCTTCTCGTCCAGCACGGTTAGCCGGCCCGGTGCTCCGGAGAATGCGTCCTGCAGACGGGCCGCGACGCTGGGCATCGGCCGGAGGGTGAAGATCAGGTCTTGGTCCTGGTGGCGCAGGGTCTCGATGCCCAACGCCGCCGCGGCGATGCGGATCTCCGCCAGGTCGATGAACATCTGCGCGGGCTCGGGCGGCTTGCCGTAGGCCTCGGTCAGGTCCTCAACGACCGCGTCCAGGTCCGACAGCACATCGACACGGGTGAGCCGGCGGTAGGCCTCCATGCGGTGCTTGTCACTGGGGATGTAACGCTTGGGAAGCGTCCCGGCGACGGGCAGCTCGAGGTGGGTCTTGCTCGCCTCGATGATCGGCTCGTTCTTCAGCCGTTTGGTTGCGTGTTCCAATAGCAGGCAGTACATCTCGTAACCCACCGCCGCGATGTGCCCGGACTGCTCGGCCCCGAGCAGGTTCCCCGCCCCGCGGATCTCCAGGTCACGCATCGCGATCTTAAACCCCGCGCCCAGCATCGCGTAGCTCTCGATCGCCTTGAGACGCTTCGCCGCCACCTCACTGATCGTCTTGTCCTCGGGCAGCAGCAGGTAGCAGTACGCCCGGTGTTTCCATCGTCCCACCCTGCCGCGCAGCTGGTGCAGCTCGGCAAGTCCGAAGATGTTGGCCTGGTTGATCAGCATCGTGTTGGCGCTGGGGATGTCGATGCCCGACTCGATGATCGTGGTGCTGACGAGGATGTCCGCTTCACGGCGGATGAACTTGAGCATGATCTGCTCGAGCTCGCGCGGGGGCATCTGGCCGTGGCCCACGATGACTTTGGCGCCGCGGACCATCGAGCGGATCTCGTTGGCGACCTGCTCGATGTTGTGGACCCGGTTATGGACGAAGTAGACCTGCCCGTCCCGGTTGAGCTCGCGGACGATCGCCTGCTTGATCCGCCGCTTGTCGTAGGGGATCACCTCGGTGACGATGGCCCGGCGGTCGACCGGCGCGGTGGTCAGCGAGCTGATATCGCGCAGCCCGATCATCGACATGTGCAGCGTGCGGGGGATCGGCGTCGCGCTGAGTGTGAGGATGTCGGCGGTCATGCGCAGCTGCAGCAGCTTGTTCTTGTGCTCAACGCCGAACCGCTGCTCCTCATCGATGATGACCAGGCCGAGGTCGGCGAACTGCACGTCCCCCGACAGGATCCGGTGGGTCCCGATGAGGACATCGACCTGCCCCTTCTTCACCGCCGCTACCGTCAGCTTCTGCTGCTTGGCTGTCTTAAAGCGTGACAGCGAGGCGACGCGGAAGGGGTAGTCCGCCATCCGCGCGGTGAAGCTGCGCTCGTGCTGCTCGGCCAGTACGGTGGTCGGGACCAGTACGGCCACCTGCTTGCCGTACTCTGCTGCCTTGAACGCCGCGCGGATCGCCACCTCTGTCTTGCCAAAACCTACGTCCCCGCAGATCAGCCGGTCCATCGGCTGGTCGTGGGACATGTCGTTCTTCACTGCGGCGATCGCGCTGAGCTGATCCTCGGTTTCATCAAACGGGAACTCGGCCTCGAACTCTTTCTGCCAGGCGGTGTCGGCGGGGTAGCGGATCCCGGGCTGGACCTGCCGAGCTGCCTGAACACGCAGCAGCTCGGCGGCCATGTCCTTCACCGCGTCGGCGACCGAGTCTTTCTGCTTCTGCCAGCGCTTGCCCCCCAGCTTGCTCAGGGGCGGGCGGCCGCTGAACCCGCCGATGTATTTCTGGATCAGGTCGATCTGCGACGCCGGGACGTGCAGCTTCGCGTTCTGGTCGAACTGGAGGGTGAGGTACTCCTGGCTCTTGCCCTCGCGGCGCATGGTTTTCAGGCCGGTGAACTGCGCGATGCCGTGATCGACGTGCACGACATAGTCGCCGACGGCAAGATCGAGGAACGCGTCCGACACCGCCTTGCCCGCCTCGCTCGGCCCGGCACCCGCCTGGACCCGCCGGACCCGCCGGCCGGTGTCGTAGCGGTGGAACAGTTCGTGGTGGGGCACAAGCAGCAGCGCGGGCCTGCCCTCGGCCGCCTCAGGCCCGCGTAATGATGCGCCGTTGTCTTGTAACGAGACAGCTCTCCAGGCAAACCCGCGATGCAGCGAACCAACTTCCACCGCGATGCGGTCTGCAGATTCGGGGGCCAACTCGTGAATCAACTCACCCAGCCGCTTGGCTTCGGCCTGCTGCCGACACAGCACCGACACCCGCATCTCGGAAGATAGGCCGGCCAACTCGGCGATCGCAGACTTCGCATCGGTATCAAAGACCGGCAGGGCCGATAGCGGCAATTCAATGGGTTTGTCCTGGTCATGCGTGCCCGAATAGTTTGGCCTGGCGCTCGCGGAGTACTGGTTGACCTCGACGTGGGGCCCATCGATCAGCTTGCTGAAGATGGTCTTGGGCGCGTAGATGCCCCGCGGGTCGGTGAGCCGCTCGAAGTAGCCCCGGGCCTGCTCGCTCAGCTCCATCACCTCGTGGAGGACGGGCAGGGTGTCGGCGGGCAACAGGTCGAGGAGGCAGGCCGTGTCGCTGTCGTTCTGCAACTGCTCGGGACGCGCCCCGACCAGCGAGACGCTGCGGAGCCGGTCGCCCGAGCCTATCGTGTCCGGGTCGATGCGCGCGAGGGTGTCGATCTCGTCGCCGAAGTAGTCCAGCCGGACCGGGCTGATCCGGGCGAGTTGACCGGCCTGATCGATGGCCCGTCCGGCCGGGGGGTAGATGTCGATGATCCCGCCGCGCACCGCGAAGTCGCCGGGCTGATCGACCGCGTCCTGCCGGCTATAACCCGCTCTGTCCAGCCAGTCGAGCAGGGCGCCGGGGGCCAGTTCCTTGCCCGTCTCCAGCGTGATGGTAAACAGGTCGACCGTCTCGGGTTTGGGCACCGCCTGCATCAGGGCCTGCACCGGCGCGACGATGACGGAGCGCTGCCGAGCGGTCGCCACGGGCCGCTTGCGGCTTAGCGCCGTATCGCGCACCACATCCAGTCGCTCGGCCAGTAATTCCAGGTTGACCCCTGACTCGCCGGGCAGGACCTCTAACGCACCAAAACGCTTGGGGGCAATGTCGTAGCCCGAGTCTTGGAATAACGAGAGGTCGTCGACCGCGTCGTCCGCCTCGTCCAGGTGCGCCACCACCAGCAGCACCGGCCGAGCGGTATGCACCGCCAACGCCCCGGCCAGCAGTGCACTCGATGAACCACGCGAGCCGTCGGCGATCACCCCCGCGGGTCGCGACGAACCCTCGGCCAGCGCACGGACGTGCACCGACTCGACGATCTCGGCGAGCCAGGGGTGGGGTTGTGACATGTGGGGGTAGTTTAGCCGGGCACGCCGCAAACGGGTTGATCGGTACGGGGTGTTACGGCTCAGCCGCCCTTGCCGCGGCTGGTCAGTACCACCGGCACCTCGTACGCCGTGGGCTTGGGCGGGCTGGGCATCTCCGCCGGCTCGGGCACGCCGGGGATCGTGGTGAACATCGCGATCTCATCACACGCCTGGTTCTTCGGGCACCGCACGCACTCGCTCCAGACTTTCAAGGGTAGCTGCTGCCGATCCAGCACCGTGAAGCCAAGCTTCTCGAAGAAGGCCTGTTCGTACGTCAGTGTCATGACCCGTGGGATGCCGATCTGCTTCGCTTCTTCCAGGCAGACCTCAACGAGCCTGCGCCCTAGCCCCTTGCCGCGCTGGGACCGGTCGACCGCCAATGATGCGATCTCCGCCCAGTTGGCCCAGATGACCGTCAATGCGCAAAGCCCGACGACCCGCCCCCCGTTTTCGACGACATGAAACGCACGCACCGTCTCATACAACGACGCCAGCGACTTGGGCAGCATCAAGCCTAGCTCGGCGTTGTCGTTGATCAGTCGTGCCATCGCGGGCACATCGGCGACCGTGGCTTTGCGGATGGATATCACTTGGATTCTTCGTCCAACTCATCAAAGTATTGGCTCAGTGCAGAGATAAGACCAGGCAGGTGGATCGTGATGATGTCCCACAGTACACGAGGTTTAACTTCGTCATAGCCGTGGACAAGGATATGCCTAGTCGCGATCACGCGATCAGAATCCGGCACAACATTGATACACTCGGCACCGGTTCGGCGCAGTTGAAATGCTGCCTCACCGATATTCTGTAAACCGCGTTCGATCACGAAACGCGTCGGTTGATCATCCGCAACATCTTCTCGAGACTTGTCTTGGCAAAATGACTGCACAAAAAATGCGTTATCCAGCATATCGCGTAGATAGGCCTGTGGGTTCTTCTGGGCCATAGATCAGCTTCCGTGTCGCGTCTACAGATTCGATGACATAACGATTTTTCATCGCCTCTCGGTCAACCAGATCGACCTTGCGGCCAAACATGGCTTGAAGGCCCTCCTGTAAACCCCAATATGCATCCCAAGCGGATCCTTCATGATCTGGTTCGAAGATGACAAGGAAATCCAGATCGCTCGTCTCCGGATCAAAATCCCCGCACGCCGCAGAGCCGAACAGCCAGAGCGTCCGCGCGTGATGCGCACGGCCGAGTGTTTCGATCTCATCGCGTTTAGCCAGCACCTGGTCGAGCATGGTTGTAAGTATAACCACCCCTATTTGGTTCTAAACGAGCCAGCGAATGAAATTGATCGCAGTCACAATCAGCCTCAAGCACAAAACCAGGACACCTTGACCTTGAACAGTTAAATAGTTCAACGCACCCGTCTTCGTCTTGGACTCGGCATGGCATCAGAGTGACTTCAACAGGGTCGCTTCATCCCACACCGCCACGCCTAAGTCTTGGGCCTTTTTGAGTTTCGATCCCGCCTTCTCGCCAGCGATGAGCAGGTCGGTGTTCTTGCTGACGCTGCCAGAGACCTTGGCGCCCAGGGATTCGAGCAGGGCTTTGAGCTCGTTGCGGCCAAACTGCTCCAGCGTACCGGTGATGACGACCGTCTTGCCGGCTAAGGGGGAGTCACGGGCAACTTCCTTTTGGGGGGCGCTCAGGTCGACACCAGCCTCGCGCAGTTCGGTGATGACATGTTGTCCCGCGTTGTTGTGAAGGAAGGTGTGGACCGATGCGGCGGTGATCGGGCCGATGTCTTCGACCGCGGCGATCTTCTCTTCGTCGGCCTGGAGCAGGGCGTCGATATCGCCGAAGGCCTGGGCCAATCGTTTTGCGCCCCCGGCTCCGATGTGCCGGATGGTCAGGCCGGTGAGCACACGCTGCAGCCCGCGTGTCTTGGCCTGCTCAACGCCTTCGATGAGGTTGTCGACTTTTTTCTCGCCCATGCGTTCCAGGCCGAGCAGTTGCTCGCGGTGGTCTTTGAGGCGGAAGATATCGCCTAGGTTGTTCAGTAGTCCGGCGTCGGCGAGCTGGTGGAGGGTCTTCTCGCCCAGCGCGTCAATATCCATCTGGTTGCGGCCGACGAAGTGGATCAGCCGCTCGCGGAACTGGGCGGGGCACTCGGGGTTGGGGCAGTAGCGGGCGGATTCGTCGGTGGGGCCTAATGGTTTGGGCTTAGCGATCGCTTCGGGTGCGCGTCCCTCTTTCTCGGCCTTGTCCTTTTCTCGTTCGACCGCGCGTTCATAAACGGCCAACTCATTGACGCGCTTGCTGTCGTACTCGATCTGGACCGGCGTGCCGCACTCGGGGCAATGGTCGGGGGCGATGATGAGCTCTTCGCTGCCGTCGCGCAGGTTCGTCACCGCCTCGACGACCTGGGGGATGATCTCGCCGGCCTTTTCGATGACGACGGTGTCGCCGATCCGGATGTCTTTGCGGAGGATCTCGCCGTAGTTATGGAGGGTGGCGTGGCTGACGGTGGTGCCCGCCAGCAGCGTGGGCTGCATGGTCGCGCGCGGGGTGAGCTTGCCGGTCTTGCCGACCTGCCACTCGACCTTAAGCAGCTTGGTCCGGGCTTGCTCGGCGGCGAACTTGTAGGCGATGCACCAGCGCGGCGACTTGCTGCGCGAGCCGAGCTGTGTCTGCAGGTCGTAGCGGTTGACCTTGATCACCACGCCGTCGGTGGCGTAGGAAAGCTCGTGGCGGAGCTGGTCGAAATGCTCGATCCAGGCCCAGGCGTCGTCGGCCGAAGCGACGATGCCCTCATGCTCGTGGACGGGCATGCCCCAGGACTTGATGGCGGCGGTGAAGTCGGTGTGGGAGGTGAAGGCTTCGTCGCTGACCTCGCCCTTGCCGTAGGCGATGAACCGCAGGCCGCGGATGACCTTGGCCGGGTCTTTCTGCTTGAGTGTGCCGGCCGTGGTATTGCGGGGGTTCATAAACGGGTCTTCACCGCGGGCGATCTTGTCGGTGTTGACGGCGTCGAACGTGTCTTGGGGCAGGAAGACCTCGCCGCGGATCTCTAAGACTTCGGGGATATCAGGCGCTTCGCTGCGCTCAGCGTCGGCGTGGGGGGCGAGGGTCAGGGGGATGTGGCGGACGGTTTTGATGTTGTGGGTGATGTCGTCGCCCTTAGTGCCGTCGCCTCGGGTCAGGGCACGGGTGAGCCTGCCGTTCTCGTAGCGTAGCGAGAGGGCGACGCCGTCGATCTTGGGCTCGATGGCCAGCTCTAGCTTATCGGTGCCGCAGGCCTTGGTCGTCCGGGTGTACCAGGCTTCGACCTCGTCGCGGTTGTAGGTGTTCTCGATCGACAGCATCGGGATGCGGTGGGCAACCGTCTCGAAGCCGTCGATCGGCTCGCCGCCGACGCGCTGGGTCGGTGAGTCGGGTGTGACCAGGCCGGGGTGCTGGGTTTCGAGTGTTTCGAGCTGCTTGAGGGCCTGGTCCCACTGGAGGTCGGACATGCCCGTCTCTTGCCCGAGGCGGTAGAGCCGGTCGGCCCGGTTGAGCTGGTCGCGCAGCTGGCGGATGGTGGTCGCGGCGTCTGGCATCAAGCCGAGTTTAACGTACTCGCTGAGTTGCTACGACAGGAACTGGCACCGCGACGGTGCGGGCTTGGTGCTGTGCTGGTATGTGGCGGGTAGCGTTACGACCGCAGCGCTTTTTCCAGCATCGCCCGGCCGGCCCGGTACTTGCAGCTCTTGGCCAAGCGTCGGGCGGCTTCGATTTGGCCTTCACGCTTCATCTGTCGGACCAAGCCAAAGAGGTGGTTGTCGCGGTCACGGGCGTAGCGGGGGAAGGCCTGTTCGAGTTCGACCCGGGTGTACTTGGTCAGCGGGTCGTCCTCGCCGGTCTGGACCACGGCCCACTGGAACAGTGGACCGGGCTCGGTCGAGTATTTGAAGGTCTCAAGCGTCGCGGCCAGGCGCTGCTCGTTGCTGGAGAACGGGTCATTGAGTGAGGCGGGCAGGTCCCAGAGGTCGCCTTTGCCCATGCCTTTGGAGGTCTCCAGTTCGTCCAGCCAGCCGTTGCCGCTGAGTTTGTCGGTCTGTGCTCTGCTCATATCCGTTGTTGTCCCTTCGACTCCTGTCGTGTGGTTGATTCCGTTCGAGTCCGCGGTTGCCGCGACGATCGGGGCGATGGCGGTGTTGATGATGGCATTTCGTTTGTTAGCGAAATCAATACGCAGGCGTTGAGCCCGCGAACCCTGGTGGGTGACGATCGATGCCTCGCGCACCACGCCCGTCCCCCATTCGGGTTTGCGCGGGTGGGCGACTTTGTCGCCTACGTTGAATGTCGTCTTCCCAGTCACGCGTCGAATTGGCCCGGACCGCTCTACCCTTATCCCTATTGTCCTGATCGGTAGGACAGGATCTGAAGGGTCAAATAAATCAACTGATTCGCGTCAGACCAATCCTATATAAAAAGAAGATTCTTAAGAAATCTTCATGTCAATAAGCTGATTGGACCGTAAGGCTAGAAGTCAGAAACCAATCGTAAGACAACTGGTTAATTAGACAAGAAGCTTAACGCATCATACGGCCCAAATATTGTAGCGATCTTTGTTGCTGCGGGCAAGGCCGTCTTTACCGCCCAGCGACCCTATCTGCGCCGCCTTGCTTTTCATCGGTTTGACCCGGGGGTTGCTTGACCCTCGTCTTATCGGTTTTCTGGCGGGCTGGTCGGTACGGGCGCGAGCCCGTTAAGCCAGGATCGTAGCCATTGGGCCACGTCCACCTGGGTCCAGTTCCCGTCGGTAGCCTGGGCCATCTTGCGTGTTTTTTGCGTTAAGGCGAGGTCGTCACCCAAGCGGTACACCATGACCGGGATGTATTCGGGGTCCCCCGTCTCGATCTGCCGGCCGGCATAGCCTGCGGCGCTCTCGTGGTCGGCGTACAACAGAACGGTGGTCTGATCGGGCAGTTGCTCGATGAAATCTTTGAGCGCCTGGTCGGTGTAGCGGATCGAGTTGAAGTAGCGGAGATGCACTTTGTCGTTGGGGTTGTCAAACGGCCTGGGTTCATGGTCGGCGAGCATCACCCAGGGGGTGTGACTGGTGTAGGTGATCACCATATACGTGCCGGGGCGATCTGCTTGCTTTATCTCTTGGGCGACATAATTGAGCAGTTCACGGTCATGCACGGCGTTCCATTTACCGGTTGGCAGGCCGGGTCCTTCGACGAGCTGCTCTCGGAAGGCAACCCGCTCCCAGCCCATCGTGGCATAGGCGCTGCCACGGTTGAAGAAGCGACCGTCGACACCGTGATAAAAGTACATCGGTCGCCCGGCGGCCCGTGACAAGACGGGGAGCGTGTCATCGGTGGGGTAGCCGGGGATTTTGTAGTTAATCACGTCGTTGCTCGGCGGGTAACCGTGCAGCATGACAAAATCCGCGTCCGCCGAGCCGTTGCCATGGAACGCGCGGACCTTGAAGAGCATGGATCGGCTACGCAGCTGATTCAAAAAGGGCGTGATCTCGGTGCCTTCGTGCGTTAAACCCAGCACGGACCAGTCCAGCGACTCGACCTGGACGATGACCAGGTGGCCCGGCAGATCAACCGGGCCCTCCAAAGGGGTGATCCGGTCGGTCGCGCTCTGTTTCTGTTCCAATGCCTGTTGGAGCAGGGTGGCGTTGTCGATGTAGATCACTTCGCCGACCCAGGTCACCACGTAGCCATAGGCCACGCCGACGCGGTCAAAAGACATCCATCGCTTCATCCCCGACAGCGGGGTATTGCTGAGGCTGTTGAACCCGATGATCACGCTGAAGTAGGCCAGCAGCAGCGCGGCCCCGGGCAGCGCTCGCCGCCGCCATCGGATTGCCAGCCGATGCGAGCTATACAGCAGGGCCAGCTTGGTCAGCAGCAGCGCGGCCCCGGCCAGCATGGCCACCGGGAGGATGAAGGCCTTATCGATCACGACCGATTCCCCGCCTTCGCTGTACAGCGTGCGGATGGTCGTCCAGGACATCGCCTTGCCGAAATACCCGTGGTAGAACCGGGCGATCTGGATAAAGACAAACAGCAGCAGGAAGCCGACGCCCAGCGCCACGCGGGGCAGAAGCAGGGTAAGCGCCCCGCAGAAAAGCAGCGTTAGCGCCTTGCGATTGCGGACCGCCGCGTCGTAGTCGGCGTGGGTCCAGCCGGACTCGCTGATAAGGGTCGCGGTCTGCAGCCAGTCTAATTCCCAAGCCCAAAGCAAGGCCAAAGCCAGCAGAATGAGCCAGCCTGACACCATGCGCAACCAGCCTCGGGCCGAAGGAGTTTCGGACGTGTCATGCCCGGGGTTGGACGCCCTCACGGTTGGTGGGGGGGTGGGATCAGCCACGATGCACTCTTAAGACAAATCGTTAAACAAATGTTAACCGATCTGGCCGTAGGCGCCGCCATCGCTGGTGGTGGCTTTATTTGCCCTGCCGTTCGATCTGATCCAGCACCATGATCTTCTGCCAGATCTTGGTCGCCAGGGTTGCGGTCAGGTTTTCGACCTCTTCGACGGCCTGGAGCACCACGCCGTCGGCGTTATTCTGCGCGTACAGTGCCGCGACCTTGCCGATCAGCGCGAGCAGGTCGACGCAGTAGTCGAGGTATCGGCCCAGGAGGTAGGGCTCGAGGTGGTTCTGCTCGCTGTCCAGCGGCGAGGACTCGCGGTGCTGCGCCCATTCCGGGTCCTTGGAGAGCTGATGCATGTCGATGACGTGCGCAAGGGCACGCAATTCTTGCAGCGCCCGCAGCGAACGGCGACGCTTGAGCCGGGACTCGAGGGTGACCAGGAACAAGACCGCCAGGCCAAGGTACACCGTGGCGCTGATACCCGCGTCGATGCCCTCGAGCATGTCCCACCCTCCGGACGGGCTGATCTTGATGGCGAGGGCCAGCTTGCCCACGATCACGACCATGGCGGTGATCAGCACGCACGAGATAACCCGCAGGTACACGACCGGCTGCTGGATCAATTTGGCGGTGGTGACGGCCTCGCCCGCCGCGAGCCGGGTCTCCCGCGCGACCTGGGTCAGCCCGCGATCGGGGAAGCGCGCTTCGATCCGCTCGGCCAGCAACTCCAGGGTCATCACGATCCGCTCGGGCTGCAGTTCGGTTGGCGGTCGTGCATCGGCCATCACAACAGCATCATACAGGTTAAGATCCCGGGGTATCCCACCCCTAGCCACTTGTCTTGTGGCCAAGACCAGGACACCGGAGCCGCGATGGCCAAGCAGGATTTAAGTCGTTACCAAAGCAAGGTCATCAAGCGTTACTACGCGCACCTGGACACCATCGTCGCGACCAGGCTCCAGGAGCTGGTCTCCGACCTATACCTTGCGGACTCGGAGAAGAAGCAGGCCCTACTTTGGAAGCGGGTCAGGCTGCAGCTCGACAAGACCCCGGCCGACCCCGAGAAGGTTCGGCTGATGATCGAGGCCCGTGATCGTGCCGCGCTGGCTTCATTGGTGAACAAGCTGGTCTCGGGTGACCAAGGCGTGCTTGGCCCAAAATCGGGCTGAGGGGCTACCCCAAAGACGTATATTGTGTTACAATATGTTGACCTGCTGTTTCCGCAGCTGCGGCATTTGTTGTGGAGAATTGACCGGCTTCGCCGATAGAAATCAAGTACTGGGTGGTGCTTGACGAAACAATTTAGGTGTCCTTTGGAAGACGTGGCGATTAGGGCCGACTAAAGGTTGTTGCGCGATTGTTCGCGCAGGTTTGTTTATGACATTTTTTGAGCCTCGCTGGCCGACGCGAAGACGCCGACCGGCACTCAGGAGTTCACCGTATGGCGAGGCGGGTGACAACGGGGTTGATCTTTGGGGTGCTGGTGGTTCTCGCCGGCTTATCCTCTCGGGCATTGGCCGACGAGCCGGTGACGCTGGACCAAGCCGTCGTGGCGATGCAGCAGCTCGACGCCGAGTCTACGCGCAGTGACGTGTGGAATCGGCTCCAAGACCTTTCCAACGCCATTGAGCACCTCGACCGGCACGAGCCATCACGCGATGACCCGGCTCAGGCCTTGCTTTCAGCACTGGCCGAGGATCATCTGCCGACGCTTGTGAACGCCTACGCGAGGTTCGTGCCGCTGCGCTACTACCTGCGGCCGCTTGTTGAGGAGGCGATCCTCCGTAACGGTGGGCCGGACCTGGCCCGGCTCGACACCGTCGTGCTGCCCGAAAACGCGACCGAGCAGCAGGCCTGGGTCTACATCCGCGACATCGTCCGGACGACTCAGGGCCAGCGACGCATCTCCAGTAACGATCCGCAGGTCGACATGCTTGTCGAGCTGGGCAAGGACCATATGCCCCTGCTGCTACAGACCCTCGAAATGTCTTCGCTGCAGTACTACGCCCTGGCCGCGGTCCGCAAGGCGGCCAATGATACGCATAAAGACCTGATCATCGAGGCACTGCGCGAGCACGAGCAGCTGATCATGGTGATCCAGCGCAACGGCTGGGCTGCCGATGCGCGTGACCAGATCATGCTCGGCTTGCACGAGGGGATCAACTACACCCCGCGCGTCTGGGTCCAGGCCCTGGCCGAGCTCAAGGACCCCGCGACTTACGACACGCTCGTGCTCCAGCTCTACCGTGTCCGGTGCAGCAAGTACTACTACCTGGTGGTCAAGGACCTGCCGGGCATCGACCTGCGTCCGGCCGTATTCGCTTCATGGGAAGCGGTACACACCTCACCGACCCACGCCCGTGAACTTCGGGAGGTCTCGCAGATCGCGGTCAGTTATGGCCACCGCGGCGCGCTGGCCCACCTCGTCTCACTGCTGCCGACCGAGCCCCCGGCCCACCCCGGACGCGCCGCCGAAATCCGCCGCGCCATCCTCGACCACATCACCTTCGAGGGCACCGACGATCAGGTCCGCGACTGGTTTGAAGAGAACGAGCACCGTCTGCGTTTCAGTGAATCGATCGGCCGGTTCTATGTCGCCGGCGGATTGCATTGATGCCAGCCAGACTTTACCGGATTCACTTTGCGTCTATCGTAGGCAGCGCTTAAGCCCGGCCTACAGGATGATCGCAACAGGAACAGTGAAACCGTCCTAGCCGGCAGATTTTGGAAGCGGTGTGTGGTCGCTTACGTGCGGTGGTCGGTGTCGATTGATCAGGCCAATAGGTCTGGGCCAACGAGATCGCCAAGCAGCTGCCTTCGCCAGCCCGTGTTGACATTGAGTGGCGGGGGTTGGTGGTGATCCATCGCGGCGCCGACCAGCGTTCCCAGCTCGCGTTTGCTGGTGATGGCCGAGGGGTTGATATCCATGGATTCGCAGTACGCTGCAATGCGCTGCCAGAGGTCCGACACCGCATCGCGGTGCTCGTCGCGGTCATACTTCGGGGGCACCGGGCGCTTGGGCACCGGGCCGGTTAGCGCGGCGCGAATCGTTTCGAGCAGTGCGGGGCCGTGGTCTTCCCGGACCGGGCGGGGCAGGAATTTAACCCCGGCCAGTTCACGCGTGGACTCCGGCAGCCCGTCGGCCAGGGCGTAAACCGCCTCATCGGGGACCAGCGCGCGGGGTGGCAGGTCGAGTTGTTGGGCCAACCCCTCTCGCCAAAGCAGCAGGCCGTTGAGCACCGCCCGCTTCTTCCGCGACAGCTTGTTGACGCCCTTGGCTTTGACCTTCCGGGTCAGCGGATCGGGGGTGTATCGATCCGGGTCGCCGTACGCCTCGCAGGCGAGCTTGGCCCATCGGGTGTTGCCGTTGCTTTCGAGTCGACTGCGCAACTCGGCGCGCATCGCGGCGAGGTAGCGGACATCGCTGGCGGCGTAGTGCAACTGGCGTTCGGTGAGTGGTCGGCGGTCCCAACGCGAGAACTTCGCGCCCGCGTCCAGGTCGTCGCCGATCAGCTCCGCGACAAGCCGCCCAAGCGACATCGGGTAGTCCAGGCCGACGAACCCGGCGGCGACCTGGGTATCGAAGATATTGGCCGGGGCGCTGTCCAGCACACGTACGACGGGCTCGAGGTCCTGCTCGCCGGCGTGGACGATCTTTTCGACGGTCGGGTCGGCGATCAGGGCGTACCACGGTGTCAGGTCGTTGACGGTAAACGGATCGATCAGGACGATGCGGTCCGTGGTCGCGGCCTGGATCAGGCAGAGGCGGGGGACGTAGGTGTTCTCACCGATAAACTCGGTGTCGAAGCCGAAGGAGCCGGCCTTCCGAAACGCGTCGATCAGGTCCAGCAGCGCGGCTTGGCCGGTGATCAGGTCCGGCTGATCGGCCGGGACGAGGTCGTGCTCGGCGATGGTGGGGGGGACAAACGGGCCCTGCTCCGCGTGGGCGTCGAGGTCTTGCTGGGCGCGGTGCCGGCTGCGGTGGGCCTGCCAGGCCCGGCCGCCGGCCGGGCCGGGTGTCGAAGGGGCGGGTTCTTGCGGGCGGTTCACTCGAGCTCCGTCGGGTCATCGTCGAGCTCGTCTTCGGTCGGGAAGGTCGGTCGGGTGTGGTGTCGGGCCTCCTGGGTGAGGTAGAACCGGCCGATGCTGACGTCGATGGATTCGCCGTCGCGGCGTTTAATGCCGTAGCGCCCCTCCATCGTGCCCCAGGGGGTCGGGAGCACGGCGAAGCTGTGGTACTTGAATGCCTCGCCGGGTTCGAGTACCGGCTTCTTGCCGATCACGCCCTCGCCGTCCACAAACCGGTTGTGCCCCTCTGCGTCGATGATCTCCCAGTGACGGGTGAGCACTTGCACGGTGTCGTCCGAGTCGTTGAGAATCACGACGCGGTAACCGAAGACGTACTCATCTTCCTCGGGCGTTGACTCGTCTGGGAGATAGAACGCTGTCGCTCCGACGCGGACCCCGTGGGTGGTCAAGTCGGACATCTGTGTCGTCGGTGTGGCCACGCGAAACTCCTTCGTGCAACAAATACAGGCTGGCCCGTCCAGCATTATACAACACCACTCATCCCCGCCCAGGTCACCAGGATCAGCCCGGCCTGGACCAGCAGCAGGCCGTCCAGCAACAGCTCGTAATACACGACCCCGCGTTTGGGCCCCAGCGCGTTGAGCAGCGCGAACGACACCGCGGCGCTGACCAAGAGTGCCGCCATCATCGGCCAGGGGCCCAGGGCCGAGAGCACGCCAAAGCCGGCTATCAGCAACCGTCCCAGCAGCCTCGTCCCGTCGTATCCGTAGCGTTGCGGAAGCGTGACGATCCCCGCCGCCCGGTCTCGGGCCATATCTGGTAGATCAAACGGCAGGGCGACCCCGAGGATAAACAACAGCCGGCCCGCGACGACTACCGCCATCACGTCGGTCTCGGGCGTGACCGGGCTTTGCAAGAGCGGGAGGATCGCCGTGGCGTAGGTCCAGACGCCGGCGATGAGAAACAGCTTCGCGCCCGGCACGGCTTTGAGCCGATGCCACCGCCCCCGTAATCGATAGACCGGGATGCAATAGCCAATGGAAAGTGTCGCGGCGACCAGGAGAGAGACCAGCACTCGGCCATCGAGCCAAGGCAGGCTTACCAAGCAGCCGACCCCGGCCAGCACGGTCAGCACCCAAAGCGGTTTGCGGTGGCGCTCGACCCATCGCTCGTGATCGGTTTGGCCGGGGCTCGGCTCGACGAGTCGGTCGAGGTTGTAGGTTGCAAGGGTGCCAAGAAACACCAGGACCACGGGCGCATCGATCCTGGGAGACTGCCCCAACAGGGGGTAGGTCGCGGCGGTGAGCGCGGCACCGCAGAGCGCGACGAACAGGTTGCTGAACACCAGCCAGCCCATGGCCGTAGGATACGGGCCTCGTACCGGCCGTGATCCCACATACACCTTGATCCGGCACAACTTTGAAACGAGCCTTTTATGAAACCGATGATCATTGTTTTACTCACGGCGCTGCTGCTTGCCATGGGCATTCAGGCAGAGGATGACTTGGGACTTCCCGGCATCCCGGTAGAAGCCCCCTCAGATCCACAACCCGAGGGCGATTGGCAGGTCACCCGGCATCAAGTCGAGATCGAAGGCGAGGCGATCGACTACACCGCCACGGCCGGGACGATCCAGCTCAAGAACGATAAAGACGAGGCGAAGGCGAGCGTTTTCTTCATCTCGTATACACGCAATGGTGTTGAAGACCTCGGCAAGCGCCCGGTCATGTTCTGCTTCAACGGCGGGCCGGGCTCGTCGAGCGTCTGGCTGCACATGGGCTGCTTCGGACCCCGCCGGGTCCACATGGACGAGGTCGGCCACGCGGTGGGTCCGCCCTATTCGTTGAGAGACAACCCGTTGAGCCTTCTAGACACGACGGACCTTGTCTTCATCGACCCGGTCTCTACCGGCTTCTCACGGGTCGAAGAGGGCACCAATACCAGCGAGTACCACAGCGTCAGCGGCGACATCCGCTCGGTGTCCGAGTTCATCCGCCTGTGGATCACCAAGTTCGACCGCTGGCTCAGCCCGAAGTACCTCGCGGGTGAGTCCTACGGCACGACCCGGGCCGCGGGCGTCGCCAACTACCTGCGGTCCCGCAGCATCGACCTCAACGGCATCGTCCTCGTCTCGGCCGTACTCAGCTTCCAGACCCTGCGCTTTGATGAGGGCAATGACCTGCCTTACCAGCTCTACGTCCCGACCTACACCGCGCTGGCCCGTTACCACGGCAAGCTGGACGCTTGGGAGGACTTGGAACTGCCCGAGCTGCTGGACCAGGCGGAGGCCTGGTCACGCGAGGTCTACGGCCCGGCCCTGATGCAGGGCGCCGAACTCGATCACGCGAGACGCCGAGAAGTCGCCGAGCAGCTCTCGGCCTACATCGGCTTACCCACCGAACTGATCCTTCAGTCCGACCTGCGCATCCCGCAGTGGCGTTTCAGCGACCACCTCCTGGCGGAGCAGCGGCAGACCGTCGGCCGATTCGACGGTCGGATCACCGGCCCGGACCTGGACCCGATCGGCGAGCGCAGCGGCACCTCCGACCCGAGCTACTACCGTGTGGCCGGCGGTTTTACCGCGACTTTCAACGACTATGTCCGCAATGAGCTGGGCTACGAGACCGAAAAAAACTATGGCATTCTGGTCGGCCTGAACTGGAACTACGACCGTGTCCGCGCGAGCTACCTCAATGTCGCGGGCGACTTGCGTCGGGCCATGGCCGAGAACCCTGAGCTGCGCGTGTATGTTGCCGCGGGTTATTATGACTTGGCGACGCCGTACCACGCCGCGGAATACACCTTCAACCACAGCATCACCCACCCCGATGCCCGTGAGCGCGTGACGTTTGGGTATTTCGAGTCGGGCCACATGGTCTTCACCCATCAAGACTCGCTGGTGAAGCTCCGCGGCGAACTGGTTGAATTCTTCGAGTAGCACCGCGCAACTGATCCCGGTCTGGCTCGCTTGGTACGCAGTGTTGCCCGACCGGGCCGTCTGTGCCAAAGACGAGCTGCGATCGCGTCGATATGCCTCCTAGCGGCGTTGAGCCGCGGTGGTTCGCGTCACGCCATATCCGGAACCTCGACATGCTCCCCAAACGCCCGAAACGCGCCGATACCGACACGCTCATCTGGGAATACCTGGACGGGCAGGCCAGCCCGACCAGGCTGGCCCAGCTGAGCGATCGCCTGCGCGGCCGAGAATCGGATCGCCAGAAACTCGTAGACAACGCCATGCTTCACGGGATGCTGATGGCGTATTTCAGTCAAGAACGCGGCCAGACGGCGGTTGATCCCCCGGCCCAAGCCCCCGACCCGGCTACCCAGGAATCCGACTGTCGGCCGCGGCGACGCCGCAAGCGCTCCGCGGCGTAATGGGTTGGGTCCGTTCGGGGTTACAACGGTCTAACCGCGGTCTGTATTGACGAGTCGGCCGATTATGCTCGCGCTTGATAGGACAAGTCCAAGGTGAAGCCCGAGCCTCAACCCGAACACGCCAGCGCCCCGCCGGGCATCGCTTCCAACCCCTCGGCCAAGGGGTACCGCCACCCGCTTTGGGCCCACCCGCGGTTGCTTGCGCTGGTTTGTGTGGTGCTGATCGCTTACGGCTCGCTCTTACCCTTTGACCTGACCTTCCCCGACGGGGCCAGGGGTTGGCGCCATACGCTGTCTGCCCCGCAGTGGGTGCAGGCCGAGGGGCCAACCTCTTCGCTGGGGCTCAGCCCGTCGGCGAGCGACCTGGCGATCAACCTGCTGCTCTACGTGCCCCTGGGGGTCCTGCTGCGGCTGAGCATCCCGCGTGGGATAAGGCCGGGGATGAAGGGTGTGGCGCTGGCTCTGTTTGGAATCACGGCGGTGTCCTGGTCGCTTGAGTCGCTGCAGTCCTTGACCCCGACCCGGGTCTCATCACTCAATGACGTGGTCGCTAATGTTGGCACCGGCGGTCTGTCGGCCTGTCTGTGTTTGTGGGCCTGGGCACGTTTCGGGACCGTCGTTTTCCGTGTCTATTGCCGCACCGAGCCGATCCGTCGGCACGCCAGAAGCACGTTCCGCAAGGTGCAGTCCAGGCCCGCCCTGACCTACAGCTTTGTCGCGGTCAACGCTTTATTGATCGGGTTGTGGTACCTGGTGCAGGTCAGCCAATACCAGCACGACGGCGGCGAGGCGATGCCTTTTGTATCTGCTTTCAAGCTGCCCTATGACTCTGCTGTGGTACGCCTTGGCCGGTCCATGCTGGTCTACGTCGGCCTGGGCACGATCGTGCTGTTGGCGATGGTCAGCCGGCACGAGCGGGTCCGGCTGGGCTGGGTCGTGGTGACGGTGATCGGCCTGGCGGTCGCGGCCGAGGCCTACCGCGCCGCGACCTTCAATGCCCGGCCCGATATCACCGCGTTGATCCTCGCCGCCGCCGCCGCGACGCTCATGGGCCTGACGCTGTACTGCTTCTCCATCGCCGTCCGCAAGGCCAACCGTCGATCCCAGCAGAAGCCCTACGACGGCCCGGACCGCCGACGGATGCGATACGACTACGCCCCGGACCAGACCTCGGGCTGACCCCCATACGTATCCCACAAAAAACGAAGGCGTTCATGACTTGATGAGCCGCCGGGTAACACCCGGCGGACAAGCGTCAGGCAGCTCGTCCGCCACGTGTTACGTGGCGGCTGGCCAAGGCCTGATGAGCGTATGGATTTTTTGGGATGTATATCACTCCCCGATCACGCGCTTGCGCCGCAGGATGTGGTGGTAGTGCTGCGCGAAGCGGTGCGCCTCGTCCCGGGCCGACTGCACCAGCTTCAAGCCCGCGTTGTTCCGGCTCAGGCGGATCGGCTCGTGCTTGGCCTGCACGTAGATCAGCTCCTCCTTTTTTGCCAGCGAGATCACCATCGGCGGCTTCATGTCCAACGCGTCAAACGCTTGCTGCGCGGCATGCAACTGGCCCAGCCCGCCGTCGATCACGATCACGTCCGGGTACAGCTCCTGGCCCGCCCCGGCCTCACGGTACCGCCGGCTGACCACCTCGCGGATGCTGGCGTAGTCGTCGTTGATCTTGCCCGGCCCGCTGTTCGGCGCGACCGACTTGATCTTGTATCGGCGGTACTCGTTCTTCAGCGGCCGGCCATCGACAAAACAGACCTTGCTGCCCACCGTCTCGCCGCCCTGCAGGTGGGCGATGTCGATGCACTCGATGCAGCGGATCGGCTTGTCCAATCCCAGCGTCTTACGCAGGCTCTCCAGCCCCTTCTTCGGGTCGTGGTAAAAGCTCTCGGTCTCCGGCTGCCAGTTGTCCTTCTGGCTGCCGCGCTCGTCCAGCTTCTGGATCGCCTTGATCTGGTCCCGCAGCACCGCCGCCTTCTCAAACGCCAGGTCGGTGCTGGCCTGCTGCATCTCCTGGTTCAGTTCGCGTAGCAGCACGCTCCGCTTCGAGTCGAGGAAGCGGATGAAGCGGTTGATGTCTTCGCGGTACGCGTCCTTGTCGATCTTGGCGCCGCACGGCGCGGTGCACTGCTTGATCGGGTAGAGCAGGCAGGGGCGGAAGTACTTGTTCTTGTCGTCGCCATCGACGATGTCCAACGTGCAGGTGCGGAACTTGAAGATGCGTTGGAGCAGTTGGATCGCTTCGCGCAGCGCGTAGACGCTGGTGAACGGGCCGTAGACCTTCGCGCCCTTGTACTCGGGGTTGTTTGGGTCGCGGCTGAGAAAGACGCCGGGGAAGTCGTCGCGGAGGGTGATGACCAGGTAGGGGAAGGTCTTGTCGTCGGTCAGCCGGGCGTTGAAGCGCGGGTGGATATCCTTGATCAGCCGGTTCTCGGTGAGCAGGGCCTCCCACTCGCCCTCGCATTCGATGGTGTCGAAGTCCTCGATCAGCTCGAGCATGGGCAGCTTCTTGGGCCCCAGCCCGCCGGTCCGCGCGGCGGAGGGGACGAAGTAGCTGCTGACCCGATCCGGCAGGTTCGAGGCCTTGCCCACGTAGATGACCACGCCCTTGGCGTCCTTCATGAGGTAGACGCCGGGCGATTTAGGCAGGGCGCGGGCCTTCTTCAGCAGCGTTTCGCGATGGTCCGCGTGGTCGGCCATGGCAGGATTGTAGGGTTGGTATGGCGGGCGGTTTTACCTCGGTCCGTCTCTGGGGGATGATGGTCGGATATGCCCGACGCATCCCTCCGAGATCAGCTCTTTGACGAGATCCTCCGGGCCCGCCAGCGGGTCTACGCCGTGCGTCCGCCCACCCCGATGGAGCGGGTCGAGATCGGCACGCCCGCCGAGGTCTGGGTCAAGCGGGAAGACCAGCCGCCCATCCATGCCTACAAGTGGCGTGGCGCCTACAACCGCATGGCAACACTCTCACACGAGGACCTCGCCCGGGGGGTGGTCTGCGCCTCGGCCGGCAACCACGCCCAGGGCGTCGCCATCGCCGCCCGCAAACTGGGCTGCCACGCCACCATCTTCATGCCCCTGCCCACGCCGCTGATGAAGCGGCAGGCGGTCGCTGAGCACGGCCGGGAGCACGTCACGATCCAACTCGTCGGCGACACCTACGACCAGGCCTCCCAGGCCGCACAAGACTTCTCGGCAAGCCAAGGCACGGCCTTTGTCCACCCGTACGACGACCTGGTCACGATGGGCGGGCAGGGCACGATCGCGGACGAGGTGGTGATGTCGGGCAAGGGCCCGTTCGATGTCGCGTACCTGCAGATCGGTGGGGGTGGGATGGCGGCGGCGATGGCGTGCTGGCTCAAGCACTACTTCCCTGACATCCGCATCGTCGGGGTCGAGGCCGAGGGCCAGGCCTCGATGAAGGCCGCCGTGGAGCAGGGCGGGCCGGTCCCGCTTGATGAGCTGGATATCTTCTGTGATGGCACCGCGGTGCAGGAGGCGGGCAGACTGACCTACCCGCTTTGCAGAGAGCTGATCGATGAATTCGTTACCGTCAGCAACGAGCAGGTCTGCAGCGCGATCCGGATGTTCTGGGTCTGGCGTCGGCGGATTGTCGAGCCGGCCGGGGCGTTAGGCCTCGCCGGGCTGCTGTCGCAGAAGGACCGCCTGGATCATCAGCGGGTGCTGGCGGTGACCTGCGGTGCGAACATGGACTTTTCTCAGCTCGCGGTGATCGCCGCCGAAGCAGGGATCGGGGGCGTGATCCGCCGCCACATCCGCTTCGAGCTTGGTGAAGAACCCGGCGCGATGCTCCAACTCATCCGCGCCGCGTTGGGCGACTGCAATATCGTTGACTTCCAGTACGGCAAGACCAACGACCGACAGGGCTACCCCGTCATCGGCTTTGACGCACCGCCCGAGGCTCTCGCCAAAGTCCACGAGCACTGCGCCCACGCGCGGATCGCCTACACCGATATCACCGACCACGAGGATGTCGACTTTAGGGTCATCAACTACGAGCCGGGTACCTTCCAAGACCCTCTGTTCTTCCGCTACCAGTTCCCCGAGCGGCCCGGCGCACTGCTGGAGTTTCTTCAGGCGATCCGTCCGATGGCCAACCTCTGCTACTTCAACTACGCCTACACCGGCGAGCGGATCGGGCGGGCCCTCGTCGGCCTGGAATTCGCGGATGCAAGCCAACGGCGGGCGTTGATCGAACTGCTTCGGACCGACCCTAAGCTGCGCCATCAGCACAAGGCGCTGCCGCAGGCCGTGCTTGAGCGGATGCTCTAATACGTATCCCACAAAATACGAAGGCGTTCATGACTTGATGAGCCGCCGGGTAACACCCGGCGGACAAGCGTCAGGTAACTCGTCCGCCAGGTATTACATGGCGGCTTCCGAAAACCTGACGAGCGTATGAATTTTTTGGGATGCGTATAACCGGATGCATCAGCACATCGGCCAGCGGGATGTTCCGGGGTCGATGCAGTTGTGCTCAGGCTGCGGTAGGGGCGTTCAACTCAGCCGGCGGGGCGCTTTTGGCGACGCTTGGACGGCTGGGTCACATGCGCCTCGTCTTGCTCAATGGCTCTAAGCTCGGCTTCGAGGTCCAGTCCACCTGCTTCGGACTCCAACAGCGTCTGCGGGTGGCCGGTGGCAGAAGGCACGGCCGCGTAACGATTAGGGTTGAAGTAGGCAAACAGCAGCGCGTTGAGCACCGCGCAATCGACAAACTGGGTCCGCGTCCAGCGATCGACGCGGAGCAGCTTTTCGAGGAGTGTAAAACGATCGGGGGGGATCACGCCGTCCAGATACATCCAGATCAACGCGGAGATTTTCTTACGACGGAGAAACCAGAACATGCCGAGAGCTCCTGGGGAACAGGTCGGTGGCTACTCCTTCAGTATAAATATGTCGGTTAAGGCCTGATTCTTACCCTTGATTTTGTGATTTTGTACAAGATTGTCAAGATTTTGGGCTCTACATGTCCCTAGAACCTGCGGAGATCGACCATGGGCATTGGCTATTTGACCGATCAACGCATGATGAATCACCGGCCCGGACCGGGACATCCCGAGCGTCCGGAACGCCTGCGGGCGATCCATGACCACCTGCGAACAACCGGCCTGATCGATCGCTTGACCCGGATCGCGTTTGGCCCGGCGCAGACCTCCGACCTGCTACGCGTCCACGACCGGGCGTATCTGGATCGTCTGTCCGAGGCCTGTCGGCAAGGTGCAACGCAGATCGATTGTGAGGACTCCAAGATCTGCCGGGACAGCGAGCAGGCCGCGCGGCTTGCCGTGGGCGCGGGGTTGGCCGCGGTCGATGCGGTGGTGGCGGGGCGGGCCATTCGGGCCTTTTGCACGGTCCGGCCGCCGGGTCATCATGCCGAGCACGGCCGGTCGATGGGGTTTTGTCTCTACAACAATATTGCCATCGCCGCCGAGCACGCCCTGGCTGAGCATGGCTTGTCCCGTGTCGCCGTGGTGGACATCTATGCCCACCACGGCAACGGCACACAGCACCGCTTCGAGCTGCGGGGTGATGTCCTTTTCATCTCTATCCACGAGCATCCCGATGTGCAGTACCCCGGCACGGGATATGAATCAGAAACAGGCCAAGGGGCGGGCGAGGGCATGACCTTGAACGTGCCGTTGATGCCCGGGGCCGATGACGAGAAGTACCACCAAGCGATGACCGAGCGGGTGGTGCCCGCGCTCGACCGTTTCGCGCCGGAACTGCTGCTGGTGTCGGCCGGCTTCGACGCGGCGGCGGCGGACCCGCTGGGCCACATGGCGGTCTCGGCGGCGGGCTTCGGGCAGATGGGCAGGCAACTCGTATCCGTCGCCGACCGGCACTGCGAAGGCCGGCTGGTCGGGATGCTGGAGGGCGGCTATGACCTGACCGCGCTGGCCCAGGGGGTGGCGGCCTACCTCGAAGCGTTGGGGTGACGCTACAATCGCGTGGTGTTTAAGCGCAAAGACCCCCTCGAAGGCGACACGTGGTTCGGCGACGGGCTCAGCTTCGCCTGTACCCAGTGCGGTAACTGCTGCACCGGGCCGTCGGGATTTGTCTGGTTCAGCGAGGAAGAAGGCGGGGCGATAGCTCAGTACCTCGGGATGGACCTGCACGCCTTCCATGACCGCTACGCCCGCCGCGCCCTGGGCCGATGGACGCTGGGTGAAACCCGCCGTGGCCGGGCCTATGACTGTGTGTTTTTGCGAGAAGACGACCAGGGCAAGCGTATGTGCAGCATCTACCCGGTCCGCCCGACGCAGTGCCGAACCTGGCCGTTCTGGCCCAGCAATATCAAGTCGCGATCGGCCTGGGAGTCTTCGGCCAAGACCTGCCCGGGCATGCGTCGGCCGGATGATCGCGGGCAGAACTTCGTCTCGATTGATCAGATCCGGGTGATCATGGCCGAGAACCCAGATCATCTTTAAGGGTTATTGGCAGTGCAAGGCTTAACCCATACGCCCGCCAACCCCTGGCGGACCTGGTACGACGCGGCTCAACGTGAGACGATCGATCACGCGATCCGTACGTTGTATGCCGAACTCGACGCGGCGGTCGCCGAACGTCGACCGGTCTGCAACGCATCGGGACGCTGCTGCCGGTTCGATGAGTACGGCCACAGGTTGTACGTGACCGGCCTGGAGATCGCGTGGTTTCTATCTGGCGTGCATGGCCGGGAGATGGTCCGCTTGGACGGGAGCCAGGATGTTGCGCAACGCGGATTCCCCCTGAGGCAGTTCGACTTGAATCCTCAGCCCCGATTCCAAACGCCCCATTGCCCCTATCAGGTCAAGGGTCTTTGCCGCACGCACACGATCCGCCCGCTGGGCTGCCGGGTTTTTTTCTGTGAGCGAGGCACCGAGGCCTGGCAGCAGGAGACGACCGAACGTTTTCTCGATCGGTTGAAGCAGATGCATGTCGAGCAGAACCTGCCTTATGCTTACATGGAATGGCGGGCGGGCTTGGCGGAGGCTTCACGCGAATTGGGCGACTTGCTTTAGACGATACGCTGCCGGGCCTTCACGATTGAAAGAGGCTTAGCAGCTGCCCGGGCTCATCGACGATCGCGTCGGCCCCATGCGCCTTGAGTTCTTCCACGCTGCGGAAACCCCAGGACACACCAACCGTGTACATCCCCGCCGACTTGCCGGTAAGCATGTCCACCCGGGTGTCCCCGATGTACATGCAGCGGCCCGGCTCGACCCCCAGCGCGGTAAGTGTTGCCCGGGCGCTGGTCGGGTCCGGCTTGGGGGCGGTGCCGTGCTTGTGCCCACGGACAACCGCCCAGGCCACGCCCGGGAAGTACCGGCCAACGACATCGACCGTCGCCTCATGCGGCTTGTTGCTCAAAACGGCAAGCCGGTTCCCGGAACGCTCCAGCGACTCGAGCATTGGGTCGATGCCCGCGTATGGCGCGGTTCTATCAAAGCGGTGCTCGGCGTAGTAGCCCGTGAACCGATCGACCGCCTGATCGACCAGGTCCCGGTGGTCTGGCCCCAGAGCATCCACGAACAACTGATGCACGCCCTGCCCCACCAGCGTGCGGTAGTCTTCAATTGCAAAGGTCGGCCTGCCTAGGGCTTGCAGGGCGTGATTACCTGCGGCCGCGAGGTCGGCCAGGGTGTCGAGCAGGGTGCCGTCCAGGTCAAACATCGCCGCGTCGTATCGCATCGCTCAAGTGTAGTGCATCTGTTTAAGCCTTTGATGCAATGCGACACGCGGTCGCTGCGCGTCCTGAGCCAGCGTTGCAAGCCAACGCCCGCTAGCGTATCGTGATGCCAGCCAAGAGGGCGGCAACCATGAGTTCAACCAATAGCCAGTCGATGGACCAGTCGGTACGACCGGTGGCGTCCGCGGCGCTCGGGGCCATCCCCTCCGGCCTATTCATCCTCACTGCCGCCCACGAAGACCGCCGGCTCGGGGTGCTGCTCGGCTGGGTGCAGCAGGTCTGTTTTGAGCCGGCCATGGTCTCTATCTCCGTCTGCAAGGGCACCCCCATCATGCCGCTCATCAGCGAGTCCCGGCAGTTCGGGCTCTGCCAACTCGGGGACGAGGATCGTCTGCTGCTCCGCAAATTCGGTCAGCAGAACGACCCGGGCGAAGACCCGTTTCTTGGCATGCCGATGATCAAGCCGACCCTCAACAAGCTGCCCATCCTCGCCGCGGCCCGCGCCTACTTCGAGTGCGAACTCAACTGCCATATGGACGTCGAGGGCGACCACGACCTGTTCGTCGGCCGGGTCATCAGCGCCGGGTTTCAGGACGATTTCCAGCCGGCCATCCACCTCCGCGAGAACGGCTTCGATTACTACGCCGAACGGGCCACCAACCGCCTCTGCCCCAAGCCACGGTTTCCAACCGTGGGCCGACGCTCCTACAATCCGTACATGACCACCACGACCCAAGACCCCGTGCCCATCGGTATCGATGACCCGGTCAACAAGCAGATCCTTGAGGTCTCCGAAGACCGTATCGCCGGCTTCACGCGCACGCCGCTGGAAGACATTGCCGATCAGTCCGGCGTGGGCCTGGACACGGTGATTGAGCGCATCCGCGCGATGCTTGAGGCCGGGACGATCCGCCGGGTCCGCCAGACGATGCTGTCGACCTCGCTCGCGCCGGGGGCGCTGATCGCCTGGAAGGTGCCGCCCAAGAAGCTGCTGGAAGCCTTCGACTACATGTTCAAAGAGGACCCGTTCAGCGGCCATGTCGTGCTGCGCACCACCGATAAAGAGACGCGAGGAAGCGACTACAAGCTGTGGACAACGCTCAAGGTCCCGACCGGCTACGCGATGGACAAGCACTGCGCGTTGCTGATGGAGAAGACCGGGGCCGAGCGTTATAAGCTGTTGCCCGCCAAGCGGCTGTTCATGCTCGGCGTCGGGCACGTGCGTCGCAAGGGCTTGGAGCCGGGAAGTCGGACTGATGAGCCAGGCCGTGTGCTGGATACGACGGTGGTTGAATTAAACGACCACGAGTGGCAGGTGCTGATGGCGCTCAAGCGCGAGTTCGCGCCCGGCGAATTAACGCCCAATCTTTGGCAGGCCCGCGCGGACGAGGCGGGGGTCTCGCCGGACGAGTTCTGCAAGGTCGCCGAGTCGTTGGCCGAGCGTAAACTGGTCGGGCGTTTCTCGACCTTCCTCGAACACGTCAAGGCCCACAAGGACGGCCAGCGGGTCACCAAGTTCAACGCGCTGTTCCACTGGCGCGTCCCGGCCGGCAAAGAGATCGAAGCGGGCAAGGAGGTCGGCCGGCACCACTGCATGACGCACGCGTACTGGCGCGAGGGCGGCGCCGAATTCTCCAACGTCAACATCATGGGCGTCAGCCACGGCACGGACAAGGACCTGGTCCTGGCCCACAAGGCCGCGATCGACGACCACCTCAATGAAGCAGGTATCGACGTAGACTACACCAACGTCTTCTGGGGCGGCAAGAGCGAGATCAAGCCCAGCGAGATCAGCCCGATCGCGTATCGAGCGTGGTGCGAGAAGATCGGGGTGGACCCGGAGGCGATGCGGGCATGATGGGGCAAACGAGGTCCAGCTTATGGTTCCTCTGTTTAACTGTCATCGTTTCAGGTGTTGTCGCCTCTACCGCGATCCGTATCGAATGCTACAACCACGCCGTGGGCGGTTTTCTGCCAAGACCTCAGCCACCATCGATGGAAGGCAACAATATCAAGTGGCGCGTCTCGGGCCCATCCATGGCTGAACGCAGCTACCGCCAGAGTATCGCAAGAGACCAAGGTTTCGTGTTGAGTGACGATTTCGAAACACGGTCCCAAGAACTGCAAAAGATCACGCTTACCAATGAGCAGCAGCAGGAACTTTTAACAATCAAGCGGCAGGTCAAGCTAGATGCCGATTTTCGCGCCTTTGTATCTACCATGGGGTTGCTGCAGTACCTGCTGGTTCCACTTGGATTTTTCTGCAGCGTCTTGGCGATTCGACGAAAAACCCAACTCTGGATTTCACTAGGTATGCCTTGCTTGTTTGTGAATTTCGCTTCTGGCGGGCTCATGCTCTATCGGGGATATTCCCAATCGCTAGGCTTGTAGGCTTTCCATCCCATGCCCCAACGCTACAAACTCACCCTCGCCTACGACGGCAGCGCGTTCTTCGGCTGGCAGAAGCAGGAGCCACCCGGCGCCGAGCCATTGCGCACGGTGCAGGGAGAACTCGAACAGGTTCTGGTTCGGCTGCTCGGCACGCCGTGTGACCGGCTCCAGTTCAAGGGAGCCTCGCGGACCGACAGCGGGGTGCATGCGCTGGGGCAGGTGGCCCAGTTCGATGCGGATACGCCGATCCCCTTGGAGAAGCTGGCGTTGGCCATCAATGCTCGGCTGCCCGACGATGTCGAGGTACTCAAGGCCGAGCGGGCTGATCCCGCCTTTGAGTGCATTGCTGGGGCAACGAACAAGCAGTACCGCTACCGTGTGTTTAATGCCGAGCACAAGCCGCTTTGGGTGCGCAACGCGGTGTATCACTGTTTCAACACGACACTCGATGTCGCTCGCATGCAGGACGCGGCCCGTCGGCTCGTTGGGACGCACGACATCGAGGGGTTCGCCGCGGCGGCGCACGGCCGGGGTAACACGGTCCGCACGATCTTCGACTGCCAGGTCTTCACCGACCCGGCGTACCCGCACGAGGTGCACATAACGATCCAGGGCAGCGGGTTCCTCTATAACTCGGTCCGTATCATTGCGGGAACGCTGGTCGAGGTCGGCCGCGGGCGGTTTGAGCCCGGACATATCGATACGGTCTTGAGGACTGCGGACCGCCAGATTGCCGGGCCGACGCTTCCCCCTCAAGGTTTATGCCTGCAGTGGATTGCTTACGGGTAAGATGAAGGATGATGATGGCTTGATGGAAGGAATGATGATGAGACGTTTTTTCTCGGGTTTGGTGGTTGCTTTCGTGTTTGTGCTGCCGGTCTTGGCCGGTGACAAGCCCAACATCGTGCTGATCATCAGCGACGACCAGGGCTGGACGGACTACGGTTTCATGGGGCACGAGGTGATCCGGACCCCCCACCTCGATGCGCTCGCGGCGCGGAGCCTGGTCTTCAAGCGCGGGTACGTCACGGCGCCGCTCTGCCGCCCGTCGCTGGCTTCGATGATGTCCGGGTTGTACCCGCGTGATCACGGTGTGCCGGGTAATGATGTCGATGGCGGGAACAACCGAGCCGCGCTCAGCGCCCCGGTGACCGAGCGTTTCAATGAGCTGCCGAGCATGGCCAAGTCGCTGGTCGAGGCGGGCTACCTCGCCCACCAGTCGGGCAAGTGGTGGGAGGGCTCGTACACCGACGGCGGGTTCACCCATGGGATGACGCACGGCGACGCGCGGCGCGGCGGGCGGCACGGGGATGTGGGGCTGCTCATTGGCCGCCGACCCGCCGGGGCCGAGCGGGCGAGTGAGGGCTCAGACATCGAGGGCTCGATGCGGCCCATCGCCGAGTTTATGGATCACGCCCTCGAACAGGAGCAGCCGTTCTTCCTCTGGTACGCTCCGTTCCTGCCCCACACTCCGCACAACCCGCCGCAGCGTCTGTTGCAGAAGTACACCGCCCCCGGGAGGCCGGCCGACGTTGCGAAGTACTACGCCATGTGCGAGTGGTTCGACGAAACCTGCGGGGAGTTGGTCAGGCTGATCGATGACCGCGGGCTCAGGGAGAATACCGTCTTGCTCTACATCTGCGACAACGGCTGGGCGACCCGAAGCAGCAACGCCGCCGACCCGAACCAGGAGCGGTGGGACGGCTTTGCGCTGCGGTCCAAGGGCTCGCCGTTTGAGATGGGCATCCGCACGCCGATCATGGTCAGTTGGCCGGGCAAGATCCAGCCGGGGCAGTCCGATGATTTTGCCAGCGCGATCGACCTGTTCCCAACGGCCTGCGCCGCGGCGGGGATCGAGCCGCCCGAGACTTTACCCGGCGTCAATCTGCTGGACCGGGAGGCGACCGCGCAGCGGGACATCATCTTTGGCGTTACCCACGCGATCCATAACATGACCCCGAACGAGCCGGACGGCACCTTGCAGTACCTCTGGGCGATCGAGGGGGATTACAAGCTGCTAGTCCGCTACACCGGCGAGAACTACACCCAGTACGCTCGCATCCACGACTGGGACAAGGTGAGCATGCGTCTGTACGACGTCGCGGCCGACCCGCACGAGCAGACCAACCTTGTCGCCGATCCCGCGCTGGCCAAAGCGCAGCACCTTGAGATCGCCCAGCGGATGCTGGTGCGGATCAGCGAGTGGCACACGCCGGATATCCCGCGGCTGATGGACCGTCCGGCCCCGGCGAGTGACCGGCCATGAGTAATATCCTCGTGGTCGGACCGCACCCCGACGATCAGGAACTGGGCATGGGCGGCACCGCGATCCGCCTGGCGCAGCAGGGGCACAACGTGCTGCTGCTGGACATGACCAACGGCGAACCGACCCCGATGGGCTCACCCGAGCAGCGTGAGATCGAGTGGACCCATGCCGCCAGGCTCATGGGGGTCCGGCGTCGCCTGCTGGGCCTGCCCAACCGCTCGGTGATGCACACGCTGGAGGCTCGGCACGCCGTCGCGGGGGTGATCCGCGAGCACCAGGCCGACATCATCTTTGTCCCCTACGCGCAGGACGCGCATCCCGATCACCGCGCGACGACGCGCATCGTCGAAGACGCCCGTTTCGATGCGAAGCTGACCAAGATCGGCCTGCCCGGCGAGCCGTGCTATCCCAAGTGGCTGTTCTATTACTACGCCACGCATCTGCGTTGGGTAGCCGACCCGTCGTTCTGTATCGACATCACCGAGCAGATGGATGCGAAGGAGGCGGCGGTTAAAGCCTATGAGACGCAGTTCGTGTTGCCGGAGAAGAACCGACGGGTCGTCGAGTGGGTGCGTGAGTTCAACGGGTATATGGGCTCGCGGATCGGCGTGCGGTACGCCGAGCCTTTCTTTACGAAAGAGCCGCTGGGTCTGGGCTCTTTGGATGGCGTGCTGGTTTAGCGGTACTCGATATCCAAGACCAGGTCGCCGTCGGCGTCGCGGTACCAGATCAGCGTGGGCTCGGGCGAGAGCCCCGGGGCGACGATACGCGGCGGCAGGTCGCTTCGCGACGGGGTGAGCAGCCGGAACTCTGCCTCATACGGCTTGCCGCCGACCATGCCGCGTTCGAACCGGAACAGCTCTTCGTCCTGGGCCGATTGGTCGCGGATGATCCCCAGCTCGCGTTTGCGCAGGCTAAAGCCGAAGCGTTGCAGCTCATCCCGGAGCTGGTCGATCGATCCGGGCATGTTCTGGCCGCGCTCATCCAGCAGCCTCAGCCCGGTGCCGAGGAATACGAGTCGATCGGTCGCCGTCGCGATCTCGCTGGGTTTTTGCCGGCTCGCATAGCCGCGCCAGCTCTGTTCCAGGGCGGCCAGCCCGGCGGTCCCGAACGACATCAGCCACGCCTGGTCGTTATCGCTCCCACGGTTCAGCAGCTTGAGGTAGTGCAGCAGGCGGTCTTTGTGCCTGCCCTCGTCCGCGTGGATCAGGAAGTACACGACCGACCAAGACTGGGCGTACAGCAGGGAGGATTGATCCGGGCGATTCCGCAGCGTTCGGCCCCAGTGCTCGGCCGTCACGTCCCGTAGCTGCTCAAAGCTTAGTACGTTGTCCTGTTCGATCGCACGGTGGACACGCTCGATGCGCGTCCCGCCGGGGATGCCCAGCTGCATGCCCTGGTTGGTCAGGATCGCGTCTTCGAAGTACTGGGCCAGCCCCTCGTTCAGCCACACCGGCAGGTTCGGGCCCAGGTAGTTCCAGGCGAACTGGTGGAAGCCCTCGTGCTGAAGGATGCGGAAGGTCTTTTGCCGGCTGCCGGACTCGACCCACGTCGCCAGGCCCTGGGCCGCATGGGTCACAAAGAACATCCCCCCGGCGTTGCTCGCATCGATGTGGTAATTCGCGAGGTAGCGGATGTACTGCTCCCGGGTCCGAAGCAGGTACAGCGGCATCGGGTCGGGGTTGCGGGGCATGAAGCTGGCGAAGCGGCGCTGGTACTGATCGAAGACCCGGTCCATGTGCCGGCCATAGGGCAGCGTCTCTTCACGCGAGAGGTTGGTGTAGATGACGTAGTGCCGGCTCCGGAAGCCGCGGAGGGCGATCTCCTCCCCGGCCTGACGCGCCGCGGCCCCGGCCTCGGGGGCCGGCTCGGCCAGAGCGGGGCTGGGGCAAAAAAGCCAAATACAGGTCAGCAGCGTGAGCCAGCGGGTCATACTCCGGCGCTATCGGCCGGTCCCTGCTCAGGATGAACCACGCGTATGGCAGTGACGCTTCTCAGCCGAGACCTCGGCGCTCAGTCGCACCGTCTGTGGCGTGCGGTACCGGTTGTAGGGGACACGCGGGTCGGCCTACTGCTGCCCGAGCATCTGGATGATTTGCTGGGCCTCGGTCAGCTTGCGCACGCGGTCCTGTTCACGCAGGGCCTGGAACAGCTTGTTGCGATCGCCCCGTGACAACGGCAAGGCAACATCGTCGGGCAGCACGCCCAACGGCACGGTGTGGATCGGCCAGTCGTCGCTACGCTGGGTCGCCAGCGGCAGGTCCTTATGGCCCAAGGCCTGCACGTTTGCCAGCGGGTTGCGGCCCCAAGCGTAACGATACGCCACCGGCTCGGGGACCATCAGGCTGGTCAGCACCAGCTTGGTCTGGTCGTACTGCGCCCGGCCGCGATTATCCTTACCCGTTTCCAGGTAGGAAGCGGTGGCGGGGTGGAATCGCCGATCCTCACCCGCGATGGCAAAGCCATGGATCGCGCCGTCCTCGGGGTCCTTGACGCTGGTGTCGAAGCTGACGATCAGCGTGCCGTCTTTGGCTTGCATCCCGGTGATCATCGGTGGCTTCCAGGGGATCTCACGATCGCTAAACCCATACTGCGTGACCAGCGCCCACCGCGCCATCCGCTCGCCGGCCGGGAGCTTGAGTTGGGGGTGATACCACCGGCGACGCAGATCGAACGTGCTGACAAAGCCGACCTGCTTGTCTCCCGCGTTGTAGAGCTCGAGGAAGGTCTGGTATTGAGCCTCACGGATGTAGATGCCGTTGTTGTGCATCATCTCGGTATAGTTGTCCAGTGTCTGCGGGTTGCCTGCGGTGCACAGCGAGAGGATGCCAAAGGGCATCTCCGCGTCGTTGAAGGTTTCGCGCCAGGCCCGGATCATCACCGGGAAGACCTCGCGGTACATCTCTGATCCATTGATCCCGCTCAGCGCGTTGCTGTACCCCTGGTGCCAGATCACGCCTTTGATCGACAGCCCCTTGAGCGGGTGGAGCATGCCGGCGTAGCAGTTGCCGGGATAGAGCATGCTGGCGATCGGGCCGGGCTCCAACTCGGTCGGCGGGTCCTTGCGGTCTTCGGGGATCGCCCGGCCCTGCGCGTTCATCCGGTTGACCCAGTCCTTGTGCTTTTGGATACGGTTGGCCAGGTCCGCCTGCGGTTCGAAGGCCTGAACCTTGTCGTCCCATTCCGCGAGGACCGCATTCGTGAACGGCTGGTCCATCCCGACCATCGCATCGCGCGGCGTCCAGCCCTCGACGGTCGTCCCGCCCCGAGACGCATCGATCACACCGATCGGAACACCGCTGGCCATGTGCACCCGGCGGGCAAAGACGAAGCCGATCGCCGACAATTCGCGGGCGATGTCGGGCGTGCAGACATCCCAGTCCCCCTTACGGAAATGCCGGTTCGACCAACCGCTCCACTCGTGCAGGCGCGGGAAGCTTTGGGCGAGCTCGGGGCCCTCCGCAGAGGGCAACGTGAGGATGCGGAGATTAGGGTAGTTGGCAGAGATGATCTCGAGGTGGCCGTTCTCGACCTTGGCCAGCTCAAACTCCATGTTCGACTGACCGCCGAGGACCCACACGTCGCCGACCAGGATGTTCTCCAGCGTCAGCGTCTCACGACCACTGCTGATCGTCATGGTCTGTGGCTTAGTGTTGACCCCTTGCGCGGGGAATTGGACCCGCCAGGCCCGGTCGTTGCCCACCGTCGCCGTGGCCCGCTCACCGGAGAATGAGACCGACACCTGCTTGCCAGGCTCGCCCCAACCCCATACCGCGAGCGGCTTGTCCCGCTGCAGCACCATGTTGGCCTGGAACACATTACTCACGCAAAGCCCCTCGCCGATGGCGGGAACTTCAATCACGTCCTCCTTCGGCATGCGCTGGCCCAGCGTCGGCAGAGTGAGCAAGATCAAGGCAAACATAGCCAGCGATAGGTGGGTTAGCTTCATGGCGGGTCTCATCGGATAAAGGAATATGAGTATGGTGTTGACGCAGTGTAGCAGCACGCGATTACACGGCATTGCTAGAGGATCAGCTTGACTCCTTGTCAATACACTTAAGACATGGTTTCTTGCGTCCACCACCCGAAATCTGGATAAACCCAGTTCTGTGGCCGACACGAGATCGAGCGCCTGTCTTGTCGCGTCTGTTCTTCGAGACGAGTTCGCCCCGCTCGTAGCGGTATCGATGTACTGATTGATTTTGAGCCGCCCACGGAATCTGTCTTGACCTATTTCAAGCTTGGTAGGTAAGCATCGTTAAGATTGTGGCTGACCTCGAAGCCCTGTTCGGCCGAACGGTTGATCTGCCTCTTTGCAGCAGTCCCGGAAGTAGCTCTCAGAGGCCTGGACATCGCGGCAGGACCGTCCCGCGGTGAAGAATCTTCGGTACGCCCACCACCTGTGTCTGCGATCGCGCGTTACTTGCCGGCGTAGTCGATCAGCCGCGCGATCTCGTTCCGCATGTCTTTGCGGTGGATCACGCGGTCGATAAAGCCCTTGTCCCTGAGGAACTCGGATCGTTGGAAGCCATCGGGGAGTTCTTGACGGACGGTGTTGGCGATAACGCGGGGCCCGGCGAAGCCGATGAGGGCCTTGGGCTCGGCTAGGATCAGGTCGCCGAGCATGGCGAACGACGCGGTCACGCCGCCCGTGGTCGGATCGGTCAAGACCGAAAGGAACAGCCCCCCGGCATCATCGAGGCGAGCCAGCGCCGCCGAAGTCTTGGCCATCTGTGCCAGTGACAGGGCCGACTCCTGCATGCGGGCCCCGCCCGAGGCGCTCACGACGATCACCGGGCGGTCTTCTTTCGTACCCAACTCAATCGCGCGGGTGATCTTCTCGCCCACCACCGAGCCCATCGACGCCATCATGAAACGCGTGTCCATCACCGCCAGCACGACGCCCCGGCCCTTGATAAACGCCCGGCCGGCGAGCAGCGCGTCCTGATGCCCCGTCTTCTTCTGTTCCTTGGTGATCCGGTCCTTGTAAGGAATCCGATCTACAAACTTCAGCGAGTCCTTCGGTCCAAGCCCCTCCCACATCGGCTCGAAGCTGCCGGGATCGACCAGCTGCTCGATCCGCTGCTCCGCATCAATGCGGTGGTGGTGGTCACACTCCGGGCAGACCCAGAGGTTCTGCTCCACCGCCTTGCGGTATTGAAGCGCCTCGCAGGACGGGCACCTCATCCAAAGCCCCTCGGGCACGTCCTGCTTCTTCTGGTTCGCATCCGCGACGTCCTGCCAGGTGCGCGGCTTCTGTGCAGTGACCGCCGGTTTCGGGTCGGGGGATCGGGTTTCAGCCAAGGTCGAGTCCTCGGGTGGTTTCTGGATCGACGTGGCTCCCGCCAAACTGCGGAGCCTCGATTGCCCATGGCTTTGCGGGGTACGCCGCTGCCGGGCAAACCGCTAAGCAGGCAAAACACAGAACAGCTATCGTCACAAGCCGATCAGTATAACCAGAACACAACCCGGAGAGCCAGTCTTGCGTATCGCACGGTTCATCGATGAAACGGGACAAACCCAGTGGGGACAAGACCTTGGCGATGGGCGGTTCGCTCTGCTCGACCGCCCGCCGCTGGCGGCGTTCCCCGGCCTGCCCACGCCGACGGGGCCGATCATCACCAACCCAAAGCTGCTGGCGCCGATCGAGCCGAGCAATATCTACTGCGTCGGGCTCAACTACCGGGCCCACGCCCAAGAGATGGAATCGACCCTGCCCGAGTACCCCCTAATCTTCATGAAGCCAACCTCCTCGGTCATCGGACCGGGTGAGCCGATCCGAGTCCCCAGGGTCGAGCACGGCCCGGAGACGGATCAGGAGGCGGAACTGGCCGTGGTCATCGGCCGGCCCGCACGTGACGTGACCGAGGATCAAGCGCTCGATTATGTGCTCGGCTACACCACCGCCACGATGTCAGCGCCCGATGGTGGCAAAAGCACGGCAGCGGCGGGCAGTTTGTACGCGGCAAGGGCTTCGATACCTTCTGCCCCCTCGGCCCGGCCCTCGTCACCCCGGCCCCCGAGCTCCGAGGCAACGGAGACGACTGGATCAACGACCCGCAATCACTCATCATCACCGGCCGGGTCAATGGTGAGCTGCTCCAACAGGCCAGCACCGCGGACATGATCTTCTCCGTCGCACAACTGATCGCCTTCCTCAGCCAAGACACCACGCTCGAGCCCGGCACCGTCATCCTCACCGGGACCCCCGCCGGTGTCGGCTGGGCAAGAGAGCCCAAACAACTGCTCCGCCCGGGCGGCATGGCCCAGGTCGAGATCGAAGGTATCGGGGTGCTAAGCAACCCGGTGGTCTAGTCGGTTCGCTTGTTTAGCCACAGATCTCGCAGATTGAAGAGATTCAATCCAAATAAGGTAGGGGCTTAGGAAGCCAACGGGTCTAGATTGGGTTCTCACGGAGTAGTCTTAACACCGCTTGATAGAGGTTATCACGCCGGTGGTTGAAGCGGAACTCGGTCTCTTTCAGGTGCAGGTAGAAGGTGTGTTTGGGGATGCCG
>JBCDHS010000021.1:0-55875 GCA_038749735.1 Planctomycetota bacterium
ATCGGGGGTGAAGATGGGATCGACTTGAGGCGGGGTCGTGGGCAGGGCTGGCCTCCGGTAAAGAAAAACCGTGAGGTCCGCGGTCCGGCGGACTCCCCGCACTGAAGGCCGCTACAGCCCACTGCTCGGTTCATCCGCCGGACGGCTGAACCCCACGGATAAACCGAGGGAACAGCGCCCGACGAACGTCCTGAGCAGTGAGACCGGCCTGCGGCCGGGTAGCGTTTACAGTGCAGGACGATTCGTGTGCACGAATCGCATCAAATTGTCACCGGGCATTGTACCCGGCGTGGGTCAGATCATAAAAACAGGCAAAGGCCACGGTGTCGCCGCCGTGGCCTTTGCTTGCTGCCTGGCTTGTCGCGATCAGCGGCGGCTGCCGCAGTCGGAGCAGTAGCTACCGCCGAACTGGCTGTGCCCGCAGACCGAGCACTTGCGGCCGAGGCCAATGGCCTTGCGGCCCGGCGTGGTCAGCAGGATCAGCAGGGCTGCGATCACGGTGATCGCGGTGCCGGTGAGGAACTCCTCGCGGATCGACGTGGCGGTGTCGATCACGCCGGCGTCCCGGAGCCAATGGGCGATGGCCAGTGCGTTGGCCAGCAGGAACACGCCCGCGACCAGCGCGAGCACGAGGCATTTGCGAAGGGTGAGGGTCATGATGACCTCCTTTCGTTGAAGGTGGAACAAGGAACAACCGACTCCAACCTAGCGCGGCGTGGCGCGCGGCACAAGGGCCTTATTCTCTCAGAGACTGCTTTCCGGGGGCTTCCGGGAGCGTAAGTGGCGCGCTCGCGCGCACTTGCAGGATGGAAAATTTTTGTCATCGAATCGACCCCGTGTTGTTTTGGATCTGGAAAGGAACCCTGTGTCGGGATCATCCCGACACCCTCAGCCATGGCAAAACAACTTCCGGGGGGATCGCGGCCAGAAGGGATGGCCGCGATGAAAAGAGGAGAGAAGGAGCGGATCAGACGGGTGATCCGAGATTCAGTTCCGATGCGAGCAGGTTGAGTTGCAGATCGGGATCGATCGGCATCCGTCGCAGATGACGGCTGAACTGTTCGAGCATGAGCCCCGCGGCGATGTTGGCCGTGAAGATTGTGCTCTTGGCGGTACATACTCCTTGGAAGGACGTTTCAGGAGCGAACAACGTATCCGGGTAGTGGTCCCATCCGGTGCGAGCATCGCAGGCCAGCACGCGCACGACCTCGGCGCTCATCCGGCCATCGCAGAAGAACGCGGCGTGGTCCCGAACCGCTTCGTAGATCACCTTCCGGGTCTCAATGCGATCGACACAGGCGAAGATGCAGTCACCCACTGCGGTGCTGCGGCGGTAACGGTCGTTGACCTCGTGCATTTCCAGCTGATGGTTGATCTGCTGGCACAGGTCGGCGGTGGCCTGGACCTTGGGCCGGTCCAGGTCGTCCTGCAGGTAGCCCTGCGGCGCGAGGTTCACCGCCTCGACTTTGTCGAAGTCGATGAGCTGCAGGGACGGCACGCCGATGGCGGCGAGTTGCAGGGCGACCTGTCGGCCGATGGCCCCGACGCCGATGACGGTGCACCGCGTCTGGGCCAAGGCTTCCGGGGGGATGATGTCGCGTTGGCGGAGGTCTCGGTCATGGAGTGGATTCATGTTGATCTCCTTGGGGTAGGTTTCCGGGGGTCGGAAGTCGGAGGGTGAAGAAGGCGGCTTCGATCCAGACGCCGAGGATCGGGGCGATACCCAGCAGCCCGGCCCAGGACAGCGTGCGGAAGCCGAGGCCATCGGGGGTGTCGCCCCAGCTGCGTTCGCCGGCGAAGACGATGAGCTTGTCGGGGCGGTCCGGATCCTGGATGTGGGCCGCGTCCCGGGCCAGCGGCGGCCACATCTCGACGAACCGCTGCACGGCTTGTTCGCCAGTCAGATCGATGATGTCGTCGGCCATCACGACCAGGCGTTCGATCTCGCAGCGCAGCTCATCAAAATCGATGTCGACCACGGCCTGCTTCAGCTCCTCGGGTGGGAGCCAGGGGCAGTCGGGCAGCAGGTCCACCACCGCGGCCGGGGATACGGCCTCGACTTTGGGCCTCGCCTTGCGCAGCCATACGAGGCGGCGTTCGGCCTCGGCGGCAGCCGCGGGGTAGTTGTTCGGGTCCAAGTTCTTCGGGCCTTTGGCGAAATAGCCAATCAGGTCAGCACCCATAAGGGAGCTCCTTTCGTGGATGAGTGTCTGTTGGATGGAAGCGGATCACGCCGCGCGGCGGGTGACCGCACGGATGATCCGGGTAAACGTGTGGACCTCGACGCCTTGGCCGAGGATTTCACCGGCGGTGGTCTTGGCGGTGCCCAGGTCGTAGTCCCCCGGAAGATTCATCAGGCGACGCACCTCGGCAATCGTCAGCCATCGGTACACCCCCGTCTTCCGGGGGTGGGCGACCACGGGGTTGTCGCCCTGGCCGGCGAAGTAGCGCTTCTTGATTGTCGGGCACCGGGTGCTGTCGGCGGTCAGCTTGGGCGGCTCGAAGCCGTTGCCTTTGGCGGTCTGCTTGTCCCAATGCGCGAAGAGCCAGGGCTTCGTTTCTCGATCGAACCACATGTCATCGTCCAGCGGGACATCGTCGAGGATTTCACCGAGTCTGCGATGGTGTGGGCGGGCGCATGGCTCGGGCCATCGCACCTCCTCAAGCGTGGTGCCTACGACCACGGCACGCTGCCAGCCTGTTAACGCGCCGTGATCCAGCGGGTTGATGATCCGGTCATCGACGTGGTAACCCATCCGCCGAAGCGCATGGGTCAGGATGAAGTAGGCCCCAGAGGCCAAGAAGCGCGGGACCTCTTCGATGACGACGGTGTGCGGGTTGAGGATGTCCGTGGCCTTGAGCGCCCAATACACCATGTCGCCCAGCTCGTGGGCTTCGGGTGGTAGTGTTTGGTCGCGCTTGGCCTGACCACCCCGGTCCAGACGCCGCACCGCCGAGTAGGGCTCGCAGGGGATCCCCATCGCCAGCAGCCCGATGAGGGCCAAGGTCCGCAGTTGGTCCCAAGGAGCCTCCTCGATCGAGGTGTTGATCATGTGCCCGCCGTGGTTGGCCTGATGGATGTCGGCGTAGCGCCGGTCGATCTCGATCGCGGCGACGGTGCGGAACCCCGCCTGACGCGCTGCTTCGCTGAGCAGCCCACCCCCGGCAAACAGATCAACGCATTGGTCGTTGAGTTCGCGCTGCCGCCGCAACGCGGTGATGCGTGAGAGCGTGAGGGTGATCCGCCCGGTCTGGCAGGCGACGGTGACACGGTCGGCCTGGCCGAAGGTGTCGAGGATGGATTGGCCGTTCAGGTCTATGACACCGATGGTGTTCTGCTTCTTGCCGCTGACGGCCCGTCCTTCATCGGTCAACGTCAATTCGATGCATTCAGCCGCGAAGACCGCTTCGTATCTGCTTCCGGGGGCAAAGCCTGCGGTGAGGAGGTAGCGGCCTTCGATGTAGATACGGGGAGCGCCGCGGTGTTGGCCGATGGCCAGCACCGTGGTTCGGATGTGGGTGTTCATGGGTAGGTCCTTGGTTGATGCCCCGCGCCCCCGGAAAGCTCTGGGAGCGCAACAAAAAACCGCCGGCCCACTTCGAAAAGCGGGACCGACGGCTTCCGGGGGCAAGGTTGTCTGCACGTATTGTACTGGGTGTTGACGCGATCCGGTTCGTTAGTCTTCGTTGGGGAGCATGATGGTCATCACGGGTTCGCCGCTGTCGCCGGGGCCGCAGAGGGCCTTGAGGGTGACGGTTTCGTGGTGCTTGTGTTTGTTGAGGAAGATCACCTCGTAGGTCAGGCGATCGGTCGAACCGGGCTGACGTTTGATGGCGACGAAGAGCATGAACAATAAATCATGCCCGCGCCCGCGTTCGGATTGGCCTAGTTCCTTCGTCCCCTCGGGCGGAACAACATATTGGTTCCAGACCGCGGCGGTGCAGGCCACGGGAATGGTAAAGCCAGTCTCGCGGGCCCAATCGCTCAGGTCGACGAGGACGCCGTCCTCGATCGCCTGCTTGCGGGTGTAGCTGTAGATGATGGGTGCCCCCTCGAAGGGGTCGTTGTGGGTTGGTGTCATGTTGGTATCACCTCGTTGGGTTGTTGTTGAAAAGATGGACCGATTCGACCCGGCCAAAGGGCCGCCGGGTCGAGTGGTCCGGAGAATGGGGAACGGATCAACCGGCTGCGTCGAACAGGGCCTGGTTCTCGTGGAGCATCAGGGCCCGCAGCTCGGCGATGTCGCTGCAGCCGTACTCGTCCATGAGCAGTTCGATCTGTTCGCGGTCCTGCTCCAGATCCTGCGGGTCATACGCCGCGATCAGGTCGAGGGCGTCGAACGGGTCGTCGTCATCGGCCCACGCGCCGAAGCCGCCATCCGTGTCGCCTCGCTCCGGGTCACCGAACAGCGGCTGCCGAGTGAGTGCTTCGACGTGGATGTGGGCGTCATACGAGACTTCCCATGCCTCGTGGTCCGCCCCCGGAAATGCCTCTGCGTAGTCAACAGCGACGGGCAGTTCCATCTCGCCACCGGGCCCGGCCTTGAAGCGCAGACGTGCGTACGTCTGCCCGCCTTTGGCAAGGATGAACATCACCGCCCAGTCGCAGCCCCCGAAGACACGGTCGAACGTGTCCTCGTCCGTCGCGCTGGGGTGCGGTGAGTCGCCGGGGTGGGTGTGGCACCACAGCCGGGCGAACTGCTCGGGCCGGTGGCCCGCATCGACCTGGTCCTCGAACAGCTCGGCCACCGCCTCGTCGTCGAACTCGACGCTGACGCAGGTGACCTTCTGCTTGAGGGTGAGGAAGTCGATGACCAGCAGCGGGTCGTCCGGGTGGGACAACCCGAAGCCGCCGATCTCGGTATCGCCGCGGTGGCAGAAGTAGTGCAGCTTGGCCCACGCGTACGGAGTGAACCGCAGCACGGGCGCTTCCTCCTCCTTATGCCGCCGTCGGCTGCGAGGCTTGGACTGTTGGCGGGTGGGCCGGGGCTTCTTGTTGGAGGGGTTCTTGGATCGGGTCTTCTTGGTTTTCATCGTCGTTTTCCTTGGTTTCGTGGCAGTTGGGGCACAGGTCGTCGTCGAGGCAGCCCGGGCAGCAGGCCTCGCCGCAGTCGCCGCAGCTGGTCATGCATTGGCGGCAGAAGGTTTCTTCACAGTGGTCGCAGGTGCGTAGGCACCCGTAGCAGGTGGTCTCGCTGCAGTGCTGGCACGTTCCGACGCATTCGTCGCAGTAGTCGCGGTCGCACAGCTCGCACCAGCAGCGGGTGTCCTCGTACATCGATCCGCCGCACTCGGGGCATCCCTCGGCTTCCCAGTCGTCGATCGAGACGTAGGGCGAGTCGGGGTTGTAGGTGTTGAGCACGTTGCGGACGAGCATGAAGACGTCGGCCAATCGCCCGTCACGCAGGGCGTGGCCCAGCGGCGCGGTGGCGTCACCGGTACACAGGCACTCGTCGCGGACGTGCGGGTGGGTGACCCGGTCGGAGCCCGCGGCGGGGTTGGGTTCGAGGGCCTCGACCCGCAGCGGGAAGACGTGCGGACTGTCACCGAGGCGGTGCAGGTCCAGCGCCAGGCGGAACCGGCCCAGGTGCAGGTACTCGAGGGTGATCGGGTCGGTCTCGACGCTGAGCGTGCGGCTACCGTTCTCCAGCATCCAACCGCCGAACTCGTCCTCGATCTGACGCAGTTCGTCGAGCACCTGACGCGGGGTGGGAAGCGGCCTTCCGGGATCGCCGTCGTGTTCCGGATTGGAACGCAGGAAATTGATCTCGCTGACCAGATCGGCGAGTTGGCGGTCGAACCGGCGTTGGAGCCGGCGGGATGCGCCGTGGTACTGGCAACGCCAAGCGCGGTTCATCCGCTGGGCCAGCTCGGTGAGCTGGACCATGCGGGTCGTCAGCGCGGCACGGCGTTCCGTGGTGCGGCCGATGTCGGCCACGCGGAGCCGTTCAAGTTGACGCCGCAGGATCGTGGCGACCCGGACGGCGTGTCGGTGTGGGTGTTGCATGAGGGGTCTCCTTTCAACGCGAAAAGGCCCCCGGCCTGGCATGACGCCGGACCGAGGGCCTTCGGTTGATGGGTTAGTGGATGTTGGGTTAGCAGGCGCACAGAGCGCCGGCGATCTTCGTAGGCGTCATGGTGACGCGGTCGCCTTCCTGCAGCCGGTAGTCGCGCGGGACCGGCTGGCGGTTGACGCGGATGAGGAAGTCCGCGGCGGGCCGGTCGGGCAACTGCTGGTTGAAGAACTTCTCGACGGAGGTGTCGGGCTCGACCTTGACGTAGTCGGCGAAGCCGGCACCGTCGTTGTTGATGAAGAGGATCTGCATGGTGGTTGTTCCTTGTGGTTATAGGTTGGTTGTTCTATGTCCTATTGCCTACGAGGCAACAAGAGAAGTGTTGAGCTGATTGCTTCCGGGGGCGGGGGGTGGTGCGCGCGCACCGGTGCCGTTGGGCATGGTGTTGCTCCTTTCGGTTATGGGTTGTGGGTGGAAGGGACGCCGCGATGACGATCGGCGAAGGGATTGACTCAGTTGCGGCGCTTGCGGAGAACGTCCGGCAGGTGGTATCTCAGGGCTGCGATGGCTTCCTCGGGATCGGCTCCGAGCCCGAAGCAGAGAGGCGAGGCCTGGTCGAAGTCGAGCGGGCCGTTGTAGGCCCAGGCCTCGCAGCGGGTGTCGGGCGGTTCGGATCGGTTGCGGGTCAGGACGATGAAGCCGCCACCGAACAATGAGTCGAGCGGATCGGTCTGTGGCCGCGTCATCCGTCACCTCCGTTCCAGCGGGTCTCGACGCAGGGCTTGCCATCGGCGTCGTGGGTGAGCCGGCCGGGCTCGACGCCATCAGTGTCGTAGTCGCGGATAAGGATCGGGAGTCCTTGCGGGGCACTCACCTCGGTGACCCGGCCGCCCTGAATGTCAATCTCGACCGGCGGGTCAGCGAACTCGACGGCTTCCGGGGTCAGCAGAAGCACAGAGAAGGTCTCGCTGCCCAGTTCGGCCCACCAGCAGCCGTGTTCGAGCGCCGAGGCCATCTCGTCGGGCAACGGTTCGGCCCTCGGATGGTCGCGGGCCACGTCCTCGATGATGCGGCGCAGCTCGCGGCGGGCGCGGCGTCGCACTACCGCTTCGGAGGCGCCGTGAAAGATGCGCGTCACATCGACGCACTCACCGGACTCGGTGACGATGACCCGGGTGTGCAGGCGTGGTGGTTTGCGTGGGTGTGATTGCTTCGGGGGCACTTCCGGGGGCGCGGGTTTTGGTTGAGTTCATTCATGGTGAATCTCCTTCGGGTTGGGGCGGCGCGACCGTGCGGGTCACGCCGTCCTGGTTGGTGAGGGTCATGCGGCCGTCGCGGTGCAGCGTGACGGTCGCCCAGTCGTCGGACAGGTGGTAGGTGGCATCGAAGAGCTTGCGACGCAGCGGTTCATCGGGGCCTTCAAGCCGGGCCCAGAAGGCATCGATCTGCTTCTCCAACTCGAACCTCTGGGTGTCCCAGGTGTCGCCGTCGTCGTCGAACCCGCCCAGGTGGTACCAGAGCCAGTCGATGCTCAGCTCGTGGCGTGCCCGCGGCGTGACGTACACCGGTCGTTCGTCGTGGGATAAGGAGGAATCGGAGGCGTTTCTGAGGTCAGGAGGTTGGACCGCCATCGGAACCGCTGATTCAAACACTGCGCCGTTGGACGCTTCAGCGCGGATTCTCAGTGACTCCACGCAAATGAGTTCGCCGTTCCAGATCCAGTCACGGATCAACTCCTTGTCGGGTTCAACCTCAACGCATTCGATCAGGGGCAGGTCGGCCCACCGGTAGCCGTCGTAGCGGGGCTCGATACATACCGGTACCAGCGGCTGCTCGAAGGTGCCGAGCGCCGCGAGCAGGTGCGCATTGATTTCGCCAGACCCCGCCGCGTCGTCACCACTCGAATCGAACCGGTAGCAACGCGAGAGGTCGAAACCCTCGGGCATGGTGACCTCGGCGGTTTCGATACCGAAGCCGTCATCGGTCAGCAGGCCGACCGAGAAGACCGGCTCTGATTCGGGCAGTTCGATCCCCGGTTTATGAGCACGCTGGTACTCCAGGTAAGGGAGCTTGTGGTGCCCGCGTCGTTCGACGTATCGATAGGCCTCGTGCTCGATCAGGGCCTTGAGTTGGGTCAGCGCCTCGTTCTCGACCAATTGGGTGCGGGCCGGGAGCATCAGGCGGATGCCGGTCGGCTCGCCGGTCAGGTCGATGAAGTAGAACAGGTCACGTTCGGAGATCGGGCGGTCGGTGAATCCGACGGTCTGGCCGTGGAAGTTGACGACCACGTTGGTCTCTCCCATGCAGCCCACGCGAGCCGCGTTGCGTTGCCATTGGCTCAGCTTGTCTTGTTGGATGACCTGGAGGCGGCAGCCCAGGCCGGTGTCGTGTGCATCCGCGTGGCTGATGAACGGCTCACTGGAGCAGACGCGACCGTCCACGGTCACCCGCATGCCGGTGAAGACCGCCAGGGGCTCGACGACCTCGAAATCCCACGGCTCGTCCTCGAACCGCAGCGTGGTGCCGGCCGGTGTCTCGCCCCCCTCGCCCCGCTCGCTCCCCTTACCTCTTTCGACCACCGTGACCGGGCTGCCGCGCCAGCCGTCGCCTTCAATCACGACGCGTTGCCCGTTGGACTCGACGGTCAGCTTCCGGGGGGCCAGGCAGAAGAGGCCGACCCCGGCGGGATCTTCACTGGCTTCCAGTTCTTTGGAATCATCCCAGCCCGATCCGCCCAGGTTCAGCAGGTCCCGGAAGTCTTCGATGCCGGTGCCGTTGTCTTGGACGGTGATGGTCTTGCCGTCGTGGGTGATCCGCACCTGCGTGCTATCCGCGCGGCGGGCGTTCTGCAGGACCTCGATGATCCTGCCCCGCAGGCTGCCGGTGAACAGGCGGTCGGCCTTGTTCAGCAGCCGTGGATCGACTTGTGCTTGGATGGTCTGTTTTGTGTTCATGGTGGATACCTCCGTATTGCAGGGGACGACATCCCCCCAACCGTTGGGGGGTGTCGGAATCAATAAAGATCAATGGGTTGCTCGTTAACGGGCCGGGTGCTTAAGCCGAAGCTGATCGATCGCGATCCGGCCGTACTCGGCTTGTTCGGGCAAGCGGAACAGCCGCACGTACGCGATGCAGAGCTGGTCGTCGATCGGCTCGATCTCGCGGGCCTCGCCCACGATCACGCCGTTCTCGATCACCCAGTGTGTGTAGCCGGGGTCGGATGCCGGTTGCGTATCCGGGACTGATTCCGGGGGTGTTTGGGATGCAGCGGTGTGGTCGCTACTGCTGATCTCCTGAACGAGGCTGCCCAGGAACGCCGCCATGTTCTGCTGTTGCCCGGCCCGGGAGATGGGGTCGGATTCGATCCAGGGGATCGGTCGCCCGATCACCTCGACCGCGTCGCGGTCGAGCTCGATGACCACCCGACCGTTGTGTTGCCCGTACCACTCGATGTACGGGTAGTCTCCGTAGTCCTGCGGTGCGCGGCCCGCGGTGATGTCGCCGGCCTGGCCGGTCTGGTGACGGCTCATGCCGTGCAGGTATGCCGCAGCTTCGTTCGTGTCGGCTCGCTCGCCGTCGCCGAACAGCCGCAATTTCGCCCCGCGGATGTCGCGGTGGAAATCGCCTGCCAGGTCGAATGTCACTCGCTTTTCGAGCCCCTTGAAGATCATCCAGCCGGTCACCCTCCCGGGGGCGGTGTTGTCCAGTTCGCCTTCAATCAGATAACTGCTTGGTCGCCATGCCATGGTGTTTACCTCCTGTTCTGTTTGGGGGTTGGGGTGTTGTGAGAAGCACGCCCCATCCCGGATTGAAGGATGGGGCGTGCGGGAGAGCGGGTCGCTGGGTCGATGAGATCAACGTCGATCGGATACACGCTGTGGTCGATGCGGAAGAGATTGTTGGTCGAGACGTGTACACAACCTTGCGGTTGCGGTTACGAAATAGAGAGCTGGTGCTACAGAAGTGATGGGCCGGCGCGTGGCCGATCCCGGTTACGGGGTGATTCGTCGTCGAGGACCTGTCGAGTTGGTGTCGCCGCCCGGTGGTCTGAACAGGTTCGTTAGACACTGCCGGGTGTGAACTTCCAAAGGGTCCTCGTGCGCCCCGTGTTCCGCAGGCAATCTCCAGGGAAACTTCCGGGGAAGTTCCGGGGGCTTCCGGGGGGCGCTTTGATCGCTTTTGTGTTTTGGTGCGATCGGTATGAGGATTGGGCAGTGGTAATACGCTCGGCTATATAAACTTTACGGCCGGAGGAACTCGATGAGCATCCGGTCCTTCTCGATGCGGGCGGGCCGGGTGTCGGCGCGCCAGTCGTCGGCGTGATCGGCCAGGCGACGCAGTGAGGACGAGAACCGGGTCGAGAGTTTCCAGCCCTCTCGCCCGCCGTAGCGGGTGTTCATCCACGTCACCCGCTCGATGAGGCCCAAGCGTGAGAGCTTGGCGCGGGCGCGCTGCAGCGTGCGGCGGGAGATGCGGTGTTCGTATTCGAGGTGCGCCATGGTCGGCACCAGGCCGTCGGCGGCCTTGAGCTCGAGCAGGATGCGGGCCGCGGCGTGCTGCTGGTTACGGTTGCCGGGGAACAGCATCTCGGCCAGGTCGGTCAGGTCGTCCATCTGCTGGATGCGGCGGTGTCGGAAGTCGATCTTGGTGGGTTCGGTCATTTTCAAGGGGAGGCGTTTACGCCGATTCCACGGATTCCGGAGCTTTAACGGTTTCTTCCGGGGGTGGGGCTGGCTCCTGCTGGAGCCGCAGCGCGTGGCGTTCCCGGCTGATCCGGATCGCGTGATTCCGGAGCGAGTCGCCGAAGGTCTGCTCGATCATCAGGATCGTGGTGAACGCATCGACGTAGACCTCGTTGAACAGCCGCTGGAAACGCCAGCGGACACCTTGGCGCGAGACCCCGAACGCGGCGTGGACCTTGTCGCCGTAGTTGCCGCGGAGCACCATGTAGCTGGGACGGTTGGCGACCAGCTCGACGCGCAGGGCGTCGTCCTCACGCAGGCGTTGGGCCAGCGTCGTGAGGAACTGTCGGTCCTTCTCGGTCAAGCGCATGGTGGGGTCGGAGCCATATCTCGTCGGCCTCCTGGTAGATCTCGATACGGCCGGCGTGGGCCAGGAAGATGATGGCGATAAACCGCCAGATGCGGTCCAGTTTCGGGTGATCGGGCAGCAAGGCGGGGATGTCCTCGAAGCACGTCTCGAACGGCCGCAGATGGGCCTGGATGTGGTTCTGGTACGCATCCAGATCAAACGTGGCGTCCTCGAATGCCCCGGCCAGCTTGAGCCAGGTATCCACTTCGGCGCGGGCCTGGCCGGTCAGGCCGTTGAGTGCGTCGAGCAAGCCGGTCGACGCGGCCAGATCGATCGTGGCGGGTTCCCACGATGAGGATGCGTTCGACACCACGGTGTCCGCGTGTCGCTCTTGGGCGCTTTGGCGTTCGTCTTGCTTGCGCTGCCTCGACTCGGCCATCTTCTCGCGGAAGTAGTCGGCGTCGTAGACGATCCCGTCGAACACGAACCGGGACGCGACATCGGCACCGCAAGACTGGCATTGGTAGCGGCGTACGTTCAGCCTCGGGATACCGCCGCAGATGCCGCATCGTTGGAAGACCGGTGTCGGGTCGAACTCATGGCCGCAGGCCCCGCAGCGGCAACGTGATTCACCAATCATGTGCAGCGCGGCTTTGCACTTGGGGCAGGCGTATCCCGACAGGATCGCTTGGTAGTAATAGTCCCGTGCCAAGCCGCGGTAGTGCGCCACGGCTTCGAGCAGGCGATCGCCTGCCAGTCGGATATTGATCATCTGGCATCCTCCTCCGCACCTGACGCAGCATCACTGCTTTCGTCCGCGGTTCCATCTTCCGGGGGCGGGGCTTCCGGGGGATGGGGATGGGGGGCCCGGGGGGAAGGGGAAGGGCCGGAGGCATCAACCGGTGTTTCTTTAACTTCCCCTTCCCGATCAGGCCCGGCCGTCACATCTTCAGACGGGTGGTTCGTGGACGGGTTTGCATAGGAGGCCTCCGGGTCTTGGCCCGTGTGCGCTACGGCGTGGCCGTTCGTGGTGCTCTGGCTCGCAAGCGTCACGGCTTCATCCGGTGGATCATCGTGTAAGGGCACGATGTTCAACGCCACATCGGGCGGTGGATCCGTTGGGCGCGATGAGCCGGTCGGACCGGTTGCCGGGCTGTCAAGTGCAGCCGAATCCTCCGTGGATTGCCCCGGGGGTTCCGGAGGTCGGGGCGGATCGTCCGGGGCCGGGAGTTCCGGGGGCGGGGCTTCCGGGGCCGGGGGTTTTTGGTGTTTTGGTGTGAACTTGCGGTTGCAGGCTCGGCAGAAGCGGATGCGACGCAAGCCCATGGTCTTGGTCGCTCGGTAGCCTTTGGCCACGTTCTTGCCGGGGGTGCCGCAGTACGGGCAGGTATAGGGTCTTGGCATTTGGGTATCACCTCACGGGACACTGCGGGGCCCGAAGTAGATAAAGGTTTGTGTTCCCGCGGGCGTGGTGACAGGGAACGAAAGTTTTATATAGGAGGACGCTTCACCACTGCCTGGCGATGACAACGCCGGTGAAACACGATGCGATTCAACCACGGACACACGGACACCTACGACTTTCAGCACGACCGACACTACTACCGAGCGTCAGCGCTCCGGTACGCTCCACCGCGACGGCAAACGATCGAGATCATCTCACCGGAGGAACCCCCGGCCTCGGCCCCGGCATCGCTTGCTTCGAGCTCGATCGATCAGCACCTCGGCTCAACCAGTTGGCCAAGCGCCGACAGCCCCCAAACCGTCGAGGACCTGCTTCGCGACGGCTACTTCGCGCCGCCGGCGGGTGAGCCCGAGGTCGCCATGATCCAGGACCGCAGGCTTGGCACCGGCATGGCGCTCGGTGACCTGATCGGCCAGGCCCAGCAGCGCGTCGTGATCTATGAACAGAACCGTTACGACCTGCTGCGCGCCGAGTGTGATGCGTTCAACGAGCTGGCCCGCGAGGGCTGGCCGGCGCGTCCCGAGCAGCACGCGCTGTACGAGCGACGCATGCAGGACCTGGCCTCCGAACGGCGGATGGAGCGTGTCCACCTGTGGCGCGATCTGTCGCGCCTGCGCCTCGGCATCCCCGAAGCGGTCGGCGGCTACCTGCAGGCTTACCGCAGCGGGCAACTGCTCGGCGACCTTGACGACGATGCGCCTGAATACTTCCGCGGTTCTGGGAAAGGTGATCCGCTTGGCTGAGGGCACGTCCGGGGGCCATGCAGGCTTCCGCGGGCTGTGCCGTCGGCTGCGGCCGGTTTTAGGCACCAGGATCGACCGGCTGTGGCGGGTCTATCTCGCCGAGTCCGACCCCAAGGCCCGCGCCGATCTCGAACGCACGCTCGAACTGCTCGCGGTCAAGCACCTGGGCGCCAGCTACGAGCCAAATGAGTCGGTGTTTCCCCCTCATCTTTCAGCCTCGTCCGATACGGCGGGTGGAGCATCTTCTAACGCCGGCGACCTCGAACTCGGCCACATCGTGTACGGCCCGGACTCACGGCCCATCATGCCATTCACCCTCCAAAGCCGCCGGCTCAAGGAACACGTCCTGATCTGCGGCCGATCGGGATCGGGCAAGACCAACCTCACCTTCGTGCTGCTCGACGCGGTCATGCGACGGGGTATCAAGGTGCTGGCCATGGACTGGAAGCGCGGCTACCGCGACCTTCTCACGCGTCACCCGGACCTACGGGTCTACACCGTGGGCCGTAGCGTCAGCCCGATCCGGTTCAACCCGCTGATCCCGCCGCCCGGCTGCGAACCCGGGGTCTGGGTGAAGGTGATCGTTGATGTGATCGCGTCGGCCTACCTCGGCGGAGAGGGGGTGATCTCACTGCTGGTCTCCGGGCTGGACAAACTCTATGAAGATGCGGGGATGTACGAGCCCCATACGGTGCCTACGCGGTACCCCACGATGGTCGATCTGTTGGAGTGGCTTCGGTCCACCAAACTCCGTGGCCGGGCCGCGATGTGGCAGGCCTCGGCGGAGCGGATCCTGCAGGCGCTCACCTATGGCGAGTTCGGAGCCGTGATCAACACCCAGGACAACACGCACCTACCCTCACTGCTGGACAACAATGTCATCCTGGAGATGGATGGGCTGAGCGCGGACAACGACCGACGGATGTTCTCCGAGGCGTTGACGCTGTACCTGTACCGGCTGCGCCTCGCGCAGGGCCCGCGGAAAGACCTGACGGGCCTGATCGTGCTGGAGGAAGCGCACAACCTGTTGTTACGCAAAGCCGCAGATGCCCGCGAGTCGGTGCTTGAGACGTCCATAAGGATGGTCCGCCAATACGGGCTAGGCTATGTCTTCGTGGACCAGAGCGCCTCGATGCTCAGCCAGGTCGCGTTCGCCAACAGCTACGCCACGATCGCACTGTCCCAGAAGCTCCGGGGTGACGTGCAGGCCATGGCCGGGGCGATGAACCTCGACGACGATCAGAAGCAGGCACTGATCACGCTGCCGGTCGGCGCCGCCGTGGTCCGTGTCGCCGACAGCCACACCCGGCCGCTCCTGATCAAGCTGCCGCTCTACCCGATCGAGGAAGGGTCGGTGTCGGACGAGGATGTACGCCGGCGCATGACCGAAGCCACACCGTCGGAAGCGTGGTTATCACGAGACAACCACGGGCCTCCGCGCGTTCTGGATGCCCCGGATGGCCATACCCACGGGACGACTCGGGGTATGGCTCATGCTTCCTCAATGACAGGAAGCGATCCCACCGATTCCGCAGCGGAATCACCCGCACCGGCTCATCCCGGACCGGTCACGCCGGTTCCGCCGCCAGATAATAGAGACCGTGAAGCGTCCGATCAGGACCCATCTACTACGTCACATCAGCAACTCCACCCCAGTACGTATTCCCCCACCCACCACCCCCGGCCCCGGAAGTCGGAAGCGATCATGGATCGGGCTTCGAACGTTGGGGGAGCCACCGGTTATCGGGTAGAACCAGTGGATGATCCCCGAGCCGCGGTTCAGATCACCCGCGACGCCGCGCGCTTCATGCGGGACCTGGTCGACCACCCGCTGTCCACCACGGTGCAGCGCTACCAGCGGCTCCATCTGTCCCGGCGCAAAGGCAACGCCATCCGCCAGGACCTGACCGACCGCGGCTACATCGCCCCCGCACGACTCGCCACGCGAAGTGGCCAAGTGGTCCTCAACGACCTGACGGACACGGGACGCGAGGTGTTTGATCGGTTCAACGTCGAACTGCCTACGCCGCCTCGTGAAAGCCTGGAACACCGTTACTGGATGGCTCGCGTGCAAGAAAAATACGAAGCAGATGGATACGAGGTCGAACTGGAATTCGCGTTGGACGAACATCGTAGAATTGATGTCTGGGCACAAAAAGAGGGCGAGCTGGTGGCAATCGAGGTCGAAACCGGCAAGTCGGACATCAAGGCGAGTATCCAGAAACTACATGATTCCGGCGCGCATCATCGCATCTTGTTGGCCACATCTGCGGCAGCGGTCGCCGCCTGCCAACGGGCACAGTTGGATATAGCCACGGATGGACATATCACGACCATGACTTGGCTTGATGTGGCATAATGATGCTGTCGCGGCCATAGGTCTGGGGATCAGATTCTGATCATATTTGGTAAATTGATACCTACCTTTCGCATTTCGGGTGATTTAACATGACGCCAATCCTTTCCGATCAAGAAACTCGCGTTGACCTTCTCAATAATGCTGCGATTTCTCACACCGTCTGCCAGCTGTTGCATTCGCTCCATGGCCGACCTGTAACCATTGGTATCCACGGTGACTGGGGTGCGGGCAAATCCAGTGTGCTTGAGATGATCGATCATCAACTCGGCGAGAACGAGCGCACCGTCTGCCTCAAGTTCAATGGCTGGCAGTTCGAGGGATTCGAGGACGCCAAAATCGCCCTCATCGAGGGGATCATCACCGCCTTGGTGGACGCCCGTCCGGCACTCCGCAAGGCTGGCGATACCGTTAAGAACCTCTTCCGGCGGATCGACTGGCTTAAGGTGGCCCGTAACGCCGGGGGCTTGCTTTGGACCGCCAGCACCGGCATCCCGTCGCCCGACATGATCCAATCGGCTGTAGGTGCTTTGCGGAGTCTCATACAAGACCCTGCCGCCAGCGTTAGCCGGGACCAGATTGAAGCGGTCGCGGGGATGTTCGACGGTGCCTTCGGAGATGGCGTTTCGCGACAGGTACCGGAGGAGGTCAGGCAGTTCAGGGCGGACTTTGATCAACTGCTCGAAGCCGCCGAGATCGATCAACTGGTCGTCCTCGTAGACGACCTCGACCGCTGCCTGCCTGAAACCGCTGTGGCAACCTTAGAGGCGATCCGCTTATTTGTCATGACCTCGCGGACGGCGTTCATCATCGCCGCCGACGAGGCGATGATCGAATACTCCGTCAGGAAGCACTTCCCTTCGCTGCCCGAAAGCAGCGGCCCGTTGACTTACGCCCAGAACTACTTGGAGAAGCTCATTCAGGTCCCGTTCCGTATTCCCGCGCTGGGGGTCGTTGAGACCCAGCTCTACATCACACTGCTGCTTCTTGCCGCAGAGATGGGCGAGGACTCCGATGATTTTGATCGGGTGCTCTCGCTCGCACGCGAACGGCTCAAGACCCCATGGGAGCAGGTCGCGCTCTCGATTGACGACGTCAAGGGAGCTGCGGGTGACGTCGGTCAAGGCGTGCAAGAAGCTCTCAACCTCAGCACCCAGATCGGGCCCACGCTGGCGTCGGGAACATGTGGCAATCCCCGGCAGATCAAGCGCTTCCTCAACGCGATGTCACTCCGCCTGCGGATCGCCGAGTCCCGAGGCTTTGGGAAGGCGGTGAAGCGGTCGGTCTTGGCCAAACTGATGCTTGCCGAGCGTTTTTACCCGCAGTTGTTCGATGCGATGGTCGATGGCAGTGCATCAGCGGCCGATGGCGCATGCCCCGGGCTGGACAGGCTCGAAGCTGATCCAGGCGAGAAGCGCCTGATCCAGAAGTCGTCCAGGAAGCCTGCGCAAGAAGAGTCTCAGGTGGACGAAAGCGGAAAGGCGATTCGAGCATTCCTTGAAGATGCCGAAGCACGCCGTTGGGCGATGTTGAGTCCATCACTCAGCGGGGTGGATCTGAGACCATATCTGTTCTTGGCCAAGGATCGTCGTGGATTTTTTGGGGGACTCTCATCCTTAGGGCCGCTCGAGGATGTCGCGAACAAGCTCATGGGGCCAGAAATCGTCGTGCGGCCTCTGCAGCCGATGCTGGTGAAACTGACGCCATCCGAACGGGCCCGACTGTTCGACGTGGTGCGTGGGAGAATACTTGCGGCCGAGGAGTTCAGTACACAGCCGCGTGGCACGGATGGTCTCAAAGCACTATGTGAAGCAGACCAGATGCTCCAGCGGTCCCTGCTCGACTTACTTGATTCACTGCCCCAAGCCAAACTTGGTCCATGGGTGGTTGGGGGCTGGGCGAAGGCGATTTCTGAGCCCGACCAGAAGCTTCGTTATCAACGACTGATCGAACGGTGGGCTGCATTTGATGATAATGCGGTGCTATGTAAAGCGGCTCAAGCAGCCGGCCAACTCACGAAGGATGCTGACTGATGGGTACATCAAGTCCATTCGGTGGGGCTGGCCCGGCCTCGCCATTGATCCCCCCATGGCTGGACGACGACACAGCGCCCGATCCCCCGTCGGTAGAGCCAGATCAAGACACACCAGAGACTCCCCAGGGACCACCCGGTCCCCCGCCGCCATCACCGGAGCCCGAACCTGATCGATACCGCGTCGCACGGTCCAACTTCTCTCGGTTCGCCAGCTCAGGTGGACGTGACCGGCAGGCTCTTGGGCGTGCCTTGGGCGGATACGTCCGAACCGCAGCGGGTGGGTCCCGTACGGCGGCGGCCCGCATGGCACCTTCGACGCGGGCCGCGGGCAGGCTGGCCAGTTTCTTCTCCTCCACGCGAACTGAAGGTGCCATTGCGGCGTTGAGGCGCTTCGATCTGGACGCGCTCGCGGGCCGTCCAGTCGTTGAAGTCTTGGCCGCTTTGACCGACTTCATCTGTCCCGAAGGCGGGAACCTCGACGATTCGATCGCCCGCGATGCGTTCATCGAAACCCTGGTCGAACTCGCCGACGGGGAACCTATTGAGTTCGAGGCATTGACGGCGGATCAGATGGTCGTGGTACTCGAGAGCTTCGTGAGCCGTTCGATCGTGGATCGCATCGTCAACGACATCGGCCTGCGCGCCATCGAGTTGCCGGCGGATATCCTCGCGGTCGAACGGATACAGCAGCAATTGACCGATTTCGTGCGTGGCGCTGTTGGAGATGCGTTGACCCGCACGGGTGTGAGCGGAGCATTAGATGGTGGCGATGTCGATCGCCTGATGCAGCAAGTCTATGTCACGGCTTTCGACCTGCTTGAAGTCATGGCAGATGGAGCCGCCCAATGAAACCGATCCAGATCATCGGCCGCTTGGGCCCGTCCGATCGAACCCGCGTTGCTTCGCCCCGCGAGGTTGAATCGGTCAATTGTTTGGTGACCGATGAAGCGCACCGATTCACAGGAGGCTTACACCAGGCTTTTGATGAGCTTCAGCGACTCGGCATGTCCCCAACCGAGATAGGTGTCGATCTGCTCGTACTCGCTGCTGTCGTCCATGCCGCGGATACACGTATCCAGCGTGACACACACGGGCTCGATGGATGGACCCGGCAGTTCCGACTCAATCTCCCGGTTTCAGACCCACAACGCTGGGCCGCACTAACCGAACGTCTCGGTCGGATGCTGCGGTTTCTCACTGGCGATATCTGGGACCTGACCTTCCGGCCTCGCCCGAGGCGGTCGCGACGGATCATTGAAGCCGACACGGGGACAACGCGCGAGTCACAGGTTGCACCCCGAGACTTCACCTCGCTCTGCCTCTTCTCGGGTGGGTTGGACAGCCTGATTGGGGCGATCGATTTATACGCCGACAACAACACAACACTACTGATAAGCCATGCTTCGGATGGACCAGCCAGCACCGCTCAAGACGCCTGCTTCCGTGCTATGAGTCAGCATTTTGATGGCGTGGAACGCAGTCGGGCGTGGTATCAACCTGAAAAGCAGCCTCGGCTGGAAGGGGCGGAGACGACGACCCGCGGGCGCTCGTTTCTCTTCTTCTCGCTCGCCGCCTTCGCAGGCGCCGGCATGCCTGAGGGCACCACTATTCATGTCCCTGAGAACGGTCTGATCTCTCTGAACGTACCGCTCCATACGTTGCGACTCGGTGCGTTGAGTACGCGGACCACTCACCCGTTCTACATGCGATCCTGGAATTGGCTGCTGGAATCACTGGGCTTGCCTTGTCGCGTTGAGAACCCTTACCAGTACCAGACGAAGGGGGAGATGGTCGCCGGCTGCCGCGAGAAGAGTTTGCTGGAGAGCGTAGCCGCCGACACGATGTCGTGCTCGTCGCCGACCAAGGGACGGTGGAGCAAATTGCCACCACAGCACTGCGGTCATTGCGTCCCGTGCCTGATTCGGCGTGCCGCGTTTGGTGCTGCCGGATGGGAGGACGCGACGCCTTATACCTTGGTCGATCTCGCGGGGCAGACACTGGACTCGGAGCGAGCCGAGGGGGAACAGGTTCGGTCATTCCAGTTGGCCTGTCGGAGACGCGCGGCCAACCCGGAACTCGCCCGACTGCTCATCTACAAGTCGGGGCCTTTGCCCGGTGATACTGCTGAAATCAACAGGCTGACCGACGTCTACCGCCGTGGCATGGCGGAGGTCGATCGCCTGCTTGCCAGAACCCGGACGGTGCGGCAATGACGGCGGGACGAACTCCACTGGTCGATTTCCACTGTCATGTTGATTTGATGCCCGACCCACCGGGGTTCATCCGGCAAAGAGACCGCCAGGAGGTGCGCACGCTTGCCGTGACCACGACCCCTCGGGCTTGGCCGCAGAACCGCGAGTGGGCAGCAGGTTCCACGCATGTGCGACCAGCACTAGGAATGCACCCGCAGGTAGTAGCGGAGCGTGCAGATGAAATCGACCTGTTTGAAGCCTTCTTATCCGAAACACGGTACGTCGGAGAAGTCGGGCTTGACGGCAGCAAGTCCCATACCTCCAGCCTGGACCTCCAGAAGGCTGTATTCAATCGCATTCTTTCGGCCTGCGCACGCGAAGGTGAACGAATCCTGTCCGTTCATAGCTTGCGGGCCGATGTCTCTGTACTGGACGCTATCGAAGAACTGTTACCGCCTACGCGTGGCACCGTGGTCTTGCATTGGTTCACTGGGTCGACGAAACAGGCCGTTCGAGCGGTCGAATTGGGTTGCTACTTCTCGCTTAACCCGTTGATGCTGCAAACACCACGACATCAGCAGCTGGTTCGGGCGATCCCACTCGACAGGCTCCTCACTGAAACCGACGCACCTTTCGCCCGTGGGTCTTTAGAGGAAGGAGGTCTAGTGATGGTAGAAGAGACGATCGGTCGAATCGCGGAGCTTCACGATATGCCGGGTAGTCAAGTCACATCGATTATTCAAGCGAACCTTGGTCGTTTGCTGCGGACATGATCATGGCTATTGGTACCCCTTGGTGCGACGGCAGAGATAGGATTGCCTTGTGTTGTATCGATACGGATTCGGATTCTGACGCCTTTGATAATGATGGGTCACTCGATCAACCAAGCGCGTTGACCAGTCGTGATCCCGCAACTCGTGCGGCCGAATATACAAGGCATGTACACCATGGGCCGCGTAGTCGCGCATCTTCCGGATCGTGCTTCGCCGATAGTCGGTTCGGTCGAGCATCCCGAGGTACTCGATCACCCGCGTTGCCGGTTCGGGCTTCGAGCCGTCGTCGTAAGGGAGAAGGGTGAAGTCCGGCAAGTAACGCTTGCTCCGTTCACCGCCATCAAGATTAAGTGGTTGTTCATATGCGAAGGGAATGCCATAGCGGTCCAGCAGGCGGCCGATCTTTGCCTCGCCGCGGCTGCGGTACCAGGGCTCGTGGTCGGCCAGCACATCTTCTAAGCGAACAGTTTGTCGTGGGACCCGCAGGATACGGGTCAACCGCGGGACGCCTCCTTCATCTTCCTGGCGATCCGGTCCACCACATGCATCAGCTTCTGCTCGGTGTGTTCGATACGTTTGAGCAGCCGCGTCGCGTGCCGCTGGGTCTTCTCCGCCTCGGCCAGCAGGTGCTCAGCCTCTTCCGGCCGATGCTGCCGCAGCGTCGCTTCTGCGGTGGCGGTCAGTTGCCGCACACGGCGCTCGACCTCGGCCACCGCCGCGTCGAGCCGGTCGATCCGCGTCTCGATCCCGACGATCTTGCCATATGCCGCCACCATCTGGGCGGCCAGCACCCGCCGGACCTCCTTGGGCAGCTTGCGGCACAACGCTTTCGTCTGTTCCAAGTCGGCCAGGTGACCTTCGCGGATGTGGTGGGCGTGGGCGCGGAGGCGGGCGAGCCGCTCGGTCAACCAGCCCTCGGCGGGCAGCAACGCGCGGACCTGGGCGAGCACCGTGGCCGTGCGTTCGGGATGGGTCAGCAGGTCGTCGGTCTGAGTCTTGGTGTGGTGCAGTCCGTCCTGCAATCGTTGACCGACCAGCCTATTCGCATGCACGTCGGAAAGATCACGCTTCACCTCTTCACGCCGCGGCAGCACCCCGGAAAGATCAACCCCCCGGAAGCCTTTTTCGGCTCGATGAGATCTGTTTGAGGTGTCCTGAACTTCCGGGGGCCAGACTTCGGGTTGTTTCCGGGGGTGCATGAAGAAGAGCACCACGCCGACGATCAGGATCAGCAGCGCGAACGCCTGGGCGGTCCCGCTGTCGATAATGAACGTGGCGTCGAGCAGCGCGGCAACGAAGAGGCTGCCGCCCAAGGCGAGGGCTGCCCCTGACCAGGTGCCGCCGATCTGACGCAGCGCCTGGAACAGCACCATGGCCAGCACGATGATGAAGAACCCGACCGCCACCGGGCCGAGATCGCGGGCCGAGAGGCCGCGCTGCTGGAGCCACCAGACCAGACCGATCGCCAACGACAGCCCCACGGCCGCCGACATCGCGATGGCCGGGCGTGGACGCGGGAAGCGTCGGCCGAAGACCGCATAGGTCAACGCGGTGAAAAACGTGAACGCCAGGATGAAGTCGATCAGCAGGCTATCAAACAGCGGGCCGATGGGTAGCTGGCGGAAGGCTTGTTCGAGGTCCATGCGGGACCATCGGCCGATCCTCCTTTATCAAGTTTTCGGTTGGGTGGGTGGTGGACCATCTCCTACCGCGAGCATTGAGCGGCGTAGGCAAGCTGCAAGGCCTGCCCGAAATCCGAATCAAACGAGACGACGCGCAGCGGCGGGTCCATAGGGCGGAACTCGCCCAGCCGCTGATCGACCCAATACAGCCGGCCCCGATAGCTGACCAGGGGTAACGAGCGCGGGCGCTCACTTACCGGTTGATCGCTGTCGATTCTGATGACCATTTTGGATTGGGCGACCGACCGCGGTTCGCCACCGCGTGCGAACCGCGGCGGGGGTTCTAGGCCAGTGTGAGTGGATTTCCAATGGAGATGCGGAATCCCGCCGCAGTCAGCTTCGCGTTCTTCTGTGTCGAGTAGAGCGTTTGAATCGAACTTGTGGGATCATCCCGACGAGCCCCGAGCGACCGGCGTCAGGTTTATAACTGTTGCTACTACTCTATAGAGAAGAGAAAGTAGTAGTAGTAGTAGAGGCAAGTCCCGCGGGACCTGTTGCGGTTGGCGGATGGCCAGCGATGTAGATTCCACTGGAAAAACACTCCCCCTATGCCATTGTCGTTGGGCGATGATGCCATCGCTTGACGCATCGCGGTTCGCGGGGGGCGTAGCCGTTGATGTCATTGCGTGACACATATCTCCAGGTAAACCGCTGGGCACGAACTCCCGGGTGTGCCCGGGAAACTTCCGCGGGGCTTCCGGGGGCCGGGGCGGGGGAAGGGTTTATATAGGAAGGGTTCTTGAGGAACGCCTGAGAGGTGATTTTCCAATGGAACCTGTGATTGAAACTGAATCCGAAGAGGATGCCGGGCAGGCCGTCCGACACAAGGTGCTTGAGCGCATCCGCCACATGGCCGAGCACGCCATCATCCGCGACCGACGTTTTCTGGACGACGAACAGTTAGTGAAGAGCGAGCAGTTGGCGTTGCTTGATCAGATCTATGCCGCCAACGTGCGGGACGCGGAGCTGCAGGAACTGTCGAGCCATTTCGCCGGCATCCTCCGCGGCGACAGCCCCGTGCATCTGGCGGTGTGGGGCAAGACCGGCACCGGCAAGACGCTGACGCTGACCTACTTCCTGAACCTGCTGTCCGAGATGGCCGGAGCCGAGGGGATCGCGGTGCGGCACCAGCACCTGGACCTGTCCACGCCGAGGCCTTGTTTCCGGGCGCTGAACGATCTTGCCTGCCTCATGGGAGCTTCGCGTCGCTACAAGAAGGGCATCTCGCTTGAGGAGCTGATGCTCCGCATCGAAGCAAAGCTGGCCGAGTTCCGTGGGTATCTGATCCTGTTCATCGACGAGATCGACAACGTGCGGCGTGACCGCGATGCCCTGCTGAGTTTTCTGGTGCGGCGATTGCCGCAACGCATCCCCGCCAAGCTGGTGCTGGTCTTCGTCTCCAACAAGCTCAACTGGACCGACAACATCGACCCGCGTGTCCAGTCGTTCCTCAAGCTCAACGAACTGATCTTCAAGCCCTACGACGCGATCGACCTGCGGACGATCCTGTCGATCCGCGTCCAGAAATCTCTCGCGCCCAACGCCATCCTCCCGGGGGCGGGCGTGGTGGAGCGGATCGCGGCGCTGGCCAGCCGCGAGCACGGCGACGCCCGCCGGGCCGTCGGGCTGCTCTCGCGCAGCGCCTACCTCGCCGAGAAGGCGGGCCGCCCGATCGACGAGGCGCTGGTCGATCAGGCCGCGGCGGAACTCGACACCGACCGCTACCTGTCGCTGCTGCGGTCGGCACCCGCCCAGCTCCGCGCCGCGATGTGGGCGGTGATTGACGCCGTCGCCCGTAACCGCGGGGCGGCGGCGAGCACCCGCGACGCCCACGCCGCGTACCGGCGGGTGTGCGAGCGGGTCGGGCTGCGGGCGCTGACGGGGCGGGCCTTCGGCGACCTGGTCGCCGAGCTGGACATGTACTCGCTGGTCACCGCCCGCGTCCAGTCCAAGGGGCGCTACGGGCGGAGCCGGCAGATCAGCATCGACCTGCCCCCGGACCTGGTCGATCGCATCACCGAGGTCCTGCGGTTGAGCTTCGACGGCGGGTAGCCCGCCGCCGACTAGAGCCGACGATGCAGCCCCGGCACCCGCTCCTCCTCCACCCCCGGAAATACACCGCCCCCTGAAGCCGCTGAACCGTCCCCGTGGCCATGGTCAGAATCACTTCCAAGGGTGTTGGATTGGTCGATTATGTAGGCGAACGCCTGGTTGAGCACGTGGACCGCCATCGGCAGTTCGGTGCGGCTGAAGCTGTTGCTCGACTGCCACTGGCCGTCGCGGTCCTTGTACCGACGCGACAGCTCCGCCTTGAGCATGACCTGCGGTCGCCCGTCCTTCTCAAACGTGTTCTCCCAGATGGAGCAGCTCACGCTGCCCGCCTTGAAGCGCATCTTCGGTTGGTTGTTCAGTTGCATGGGATTCACCCGATCCCCCGCATCTTGACCGTGCGGGGTCTCTACGAGCCACGAGAGACCCGCCCCTTTATCAACCTTCCGGCCCCCGGAAGTAACCCCCGCAAGTCGACCTTGGAAGCGAGACAACGTGTGGCACGCCTGCGGGCCAAGCGTCCGCACGGCAGAGCGACGGCAAGCAGCAGTCGCCGTGGAGCGGGGGCGCGTTTACGCATCCCCGCCGCCGCGGTGGGGCCGCTCCCACAGGTCCTCTAACCGCTCCCGCAGGGCACGCACCCGCCCGTCCCACTTCGCCGCCGCTCGGATGTCCGCGTCCTCGATGTGTCCCAGCTCCAGCACGTCCTGCCGCACCAGCCTGACGATCGGCCAAGCCTTCCGTGGATCGACTCGTTCCCAGACGATGTCCCGCATGATCCGTGCGTTCCGCAGTTCCATGCCTAGTTCTTCTTTCCGGCTCCACCGCCAGTCGAAGCCGTCGTATAACGCCGCAAAGTCGTGCGTATCGAACGCCTCGCCCTTCAACCACCGCGAGTCCCGCTGCCCCTGTTGGGGAAGACTCAACAACGGTCCCCACAGGTCGAGGTACGCCATCCGCTCCAACTCCGCCACATCCGCCAGCTCTTCGTCAGACAAGCCAGGCACGCTGCCGTAGCCCCTCGGTCGCTCGATCTCGACTCGAATCCTTGGTTCGTTGATCTGTTTCATTTCTATTGCTAGTTGTTTCATGTTTGATGCCTCCAGCCAGCCGCCTTGAAGTCGGCTCGCTCACGCCGCAGTGAGCCGACGGTGCATGCCCACGCCTCACTGTTTGTTCTATAAGCCCAAGGGCGGACTGGCTCGATATGCTTTTCGCAGCGGCGCGTCCGAGGCGGCGACACCTTTACGGATCGTGACGGCGACCCAGCCACCCAGCCGGCACGGTCGATATAGGTTGCGTCGCCGGTGCCGTCGGGGCCACGCTTATCGAGCCGGACAGCGTCCCCCGCTGGACGGATGGATATGCGTTGAGGCGTTCCACGCCGACCCGAGGGACGGAACGTTGCTGCGTAAAGCTTACGAAGCCGGTCCGCCCTTGGGCGTCCACCGCGTCGGTGAAGTGATCGGTCGGCCGCCCCGGCTCCCGGGAACCGGCAAGCACATTCCGGGGGGATGCGGCCGAACGCTTGACCGTTGCGGCCACGCTGAATCGTGGGCACGCGAAGTCTCACAGTTTGCGATCCGAGCTCCTTGCCGCTCGGATCGCGGAGGGTTGGGCCACGCCCAACCACGACCCCGGCAGAGCGGTGGGGTTCACCCCCATCGCGCCGCCGTGATCTGCCAACGCTCCATGAAGCGCTCGGCTTCGTGGATCGCGGCCAGTTCGCGTATCACGGCCTGCTGCTCGTCGAGCGGCAGAAGTTCGTCGAGGCTGTGACACGACAGCTGTTCTTCGTGCGTGGCTCCCGACACGGGGTGCGAACGAAGATGGGCGATGATCATTCTCAACTTGTATTCATTCATGCTTGTCACCTCCGAGGGCGGCTCCCTCGGGGAGCGGAGCCAGCAGTCCCCATCCAGCGGAGGGCCCGAGCGGACCCGCGGCTAAAGCCTCTCGGTCCGTGACCGAAGGCTTTACCATGGCGGGTCTGCGCCGACCTCCGCGGCCGGTCGTCTGCGGTTCACGGCCACGGACGGCCCACGCGCAGCGTGCCGGCCGCGAGCGGTCGCCAAGGGTCGATCACTCGGTCGAAGACCGAGAGGATTGACCCTCCGCGGGCGCGAGCGGCCAACGACAAACCACAAACAACCACACCCAATACAAGTCGGTTTTCGTCGCGCAGCGCAAGCACCTTCAAAACCGTTGCTTACGTCACTCGGCCGCGCAACGAAAAGGCCAGGCCTCCTCCATGGCCCGCGGTGTTTTCGGCGCGCCGCGAGATGCATCGCGGTGCTCTACAAGGCCTCTCCTCGTGCCCACGGCGGCGAGGGGCATGGATCGGGACACAGCGCATCCACGATCGATTCGGCGGGCTCACCAACTTGACCGCCCGGGGCCCAGACCGATGCCCAGAGCCCGTGTTCGACGAGGTCGTCTTCCTGCGTAACCCAGATGAAGCCCGCGGGGGGTGTGGCTCGGACCAGGTCGCAGACCGCGTCGAACCGGGACGCGTTGGAGGTGACCAACAGCAGCCGGAAGCCGCATACGTGCAGTCCGGATGACCGGTTGCCACGTCGATTGTTCCGCGGCTGCTGTGCAAGCCTGGTGGCGATCTTCTGGTATCCGCCGTCCCGGAAATACGCTTGATAGACCCGAAGCTTGTGTTTGAGTGACCGAGCCGGATTGACGTTGCTCCGCAAGGGCTCGGTACCCGTGTCTGCCTCGACGAAGTACAGCAGCGATTGTCCGGAAGGTGCATGGGTCAACAGCAAGACACCGTCCGGTATGAAGGAAGTGTTTTCACCGGAATCCAACTCAACCGTTTGCTCGGCGATCGTGCCGGTCGCATCATCCCTCCACGACGCAGTGAGTCCCGGCACCATCGCCTCCAAACTTGGCAGTTGGACGGGCACCCAGTTGAGCATGACCCGATGGGCCATCGATTCGTCGCGTCCGCCGACCGTCGCGAGAGCGGCCCCCCGGCCCCTTCGCCGCTTGGTGACGCCGTGCCCCGCGGGGGTTGTCCGCCAACCGGTCTCCGGACGCCCGGGGCGGGCGCGGAGGCGGATGGGTTCGCTGGCGACATAACCTTGTGTTTCTAGCTGGCCCAAGGCGCGCTTGCGGCTGGCCAGGTTGCCGTCGGTGATCACCGCGATCTGTCGGCTGGTGAGCGCACGGTGGGTGATGAGCAAGTCAAGAAGGCGTTGTTGGAGCCTGGTCAAATGCGGTGAGTCTTTGGTGGGCATGGCCAACCACCTTTCTCGGTTTGATGCGTTACGCCGTCGAACGGCAAAGCAAATGCCCTTACAACCAGCGACCCACGCGGCGCGTCAGGGCGACCACGCCAGGAAAGTGACCCGGTCCGCGAGGGTGACCACCTCCAGCCGCGGGTCCAGATCGGTGTTGACGACAAACACCGCGGCGTTCTGAGGGGGCTTCCATTGCTCGGCAAGCTGATGCGACCCTTGGGTGTTCATTTCACGGTCCAAGACGATCACTCGGTTATTCAGCAGGTTGGTCATGTTGCCCTCGCCGCTGACGTCCAGCATGCCGGTGACCCGGCGTTCCGAAGAGAACAACACAATCTCGGGCGACCCATCCCGATCGAGGTCGGCGACATCAATCAGACGGAGACGGATGTTGGATGTGTCCGACTCCACCACCTTGGCCCGGCGGATGAGCGACAGTTCCGGGGTCAGGAGGTGCGCGTGGCCACGGCGGTCGGTTGCAATCAACCTTGCCTCGGTCTCACCGTAAGGATGGACAGCCATCGCATCGACCAGTTCGGACCCCAACTCATAGGTCGCCGTCACGTCGCCATCGGCGGAGAGCGACAAGAGCCGGCCGGCCTCCGCGCCGCGGTAGTCGTTCGCGGCCTGGACGCTCGCGAACACCTCGTCTCGGCCATCCGCATCGACATCCATCAGCAGCGGACGCACCGCGCTAAACTGGGTATCGAGCTGGCGGCGCCACCGCGGCTGGCCCTCGGCGTCCACGCAGATCAGGGCGCTGTTGCTGTCTTTAGTTCCATCCGGCAACGTCACGCCGTTGGCAGGGGCGTGGGTGCCGATCAGCACTTCGTGACGACCGTCGCCACCGATGTCACCGCAGGCGATGGCCTGGATGCTGCCGGCTGTCTCAAAGAACCAACGCGGGGTCTGTCGCCCGATCTCGAAACACACCAGGCCCCGGGGCCGACGCTGCCAGCCGGCGACGCTCCGTGCTAGGAGTTCTCTTGTTCCATCACCGTCCAGGTCCGTCAGGCTCAACGCCTCTAGCGTGGTTGCGTGAAGGTTGCCCGCGTCGTCGTCGATCACCGAGCCCCGGGCTTCGTAGCGGGACGCGGCGAACTGGCTCTGGGTCACGACCTCCAGCACCATGCGATCGGGCTCGGACCACCCGACGACCGCCTCGTCACGCCCGTCGCCGTCGAAGTCCTCGACCATGGACAGGGCCACGTGCAACCGTTCGGGCCGGTGCATCTGGCGTGAGAACAGTTGGTTCCCACGCGTGTCGAACACCCGCAGCCAGCCCTCGGAGACCACGTAGGTGTCCAGGTGGCCGTCGGCGTCCCAGTCGCCCAGGCGGGCGCGTTGCCAGTCCGTGACCAGGGGCGAGTCCACCGTGCCTTCGACCGTGAACGTTGCTTTACCTCTGTTTTGGAACCAGGTCAGCCACACAAGGGCTGACGTGGCACAAATCACTGCCACCACGGCGAGTCCCATCGCGGGCCCCCGGCGTCGTCGGTGTGCTCCGGCACGCACCGGACGCTCATCCGAAAGTTCCCGGGGGAGCTCGCCCGCTTCAATTCGCCGGAGGTCGTCCAGCATGGCCGACATGAGCGGGTAGCAGTCTCCGCCCCCGGGGTCTTGCATCGATCGCTCCACCACGGCGATCAGCCCCGGGTCGGCGTCCGGGTTGAGTTGTGTGATGCAAGGTGGCGGGGTGGCCATCTCATCAAGCAGGTCTTCCGGCGTGGTCGATCCGTACGGCGGGCGTCCGGTGAGCGCGTGATACAGCACGGCCCCGAAGCTGTAGATATCCCGGTAGTGGCTCTCGCCCTCGCGGCGAGCGGCCCGGGGCGACATGTAGGGCACCGTTCCTCCGCGGACCCGGACTCGTGGATCGTCACCGGTGTGGACGCGCCCCATGTCCCTCGCCATCTGGAAGTCGAGCAAGTGCGCCCGGCCCTCGGCGTCAAACACGATGTTGCCCGGCGACAGGTCGCGATGGATCAGATCGCGGTCGTGAGCCCAGGCCAGCCCGGTCGCGGTATCGAGCGCGATCGAGAGAATCTGATCGTTGGGCAGCGGGTGGCCGCCCTTGAGCCGTTCCGCCAAGCTGCCGCCGGTCATCAATGGCATGACCAGATACGGGTAACGGCGCTCCCCGTCCACGTCCCACACCGGGACCACCTGCGGGCAATCCGCGCGTTGCAGGTAACGGGCGGCCTTGAGGAACTGGCTTCGCGCAAGATCCGAGGCGGCAGACTCCGGCTTGAGCACCTTGATCGCGACTTCACGCTGCTTTTCAGGCCGGGGGTCCCATCCCCGGAACACGACCGCCTGACCACCCTCACCCAGCTTGTCGATGACGTGGTAAGGCCCAACCCGGACCGCCATCACGTCCGGACTCGGCGGGTCCAGGAAGCCCGCATCCAGATAGACCTTCAGCGGCGCATCCGACATCGGCACCCCGCCCCCGCCCCCGGGCAGGTTGTCAGCCGCTGGCTCAACCACCGGGCCCTCCTGAGTCACCCCCGGAATCCGGGTGTCCGGCTTTGTCTGCCTGAATCCCCGTCTGGACCATCCCCAACGCCTGCTCAAGCAAGTCACGGATTGAGCCAGTCAACCACGACTGCCCCAACGCCCACCGGAGGCCTTCGACGAGCGCGGTGTCGGGCTGGGTTGAAAGCCGTTGACGCCAACGCGTCCGCGCCGCGGCGACCGCTGCCAGGTACAGCACGGTCGAGACGTCGTCGGGGACGTCGGACTCCGGGTGCTGTCGGCAGGCCTTGGCGTGCTCCTTGACCAGCCTCAGGTGCTCGACCGGGGGCAGCGGGTGGACGAGCACGTCACGCAGGGTCCGGAGGGTCAGGTGCTCGGCGTCGCTGACGAGCCGCAGCCGCTCCCGCGCGGCCGGGTGCATGGCTCCCAGGTGCTCGACCACCGGTGAATCCAGCAGGAACTCAAGCACCGCCCTGGACTCTTCAGGCGCGAGCCGCCCGATATCGGCCATTGTCGGGTCCAGGAGACGAGCAACTAGGCGCGGGTCATATCGGGAAAGGTCCGGGGGGTCAGCGGCATTCGGGGTTTCCGGGAGTTCCGAGGCCATGGTCGTGCTCCGCGTGGGTGAAAACAGGGCGGTCTACCACGCACTACGCGAACGCTCGACCCAGCCGGGGTTCGCCAGCAGCATTTCGTGCAATTCTTTCAGGTCTTGATCAATTCGTTCTTTGGGTGTGTAGCGGCCAACTTCTTTGGTCAACGCTTCGAGATACAACTTTCTCCCCTTCGTCTTAGCGCGTCCGAGTTGTTCGACACTTATTCCAAAGCTGGCTGCGATTTTTGCGGCGTCCCCAGCCACTTCTTTGCCCATGGCTTCGTCCAAGACGACATCAACAAACACCCGCCAGACCAGCGTTTCCTCTTCCTTCTCACAGCGCTGCCGCATCGCTTCCAGCGCCAACCGAACGGTCTCGTAGGCCCACTGCACTTCGTACAGATCGGCTTGATCGCGTAACGCGTCCCGATGGTCGTCGATATCGAAGATCGGTCCAGGGGGATTCCGCTTCTGAGCTTTGCCGCGTCGTCTCTGACTGTTTAGGTAGTTCTCAATGGCCTTCTTGAGCCAGTGGCGGAAACGCTTCGACTTCTCCGGATCGAACTGGGTCAAGATTTTCTTTGCAACGAGCTTGTCTGCCAGGAATCCCTGCAGGATGTCCTCTGCAAAATCCTTCTCAAGCCGCAGGGTCACATAGAGGAAAGAGCGGATCGCCGGGTAGTAGTCCTCCACGAGTTGGATGAATGCGGCATGGGCCGCCGCGTCATCGTCGCCCTGTACCGCTTCGATCAGCGAGTGCCGCGTTTCCGGGAAGTCACGCCGCGCCCAGTGCTCCTTGCTTTCCATGCCGTCTGACCCGCAATTCGATTGTTTTTGACATTTCTTTGATTCACACAACCGAAGCCGCCCGTGTCCGGACCCGGTCTGCGTAAAGCCTAGTGAGAGCGGGACGAACCCGCCACCTTCGGGAGCCTCACGTGTTCGCCACACCCACGCCATCCCAGCCGCCCGGGTCATCCGCCAGGTCACCAGCAGCCGCTCAAGCACGACGCCCGCGTCTCGTTGCAGCGATGTTCTTCGGGTCGGGCCTCCGATCGATCGCCCGGCTGTCGGCCGACCGACCCGATCGTGAGACCGGCGGCGGGCTGTTTGGTCACTGGCGTCGCGACGGCGTGCCCGTGGTGCAGTTGGTTACGGGGCCAGGCCCCGCCGCGGTCCACGAACCAACCCACTTCGCCGATGAGCCATCCCACATCCGTCATCTGTCCCAGTCCTTCCGTGATGAGTTCGGCATCGAAATGATCGGGCGTTGGCACAGCCACCAGTTCCTGGGTCTGGCTGAACCCAGCGCCGGGGACCGGACCAGCGCAGGGTCGTTCATGCGTCGCAACCGGTGTGGGCAATTCCTTGAGGTCATAACCAATCATCAGCCGCGCGTGGAGCGCCCGCGCCGAAACACCTTGCGTCAGAGCCGATCCACCGAACACTTGGCCGGCTACGGTGGGAGTGGGTGTCAGGCACCCACCGTCTTCACCGTCGCCATCAAGGCCTTCCTCTACGACGGTGACCCGCACCGGGGCGAGGTCACGTTGCCGATCCGTGTGCTGCCGGGCGTGAGTCCGGTGCGGCGCGCCGCGCTGGCGCGTGGGTTCGGTGCGTGGGTATGTGGCCCCGAGGTCATGCCGGACTGGCCCGAGGATCGCCTGCGTTTCGAGCGGGCCGGCACCGATACGCTGCCGGATTCACTCCAACGTCAGATCGCGTCGCTACCCGAGGCCGTGAAGACCACATTGCATGTTGAGTCACAGCCAGACACCTGGCTTGTCAGCTGGTCACGGGGCGAGGGGCACCGGATGCGTATCACCATCGCGTACGCGGAGTTCGATGGGGTGACAAGAGTGGAAACCCAATCGCACCCGGGCCACCCGTGGATCGACCTCACGGACCGCCTGCCGCAAGCGGTGATCCCCTGGACATTGAGAGATGTGTATGAGGCCGCGAACGTGGGGCTTGATGGGGATGCCACCCAGCAAACGACGGCACCGATGCCACAATCTTCGGCGGCGGGTGCCGTCTCGCGCCCCGATCCCGCCGCACCCGGCCTTCTGTTGCCTACCGAGATCGACCCGATGGAAACGGCCCGGCGCGTGGGGCTGGTGTATCCGGGCCACCCGGTCTACGAGGCATACGTCATGAAGCAGGCGCGTCGGTTTCCGGTGCATCACAGCGGGCGCGGACTCATCGCCGTGGCTTGAAGGACCATCGACATGTGGAATGACCAACAACGACACCGACTGGCGTTTGAGCTGAAGAACACCGCTCGAAGGGCATCGCGGTTCCGGTTCCACGACCCGCGGGGCGACACCTACATCCAGGGCCCGGCCCTGCCGCTGCCGCACCAGTCGCCGTGTCACCTGCGGGTCCAGCTCTCCCCGGAGTTCCCCTGGGAGTCGCCGCGGCTCTTCGTAATCGAGCCCGCCGTCCTGCCGATGCACGGCGGTGGCACACTGGCCGACCTGGGGGTGTCGCACGATTTCCACGTGCTGGGGCCCGATGGTCCTGGCGGTTGCATCGAACTTTGTTTCGTCGACACCTGGCAACCGGACATGACGGTTCTGGGCGTGCTGATCAAAGGCGAGATATGGACGAAAGCGTACCACGAGCATCTCCGCGACGGGCGGACGATTGACACGATCCTCGGGCAGTGGAACCAGGAACTCGAAAGGAGCCAACCGTGAACCATCCCCCATCCGACAAAGCCCAACAGACCAAGACCAAACCCCACACGGATCATCAGCCATTTAGTCACGACGGCGTCCGTTACGTCTACGACCCGCTGACCCGGCGGGTAAGGCCGCAGTCTCCCGACGGGCGCTGGATCGACGAGGACTACCCCGAAGAAGCGGTGGTCATCACCCCCGAGGACACGAAGGTGTTCGGCCCCCGAACCTGATCGTCACGATGCGGTCGACCACAACTGGTGGGAACCGATTGGGCACCGCGATCGCCAGTGGCTCTATCCAAAAAGGAGCAAGGCAATGTCATTGATGACCGACACCGAGGCCGCGGTGGCCACCGCGGCACAGCACGAAGAGCATGGCTGCCGGGTCGTGATCAGTGCGGGTTTGCTGAATGACCGTGATCCGTCAGCCGACGAGGTCTTGGTTCGATTCGCGCGACTCGATGGCGGCGAGGTGTACAGCGCACTGCCCGGCGTCGAGGGATGGCCGACCGTCTGCGGCGTCATCCGAAGCGTCGAAGACTCAGTTCCGGCGGGCACCGAAGAGCCGCCCCCGTGCGGAGCAGACTGCCATGTGCAGATCTTGGCCCGAGAAGGCGAGGAACCCGCCGTACCCGCCGACGCCTTTGTGCTTGCCGCGGGGCGGTGGCGTCGAGCGACGCTGGATGTGGTGCCCGTCCGCGATCAGCTCTTCTCCCGGTCCAAGGGTCTGCTGGAGTCCGACCGACTCTCGCGGGCGTGGGTGTTGACCGCCGGGCTGGGATCGGGCGGTGCGCCGATCCCGCTGGGCCTCAGTCAAGCGGGTGTCTCGAACCACATGATCGTGGACGATGATGTGCTGGAGGTGTGCAATGTCGCCCGCCACCCCGCGGGGCTTCGGCACGTGGGCCGCAAGAAGGTCCACGTCCTCCGCGACATGATCACCCAGATCAACCCCTACGCGACGGTCGAGACACGTGCCGAGGCGATCGGGTGGCGAAACCTCGAGTCGTGGCGGGCTTGGGTCCGCCGAGCCGACGTGGTGATCGCCGCGACGGGGGACCGCACGGCCACGCAGGTGCTCAACCGCCTGTGCATCGAGAAAGGAAAGACGATGATCGTCGGCGGTGCATTCCGGCGGGCCTACGGCGGGCAGGTGCTGATGGTCCGCCCCGGTTCGGGGCCGTGCTACGAGTGCTTCCTCAGGACGCTGCCACGCGAGGCCAAGGACCAGGAGATCGGCGGCCGACGGCAGGCCGCCCGCATCGCCTACGCGGATCGGCCGGTCCCGATCGAACCCGGCCTGGCCAACGACATCGCCCCGATCTCCCAATTCATGATCAAGCTCGCTATCCAGCAACTCATCCGCGGGCACGCCGGTTCCCTCGCCAGCCTCGACGAGGACCTCACCGCGCCCTTGTTCCAGTGGTTCAACCGGCGCGAGCGCGATACGACCTATGAACGCCTCCCCCCGCTGGGCTGCGGCGTCAACGGGCTGCGGGTCTTGCGATGGCAGGGGATCGACCTGCCCCGCGACCCCGCGTGCCCGGCCTGCGTGGACCTGACCGCAGGCGTCGCTGCACGCCACGACGTGGAGGTCCACGATGCGGATACCGCTTTGTTTGGATGAAGGGAACCCGCGATGAGCACCTCGTCGATCTGCATGCTTGCTTCACGTCTGCCCGATGCCCGGGCGTCACGCAACCGGCTTCTGGCCGCGGCCGGCGGCGGCCACACGGGCGGGGATGTGGGCGCATGCGTACGGCGGTGTTTCGGTGAACTACTCCGCCTGCTGACCTTCTCCCCTGGAAGTCGACTTAGAACACCTGGCCCAGAATCCGGGCTGCGTGTCCGGTACGTCGCCGAGAAGCCATCACATGGGAAGCTTACCGACGAGACGCACCTGCGCATCGAGATCCATGCGTGGTCTGATGAAACGTCGTGCCTCGACGCACTCGCCGCCTGTATCCGATCGGGGCCGCTGCCCCAGCTCTACGGCCTGGACCCCGCCGATCCCTGCGTCCCGGACCGGGTCTCCCGATCGGGGGCCGTGTGGGACATCACGCGTAACGAATATGCCGTCGCCGGGACACTGGCCGCCGGTGACAACCCATTGGCCTCGCCACACTATTACCTATGCCATCCGTTCGTGCCGTGCCCCGACGCGCGCGGGGACCGCATCGATCGGGCCTTGTTTAACGCGCGCGACACCGTGGTGATCGATCTCGCGGCCACCCCCACGGACATGGCCCGCTACCGCGACGCGTCGATCCGTGATCTCGGACGCCTGCAACGGATCAACCGCTACTTCGACCCGCCGGGTGCTCGCGACGACCCCCTTGCCTGGCTCGGCGCACCCCCCGGAGTTTCTAACGGAAATATCCTTGGAGCTCCCACCGGAAACGATCCCGCCAACCAACTTGCAACAGTTCCCGGAGTCTTCAGCAGAGCTTTGCATGCGCCGGACGCTGTGCGACCCCCACGGCTCCTACACCGGCCGACGCACCGACCCGATCGTTCGTCACGGGTGGTGGAGCCCATGCGTCGTCCGGACCCGGTCGTCGATGAGCTGCTGCGGGTGCGTCGCCGGTTCCACGAGTCTCTGCTGCGGCCGCACCTGACCTTCCACGCCCGCGTGATCAGCCGCCACCCCGCCGACGCCTGCGCGGTAGCCGCCGCGTTGGCCGAAGAATCGTTTGAGGATGGCAGCTATCGGCTCGTGCCGTCCCAGTCCGACGCCACTTGCAGCGAGTTGTCTGCCGCCCGAAGAGATGTTGTCAAGGTGCATCCACTTCCGGGGGAGGCCCGTCTGTCTGAACTCGGTGACCACCCGCTCGCGGGGCTCGGCGTGGTGGCCACGGCGGCCGAGCTGCAGAGCCTGTTCGCGCTGCCCGTCGCGGGCGGTCGGCCAACGCATGGGCTCGCGCGTGACACCGACCCGCCGGGATGGCGGCTTGACGACCTGATCGTGCTGGGGGACGAGGCACGATGAAGCACCTTCCCGAACAGATCGGTGTTCGGCCGCGCGGCCTGCGGATTCGCGACCTCGCCAAGCATTTGTTTGTCTGCGGCATGTCCGGCAGCGGCAAGTCGATGGTGACGACCGGCCTGCTGCTTCAACTGCACGCCCGGGGGATCCCGTTCCTGGTCATCGAGCCGGCCAAGTACGAGTACGGTGCGCTCAAGGCCTTGACCGATCACCCTACACCGATGGTTCAGGCGCTGGCCGCGGACCTGCGCGTGCACACGCCGGGCGACGAGGGTGCATCGCCACTGCGGCTCAACCCGCTCTGGCACCCGGAATGGATCGACCGCGACGCGCACATCGAGAACGTCCTGAGCAACTTCCGCGCGGCCATGCCGATGTCCGGGCCGCTGCCCGCGCTCATCGGCGAGTCGCTCGAACTGTGCTACCAGCGTGCCAACGGGTTCCCTTCCTTGCGGGACCACTATCACGCGTCCCGCGCCGTGCTGGCGGAAAAGGGCTACGCCGCCGAGGTCGCATCGAACCTGCGCGGCGCCCTGGACGTGCGTCTCGGTTCCCTCACGCGTCGCGCGGTCGGGCGTGTGTTCGATTGTGTCACCAGCTTCCCGGGCATCGACGAACTCATGTCTAAGCCGACGGTCTTGGAACTAGAGCCGCTCACCATCGAGCACAAGTGCCTGATCACGCTGTTCATCCTGTCCGCGGTGCGTGAGCAGCTGCGCGGCGTCCCGCCCGCCACGCAGGGAAGGCCGGGCGTTCTGGGGGTTCCGGAGCTTCCGGGGGATCCGCGGATGGTGATCGTGTTGGAGGAGTGCCACAACCTCGTGGGCCGCAGCGTCAGCGCCGCAGCGTCGGAGGAACAACCCGACCCCAAGTCTTTCGCAGCCGAGATGGTCAGCCGGATGCTTGCGGAGTTGCGGGCGCTGGGGGTCGGCATCGTGCTGGTCGATCAGGTGCCCTCGGCGGTCGCCCCGCAGGTCGTCAAACACACCGCCGCCAAGCTCGCCCTGCGGCAGGTCGATCGGGAAGACCGCGACACGCTGGCTGCCGCGATGTTGATGGACGCGGGCGAGCACGAGGAGCTGGCCCGCCTGTCGCCGGGCGAGGCGTTCTTCTTCGCCGAGGGCTACCACGGCCCCAGCCGCATCCGGACCCCGGACCTTTCGCGGGTAATTTGCCCGCCCGCCATCGCGTCGGGGCACCATCTCGTGCCATACCTCCGCGATGAAGCCTGGTATCTCGAAGCGACGATCCGGCGGTGGGCTTACGGGCTGGACGCGCTGGAAACCGCCATCGGGCAGTACGACCGCGAGAAGTCCCGGCTCCACGCCCGGGTCCACGGCCTGTTGCGCCGACTGCAGGCCCTGCGTAACCACCCGCGTGATTCGTCACGGCAACGGGCCGCGTCCCGACTGATCGAGGACTTTTTGTCCGCCCGGTCCGCCGCAGCCCGGCTGCTCCATCGCCTCGAGCGTGAATACATCACGACCGCTTCGATCACCGATTGGCCGGTCGAGAGCGGCGAACCCGGGTCCGACACCGAGTCTGATCAAATCCGCGCATTGGCAGACCTGCGGTCAAGGCGTGAACGGTTGACCGGGCGTTGGCGGCGGGTCGTCCAGCCTCAGAACCGGGAGCTGCAGAAAAAACTCATTGGGCTCGCGGAACTCACCCGCGATTGCGTAGAGCCGGTGGAGGCCTAAGCCATGGACCAACGCAACAAGACCAACGACACCCGCCAGCAGATTCAGGACGGCGTCGACCGGCGACGCCGCGAGTACGAACGCCGCAACCACGAGGTCGGCGAGGTGGCCGACGACGTGGAAACCGAGGCCCGCACACTCGACGCGATGTCGTTCGAGGCAGCCGGCGAGGATGCGGAGCGGATCCGGCAACTACTCGAAAACGCCCGCGACCTGAGCGTCCGGGCCTTCGAGGACGAGGGCCAGGAACTCCAGGAGAGTCAGTCCGAGGGGACGCTTGAGGAACGCGACCTGGACGAACGCGGCGACCGCACCCGGGCCGACGCCGATCAGGCCCGGGAGGGCTCGGCCGACGCCAACCGGCAGGAAGCCAAGGACGGGCTGGCTGAAGTGGAGGAAGCCGCCCGGGACGCCGCGACATTCCTGGCCGAACAGGAAGCCGAAGCCAAGGACGCCCGGGAATCGAGCGAAGCGACGCACGAGGACGACCGCCAACGTGTTCAAAGCGTCCTCCATCGGTGAGGTGACAACGATGCCCGATACCCCACCACACGACTACCACGCCTCCCAGGCACCCGATCTCTTGGGGACCACCGAACGGCTCGCAGCACAGCTGCGCCGGCTCTGTGACACGGCACCCGGCACGGACGCGGAGGGTTACGACGAGACCCGTTTCGCGGAAGAACATTACTACAAGATCTACGAGAAACGCTACGAACTCGAATCGATGATCGACGCGCTCCAGCGGAAGATCACGCAAGCCCAGGCCGCCATGAGCGAGGCCGGCGACAACAACGACGCGGTGGCCACCGGTCTTGACGACTTGAATGGCGGTGGGCCCCGCACGGAATACGCCCAAGCCCAGATGGAGATCGCCGACAGCATCGCGCGGCACCGGGCGGCGGAAGGCGACCTGTCGATGGCGGTGACCCTTGCGCGGGCGGCGTTGCAGGATGCCGAAGCCTACCGGTTCCCCGGCGATCAGCCGCGCGACCACTGGGACCGGACGGTCCCGGAGAAGATGGCACCCTATACCCCGCCGGACCCCACCGAGTATCTGGACGGCCCGGTGGATCGGGCCGATGCCCTGCTTGCCGAACAACGCCATCTGGAAGCATTGATCGAGGCCGAGTTGGACCCCAAACCTTCGGATCGGCCGGATGATGCGTGGATCCCGGCATATCCGGATGAGGGGGGTACGCCATGAACAACCAGGGCCGCGGCTCGCTGGTCTTCCGACACGGCGACCACTCGTACGTCCCCGATGATTTTGACCGCCGGTACAGCCTCGACAACGCGCAGGAACTGCTGCACCGTGCTGACCAGGCCACCCGAGAATGGAACACCCGATCGGCCCCTGTTGCCCCGGGCCGTCTGCACCAGACCATGGAGCGGATGACAACGGGCATGAGGCGGGTGCCGGACACACAGACGCGGCGTTGCCCACATCCTGACGAGGCCGAGGCACGGGCCGCGGAGGCATTGACGCGCTCCGCCGAGGACGCGCTCCGCTTCCTGCTCGGGTTGCAGAACCGCCTGGGCCTATTCCGCGACGCGGTCATCGCACAAGCCGAATGGGCTGACGACCAGCAGCAGCGTGTCGAGCATACCACCGCGCGTCTGAATCGTGATGAAGCCAAGAACGCCACCCGCGGCGCTTCGGTCCGACTGAAGAGCATGGCCCTGCGCCACCGCGCGATGGCCCGAGCCCTGTCGTATCGTTTGGACAAGGTACGTCAGTCCATCCAGGCGGCGCGGCAGCAGGTGAAGGAAGTTCCTCAAGTATCGGCGACGCGCACGAGTAACAACATACTGGACGGGGGGCATTGATGAACTTCCCCCCGTCCGATGCCGTGTTTGCTCCCGACGCTGTCGTGGTCGGGTGTGGTGGAGAACGCCCGGGTTTCGATGTGCTCGTATGCGGTGATCGCCACCAGTTGCTTCGGGATGCCGCGCCCGAAGTGGACGCCTCTGTTTTGCACCACCCCGCGTCGGCGAGCATCTATGCCGCCTGCATCGATCCGGTTACCGGTCGTGTGATCACCGGCGGTCGGGACGGTCAGGTGGCCTGGTGGGAATGGTCCCCGACGCGGGAGCGGTATCGCTGCACGTTCCGCCACCACGTCACCGGGGCGGTGCTTGACCTCTGCGCCGTGTCGCCATCGGTCGTCGCGGTGACTGACGATACGGGATCGCTTGTCCTGATCGACCGGTCCGATCCGATCCAAGTCTGCGTTATCCCTTGCGACACCGGCGAAGCCATGATGGTCGCTTTGTGTTGGCTCGAATCGGGCAGGCTCGCGGGCTTGGGCATCGGCGGCGACCTCCGTGTGTGGGAGCCGGACCGACCCGACCGGTTCCGCATGATGCCCGCGCCGCCACCGCCACCCCAAGGCGCGTGGGTCAGGCTCGTGCCCCTCGACTCCACCTGCGTCGCCTACCTTGATCGGGAGGGTCACCTCGTGGCTGTCGATACCGAGCGGGGCATCGCCGACATCCTGCCCGCCCACCCCCGGAACACCCGGAACACCGGAAACCTGACCGCATCCGGAACGGCAATCGGTCAGCAACCGGCAGGAATGGCGGCTCCTGAATTCCACGCGGCAAGACATACGCCGACACCTGAGCACGCGGGCGGCCACGCCTACGCGATCACGGCGGTGGCCGGTGGCGTGCTGACCGCGGGCGCGTCGAACCGGCGGATCATCCGATGGGCCTGGCGGGACCGACACCTGACCCCGACGAGTGAGGAGGCCTGCCCGCACCACGTCGTGTCGATCGCGCCGTGGGACCCCGATGGCAAGCGTGTCTGCGTGGTCTTTGCCGATGGCCGGTCGGCGGTCCTCCCGCAGGCCGAGGACGAATCGCTTGACCCCGCCTCAACGCCGGACAACCCGGCGTGTCGCGTGGTATTCGCCGCGGCACCAGCCGACCGCGCGCGGGCCGACCGTCGGCGGCGGTTTGCGGCGGCCTCACACCTGGCCCGTGAAGCTCATGCCGCGCTCGCGAAGGGGGATGACCCACGGCTGGACGAAGCATGTCGCGAACTTCGGTCGAGGGGGTTCGTGGCCGCGTCGTTGGCGTTGGCGGCGGATCGCGCACGGCGTGCTTCCGACCCGGCGCGGGAGGCGGGGTTGCTGCACGCCCTGAAGGGACGCCTCGGCCGCGACCATGCGTTGTCCCAACGGACCGAACGCCGGCTCGCGTCGCTGTGGCGGGAACACTGCCTGGACCTGCCCCTGATCGAAGATCACCCCCGGAATCATTGCCGAAATCGTCTCGGGAATGGGCCTCCAGATCAATCACTGGACATCATCCGCGCTCCGGACGACCTGTCGCGGTCCGCGGCGGTGGCCCACGCATCGGAGCGAGCCCTGGTGGGTCGGTGGGTCCTTCGGCACGGTGAACCGACGCTGTTCCCGCACCACGAACTCACGCCGTGTCGGATCGCCGAGTCACTGGGTGGTTCAGACGTGGCGGCGATCTCGGTGAGCTGCCGAGCCCAGGTCCGCGATGTGACATGGGTCTACCCCGGCCGTGTCGACCCTCGAAACACGCTCGTCATAAGCCCGGCGGAAGTGGATGAACAACCGCTGCTCGAATTCGCGCTCTGGGCGACCACAACAACCGAAGGGGTCCGGATCAACCGGGCGGTTCTGGCGCGGCTGCCCGAACGCACGGACCAACGAGCCGCGCAGGCAGACGCGCAGGTCATCGCGTGGATCGAGGACACACAGCACCGTCTCGCCGAGCACCCGTGGCTGCGTGTGGTCTCGCACGAACTGAAGGACGCGCTGAGTCGGCTGCTCACCGAAGTGCAGGCCGAAGACTTTACGAAACAGGGGGTGTGCCATGCCGCAACCTGAACCGCTGGCCCGGCCACCGATGTTCGTCTCACCGGCCCCGAACTTGCGACGGGTTCCGCCTCCACTGGATCCGGGCACCGAACTCGGCCGATTCGTGGTGCGCCAACGGATCGGTCGGGGCGGCGCCGGTGCGGTCTACCGGGCCTACGACCACGTCGATCGGCTTGAGGTCGCGTTGAAGCTCCAACGCCTCAACGCCGTGCCCGGTCCGGGTGACCTGCGGCACGAATGGGAGGTGTATCGATCGGTCCAGGACCACCGCCACCTGGTACAGGTCTTCGGAATCCACCGGTTCCGGCACGAGGGGCTGGACCTGCTGGGCCTGTCCCTGGAACTGGCCGATGGGGGCAGCCTTCAGGGCTGGCTCGACGAGCATCGTCACGATCACCCCGGACGATTGCGAGTCTCCCCGGCGATGCTCGGCGAGATGGCCCGCGGTGTCCTTGCCCTGGAGCACAGCGGTCTGATACACGGCGACCTGCGGCCCGCCAACATCCTCTGCGTGCACGGGGTCTGGAAGATTGCCGACCTGGGGATGGCGCAGCGAAGGCTCAACGACGAGAACCATCGGGTACAGAACGGTTCGGCCCAACGGATGGGATCACCGCAAGGCCCTCCCGCGACCGACGCCGGAGCACCGGGACACTTGGCTCGAGATCTGTGCTCAGACTCACTTGGTGTGCCACGCCACGGACCGCTCTGCTTGCCCTGCCCGGGGATGGATGCGACGAGTGCTTCTTATCTCAGCCCCGAGCGGGTCGCCGCTGCCGCACCTTGGCGTGCCCACCCGGAATCCGATGTGTACAGCCTCGGGGTGATCGCCTTCGCTTTGCTCAGCGCCGAGGGGGAACCCCCGTTCACCGGTGAACCCGACGATGTCTATCGGATGCAGGTCCATCAGACACCCAGGCCGCTGCACGAAGCACCCGAGCCCCTCGCGGCGTTCGTGAGCGGCTGCCTCCAGAAAGACCCGTCCCGGCGGCCCCGAACGGTGGCCCAAGTCCTCGACCTGTTGCGCATCAACGGCGGGCCAACACCATGTGCCCTGACCGAGCACCCAAGATTTCTGTCGCCCGGCCAAACGGGGCAGGTCCGCCGGTCTTCTGACCCATCGGTGATCCCGGCCAATCATCGTTTGTCCACCCCGATCGGTATCCCATCGAATCACGATCGGCTCGGCACCATCCCGTTTGCCAATATCCCCGGTTTCAGTCACCGCCGAACTCGGGCCCACACCGGCCCTTGGAGCACATCATGACCACCTGCCACCTCGCACACACCGAACAAGGCTCCATTCGAGCGGACGATCTCGCGTCTCTGTGGCTGATCGATTTGCTTGAGCACATCGTGGCGGGCGGCGAGCCGCAGCGCGCGTTGAACGAATTGCATCAGAATCGACGGGTGTTCCGCCGACGCGGCGGCAAGCCGCTGCGGCTGGTCGAGTTCCTCGACGAATTGTGCGCGGGGCCATTGCCGGAAGAGTTCGGGATCACCGCTGACGCACAGCGTGAGGCGGTGTATGACGCCGTCCTTTCACGATTCCTCTCGCTGCCGATCGGTGGAGAAGACGAGCGATCACGCGCCGTCGACTCACGACACTACTTCGGGGCCACGCTGCGAGCGGCACAACACTGGCGAGACCGTCATCCGCGCGCTGATCTCCTGACGCTGGAGTCCGAGGTAGCGCAGCTGCTGCAAGGGCAGGTGGTCCGGCAGATCGCCTACTGCTGCCTCAACGTGCTGCGTGGCCGAAACGGCGCGGCCAGCCGCTATGACTGGCCGGTCCGGGGTGGTGTCATCCGTGTCCGTCTGCCGGTGTGGCTCTATCGCGGGGAGCGGCCTGCGTGGTTGGCCCGTCACGTGAGTGATCCGGACCCCGATCGGCCCGGCGAATCAAAACGCGTCCAGCAGATCATCGACAGCCATTTCGGGCCGCTGCGGGTCGTGTCGCTGGAGCAGCCAAGCCGCAGCAACGGCGTATACGAGGGTTGGGCGCGGTATGAGGCTAACCCGCTGGATCAGCTCGTCGCCGAGGAGGTCTCTCGGCAAGGGCTACCGGAGGCACTGGCCGCGGAGAAGGCCCGCGACATCCGGCGTCAGCGACGTCGGATCCGCGAGCTGGGCCGTGCCAAACTCAAAGCGATGATCCACGCCGTGCTCGAAGCGCGGGTCCAGGGTGAAGCGTGTGACCACGAGATCGCGGCCGCGTTCGGGCTGACCCGATCGACCTTCAGCCGGTTCGCCGGCAGCCACTGGCAGCTGAATGAGGACGACGCCCGCCGCGCTGACAACGGTCGCGAACGCGCGACAGAGACCAACTCAGCAGTGCCACATCAGCAGCGTGTCCCCGATCTCTGGCGCAACCTGGCCCAGGTGCTGTCCCGGCACCCGGTCTTCCGGGAAGTTGCCCAAGAGGCGGGGGTGTGGCCGGGCGTGAGCCGTATCGCTTCACAACCGCAAGGGGCCCCGACATGAACGGCATCGACCTTATCCTCCGGGCGTTTGATTCCACGAACGATCCAGACCTGCTTCGTCGGGGTTTAAGGGGTAGCCTGGCGCAGCTCGACGAGCGGCAGCGTCTTGAACTGGGCCGGTGGCTTGAGCAAGGCCTAATCGCCATATCGTCGAACGAGCCTGACCGGGCCGCGCGATTGATTGCCCATGAACTGATTGATGCCGCCACGCGGACACCCGTTACGGCGGAAGCGGGTCGCGTGGCGGGAAGCCTTGCGGCCGTCGCGCAGCGTCCGGCCGTGGTCCAACTCGAGGTGTTCCACGACGAGCGGTTCATCGCCACGGTCGATCTCCGCGCGGTGGTCGGCGGCCACCCGGCCGTGCTGCCGGGGATCCATCCGGGGCCGTACACAATGGCGTTGGAGACCGGCGTCGTCCTGCGCCGCATCCAGCTGACCGAGGATCAGGTCCGGCTGCGCCGCCACGGACGTCCCATGATGCGTGCGGCCGCGGCGTCAGGAGATCGCCACTCCCGCGCAACCTGCCGGGGCGACCTCTTGGTGGTCACGCCGCCGGCGGAGACGGCGTCCACGGGATCCGCCCGGACGCCACGCCCGCCGGTATCGGTTCGGTTTTGCGTAGAGCCGGGGGTGGACGAGGCAACGCTGCAGATCAGTGCTGCGGAACACCGGAGCAAGCCATGACCGAATCCAACGTCAGCTTGGTGGGCACGGCCCGGGTCCCGATCGTGCTGACGCGACCGGATGCTTGCGGTGCCGACGCCGAGGTGGCGGTGGTCACGGCCGTGACGGCACGCCGGCGTCCAGTTCGTCCGGGGTCACATAGGGATTCCGGGGTTTCGGGGTTTCCGGGGGGCCGTGGGGTGGTCTTCTCGGGACCGGTCGCGTTCGATCGCTCGGCCCGGCGGCACATCCGGGAAACCATCTGGCCCGCCGCGGTCATGGTGTGGCGGCGCGTTAACCCGGTACCCGATGACACGCTGCACGACGGGGTTGAGATCGCCGTGCGTAACCTCGAGGCGGCGGGGGTCCGCGACGCGGGGCTGCTGATCGAGGGCTACTCCTTCGGTCTGGCGTGCTTCGCCGCGATGGTCTCTTTACTGACCGGCATCCCGCTCGCGCAGGACGTAGCGTTTACCGGTCACCTGCTGGATACGGACGGGACGATCGGCCCGGTGGCGGCGCTCGAAGCGAAGGTGGCCGCCGCGGCGCGCGACCGGACGGTGTCCCGTCTCGTCTGCCCCGCGCTCGATCAGGACGGCTCGCTCTCGGGCCTCAATCCGGCGGGGCATGGCGGGATGGAGGGGGCATTGCTGGGCCCGCACGGCGGGTTGGAGATCGCACGCGTCAAGGGGGGCGACAACGCCTGGCGGTGTGCGGCCACGACTCAGTCAACCGTGCTGGCCGCCTTGCGGCAGGGCTGGTACCGGCCCGCAGGAAACAACGGGCAATCCCGTGGCGTTGACTGCGGCACCACCTCGGTCGATAATGCCCGCCCGGTTCACGCATTGGCCGGTCACCTGCACGAGGTCGCCGCAAGCGGCTTTGCCGATGCGGTCGAGTCCTGGTTGATTCACGGACCTGCTCGCGAGGCCCGCCGGCTGGTCGACGCGTTCGTGTCCCACCACGTTCAGGCCCAGCGATACCCCGCCGGCTTTGCCGGGCAACTCCAGCGGGTGCTGCGGAGTGTGCCACTCGGCGTCCGTCGCCGCCGGCTGCGTCGCCCGCTGCTGTCGGTGCCGCAGGCAATGTCACTCTCAGCCCTGGCCGGGGCTTCGGACCACGACGACGTGGGGGTGCTCTTCGAACTCACGCGTCGGGTGACCTGGGCCACCCCCGGAGCACCACCAAGCGGCCCGGAGCAGGCTCGCCAGGACGGCACCAGTGTCGAAGCAGTCGTGCAGGCGATCACGCCTGAGGCATTGGCCGAGGCTTACGGGCATGCCTTGGACGATGCGCGGGTCGGGTTCACACTGACCTCGGCGTTGGCCGAGGATCACGAGTCGTTCATCGAGATCATCACGGCGTATTACGCCGCAATGGTGCGACGGGTGGGGTTACCCGTGGGCGACGACGAGTTGGAAGACGGCGCGATCGACCTGGTGAATCATGCGTTTGGCGAACACGGCCTGACCGCCGCGGCGTCGGAAGCCCGCCGCGGGTTCAACGGCGGGCTGTGCCACGTGATCAACCGGATGACCGAACGGCTCAAACGCGAACTCTACGAACGACGCGTGCGGCGCGTTATCGCTCTCGCTATGGACCCGATGGACTGGGACCAGCGGGTCGGCTTCATGGCCGCCCTGAAAGAAACCCTCCGCCCCGGGCTGTCGGACGAACTGGAAGGCATGCCACCCGATCGCCTCGTGCGCCGCCACGAAGAATTGATCCACGCCTACGTCCAGTCCCTGGAGGGCGTCCGCCAACTCCTCCGAACCCTCTAATCCCCCCGGAAATATCACCGGAACTTAAGCACGTTTTGGACCTATGCACGTCATCGCAAACCCGAGACCAAGACCGGCCAAACCCCAAGGAGAACCGACCATGCCCTCGATCCTCGCCCTGCTGGACGCGATTTCTGAAGCCAAGATCACCGAACGCGTCACGTCCCGATTCGATGAAGCCCGCATCCGCTTCCCTCTCCAGAGCAACCTGGTGGGGGACTACGACGCGTTCGCCCGTTTGATCGCCGCTTACGCCAACCACCTCTATCAGCACTGTGTGACACCGGGTGCCATGCTCTCGCGGGGCGAGGCCGAGAGCGTCGCCAAGGAGTGGCTCGAACGCTCGCTGCGACGCGGAGAAGGCAACATCGCTTCGCTGTACCGTGACGCGTCGGACGGCCTGAACGGCGGTGTCTTGGGCATCATCGAACGGATGACCTCCTCGGCGAAATCCCAGGCGACCGAACGCTACATCCGGCACGTGTTCGACACCCAGGTCGCGCCCCATTCCTGGGCCGACCGCGTGGAAATCATCCGCCAGTTCATCAGCGAGTGCGGGTCAAGGTTCGGTGGCGAGATCGACCACCGCCACCCCGAACGCTATGCCCACGACTACACATCGCTGGTCCAATCGTACGCGGATGGACTGCGCAACACCACCGCGAAACTGCGAGGGCTCTAACCCCCCCCGGAATGCAGAAGCCGGAAAGAACCGCAGCCGCATCCTTGGACAGAAACCTCACCTCAATCCCGAGCGATCCATGCCCACCACCCTCGATCTCTTGCTGCGTCGCATCCGCCCCGAACGCACTTATGACGACGCCCACCGTCAGGCGGACCGTGTGCTGGCCGGATTCACGCTGCCGCGTGCATCGATCAAATCCTTTCACGTGTTCCAGGAGTGCATCGCTGGCTTCGGTGCCCGGCTCGAAATGTGTCGTCTCGGTACATCCGATGGCATCCCCGCCCACCGGCTCTACGCATGGCAACGGTGCGTCGAGTTGTTGCGCGACGTTTACCGCCCCGGCGGCGAGCGGGCCGCGTTCGAGCTGGCGCGGACCGGGCAAGACGGCGGGTTGTTCCGCGTGCTGCAAGACCTTGCCCATGCCTGGGCTGAAGCGCAGGCACTCAACGAGATCCGGTCCGTCGTCAACGGGTTTTGGAACGGGCTTTCTCCGCATCGCCGCAGGGAGGCTGCTGCCGAGTACCTCACCAAGCACAGCGACCTGCTACCCGCCGAATGGTCTGGGGCGGGGGCCGACGGTCTGACGCACCGCATGCCAGAACTCTTGGCGCAGCACCCCCAAACCCTGCGCAGGCTCCGACAAGCCGTGCGCTCTGGAGGCTGAAGCTGCAACACACGACCCATCCCGCCCGCTTGGGTGGGGAGGGAACCTGATGGCCTTAGAGAACGCCATGATCGCGCGCGCGGGCCCGGTGGTGTTGGCGTCGCGCGCACAGGCCGTGCTGCAGCGCGAAGCGGTGAAGGGGTGCCAGGGCGTCCTCTCGCGGCGACCGGTCGCTCTCGAACCACCGTATTGCCCGCTCCCGTCGTTGAATGATGCAGGACCGACACCGCATCGCGCGCCCGCGGCTCCGGACCTCCGCCGACTGAGCGTTTGGGTGGCACCTCAGCAGCGCTGCGACTGGGTCCGCGCCGAACGCCTGATCAAGCAGTTGGTCCACGCGCGGCACCGCGTCGGCCTCGAACTGACGGGCAACGCGGACGGACTTGATCTGGCGTTCCTGGTCCATCGCGAGGACCTGCTGCTGCTGCGGACCGCGTTCGCGGGCGAGTACGAGCGGAGCCGGCTGACCCTTCGTTCCGGCCCGCTCGTTGGCCCGTTTCAGATGAGTGAGCCGCCGGTCCTGTTGCGGGACTTCCACCCGCCGCCGCCGTATTCCCATCGACTGACCCAGCCCGACGAACTCAAGCACTCGATCTACGGCCCGGGGCTCAGTGTGCTGGCCGCGATCCCGCCGCAGGCGTTCGGCGTCATCCAGGTCCTGTTCCAGCCCGTCGATCCCGCGCACGATTGGCACGCCAATGTCGCCATGCTCCTGGACCTCGAATACACGGCCAAGCTGCAACTGCCCTGGCAAGCCCTGCAGCGCTTCCCCCAGCAGACCCCGTCCGGCGACCTGCGACAAATGGCCGGCGACCACGAGTTCAAGGCCCATGATGACAAGCCGTTCTTCGCCGCGGCATTACGCGTGGCCCTGATCGGCCGCGACCACGCCCCACTTACTGACGCGATGGCCGCGTTCGCCGGCATGATCCAGCACGGCGGGCGGCCGCTCCGTTGGCTGACCGAAAAAGACTACCTCCAGATCATGGATCGACGCGGGGTGATCGACGCGCTGGACCGTGGCCTCACCTTCCGCCCGGGCTTCCTGGTCAACTCGCTCGAGCTGTCCACGCTGGTCCATGTCCCGCCGGTCGCCGTCGGCGAGCACCGCCCCATGAACATCGGCGTGCTCGAAGCCCTGGAGCCACCGCCCGAGCTGTCCGAAGGCACGCCGCTGGGTGACTGCACCGTCGCGGGCAGCCGCCTGCCGGTCTGCATCCCGCTGCCCACGCGTCTCCAACATGTTCGGGTGGTCGGCACGACCGGGTACGGCAAATCCAACCTGATGATCAACATGGCTCTGGACGATATCGCCCGCGGGCACGGCGTGGCGTTGCTCGACCCACACGGCACATTGGTCGGCGACCTGCTCGACCGCCTCGATCCGGCCGTGGCCGACCGCGTGATCTACCTCAATCCCGGGCACGCCACCCATGTCCCGATCTGGAACCCGGTGCGACAGCATGGACGTCGGGACGACAGCCGCCTGATCGATGGCATCCTCCGCGCTTTCAAGGGATTCCTCGGCAATTCCTGGGGCGACCGGCTGGAGCGGCTGCTCCGGCAGTCCATCCACGGCGTGCTTCAGTTGCCCGATGGCACGCTCTTCGATGTCGATCGGCTGCTCCGCAAGGACAGCCCGGACAGCAAGCAGTTGAGACGGCGGATCGCACAACTCGTCGAGCACCCTTCGGCCAAGGACTTCTGGCAGCACGATTTCATGGCCCACCAAAAATCGGAGCTGGGGCCTCCTCATAACAAGCTTGGGAAGTTGCTCGACAAGGGCGATACGGTTTCCTGGATGCTGTCCCAACCCGAGTCGTCGTTCGACCTGAGAGCGGTGATCGACCGCGGCGGGATCCTGCTGGTCGATCTGGGAGACATCGGGACTGAGGTGCGCGCCACTCTCGGCTGCGTCATGCTCGCAATGCTCCATCACACCGCGCTTTCCAGGAGCGACAGCCCGCACGCTTCGTTCTTGCCGTACCACTTGTATATTGACGAGGGGCATAACTTCCTGACCGACGCGGTCGAGGACATGATCGCCGAGACCCGGAAGTTCGGCATGTCCATGCTGATCGCCGTCCAGCATTTCCATCAGCTCGGGGCTGAACGGGCGCGGGCGGTGTCCAGCGTGGGGTCAACGATCGCGTTCCAGGTCAACAGCAGCGACGCGGCCGCCATTACCCGTGAGATGCAGGGATTGGTTGAGGTGAGTGACCTGACCTCGTTGGACTACTACCAGGCGATCGCGCGGGTCGGGCCACACATCACGCGGTTCCAGACCCGCAAGGCCCGTCAACCCACCACCCCGGGACTCCGCGAGCGCATCATCGCGCAGAGCCTGGCCCGGTACTACCGCCCCCTGGCGGATGTTAAACGCGAACTGCTCTCCGGCGACCGTTCCGGATCGGCGCGCTTTGCGGCCGGTCCCCGATCGGCACCCCCTCCGAGGCGCGACGATGAAGACTTCGAGTTCGAACAATTCGGCGATCCCGAGCCCGCCTGATACCCGAATCCAGCGCTTGTTTGAGGAGCTGCGGCACGTCGAAGATCGCGGGGACGCAGCCGAGCGAGTCGAGGTGGCGTTGCGGCGGCTGCCGATAGATATGCCCGTACCGGCTACGCGTGAGCAGATGCTCAGTCAGGTAGCCCGCTTCCTGGCCTTGGCCCGGCCTGGCTCCGGGTCTCGTCCGTTGAATCGATCCCACGCCCTCGACCAGGCGGCCGCCCTCATCGACGCCGCCTACCAAGACCATCGACCTCATACGCTGGACGCCGCCTTCGCCGACGCGATGGACGAGCAACGTGCCGGCCCCCGGGCAGTCATCGACCGCGTGGCCGCGGCGGTGATCCAGCAGGTCCAAGCGAATCGGGACCGCTCAGCGATCGACCGCTTGCTCGACCCGCTGGACTGGGAACAACGTTGTCGTCTGACGACGATGCTCCTGCGGGAACTCGCGGCCGACCTGCCGGCACCACCGGATGGTTACCGCTATCGGGCTGAAGAACTGGTTGATGATCTTGACGAACTCATCCGCCTCTATATCGCATCTCGAGGCCTTGGCTGAACGATCCTCTCAGAACTCCTTCCGTGTCAACGGGCCATGGCGTGGCCTTCACGACTGCAACGCCGAGGGTGGTGCCCCCGCTTGCCGGTCGAAGCCGTTTCGCTTTGACGACCGGATGGCCCCTGATGCCCCAAGCCACCACACCCTCGCGATCCACCGCCCAGAAGCTGACCCTCTTCCGGGGGTGCTTCAGCGGGCGTACGGATGCCTACGGCACCTACGACCCGGCCACGGGGCGCGTGCGAGCCGTGAAGGCGAAGGTCACGCGACAGGTGCTGCTCGATCACCTGCGCGGCCGCCAGCCTTACGGCGTCTACCTGCTCACCGGCGACACGACCCGGGCCGCGGCGATCGACTTCGACCACGATGACCTGAATCCTGTCCGGGAATGTGTCGGGCAGGCGCGGCACTACGGCCTGCAGGGCTATGTCGAACGCTCCAAACGCAAGGGCTACCACGTCTGGTTCTTCTTCCAAGGGCTTGTGCCCGCGATCAAGGCGCGGCGTGTGTTGTCGATGCTCCTCGACGACATCGGCCAGCCGGGTGTCGAGGTGTTCCCGAAGCAGGACGCGATCGATCCGGGCAAGCAGATGGGCAACTTCATCAACGCGCCGCTATTTGGCGGCCACGTCCGCCATGGCCGCACGGTGTTCCTCGATCCGACGTGCGGATGGAAGCCCGCCCAAGAGCAATGGCAAGTTCTGGCCGACGTCAAACGCATCCCTGAGCAACACCTCGACGAGCTGATCGAGATCAACGACCTCATGCACGATTCTTGCGATCGTGCACCTAGCCTGGAAATTCAAGAGCCGCGAACCGCAAAGACCCATGGCCTGCCGCCGTGCGCCATCAACATCCTGCGCGACGGTGTGCGTGAGAACCAGCGCGTGTGCGCGTTCCGTCTGGCGGTTCACTGGCACCGATTCCGTGTCCCGCAATACCTCGCCATTGCGATGCTGCGGGAGTGGGCGCAACGCAACAAGCCGTCCGATGGCAAGCGCATCATCACGGACGCCGAGATCGCCGAGCAGGTCGGCCATGGCTACAGCGGCCGCTACCGCGGTTATGGGTGTGACGACCCGATCATCGCCAAGCACTGCGACGATCGCTGCCCCATGCGTAGAGGCAACAACCAGGCCAGCACCTGAAACCCATCCCGCTGTTCTGCCGCTTGTCGTACGGAACAAGATCGATATGAACGACGGGAGCACCGACATGAAATTGCCAGCAATACGAAATCAGGATGACAAGACAAGGCCGAATCGACCCGCCCCATGCCCGCCGCCATCTGCACCTGATGCAGAAGAAACCGGCCTGCTGTTCTGTCCGCGCTGTGGCCATGCCTTGGCCAATGCCAACCAAGAGCTTTGCCCGGCTTGCGGGCTCCGCCAATGCCCGTCGTGCGGGGCATGATCGGTCGGTTCTCAGATTGTGAGTCTGATCGCTTCTGACCCGTCGGTGCTCATCAGCCAAGATCCAACTCATGAACGCCGGTCTTGCGCCCGGCGCGAGGTATCGGTACGATGTCATCAGATCGCAAGAATCCAGCCGCGACACAGCGACCCCCCGAGGGGGGGCGGTCGCACGCGCCGGACTGGATCACCGATGAACTGATCGCCGACACCATCAGCACCTGGCAACCGCACTATGACTTCGACCTGACCGAACACGACGCGATCGAGATGCTGGTGAACGTCGGCCGACTCTTTGACCTGTTGGAGGCCGACCATGACCACCCCCGCCCCCGGAAATTACCCCGGAACCAAGAACACGACTGAGCGAGAGAGTACGAGCCATTCCGGGGGAGGAGCGAAGCGGTTCGTCGCGCTCGCTCGCGTCTCCAGCCGTGAGCAGGAGCGTGAGGGGTTCTCGCTCGAAGTGCAGGAGCAAGCACTCCGCAAGTACGCCGATCAGCACGGTGGATCGATCGTCCAGCTCTTCCGCATCGCCGAGACCGCCAGCAAGAAGAACGAACGCAAGACCTTCAAATCGCTGCTCTCTTATGCTCGCAAGCACGCTCACCGGCTCGACGGGCTGCTGTTTTTCAAAGTCGATCGTGCCGCCCGCAACCTGTTCGACTACGTCGAGCTCGAGCGGCTCGAAGAGGAGAAGGGCCTCAAGGTCATCTACATCACCCAGCCGACCGAGAACACCCCGGCCGGCCGCATGATGCGGCGCACGCTGGCCAACATGGCCGCGTTCTATACCGAGCAGATGGCCATCGACATCCAGGACGGCATCAAACGTCGTGTCCAGAGTGGCCTGTTCCCGAACCGGGCACCCTACGGCTACCTCAACGTCCGCGTCGATGGTCGCGGCATGATCGAGATCGACCCCCGAAAGGGACCGCGGGTGCAGCGGATCTTCGAGCTGTACGCACACCACGGTCATACCCTCGACTCGCTCATCGACCAACTCGACGAGGAGGGCGTGGTCTACTCCGACAAGCACCGCCGGTTCCCGCGCTCGGTCGTGCACCGCATCCTGCAAAACCGCTCCTACATCGGCGAGGTCCCGCACCGCGGCGAGTCCGTGCCCGGCACCCATCAGCCGCTAATCGATCGGCCGACCTTCGCCAAAGTCCAGAAGCTGCTCCGCGGCATCACCTACCGCTCCCATGAACTGGTCTTCGGCAGCGGGTTGATCACCTGCGGCCACTGCGGCCGCGCCGTGTGCGGCGAACGTAAGACCAAGAAGACCAAGTCCGGCCCAAAGGACTACATCTACTACTTCTGCACCCACCACAAGAAACCGGACCACCCGCCGTGCCGCGTCCGTGAGAGCCAACTCGACGATCATCTGCTCGCGTTGTTCCGCAGCCTGCGGATCAAGGACGCCAAGGTGCGCGACTGGTTCCTTAAAGCTCTGCGTGCCCGCGTGCGTGACGATCAGGACCGCAACGTAGAGCAGGTCGCCGAACTCAACCGCCAGCTCTCGTTCATCCGCACGCAGCAGGACCAATTGCTCAACCTGCGTCTGCTCGACGAGATCGAAACCGACACCTACCAGCGCAAGGGCGCCGAGCTCCGCGAACGCGCCGACGAAATGAAGGTCAAGATCGAGATCGCCGACCGCAGCCAGGCCGAGAAAGGCGAGGTCGCAGTCAAATCGTTCGAACTCTCGCAAACCCTTGAAGAGAAGTGGGTTGACGGCGATTACCGCGCCAAGCGTCAGATCCTCGAAATCGTGTGTTCGAACTTTTCGCTCGAAGGCGTAACTCTAAGCTACACCGTCAATAAGCCCTTCGACGCGATGATCGACGCGTGCGATTTGAAAGAAAGCGGAGAGGGTGGGATTCGAACCCACGGTACGGTATGACCGCACACCGGTTTTCGAAACCGGCTCCTTCAGCCGCTCGGACACCTCTCCAAATGGATGCTCCGGGGCGTGGGGCTCCGGGGCGGCAAGAAACGAATGATATCAGAATGCAATGCCACGAGCCCCGCTCGGTTGTTCGGTGGCGCGGCATGCGGGCTTATGAGGTTCCCCAGTTCCAGTGGGCGCGGGAGATCATATCTTTCCCACCCCAAGGAGCCTCGTATGTCTCGTCGGCAGTTTGACCGTCAATTCAAGATCAATGCCGTCAAGCTGGTTCAGCAGTCGGCGTATCCACGCCCATCCGCCAACGCCACTTGCTCTTTGGAAGGTTGTTCGTCGGCCGGCCCGAGCCCGGCGGGATGATCGACTCAATCTCCAGGTACTCACGCAAGAGTTCGTGATTGTTCTCGCTGTCGTAGCCCGCGTTCCACAGCGTCGTGCCCGGAAGCACGTCGTCGGTCATGTTCTCCATCAGCGGCAACCCCTGGTCGTTGTCCGGCCTGGGCCCGAGGCCCGCCACCCGGCTGAGGATCATGTGTGAGTCGCAATCGGCCACGACGCCGAGCTTGGGGAACATTCGGTAAGCCACGGGTTCATCCGGGTCTCCCTTGTTTTTGCCGCGTTTCTTGCGTTTGGTGAAATACTTGGAGCAGTGCCCAGACTCGAAGCCGGTCGAATCGCCTGCCGCCAGGTCGATGCGTACGACCCATGCGACGCCGTCGTCGTCGATCTGGGCGAGTTTGAGGTAGCGGTAGAACTGTTCGAGCGTCTGCTTGAGAAGCTTGCGAAACCGCGGGTCATCGAGCAGCTTCTCGCTGGCCTTCTGCGGGGTGATGAAGTGTGGCAGTTTGTCGTGCAGCTCGAGGATCTCACGCAGGTCCGACCACTCTTCGAGGAAGGCGATCGCCCTGCGGTAGTCCTGCTTGAAGAACTTACGCAGCACGAGGATGGCGAAGAGCTGGGCGGAGGTGAAATCCCTGCGGCTGTACTTGCTCGCGTACTTGGGCAGCGCCTTCTTGCCCGCTTCGTACGCGGCGGTGGCCACGGCCCTGGGCGACTTGCTGGTCATGCTTATGCTTTATAGATCGGCGGGACGATGAGGGTTTCTACAGAGCAGGACTGTCCCTTTTTCGGCTCCACGGCTCCTTTTCGGCTCTAAAATCCTTTCGGCTCTTGATGCGGCCTTAGAACGTGTTTAAGAACCCTCATCCCCTGTGAATCCGATGTGCCATGAGGCTGATCATGGCGATGTGGATCATCGCCACGCTGCTCTGGGGCAGGGTCTCGTAGTCCTTGCTCAGCCGACGGTACTTGCTGAGC
>JBCDHS010000022.1:0-51970 GCA_038749735.1 Planctomycetota bacterium
GTCGGCTGTAAGAATCGGCCGGCCGGCGCACGATCGGCACGGTGCGGCAGAACACCCAGATGCGGCTGGACGCGATCACACCGTCCGCCACGATGGGGTCTTCAAGCGCGGTGGGCATCAAAACGCTACGAAGATGCGGGAGACGAGCTGGAACCGGTTTTATAACTTCCTCAGCTTGATGAGCATACCTGTCAGATGGAAGAACGCACGATGCACCTTGATTTGATGGTCATAACGCACCACCAGCATGCTTTGCCCTTTACTGCCAATGGGATCATGTATTAGTCGATCCGTCACTCACAGAATCGGGTCGAGATTGCTCTGTCGAGAATCCCTGCATGTTTGGCGCCCGCTTGGTTGCGCGAGACGGCCTGATCGTTTACATCATGAAGGAAAAGCCCGACTATCAAGCCACCATGGCCGGTGGCGTTGGTGGATTTTGCGGTGGGGCGGCACACCGCGCCGGAGTATGCGTGGCGCTTCGCGTCAAAAGCCTTTACGCAGCCATAGCTGTTCGCCTGCTGGTACCAAAAGTGTGGTTCTCTGGTAGCTATTTGTGATTTGTCGGCCTCGCCGATCTCACCTGCTTGCTATCGTGTTGATCCGAGACAAGGAGCCACGCGATGACCCGCCCCAGCCCATCCACGCTTGCCGCCGATCAGCTCGCATCCGATCCCCGGGTCGTCCAGGCCCGTGCGTTGTTGGCGGCCGCCCTGAGGGATGCACAGTCATCGTTGGCCGGCGTCCGCCCTGCCGACCCGGCGCGGGCCGAGCAGGTCGAGACCGTATACGACCAGTTCGCCGCGGTGCGGGGCGGGGCACTGCCGTTGAAATACCTCGGCTCCGGGCTGGGGAAGGGGGCGCTGGTCGAGTTGCTGGATGGCAGCGTGAAGTATGACCTGATCAACGGCATCGGCGTCCACGGCCTGGGCCACTCCGACCCCGGCCTGCTCGACGCGGGGATCACCGCCGCGCTGAGCGACTGTGTGATGCAGGGTAACCTCCAGCAGAACGCCGAGTCGAAAGACCTCTGCGACGACCTGGTCGAGTTGGCGAACCAGCACGGCGCCAGGCTCAACCACTGCTTCCTCACCACCGCCGGGTCGATGGCCAACGAGAACGCTATCAAGATCATCTTCCAGAAGCACGCCCCGGCCACGCACCTGCTCGCCTTCGCGCGCAACTTCTGTGGCCGGACCCTCGCCATGTCCGCCATCACCGATAAGCACCTGTACCGCGACGGCCTGCCCGAGGCCTTCCAGGTCCACTACCTGCCGTTCTACAAACCTGCTGACAAGCAGAAGAGCATCGACTCGGCGCTCAAGCACCTGCACCTGCACCTGCGGCGGTACCCGGGCAAGATCGCCGGGGCGATGTTCGAGATGGTGCAGGGCGAGGGCGGGTACCACCCCGGAGACACGGACTTTTTCCGCGCCCTCATGGCCGAGTGCCGTGCCCACAACGTGGCTGTGCTGGTCGATGAGGTCCAATCGTTTGGTCGGACCTCCCAGCCGTTCGCCTTCCAGCACTACGGGCTCGATGAGCTGGTCGATGTGGTGTCGGTGGGCAAGATGAGCCAGGTCTGCGCGACCCTCTTTACCGACCACTACGTCCCCCGGCCCGGGCTGATCAGCCAGACGTTCACCGGATCAACGGCCCAGATCTTTGCGGCACGCGAGGTGCTCGCTCGCATCCGGGCTGAGGGCTGGTTCGGTGAGTCGGGTCTGAACATGACGGTGCGCGGCTGGTTTGCCTCGCGATTCGTGGACCTGCACCACAAGCACCCGGGTCTGATCGCGCGTGAGCTCTATGGCCTGGGGGCGATGATCGGTTTCGAGGTCTTCGGCGGCGATCCGGAAAAAACCAAGGCCGTCATGAGCCGCATGTACGAGCTGGGGGTCATCGCTTTTGTGTGTGGTGCAAACCCGCTGCGGCTTCGTTTCCTCCCCCCGGTGGGCCACCTCAATGAGGCGGATGTAGACGCGGTGATGGCTATTGTTGAGCAGGCGCTGCTCGATGTCGCCGCCGGTTAGTCGTTGCGGATCAAGGTGGATTGGAACAAAAACACCCCGGATAAAAGACCGGGGCATTTTGCTGACGCCTTGGATGATGGTGCTTTCCGTCGATCGATCCTTAGAAGCCCAATTGAAGCCCTAAATCCAAGTCTTGGTTTAGATCATCGACCAGGTCCTTGTCGGCTTGCTGGAAGCCTGCACGAATGTAGGCGTTGATAGACTCGGCACTAGCCTCATCGATCCATACCCCACGTGGTCGATTGCCCGCGACTGCGAGTGTGTCTTCAGTGCTGTTACCCCATTGGTGAAACCGGGCGTAGGTTGCCAGATCACGAGAGGGATCGAGGAACACAACGTCCCCGGGCCGTTGGGGGGATGCCTCGGTGTTATTCTCGTGTGTTCCCCAACCATCGTTAATCCTTAGGCCTTGGCCCTTGCTGTTAAGCCAGTCCCAGACGATGTTGGACTGGACATCGATCCGGTTGCGGGCACCTACATCCATGCCCTGCCGCGTCGAAAGGCTCAGGCGTGACGAAACGATGTTGTTCGCAACGACCGCGTTGTTTAACGAAAAGACCTCGATCCCGATGCCTCTTAGTTCATCATCAGCCAGGTCAACACTTTCGAGGACGATATTCCAAAGGACCGTCGAATCGCTCTTGGTCGTGAAGAAACCCAATGCGTTACGAACAAATAGGTTGCCTTCAATATTACCACCCGGCCGAAGCTGCATGCCGTGGGCCGCACCTCGGGCAACAATGCAGTGGGTTACCTCTATCGGTCGGTTATTGGCCGAGCAATAGATGTTGTGGTTGAACTTCGTGCGGTGGGCCCCATCAATCTTCTTGTTCCAGCCGTTGTGATCAAAGAAACACTGATCAATAACGGTTCCCTCGGTGCGGATGACATAAATACCCTGCGCATGCCCGACACGATCCTCGTCGGCATACTGATTCATTATGATGCAACGTCGGACGGTAACATCCTTGATCGGGTAGCCCCAGTTGCCCCCTTGCAGGACGATGCCGTCCTTGAAGAACTCGATCTTCAAGTCTTCAAACAGGATGTCTTCACTGTTGGCCATCCAGCGTACACCTGTTTCGGCCTGCCTCCCGCCATTAAAGTCTGGGCTGTCGGGGTCACGCAGGTTCGCGTAGCCATGGAGGCCGGTAAATCGCACGTGGCGTATCGTCTTTTCCCCCGACGACTTTGAGTGGCTGCTGATTAAGCCTTCATCGTTCGTCAGAAAACGCGGACGGCCCCCCTCGCCATAAACCCCGACAATCATGGGCTGGATCGTTGAGATGCCCGACTTGTTCCAAGAAGGCAGGCCACCAGCAAAGGTATCACCCGCCTTAAATAGCATCCAGTCATTGCTGTTGTCGCGAAGTAATGCATAGCCCCGTTCGGCGGTTTTGACCGCCGTCTGTGGGCTCAACCCATCGTTGCTGTCGTTGCCGTCACTCGAAGAGACGTAGTAGATGTTTCCCGCGTTGCTCGGGTCCATCGGCAGAAAGCCCTCCGACGAACCGGGAACCACTGGGGGTCTTGCGGATCCATCGGCTGTATCCTCGTTCTGCTCAGCGTCTTCCAGCACAAGATCGGGTGGCAGGATGCTGTCGTTCTCAAGCACGACGCGCAGCTTTTGATTGTACTGGGCCCTGACGCGGAGGTTCCCTTCCTGATTTGGAACACGGACCATGGCGAGCAGTTCATAGTCACCTGCTGGGAGTTGGTTGATCTGCTGATGGCTAATCGCGAAGGATGCTGTAGCCCGGCGATGGACGAAGTCTTGGACCAGCGAACGGTCATTAATCGACCAGACCTGATACATCACGTCACCGCCAAGCGGAAGCTTGGCATCTAAGATCATTTCAAAATCAGAACCAATTCCGATAAATCCCTGACCCTGCAGATAGATCAGTTCCTCTTCACTCGCCTGCCAGAGCACGACGGCTACGCCTCGCTCAGGAAATCTGAAGAGTCGGTGGTACGTGATCGGGTCCATACCATCGGCCGCTTGGCCTGGGTCGAGCATGAACTTGTCACTTTGTTCCCAGGCATACAACTCCTCAGATAGATAGCTGAATTCTGCAGAAGCTTGATGGGTGGGCAAGGCAAAAACAATGAACAACGCGAAATAGTGCAAAGTCCAGGAGAGACAACCACGCATAACTTACTCCTCAGATATCGGGCGACATGTTGGCAATCAAACGCGCGGACGCCACATGCGCGCGAAACACAAATTCTTCCATATCGTCCGCCGGGACGAGGTGGAGATAATTATCACAGTCGTTTGCCTTCTGCTCGATGCTTTGTCCGCTATGCGGACAAGCTTTAGGGCAGAGGGCCTGGAGGTGGACTTGGTCCTGTCTCCGTGCGGTCGTGCGAGTATATCGGGGTAGCCGAGTCAGATTGAATAAAATGGCAACATTCGGGGTACAAAGTCCTAAAAGTCGTCTCATTAAATATTCTTAATCTCTGGCAAAGCTTGAGATATCCTGATCTTGCGCCGGATTTACCTTGTCGATCGCCAAGACCAGGCATGTTCGATCAGGAGCATGAGCAGGCGAGTTCAAGGATCTATTCTGACTCAAATATGAGGATTTGGCCGGTTATTTATGCTTGTTACTTCATGGTTAGGCCGTCCGATAATGGCCTGCTCTGAGCCTGAAGTGTGATTGGAGTATGAATCAAGCAATCTATTGCGACGCCGGTTAAGCGGCATAAACAACGCAGTCGATACACTGATGGGTCTTCAGGCCCCGTTGCGGTATCCGAGGTGGATTCCGCGTAAGGACATCGTCCAGGCTTACGATCCAGCGCGTGAATATGGAGGTCAGTGGTTTTGCGAGGTTCAGGGACTGATCCAAAATCGGCGCAACCGGTCGATGATCTCTTGGCCCGCTCTGATGGGCGATGGCTGGTATTACATACACGGAGTCGACAGGAAAAGGCGGTCGTGAAGGATCTTCATGCGGTCCGAGCGGCCTGTTACCTGCCTGAATATACGGCGGTCCGTTACTACGGTCGCCGCAAGGTGCGCGTTACCCAGCCGTTGTTCCCGGGGTATGTGTTTTTATATGGTTATCGTGACCAGGCTTTCCTGGCTGATCGTTTGAGCCGTTTGGTGGGCATCATTGATGTACCCGACCAAGATCTATTGACACAAGAGCTCAAGTGTATTGCCTCGGCCCTCGAGGCCGGTGGCAGTTTGGAGCCCTGTAACCCATTCACCTCGGGCGATTGGGTCGAAGTCGGCTCTGGGCCCTTTAAAGGAATCCGGGGTCAAGTCGAAGGGCATCGGCAGGGCAGTCGTTTGATCCTCGGGGTCGGATTCTTGGGCTTGGGCGCGGCTTTAGAAATCGACGCCGCGCTGGTTCGGCGTATCGATCAGCCGGTCGCCGCCATGTGTTGATCGATCAGGGGATCGGTCTACGCCATACGGGGCTATTCAACGTCTGCGATTTAATGTGCAGTCGAGACGGCCGGAGGCCGCGCAATTAGCTTCTCTGATTGCTCTACAGGGTGACCGAATGGCTTCTTATCGGGCATCAGGGTTCTGCTGTTCACGGGCGATTGCCACAGGGCGTCGTTTGTGAAAGACTCAGTTGAGTCTAAATCAGCCCGTCAAGTTCGTCATGATTCGTTTAACCGCTCAGGCGAGGTTCATCGCTGCGCGCGATGATGTGGAACGCACTGATTGTGTGGCTCTCGTTGGGAAGCCTTATCGATTGTATGGGCAAGGTGTGATAAGAGAGGGCAAACAGGCGTTGATGGGTATCTAGGGGATTCAGCCCGGCCTGACAGGGACCGATATCGACACCGTTGGTTTGTGTGTCCAACGTGTTGTGAACCTGTAAGAGGGCTGGAGAAAGCCATGCATATTGTTGCGACCTACAAGATGAGTTGGGCGTCGATGATGAGTCGGCCTAAGCCGATCACCACGTTCGTTGTCCTCGTGCTTGGGGCAGTTTGCGCGCTGCTGCCAACCTCTGGGCCTGCCCACGCAGAGTTGCAGAAGATAGAGTACTTGACAAAAACCAAACATATTGATACCCTGTCCCCCAGTCCGATGGGGTTGACCGCAGGGGTTGATCTCGTTGGCAAACTTGAATCGGGCAGTGATGAGCTGTTGAACAAAGGTGTTTCGGTTGTGAAGCACCCCCAGGCTCTTGTCGCTCCGATCCGGGAGGCCAAGGTGCAAAACGCGACCAAGCAGGCTCAACAGGAAACGTCCCGGGCGGTGTTTGTCGAGCCGCCAGATACGTATACCCTTCATTCGCGCCGGGACATCACGGTGGCGATCCAGGGCAAGCTGCCCGAAGATGCCTACGTGCTCGCCCTTGCCTGGTCGGTGCAGGAGCGTGCCATGCAGGACGCCTTTGCGACGCCGATTGATCCCGAGTCGCCCGTGATCCCATGGGGCCAGCTTGACACCTTGCCGCTTGGTGAAAACGAGATCCAACTCATCGTGAACTCACGCAGCCGCGGCCGCATCGCGACGGTCAGGCACACGATCGATGTGGTTGCTCCCGCACCGGTGCGGGGCGTGAGGAATTTGAGATATGGTTTTGGCAACACCCCGGCCAGCTACCAGATCGGTTCGGGGGATGACTTGCCTTTCGTGCTGGAAGGCGAGGTGCCTGACAACGACGATATCCTCCTGCTGGCTTGGTCCGTGACCGAATCGCGGATGGTCAATGAATTTGCATTTGTCCTGACCGACGGGACTCCCACGATACCCGCAGAAAAGTTGGCATTATTGCCGCTTGGACAGGCCGAGCTCCAAATTGCGTACCGCCAAGGCGGCAAGATTAGGGATAAGGTCAAGCACCTGATCACGGTAGACTACGCCGTGCCGAGCGTCAGCATGATTGGCCTTCCCGACTCGTTTTTGGTGGGCGGGGGATCGGGCATCCGTTTTGGGCTCAGCAATCCCTTACCCAGCGATGCAGAGCTCACCGCGGTAATCCTTAATGAGCAGGGACAGACGGTCTCGACCCATGCCGTAAATCAAAGGGAACCCGCGTTAGCTGCCGAGGCATTCAACGGGCTCTCGGAGGGCGGCTACCAGCTCGCAGTGGTGATTCGATTGGCCGGGGATGAGGTGGCCCGATTTACCGATAGCTTTGTGGTCCAGGCGTTGCCAGAGCCAGAGCCAGAACCCCAGGCGCCCGTGATTGCTTACGAAAGCGGCGGGGTTGTAGATTTGGTTCGTAACGACGGCCAGTCGGTGCCCTACAACGTGACCGGCGATGTTAATGATTCCTTTGACCTAGTCGTCCAGGCCTGGTCAATCACCAACAACGAACTGGTCCGGGGTTTTGCCTATCGTACCGCTGCCTCATCCGGCTCGGTCCCCTCCGATCGCTTGGCACGCCTGCCCGACGGAGACGTGGTGCTGCAACTTCTGCTCCGCAAGGATGGCCGGGTGGTTCAACAGATCGATCGCCGGCTTGTGGTCCAGGCTCAAGCGCCGGTGTCCGCTGAAGCCCAGTCCATCCGTTTTGCTCAGAACGACACGCTTCGTGTTGTTCAAGGCCAAGTCCCCGCGATTTCCTACACCGTCGATGGCTCTGGGGATGGGCACGACCTGTTGATCCTGGTCTGGTCGAATGAGCAGGGCGCGCTGGTGCAGAGTATGACCCGTGTGTTGCAGGCACGCAGCGGCAGCCTCGATCCGGGTTTGCTTGCTCAGTTGCCCCAGGGCCGAAACGAGTTGCAGATCCATCTGCGTGATGGTGATGCCCAGAAGGTTCAAACCATTCGCTTGCGGATCGATGTCGCCGCGCCACCCCAGACCCCTGTTGACCAGCCGGTGGAGGACGCGCCGAGTACCGAGAGCCCCTCGTCTGACCCGACGGACGAGCCGAATTCTGAAGACCCGCCCAGCGAAGACTCGGCGGGCGAAGACACCACGAACGAAGACGCGGGGAATGAAGACCCCGCGAACCAAGACCCCGCAGACGATGAGCCCACCGAGGATGATCCGGCCGATCCGGGCCCGATCGACCCGGGCGCGGATACCGGCACGGCCGGCAGCGCAGCGCTTGGCTTTGTCGCGCTCTCGCCGTCCTCGGGCACTCAGATGATCTATGTCTCGTCTTCCTTGGGCGACGACAGCAACAATGGTTTGAGCCCGCAGAAGGCGGTCCAGACCCCCGAACGGGGCTACGAACTGCTCCGCAATGGTCGGCCTGACTGGCTCCTATTCAAGGCGGGTGACAGCTTCCGTGGCGGTTTGCCACAGTGGACCAAGTCCGGCGAATCGTCGAGCCGACCGATGGTCGTCGGTGTCTACGGTGAAGGTGCCCGGCCGATTTTTTACACCGACGGCGAGGGCCTGTTATCCAGCCAGTCCAAGTCGTCTGACGACGATGGTGTCCGCCACCTCCGTGTCATCGGTCTGCATGCCTATGCAAACCTCCGTGACCCCAACAGCCCGGACTTTAATGGCGGTCGGAGCACCGAGACGGGTGTACGTTGGATGGCCAACAGTGATGACATCCTTTTTGAGGATCTTAAGATCGAGTACTTTAAGGACGGTATCGTTCTCCAGGGGGGCAATTGGGGGTTCCCCATGCGAAACGTCACCGTCCGACGCTGCATCCTGGTCAACCAGTACGCCGACGAAGATCGTGTTGGGCACTCGCAGGGGATGTACATCACCCGCAGCGAGAACGTCTGGGTCGATCAATGCTTCTTCGACCACAATGGTTGGAACGAGCAGGTCTCAGGAGCGGAACGGGTTAAGTTTAATCACAACATCTACTGCTCGAGCAACAACCAGCCGATCAAGGTGACCGCGTGCATTCTGGCGCGTGGGGCTTCGCACGGCCTGCAACTGCGTCCTGGCGGGCTGATCGAGCATAACTTTGTTTACCGAAACGCGATGGCGTTTTTCACGACCAAGACCGATTCGGTTGTACGTTACAACGTGGTGATGGAAGGCGACGACATGAACGCGGAAGAGGGGCGGGGCGTGGGCATCGAGGTCTTCTCGCTTCCCAACGCGACGGTCAGCCACAACATCGTCAGCCAGCGTGACAGCCGCACCACCCGGCAGGGGATGGACATCAGTGCCAGTGACCGTCTGGACGCCGAGAACAACATTGTCTGGGACTGGCTTAACAGCAAGGGCCAAGGCGTACGGATTAACGGCGGTTCTGGCGTGCAGCGTGGCAACATCGACGCCTCGCCCGATCGGCTTGGGTCGATCCGGTTTATCGATCCGAGCCGGACACTGAGCAGCTTCGCTCAAGCCCGAGGCCTGGGCCAGGACGGCTTCGATGTGCTCGAGGCGGCGGGTAACCGCCCGCGTGGCCAGTGGTCCGACGAGCTCTCGGCGCGTGGGATCAACAGCTACATCCGCGCTGGCTTCGACTTCGTTCCGTTCGATTGATCCCCACGCCAGGGTGGCGGGGCACGGACGCCACAAACAAGACAGGTCCATGGACAAGAGTAAGACGCATAAGGCCGAGCCGGGGATCGTTGCGCCACAGGCATGCCACACCTGGGCCCTGGGCATCGCGACCTACAACCGGCGCGACGTGCTCATGCAGTGCCTCAAGCTCGCCGCCGATCAGACCCGCCCACCGGCAGAGATCGTTGTCGTCGATGCCAGTAAGGATTGGCAGGCGACCCGTGACCTGGTCATGGCCCAGTTGGCACCGCGTTATCCCGATATTCGCTGGCAGTACGAGCCGGCGACGCGCCCTTCGGCTGCGGTCCAACGCAATCAGGCTGCGGCGTTGTGTACCGCCGATGTGGTCTTCCTCTTCGACGACGACTCGTTTATGTATCCTGACGCGGCTCATGAGCTGATGAAGCTCTACGACGCGGACGTGGATCAGGTCGTTGCCGGGGTCGCCGCTGCGCTGGCGTCCAGGCCCCCGGCGCAGGCGGCAGATGAGAAGGCGGTGCAGGAGATCGAGGCGGCGCGTGTTGCGCCGACGGTTAAGCATTACTCGCGGATCGCCAGGCTGGTGCGTCGGGTGCTCAACGCCGACCACATGTTCGTGCCCTACGATGCGGATTTCCCCAGCCACCCGGTGCCCGCCTCGCTTGCGGGTCGGCATGTGGGGCGGCGGCGGTTGATGGCCGGGATGACGATGACCGCGCGTCGGGCGTGGGTCGTGCAGGAACGTTTCAGCGAGCTCTTGGCCGACCGGGGCCCAGAAGACTCGGATTTGAGCTACCGCCTGTCGCGGCGCGGTGCGGTACTCACGGCATTAGACGCCAGGGTTTTCCATGTCGGCTCACCTTCGGGCCGGTTTTCGAGCTTCTCGCGTGAGGCGTTGGGCTACCTTGGTCCGATCGTGCTGCATCGGCTCTACTCGACGGACCTGAAACGATCACGCCGCGAGCAGCGGTCGATGCTCCGGCGGCGGATGCTGGTGGGTTTGATTAAGGATATCCAGGGCAAGGAATATGGCCTGCCGCGCTTCAAAGGCATCCGTTTCGCCCTGAAGCACATGGACCGGGTGCTGAAGATGACGCCCGAGGAAATCGAGGCCTGGTACCCCGCCTTTCAGCAAGACGTTATGGCCGGCGACGCCTTGCGGGCCTGATCCGACCTATTCACGATGCGCATCTGCTATCTGATCCCGGAGTTCCCCGGTCAGACCCACGCGTTTTTCTGGCGTGAGTCCAAGGAATTGGCCAGGCTTGGCGTGGAGTCGGTGTTTGTCAGTACACGCCGCCCGCCGAGGCGGATCAAGTCCCACGTCTGGGGCCCCGAAGCCGAGGCCGCGACGACGTACCTTTTCCCGCTGAAGCTGGGGGTCCTGCTTCCGACACTGCTCGTGGTGCTGGTCGCCGGCCCGGCGGGATGGTGGCGTGCGTTGCGTTCGGCGTTGATCGAAGCGGAGGGTGGTGTCAAGGCAAGGCTGCAGAACCTTCTGCTGATCTTCATGGGTGCGAGGCTCGCCCGGATTGTCGGGCGCACCGGGTGTGATCACGTGCATGTTCACTCGTGTGCAAAAGCCGCGATGGTGGCATTGCTCGCGCACCGGCTGACCGGGGTGAGCTACAGCATGACCCTGCACGGCCCGATCCGTGACTATGGCCCGAGCCAGACGATCAAGTGGCGCTACGCCAGGTTCGCGATCATCATCACCAAGAAACTCTACGACGAGGCACACGATCAGCTGGCCGGGTACCTCCCGCAACAGGTGCGTATCGCGCCGATGGGTGTGGCGCTTGACAACTTTGATCGCCGTCGGCCATACGAGGCATACCGGGGTGAAGGTCCGGCGAGGTTGTTTAGCTGCGGCCGACTGAACGTGATCAAGGGGCACCGTGAGCTGATCCAAGCGGTCGCCCTGATGCGCCAACGAGGTTTCGATGTCACCGCGACCATCGCCGGCGAGGACGAGCAGGGTGGCACGGGGTTCCGCAAGACCTTGGAGGAGTTGTTGAGTGAGCTGGGCCTGGGTGAACACGTCAGGCTCCTGGGTGCGGTCAGCGAAGATATCGTTCGCGCCGAGCTTGAGGCGGCACATGCCTTTGTGCTACCCAGTTACCACGAGCCCTTGGGCGTAGCGATCATGGAGGCGATGGCGATGCAGACCCCGGTGGTGACGACCCGGCAGGGGGGGGTGACCGAGTTGGTGACTGAAGGCGTAGACGGGCTTTTGGTCGATGCCAAGTGTGTCCAGTCACTAGCCGACGCGGTGATGCAACTGCTGGCGGACTCGGACATGGCGGCGCGGTTCTCGCGCTCGAGCCGCCTGAAGATCGAGCGTGCGTTCCACAGCGGCGTGAGCGCCGCACAGATCATAGGACTGCTCAAGCAAACCAACGCCCACACACGGCAGTCTCCCCAACCACAAGACACTGTGGCCCCCAACCCATGAACCAATCTGCTGTGCATACCAATCGCCTCCGCGTGCTTATCATTGCCGAGGCGTGTAATCCCGACTGGGTGAGCGTGCCGCTGGCGGGCTGGTCGCACTACAACGCGCTGCGGCAGGTCGTCGATCCCCACCTGGTCACCCATCCGCGAAACCGAGGGGCGCTGCTGAACCAGGGCCTGACCGAGGGCGAAGACTTCACTGTTATTAACAACGAGCACGTTGCAAAGCCGATGCATCGTCTGGCATCACTGCTGCGCGGCGGCAAGGGCAAAGGCTGGACAACGGTGATGGCGCTGGCCTGGCCTGCGTATTGGGAGTTTGAGCGGCTGCTCTGGAAACACTTCCGTGACGACTTGCGTGCTGGCCGATTCGACTTGGTCCACCGCCTGACACCCTTGACCCCGACGATCCCTAGCCGAATGGCCACACGCTGCAGGCGCCTTGGCGTGCCCTTCGTGCTCGGCCCGCTCAACGGCGGGGTGGCCTGGCCGGCGGGCTTTGACAACCTGCGGCGCAAGGAACGCGAGTGGCTGAGCTATGTCCGAGGGGGGTACAGGTACCTACCGGCCTACCGCGCGATGGGTCGGGACGCGGCCGCGATCATCTGTGGCTCGATGGCGACGCTGGAGCAGATGCCCGACTACTGCCAGGACCGCTGCCACTACATCCCAGAGAACGCGGTCGACCCTGAACGGTTCGATCGGGTCCGGACCCACACTGCCCAACGCCCGCTGAAGCTTGCTTTTCTTGGCCGGCTGGTGCCGTACAAAGGGGCCGACATGCTCATCGACGCGGTCGCCCCGCTGATCCAAGCGGGCCGAGCGACGCTCGACATCTATGGTGACGGCCCGGAGCGGCAGGCACTGTCCGCTCAGGTCCGGGATCTGGGCCTTAGCGACGGGGTGGTCCTCCACGGCTGGATCGAGCACCAGGAGGTTTCCCGGCGACTGGCCGAGAGCGATGTGTTGGCCTCGCCGAGTGTCCGGGAGTTCGGGGGCGGGGTCTGCCTGGAAGCGATGGCCATAGGGTTATGCCCGGTCATCGCGGATTACGCCGGCCCCGCTGAACTCGTGACGACCCGTACGGGTATCAAAGTCGCGATGGGCGGCCGGCAGGAACTGATCGCCGGTTTTCGCCAGGCGATTGAACGCCTGGCCGATGACCCCTTACAGGTCGATGCCTTTGGCCGAGCCGGTCGCGAACGGGTCCATGCGTTGTTCACCTGGTCACGCAAAGCCCAACAGGTAACGGCCATATACGATTGGGTATTGGGACGGACCGATGATCGGCCGATGATGGATCGGCCATGGGATGATGACGCCGGCACCGTGCGGACACCTCTGCCCCTTGCCGGTCCGTATAACCAACCCATGTTGCCTGCCCCAGCCGAACCGGCCTAACTTAAATGCACCGCCGCAACACGATCCTTGAAAGACGCATGACATCGGCCCAACGAAGCGGACGAGCGGGGGGGTTGCGCGGATGCTGAATCAGGTCGCACTCTTGGGCTGGCCCCTCGTCGCCGTGGCCCTGTTTGCCTGGCTTCGCCCGAAGGCGGCGGTCTTGGTGACACTGCTGGGTGGGTGGATGCTGTTACCGATGACAGGCCTGATCTTTCCTGGGCTCTTCTTGACCAAGCCCGTCTCGATCTCCTTTGGTCTGGTCCTTGGGGTCGTCCTCTTTCATCCGAGCAAGCTGACCCAGTTCAGGCCGCGGTGGTTCGACCTGCCCATGTTTGTGCTGGTTGTTGTCACGCCCTTAGCCAGTTCACTGCTCAACGGGCTCGGCCTCAATGACGGGCGGTATGAGTTGCTCAAGATGCTCAACCTCTGGGGCGTGCCCTATCTGGTCGGTCGACTTTATTTCAAGACACAAGAAGACCTGCTCTACCTGTCCAAGGGTTTTTTCTTCGCCGGCTTGGCCTATGTCCCCCTCGTGTTGTTCGAGATGCGCTTTAGCCCCCAACTGCACATGATGGTTTATGGCAGGCATCAGCACCGATTTGACCAGGTCATGCGCTTTGGCATGTACCGCCCGATGGTCTTCCTCCAGCACGGACTGATGTTGGCGACCTGGATGGCGATGGCGACGCTCTGTGGCTATTGGCTATGGATGAAGGGCCACCTCAAACGGATCGGACCTGTACCGATGTCGTTTGTCGTCGGCTTCATGCTCTGCGTTGTGGTGCTTTGTGTCTCGACCGGATCGACCCTGCTGCTGCTGATCGGCCTCGTCTTGCTGCACGCATCGTCGTACCTGCAGACTCGGGTGCTGGTCCTCCTGCTACTCCTTGCAGTGCCGGGGTACATGCTGGTGCGCGGCCTGTCGGTCTGGGACGCCGGCGAAGCGGTCGAGGTGGCGCGACTCATCGACCCGGGTCGGGCTTCGTCGTTGGGCACCCGCATCCAGTCGGAGAACCTGCTGGTCGAGCACGTCAGGGAGCGGTTCTTCTTTGGCTGGGGCGGGCACAACCGCTACCGCGACATCGCATCCGGCCAGGACATCGTCGTCGATGGGGCCTGGGTGTTTTACTACGCCCGCAACGGGCTGGTCGGCCTGCTCGCGTTGATCGGCGTACTGCTGACACCCGCGGCGATGGTACTCTGGCGGGGTCAGCGGGTCTGGAAGTCGCGCGCGTACGCGGCGCCGGAGGCACTATGTGTCGTCACGCTCTTATTCGCAATTGACTGTCTGCCAAACGCCATGATCAGCCCGCCCTACCTGCTCGCCGGGGGGGCCTTGGCCAGCGTTTTTGCCTCGGCACGTACCAGCCGAGTCCAAACAAAGCAGACCGATCAGGCCCCAGACGGCCTTACGGCATGAACCGCTAGGCACACCTTGACCCAGCCCAACGAGCCATCCCCGAGCCGTGTTTGTCACGAAGAGGACCCCGCGCTTCACTCGACAAGCTTGCACCCAAACCCGACCGTGGTTACGGATCAATCAAAGATCGAAGCCGATGGCGTATTGATTAACCAAGGGGAACACGATACCCCAAGCCCGCGGGGTAGCGCGATCGATCCGGACCATCATTTGCCCGGAGAAGATCAAGCAGATCAAGCTCTGAATCTTAAGAAAAATGCAAAGCGCAGCGTCGTCTACATGCTGTCCGGTAAGTTTGGCAGCGAACTACTCCGCCTCACCAGCAACCTCGTCCTCACCCGACTACTTGCGCCAGACGTCTATGGCCTGATGGTCTTGGTGAACGTCGTTCTGACCGGGTTAAAGATGTTTTCTGATATTGGCATCGGCCCTTCCATCGTTCAGAACAAGCGCACCGACCCGACCTTTCTGAATACCGCCTGGACGATACAGGTCATCCGTGGGTTTGTGCTGATGGGCATCGCATGTGGTCTGGCCTGGCCAGCCGCGTGGTTCTACGACGAGCCATGGCTCAAGCTTTTGTTGCCGGTCGCGGCAATCAGTGCCGTCATCTCCGGGTTTAACTCTACCTCGATTTTTAATCAACACCGTGCGGTACGCATGGACAAGCTGGTCGTGCTGCAGTTTACGGTTCAGGCCATCATGGTCAGTTCGATGATCGGGTGGGCCGTTTTCATATCACGGGACGTTTGGGCGCTCGTGATCGGGGGACTGGTGTCGTCAATGATCTACATGATCTTCAGCCATGTCTGGCTCAAAGGAGAACCCGTCCGCCTGTGCTTTGACCGTCAAGCGTTTCGCGAGCTGAACCGTTTTGGGATCTGGGTGCTGCTCGGGACCATCTGCACTTTTGTTGCTACCCAAGCCGACCGGGCCGTGTTCGGTCATCTACTCACCACGGAGCAGCTCGGGCTCTACGGGATCGCCCTCTTCCTGTCGACGGGGCTCGCCAACGTGGTGCAATTATTGTCCAGGCAGGTGCTTTTCCCGGTGCTAGCCGAGACCGCTCGGAGCCAGCCCGAACTGATGCTGTCAAGACTTGTCAAGGCGCGGCGGAAATTCAACTTGCTGGCGATGCCGACAACGGGTTTGTTGTTTGGTGCAGGCCCGGTCATCGTGGCATTGCTCTATGACGACCGTTATCTCGGTGCGGGCTGGATGCTGCAGGTCCTCGCGGTCTACGGCGCAACGACATGCCTGATCATGCCCGGAACCAATGCCCTGATGGCACTTGGCCTGCCAAAGAATAATTTCCAGGTCAATCTATCCCGCGCGATCTGGATGGCCATCGCCATCCCGGTCGGCTGGCACGTCGGGAGCCACTATGGCAACCCCACTGCCGGTGCGCTATGGGCCGTAGGCCTCTCGGGCCTGACCGGCTATGCCGTGGTCTGCTGGGGCCTGATCAAGCAAGGTATGTTTCGCCTGCGCTTTGATGCCGAGGGCATCGCGATGTTTCTCGGCGGCGGGCTTGTCGGTGCTTTGATCCAGATGGGGGTCAAGACGTTGGGCTGGACCAGCTAATCCAGCGAACGGGCCACCTTGATCAGATCCTGCCGTATGTGAAGGCGAGCATGAACCTCAAAGAGCCAAATTTTCTCGTGATCGGTGCCAGCAAGTGCGGTACATCTACACTCAGGCATCTACTCAATCAGCACCCAGATGTATTTGTCTCGATGGGCAACGAGCCTTACTTCTTCTCAAACGACGAGTACTACAACCGTGGTTGGGATTGGTATACCGCACAGTTTGAAATGGTAAGCAACGAAAAAGCAGTAGGCGAGGGTTGTGGCCGGTACGCCATGTGCCAAAAATATCCTGAGACGGTAGAACGGGCTGCGCGCCATCTTCCCTCGGCCAAGATCATTTATATCGTCCGTCACCCGATGCAGCGTATTGTCTCGGACTTCCTGCAGAAGCGCGAGCAGGGCGATCCTCTGCCCCCGAACTTTCTCAAAGCGGTGCGAGCGTATCGGCGGGAGTTGGTTGACTGTTCAAATTACCTTCAACAAATCAACGCATATCGCGAAAAGTATGACGATGACGAGATCCTCGTTCTGTTCGCCGAGGACCTGCACACGGACCCCGCCGGGGTCTTACGCCGGACGTTTCAATTTCTTGGGGTGGACCCGGCCTTCGTGCCCCCCGGGCTGGGTGAGCAAAAAAATACAAGCCAGGGCAAGAAGATCGAACGCCCGCTGATGTCTACCCTGCGACACATCCCCTATTATTACAAAGTGCGTGACATGCTTCCCGAAGGGCTGCGACGCGGATTCAAGAAGAAGTATCTGACCAGCGAGATGACGAGCAAGCCAACGTATGACGCGCAGACTTATGACTGGGTCTGCAGCATTCTTGAACAAGACAGCAAGACGTTCCTGAGGCGTTATGGCAAGCCGGAAGACTTCTGGCAGTTCAAATCGCCGGCCGCATAATCCATGCCCGCCGCTCGTACCCACAAATTGCTTTACTTCACCTCCCCCGGCGATGTGATCGGAACTTTTGCGCATTGGCGTGCAGGCCGCGATGACCCGGCCCAAGTCGCGCTGACCTATTCTGCTCAGTTTTTTGATCTCTGCCAAAGTATTGGCGCGAAGGGAATGGTGGTGAGCTTCCGCCCCGGTCTGCGTGAAACTTATGCAGAAGGTGATATCGTCTGCGAACATCGGCCGGCAAAAGGCACTCGCGGGCGGGTCGGTTTCCAGGTCGGTCAGATTTTGGACGGTTTGTTCATCTTCTACCGATCCGTGCGTTGGCGTGCCGATGCGGTGATCTTGTCAAACGGGACGCACTGGTTTATCGCGGCATTGCTGCCTCTTTTGGGGGTCAAGGTCATCCCGACGCTGCATTGCGTCCTCTGGCCTAAGGCCGCGCGTCGCCGGCCCTCGCGGGTGCGCTGCTGGCTGGACGGGTTGATGTTTAAGTATGCTGCCTCAGCCATCTTGTCGCTCTCAAGGGACATCGACGAACAGCTCGAAGAGATGACCGGTGGTGTACTTCAACCGGTCGAGCGCTTCGTCCCGACTTACCGACGTGAGACCTTTGCCGGTGTCCCCGCGGTGGACACGGAATCTGATCGGTTTGGCCTGCTCTATATCAGCCGAGTCCAGGCGGATAAGGGCGTCTTCGATTTGCTGGATGCGGTCGCTCTAGTCGTCACACAACACCCGGCTGCGATTAAGCGTCTGCACATCGACCTTTGCGGTGATGGTCCGGACCTTCCTTTGGTCCGAGAGCGCGTGAATGAAATGGGCCTTGGTCAAGTCGTGACTTGCCACGGCCATGTCAAGCGTGACCGCGTGATCGAGTTGCTGGGGCATTGCCACGCGGTTGTTGTTCCGACGCAGTCCACTTTTGTTGAGGGTTTTGCCAAGTCGGCGGCAGACGGTGTGCTCTCGGGTCGGCCGGTGATCGCGACCACGGTCGTCCCCGCAGCGCGTGTGCTGGGTGATGCGATCGAGCTGGTTGAACCCGACTCTCCTGAGGCGATGGCGAAAGCGCTGGTGACCCTGATGAGCGACCGTACACACTACGAGGTGCGCCGAACGGCTTGTTCCGGTGCGGCGGAGATGCTTTACGAACCGCAGCAGGGCTGGGGCTTTGCGGCACAGCGCTGTGTTGCAATGGCGCTGGGGCTTGGACTTTCAGGATCGGCTCGCCAGTCATTGGAGGGCAAGACGACTTGAGGCTTTTGATTGTCATTGTGAATTACAAGACGGCCGGTTTGACGGTTGATTGCCTTGAGTCACTGGCTGTGCAGATCGATCCGTCGGTAGACCGGGTTGTCGCGGTGGACAACTGCTCTGAGGACGGCTCGTTGGAATTCATCGCCAAGGCCCTGCTTGAGAAAGGCTGGTCGGATTGGGGGGTGGTTGAGCAGGCACCGGGGAACGACGGCTTTGCCGCAGGGAATAATTTTGGTATCAAGTTGGGGGGTGAAAAGTTCGGAGCCTTTGAGTACACCCTCTTGTTAAATCCAGATACTCGGGTCTTAGATCAAGGCATCCGCACGCTTGTTGACTTCATGGAGCAGCATCGCGAGGTCGGCATCGCCGGGAGCCGTTTGGAAAATCCTGACGGCACGCCGCGGTGCTCGGCGTTCCGTTTCGCGAGCATCGCCAGCGAGTTTGAGCGAGGCGCCCGCTTGGGGATCATCACCAGGTTGTTGCGACATAAAGTGGTCGCCCCGGAGGTCCGTGACGAGCCGCACCGGGCCGGCTGGGTTGCCGGGGCAAGCATGATCGTTCGGCAGCGTGTGTTTGATGACATCGGGCTGATGGACACCGCGTACTTCCTCTATTACGAAGAGACCGACTTTTGTCTTCTCGCGCATCGTGCGGGCTGGGCCTGCTGGTACGTCCCTTCGAGCCGGGTCACCCACCTCGTTGGCCAATCAACGGGGGTGACCGGCGTGAAGCGTACGCTCAAGCCATTGCCGGGGTATTGGTATGAATCGCGGCGTCGCTACTTCCGGAAGAATCATGGCCGGGTCTATGCTTGGCTAGCCGATCTGGCCTGGCTGTCTGGGCACCTGATCTATCGCCTGAAGAGTCTGCTGTTGCGTACACCGCGCGAGGACCCGCCGAATATGCTCGGTGGCTTTCTCCGTTACGCTCTGCTTGGTAAACGAGGGCCGGCTTCATGAAACCGACCTCCGCATACACTGAAACCGCGGACGGAGTTGCTGAATCGGCAACCGGAGATAACGCGTTAACGACAACGGCCACAGCGTCGCCGCTACCGATTGGCGACCGCAATGCGAACCCCCGGGGGGTTGGCTTTTGGGCGCTGGTCCGTGAAGACTTTGCTGTCCATGGTCGAGAATGGATGAACCAGGGCTTCTGGGCTTTATTCTGGCATCGCTTTGGCAATTGGCGGATGGGTGTACGATTCAAGCTGATCAGGGCGCCGTTTACTCTGGTTTATCGATTGATGTTCAAGTTTTGCGAGATGGCCTGTGGAATTAAGCTTTCTTACAATGTGCCGGTTGGCCGACGCGTCCGGCTCGAGCATTTTGGTGGCATGATCCTTGGAGCGCGATCGATCGGCAACGACGTCACCCTGCGGCAGAACACAACGCTCGGCGTAGCCAGTAAGGCCGACCTAGCGGCTAAGCCAACCATTGAAGACGGATGCGATATTGGCGCTGGTGTCTGCATTCTGGGTAATGTCAGGATCGGCCAGGGCAGCAAGATTGGGGCCAACGCGGTGGTTACGAAGGACATCCCGCCCTACAGCGTCGCGGTCGGCATTCCAGCGAAGGTGATCAAGACTCTGCCATCGGGGCTTGATAGTCCAGGATCGGCGGCCGCGGCTCAGCCAAGTGGGGGTGAGTTGTGAAGATCGGTGTGGTCGCCATTGGTCGCAATGAGGGAGAGCGGCTACAGCGTTGTTTGAAATCGGTCGTGGCTCAGGACAGGACGGTGGTCTATGTGGACTCTGGTTCGATGGACGCAAGTGTTGCATTTGCTCACGGGCTAGGCGTTTGCGTGGTTGAATTGGATACCTCGGTCGGATTCACCGCGGCCAGGGCGCGCAATGCCGGTTGGCGGCGGCTGATTGAGCTGTGTCCTGACTGTGAGGCGGTATTATTTGTAGATGGTGACTGCGAGGTGCGTGAGGGGTTTCTCATTGAGGCGGCGAAGTATCTGGCCGAGCATCCGCAATGCGCGGTTGTCTCCGGTCGGCGGCGGGAGCGATACCCCGAAAAGACGCTGTTTAACCGTCTGGTCGATCTGGAATGGAATACGCTGATTGGCGAAGCTTTGGTTTGCCATGGTGACGCTCTGATTCGTATTGCAGCGTTGGACAGGGTCGGAGGGTTCGACAACACCATGATCGCAGGCGAGGAGCCTGAGATGAGTGTGCGGCTGCGTCAGGCGGGGTGGACGTTGCAGCGTATCGACCGTGAGATGACTTGGCATGATGCGGATATGCATCGATTGGGGCAATGGTGGAAGCGTCAGGTCCGTGCGGGCCACGCCTACGCCGAGGGATTTGCCAAGCATGGCAGGTCGCCACAGCAGCACAATGCACGCCAGGTCCGGAGCATTTTATTTTGTGGCATCGTGCTGCCTCTCTTTGGTGTTCTCGGGCTGGTGGGTGGCCAGGTCCTCGCCCTGCTGCTGTTATTGCCTGGGCTTGGCGTTTTGGTATACCTGTACCTGTTTCTCAAGATAGCGCGTTATCGGGTTAGCGTGCATGGCGATCGAATGCGATATGCGCTGCTGTATGCGTGCTTCGTGCTGCTTGGCAAATTCGCCAACGCCAGAGGATGCCTGCTCTACTATTTCAATCGGCGTCGAAGACGAGGTTCGGTCCTGATTGAATACAAGGGCGCAGGGGACGTGGCTTGATCAGCCCCCGTAGAACGCCGATGAAAAGGCGGCTGATTTTCTGATTTCGTCATCCCAGGGAACGGTTTGTAAGGCCCGATGAAGCTGTTGTATGTTGCATCCGTGCTGCCGAAGCGCTCGGAGACATTTGTCTACCGGGAGGTTCTTGCTTTGGGCGATCGCGGCCATCAGGTATCTATCGCCTCTGTCCATGCGCCCCAGTCCGGTTTGGGTGACGACCGGATCGACGCGCTGGGATCACGGGCTGTCCCTGTGTATGGGCAGGGTCTGGGAGGCAAAATTGCGGTATATCGAGATGCCACGAGGAACAAGCTGTGGCGGCCTGTGCGGGGCATCTTCGAGACGCCGATGAGTTATTGGCCAAAATACCAATTCCAGGCCGAGGCTGGCTACGCTCTCGCTCGGCGGGTGCGTGACTTAGGCATCGAACACATCCACGCCCACATGGCCCACGTCCCGACAACGATCGCGATGCACGCCGCCGAAGCTCTGGGCGTTACCTTCAGTTTCACCGGCCACGCCGCGGACCTGTTCCGTGACCGTTCGGCCCTCAAGTCCAAGCTTAACCGAGCAGCTTTTGTCGCATGTATCAGCCGCTGGCACCGTGGTTTCTATCAACGCATGACGGACCTGCCCGATGCAAAGATGCCCATTATCCGCTGCGGTGTCGAGGTATCCGAGCGGCCCGCGCGTGGCGGCGTTGGCATCCTTGCGGTAGGCCGGCTCGTTGAGAAAAAGGGTTTTGATGTGCTCATCAAGGCGGTCGCTCAGATGGACCAGCCGTTTCCGTTGACCATCGTCGGTGATGGTCCGGAGCGGGCGGTACTCGAATCGCTGATCCACCAGTTCGACTTGGCCGACCGGGTCAAGCTGATGGGGGCGATGGACAATAAGGCGATTCGTGGGTTGATGTGTGAGGCCGCGTTGGTCGTGCTGCCGTGTCGGGTTAGCCGGGACGGTGACCAGGACGGCATCCCGGTGGTTTTGATGGAGGCGATGGCCGAGGGGGTTGCGGTGGTTAGCGGGGACCTGCCGGCCATCCGCGAACTGATTGAGCCGGGTAAGACCGGGGAGCTGGTGGAGCCGGGGAATGTCGACCAACTAAGAGAGACGCTGACGGTGCTTCTGCACGAAGATGAGCGACGGGCTGCTTTGGCGGATTCGGGACGCGCCTGGGTGGCCGATGAATTCAGCCAGGCCCGTAATATCGATCGACTGGAGCATGCCTTCCGTATGGCGTTAGGCGGGGGAGGCGAAGCGAGGGTACCGTCCAGCGGCGGCTCGGCTGTGGGGGTAGGTGTATGACCCGACCCGACCGCCGATACTGCCTGGTCACCCCCTGCCGTGACGAGGCGGCATACGCCCGGCGTACGCTCGATGCGGTCACCTCGCAGAGCGTCCCGCCGACGCGCTGGTTCATCGTCGATGACGGCTCGACCGACCAGACGCCGCAGATCCTCGCCGAATACGCCCAGCGGTTCGACTACATCACGGTCGTCCGGCGTGAGGACCGAGGCAAGCGGAGGGTCGGCCCGGGCGTGATCGATGCGTTCTACGCCGGGTACGATCGCATCGACCCCGCCCACTACGACTACGTCTGCAAGCTGGACCTGGACCTCGACCTGCCGCACGGCTATTTCGAACAGATCATGCGCCGCATGGAAAACGAGCCCCGCCTCGGTACCGCCAGCGGCAAGGCCTACTTCCCGCCCCAGGGCACCGAGGGCCGGGACCGACGCCTGCCCGAAGGCGGCCTCGACACTTCCGACCTGATTAGCGAGGCGTGCGGCGACGAGATGTCGGTCGGTATGATCAAGTTTTATCGCCGATCGTGCTTTGAACAGATCGGCGGCTTCGTCCGGCAGGTGATGTGGGACGGGATCGACTGCCACCGATGCCGGATGCTCGGCTGGATCGCCGAGTCGTACGACGACCCCGCGCTGCGGTTTATCCACCTGCGGGCGATGGGCTCGAGCCACAAGGGCATCCTCACCGGGCGGATGCGCCACGGCTTTGGCCAGTGGTTCATGGGCACCTCGCTGGCTTACATGACCGCGAGTGCGTTGTTCCGGATGACCCGCCCGCCGGTCGTCATCGGCGGCCTGGGGATGTGGTGGGGCTATGCCAAGAGCATGCTGACCCGCCAGCCCCGCTACGACGCGCCGGCCTTCCGTACCTTCCTGCGCCGGTACCAATGGGTCAGCCTGCTCAAGGGCAAGGCCCGCGCGACCCGAGAATTGAACGTGAAGCAGCAGGCCGTTTGGTCCCCGCCGCCACCAGGCCAACCCGACCATTCCAAGACCACACCGACCACACCCGCCGCGCCGCGACAGGCCGGCTAACCTCCTGAGGGGAGCCCCATGCAGACCGCCACCCAACCCAACGGTACGAAGGACGGCATCGACGTCTCGATCGTCATCCCGATCATGAATGAAGAGGACAACGTCGCTGAGCTCTGGAAAGAGCTGGTCGCGATGATGGACGTGCAGACGCTGGCCTACGAGGTCATCTTCGTGGACGACGGCTCCTCCGACTTTACCGCCAAGCGGCTGGCCGAGGCGATCGGCGACGACGAGCGCGGCAAGATCGTCCAGTTCACCCGCAACTTCGGCCAGACCGCCGCGATGGCGGCCGGCTTCGCCCAAGCACGCGGCTGGGTCATCTGCCCGATGGACGGAGACCGCCAGAACGACCCGGCCGATGTGCCCCGGCTCGTCGGCAAGCTCCAGGAAGAGGCCGACGAGTTGGGCAACACCTGGGACATCGTTAGCGGCTGGCGCAAGGACCGCAAGGACAAGTGGATGTCTCGCCGCCTGCCGTCGATCATCGCCAACAAGATGGTCAAGAAGCTGACCTGGACCACCGAGATCCACGACTTCGGCTGCTCCCTCAAGGCCTACCGCCGCGAGGTCCTCGAAGACGTGCGTCTCTACGGCGAGATGCACCGCTTCCTCCCCGCGATCTGCAAGTGGCGCGGGGCCCGGGTCACCGAGGTTGTTGTCAACCACCGCCACCGCGTGGCGGGCAAGTCCAAGTACGGGCTGAAGCGGACGATCAAGGTCCTGCTCGACCTGATCACCGTCAAGTTCATGGGCGACTACCTGGCCAAGCCCATCTACTTCTTCGGCAAGCTCTCGATGGGCTTCGGGGTCATCGCGATGCTCGCGGTCGTTTGGGCGGTGCTCCAGAAGTTCGGGGTGCTGACCGAGCACGGCAAGCCGGTCAACCTCAACGACAGCATCCTCATCCTGTTCGCCATGATGACCGGGCTGATCTGCGTCATGCTCCTGATGATGGGGGTACTCAGCGAGCTGATGGCCAGGGTCTATCACGAGAGCCAGGACCGCCGGCCGTACAAGGTTCGCCGCATCATGACCGGAGGAGAGGGCACAACCTCCGGCCCGATCGGCAAGGTCTCGCCCAATGAACAGGCCGAGGCCGGCTGATTGCCACGCCCATGACATCGCAGCGGTTTGAATGGATTGACATGCCCTCCCCGTTCGCGCATTCCGCGATTTTGATGTTGCTGGACCCGGCCGCGCGGCGCATCGGGCTTCGGCCTGAGCCGCGCTGGCGGCGGGTCACGCTGCTGGCTTTACTGCTCGTTGCGCTGACGCTGCCGGACATCGATTTTCTGATCGGGCTCGTCTTCCCGGGTACGGCGTTGGGCACTCATGCGGCGGGGATGCACAGCCTGGCGATGGGCCTGGTCGGTGCGCTCGTATTGACGGGCTTGGGCACATGGTTGTGCCGTGTCCCGCCGGGCCGATTGCTCGTATTGATGACCGCGGCGATCGGCCTGCACCTGCTCATGGATATGGTCAGTTGGGGTGGCCCCGGGATCGCGCTGTTCTGGCCGATGACGCAGACGCGCGTGCGGCTGCCGCTGAGCGTGTTCTACGGCGTGCGTCACAGCCGGCCCGGTGCGCTGCACCTGCACGCGGTCACCCTGGTCAGCGAGCTGCTGTTTGTGGGCCTTGTCTGGTTGGTGGCCAAACGCTTGAAGACCGGTACGATCGAACCGCCGCCGGAGACCACCTCCGCGTGACCCGCCAAGCCATGCCAATCTGCATCGATACGCATGTGCACCTGTACCCGCGTTTCGATCTGGCCAAGACGCTGGACGCCGCGGTCACCAACATGCAGCGTGATGCAACGGCCCAGCCTCCCGCGCCTTGCCTGATGCTGACCGAGACCATAAGCGACAACCGCTTCCTCGCCTTGCGTGACGGCGAGGCGGTCCCGGGCTGGAGAATAGCGCCCAGCGATGAAGCCGCGCTGTTGCTGACCCGCGAGGACGGCGCGACGCTCCGGCTCTTTGCCGGCGGGCAGACCAACACGGCCGAGCGGGTCGAGGTGCTGACCCTCGGCACCACGCAGCGCCTCGACGACGGGCAGCCGTTGGACGCGACGATCGACCAGGCGATCGAGACCGGCGGGGTGGTCGTCCTGCCGTTCGGCCTGGGCAAGTGGTTCGGCCGGCGCGCTCAGCTGATCGCGCAGGCGTTTGAGAAGTACCACGGGCGGGGTCTTCGGCTGGGCGACAACGCGGGCCGGCCACGCGGCACGGGTACGCCCGCGCTGTTCAAACGCTCCGAACGCCTGGGCCACGCGGTCTTGCCCGGCAGCGATCCGCTCAATACCGCGCTGGGTCAGACCGCTGCGGGACGGTTCAGCATGACACTCAACGCTTCGTTCGACCCCGCCTTACCCACCGAGTCGATCCGGCGGGTGCTGCGCGAAGCACCACACCCGGCTCGTACCCTTGGCCGCCGCGTTTCGCTGGTCCGTTGCGTGCGGGAGCAATGCCTTCTGCGGATCGAAAAGAGAAGGGCGAGATAGGTCGATCAATCCGTGCAACGTATCCCCAGACAACCCGAAAAGGCTGCTGCCGCCGACTACGACCTGATCGTCGTAGGTGGCGGGGTGTACGGCGTGTTTCTTGCGTTACACGCGGCGCGGTGTGGGTTAAGACCGCTGTTGTTAGAGCGCAACGACTTCGGCGGCGGGGTCAGTGCGAATAGCCTGCGTATTGTCCACGGCGGGCTCCGGTATCTGCAGAGCATGGACTTGTCACGCCACCGAGAGTCCGTCGCCGAGCGGCGCTGGCACCTGCGCTGCTTCCCCGACCTGGTCCGCCCGCTGAGTTGTGTGATGCCGTTGTATGGGCGGGGCCTGAAGCGGCCGAGCACCTTCCGCGCCGCGCTGGCGATGAATGACGCGCTGTCGCTGCGACGCAACCGCGGTGTGCGCGAAGACCGAAAGCTGCCGCGCGGCCGGGTCATCTCTCGCGGGCGGGTCGAGGAGGCTTCGGGGCTCATCCCGACCGACGGGCTCAAGGGCGGCGGCCTCTGGCACGACGCGATGATGATCAGTTCGGAACGGGTGCTGATCGAAGCGCTGGCCTGGGCGGTGAACAGCGGGGCGGGCGCGTTGAATTACGTCGAGGCGATGGAACTGATTGTCGAGGACGGTCGGGCGGCGGGCGTGATCGGTGTGGACCATTTGACCGGAGCCCGGCTTACGTTTAAGTCCACGAAGGTGGTCAACGCCGCAGGCCCGGCGTGCCGCGCGTTGGCGGAGCGCTGGCACAAGGACCGGCCGGAACTGTTCCGCAAGTCGCTGGCGTTCAACCTGTTGTTCGATCGCCCGGCGGTGAGCGAACACGCGTTGGCGGTTTCGCCCGCCGAGGACGCGTCCAAGGCGTACTTCGTGGTGCCCTGGAAGGGCCGGCTCATGGCCGGGACCTGCCACGCCCCGGCCGAGCAAGGCGACGAGGCCGGCCGCCCCGGTGAGGCTTTGATCGAAGCATTCATTGACGGTATCAATGCGTCGCTACCCGGGTTGGGGCTGTCGCGCAGCAAGGTGCGGCGGATTTATGCTGGCTTGCTCCCGGCCGATCGTGAAGGAGGCGGCGAGCCCTCGCATCGGCCCGAGGTCATCGACCACGGCCAACGCGGTGGGGCCAAGGGGCTGTACAGCATCAGCGGTGTGAAGTGGACCACGGCCCGTCGCGTCGCGGCCGATGCGTTAACCCGAGTGATGGGCCGGCGTCTCAAACACTTGGCCGGCACCACGCCACCGCCGCCCCATCGGCCCGCCGAGCTAAGCAACCTCGGGCTGGTCGCCCACGACGCGAACGAGATGCGCGAGCGGCTGGGCGAACTGGTCGAGGCGGAGTCGGTGGTCCATCTGGACGACCTGCTGCTCCGCCGGGTCGCCGGGCTGGACAGCGACGAGGCGATGGTCGCCGCCGCCCGGGCCGGGGCCGAGGTGATGGGCCTGCGGGTCGCCGGGCTGGACACGGCTTGGGACCGCCTAGTCGCTGCGTTGCGGTCTCAGGGCGACGCCGCGGCCGACGCGGTTGACCGGGCCCGCCCATCTTCAAGCCCCGCCAATGTCATGGCTCGACATGAACGATAAGTCAGATACCGACGCTGCCAAGGGGAAGCCGACCATGAAGATCCAGGTCCTCGCGCCACACGCGTTCTATATCGACCGCGGCACGCCCATCGACCTCGATATCCTGCTGCGTGCCCTGTCCAATCGCGGTGAACAGGTCCAGGCCTGCGTCTACCACGAGGGTGAGCCGCGCGATTACCCCGGCCTCACGATCCATCGCATCAAGCCGCCCGGGTGGCTGAAGAATATCGGCCCTGGGTTCTCGGGGAAGAAGCTGATCGCGGACGTGTACCTGTTCTTCCTGGCGTGGAAAATCCTGCGTCGGTTTCGGCCGGACGTGATCCACGCCGGGGAAGAGGCGGTCTTTATCGCCTGGCTGTTCAAGCTGGTCTACCGCACCCCTTATGTCTACGACATGGACTCGTCGATCGCCCAGCAGATGGTCGAGAAGAAGCGGTATCTCAAGCCGTTCACCGGGGTGCTCAACTGGTTCGAAGGCCGGGCGATCAAGGGGGCGGCGGCGTGTGCCCCGGTGTGTAACGCTTTGGCGGACCTGGCCCGGGAGGGTGGGGCCAGGCACCTGGAAACGCTGCACGATATCTCCCAGCTCGCCGATCCGGACCGCCAGCCGACGGGCTTTCTGCGAGAGAAGCTGGGGGTCCCCGGTGAACGATCGGTGCTGATGTATGTGGGCAACCTCGAGAAGTACCAGGGGGTGGACCTGCTGCTCGAGGGCTTTGCCGAGGCGCTCAAGCTCGACGCGCCGGTGGATGTCGTGGTGGCCGGCGGGACCGACGAGGATATCGAGGCTTACCGGCAGAAGGCCTCGGCGTTAGGGCTGGACGGGCGGGCCCATTTCCTGGGGCGTTGGCCGGCGGCGCAGCTCGACGAGTTGTTGGCCGAGGCGGATATCCTGACGGCGCCGCGGATCAAGGGGGTCAACACGCCGCAGAAGATCTTCCCGTACATGCACTCTGGCCGGCCAGTTCTGCTGACCGACCTGCCCACGCACAGCCAGATCGTCGATAGCCGGTACGCGATGATGGCCCCGGCCGACCCGGCGGGCTTTGGCCGGGCGATCGTTGAGCTGGCGGGTGACACCGCGCGTCGGGCCGAGTTGGGCGCGTCGGGCCGGGCGTTTGTTGAGCAGCGGCACACCTTCCCCGCGCACCAACGGCGGGTGGACCGGCTCTATGACTATGTCAGTGACCAGGTCAACCTCTCCGTTGGCCACCAACTGCCGACCCCCGAGTAACCACGAGGCTGATTCGTTATGACAAGCCAAACCCATCCATCGACCGTGATGATCACCGGCGCGACCGGCTTCACCGGCGGGGCCCTGGCCCGTGAGTTGGTCAGGCAGGGCAGGCACGTCCGCGCGCTGGTCCGCGACCCGCAAAAGGCCAACGCCCTCAGCGAGGCGGGGATGGAGCCGATCGAAGGCGACATCCGCGATGCGGATGCGGTGCGTCGGGCCGCCGAGGGCGCCGAGGTGATCTACCACATCGCCGCAGTGTTCCGCACGGCCGGGCACCCCGACAGCTACTACACCGACATCAACGAGGGCGGGGTCGTCAACGTGATCGACGCGGCCAAGGCCCTAGGCACGCCGCGCACCGTCCACTGCTCGACGGTCGGCGTGCACGGCCATGTTAGTGAGATCCCCAGCAACGAGGACTCGCCCTACAACCCCGGCGACGTGTACCAGGTCACCAAGCTCGAGGGCGAGAAGCGGATGCAGGAGGCGATCGCCGACGGCTTCCCCGGTGTGATCTTCCGCCCCGCGGGGATGTACGGCCCCGGCGACCTGCGCTTCCTCAAGGTTTTCAAGGGCATTCAAAAAGGCCGTTTCCCTATGTTCGGGTCTGGCGAGATCACCTATCAGTTCACGTATATCGATGACCTGGTCGATGGCATCATCCTCTGCGGCGAGCACCCCGACGCGATGGGCGGGCTGTTCATCCTCTGCGCCGACGGCTGGATCACGCTGAACGAGTTCTTCCGGCTGGTCGCGGACGCGGTCGGAGGTCGGCCGCCACGCATCCACTGGCCGGTCGGCCCGTTGCTGCTGGCGGCGAAGACCTGCGAGGTATTGTGCAAGCCGCTGGGCATCGACCCGCCGCTGCACACGCGCCGCTGCGAGTTCTATATCAAGGCCCGGGCGTTTAGCAACGCCAAGGCTAAGCAGGCGCTGGGCTACCAGCCGAAGATCGATATGGCCGAGGGTATACGCCGCACCGCGCGGTGGTACGCCGAGCAGGGCCTGATCGCCCCGGTGCCTGAATTGGCCGCGGCCTCAGCCGCCGCTTGAGCGACATCGTCGGCTTGAACCGAACCCGACCCCAACCGGATCCACGATTGATGTTTGACCCTTTCGCCTGGATGTACCGCACCCCGCGCGTCGCGCTGATCTCCCTGATCGTGCTGGCGTCGATCGGCTATTTCGGGGTCTATGGCTTTGGCGAGCTGACCGAGCGCGGGGCCCAGTCGCACAACAAGCACTTCGCCTACCTCGCCCAGTCGATGCTCCAGGGCCGGCTCGATGTCGACCAGGAACTGACCGAGCAGATGCACGAGATTGTGCTGTTCGAGGGCAAGTACTACATCGTCTACCCGCCGATGACCGCGATCGTCTCGCTCCCCTTCGTCGCGGTGTTCGGGCCCGAGTTCCGCACCGGGCTGCTGTCGATCAGCTTCGCCATCGGCGCGATCGCCTTGATGTTTGTTTGGCTGCGTCGGCTTAAGTGCAGCGTCGAGGTCTCCTGGTGGGGTGCCGTCCTCTTCGCCTTCGGGATGGGGTTCTGGTACTCGGCGATCAAGGGATCGAGCTGGCAGTTCGGCCACGTGGTGGGGGTCTTCTTCATGACCTGGTCCCTGGTCGAGGCGACCGGCAAGGGGCGGGGCTGGCTCGCGGGCCTGCTGCTGGGTATGGCGCTTTGGGCGCGCCTCCCGATGGTCTTGGCCACGCCGTTCATCGCGTACTTCGTCTGGAACAACCTCCGCCAGTCGGCCGACCAGGACTCGACCGATGATCCATCTCAAGCCAACACGCGGTCGGCCTGGTTGCACGCCGCGCTGGTCTTTGCGGGGGTCGGCGTTTTCGTCGGCCTCAACGCCCTGTACAACTTCGCCCGTTTCGGAACGCACAGCAACATCGCCTACCGGCTGATCCCCGGGGTGCTCGACGAGCCCTGGTACGACAAGGGGATCATCCACCTCAGCTACCTGCCGAGGAATATCCATGTCGCCCTCTTTCAGCCGCCGATCAACATCCACGAGTTCCCGTACTTCGTCCCCGCGTGGTTCGGGATGAGCATGCTGATCTGCACGCCGGCCTACTTCCTGATCGCCAAAGTCCACTGGGCCCGCCGCCTGCCCTGGGTCCTGGTGCTGGCCACGCTGGTCTGCATGGGGCCGGGCTTGTTGCACGGCTGGCCCGGCGGGGGGCAGCTCGGCTACCGCTTCAGCTTCGACGCGGCGCCCATGCTTATCGCACTCGTTGCCCTGGGCATGTCGCAGCGCTTCGGCTGGCGCGACCGCGGGCTGGTTATCCTCAGTGGCCTCATCGGTATCTGGGGTCTGATGTATATCCAACAGGTCCCCGTCCAGTGGCTGTATTGGCCACCGGCCCCGTAGTGCTTCTCATGCCGGGCACCCCCAAAACCTTTGCCGAAAGATCGCCTTGATCAAGGTCATGCACATCATGGACAAGCTGTCGGTCGACGGGTCGAAGATCCACGGCCCGGCCCGGCAGATCGCCTATCGCGCCAGGTACTATGACCCCGAGCGGGTCCAGCTCCGGCTGATCAACCTCCGACAGGAAGACCCCTCGGCCGAGTTGCTGCGTGAAGCCGGAGTTGAGGTGATCAACCTGGGCCGGGGCAAGTTCGACCTTCGGACGCTCGGCGATTTGAAGCGCGAGATCGATCAGTGGCAGCCTGACGTGCTGCACCTGTCGGGCTACGCGGCCTGGACGTTTGGTCGGCTGGCGGGCCGGCAGAAGGGGGTGCGGGTCGTTGCGCAGGAGCACATGGTCGACCGCGCGGTGCCCAAGGTCCAGCAGGTGGCCGACCGGTTGCTGGCGGGCAAGCAAGACAAGGTGCTCGCGGTGTCCAGCGGGGTCAAGCGGTTTATTGAAGACAAGCGTGGGATCCGTGGCGAGGTCGAGGTCCTTTACAACGGTGTGCCGACCGAGAGCTTCGAGCCGCCCTCGTCCCAACGCCAGTTGGAGATCCGCGAAGAGCTGGGCCTGGTCGAGGGGCAGCGTGCGGTCGGTATCGTCGGGCGGCTGGCGGAGATGAAGGGGCACCGCTACTTCCTCGACGCCGCGGCGATCCTGGCTAAGAAACGGGACGATCTGCGGTTCGTCGTCATCGGTGATGGGCCGCTGCGTGATGCGCTTGGGCAGCAGGCCGAGGAACTGAAGATCACCGACCGCGTCTGTTTTGCCGGGTACAAGCCCGGGGCGCTGCCTTATCTTTATTGCATGGACATCCACGTGCTCTCGTCGGTCTTCGGCGAGGGGTTCCCCGGCGTGTGTGTCGAGACGTTCCTGTCGGGTACCCCGTTGGTGATGACGGACCTGCCCAATTACCGCGGCGACCTGTTTGAGGACGGGGTGAACTGCCTGATGGTCCCCCCGGCCGACGGCGGGGCGATCGCGGCGGCGGTCGACCGGTTGCTGGACGACGCGGGTCTGCGTGCCCGATTGCTGGAAGGGGGCCGGGCCGTGACCCAGCAGGTCAGCTTCCGCCGGATCGCCCAGCGGTACACGGAGATCTACGAATCGCTGGTCCGGCCCAACGAGGCGGCCTGACCGGGCACGGCATCACTCAAACCCATGCAGCCGGAGCGGAGCAAGCAATGAGCACGACCACCACGACGACCGACGGGCCTGTGGTTCAGGAGATCAAGAAAGCCTCGGCGATGGATAACCTGTCGGCCGAGAAGAAATCCGCACTGGCGAAGTACGCCGACTTCTTTGTCGGGCGCTCGGGCTTATTGGCGCTGATCAAGTATGAGTTGCTGACCCTGATCGGGGGGTCAACCCCCGGGGCGGCGGGGTACCTGGCTCGCAAGCTGCTCTACAAACGGCTGCTGGGGGCGTGCGGGGGCGGGGTGCAGTTCGGCAAGAACGTCGCGCTGCGCCACCCCGGCAAGATGCAGATCGGAACGGGCACGGCGGTGGACGACGACTGCCTGCTGGATGCGCGCGGCACGACCGAGGCCGGCTTTGTGATCGGCGAGCAGGTGCTCATCGCAAGGGCCTGCCTGGTGCAGGCCAAGACCGACGCCGGGTCGGTGAAGATCGGTGACCGATGCAGCATCGGCGGGCAGAGCACGATCACCTCGACCGGCGGGATCGAGCTTGGTGCAAGTGTGTTGATTGCCGGGCAGTGCTACATCGGTGGCGGGCGGTATCACACCGATCGGCTTGATGTGCCGATGATGGACCAGGGGATGTACTCGCGCGGGCCGGTGGTGATCGGTGATGATGTCTGGATCGGTGCCGGGGCCCGGGTGTTGGATGGGGTGAAGGTCGGCCGGGGCGCGATCGTGGGCGCCGGCGCGGTGGTGACCAAGGACGTGCCCGAGTTCGCGATCGTCGCGGGTGTACCGGCGAAGGTTGTGGGTCAGCGGGAAGCCTAATTTGTGGCGAGGATGCGAGAAGACATGCCCGATGCGACCGCCATCACGATGACCGCAAGCCCCGACACGATGCAAGCGAACGATACGACCACCCAGACCGGGCATGGCACCGGCTACCCGCGCGTCTGCTTGCTCATCGGCAGCTACTACCCGATTGTCGGCGGCGGCGAGAGCCACGCCCGGCTGCTCAGCTCGGCGATGAACGCGGCCGGGGCCAACGTCTTCGTCCTGACCCAGCACCGGCTCGCCCAGACGCCGCGGTTCGAGCGGTTCGAGGGAGTAGATGTCTACCGCATCGGGCTGAACAACTTCAAGCGGCTGGGCAAGTACCTGATGATGCCCGGCGCGTGCTGGAAACTCCTGACCCTCCGCAAACGATACGACAGCATCTATGTCTGCGGCCACCGGACGCTCGGTGTCGTCGGCGTGTTGATGGGCAAGCTGCTGGGCAAGCGGGTCGTGCTGCGGTCCGAGAGCTGCACCGAGTTGTCCGGTGACTACGCGCTATCGGGCAAGGCCGGGGTGGCCCGGGCGTTGGTCAAGGCGATCATCGCCATGCGCAATACCGTGCTCAAACGGACCGACCGCTTCCTCGCCATCAGCCGGGTGATCCATGAGGAGTTTGTGGGGCAGGGCGTGTCCGAATCGAAGATCGTGCAGATCACCAACGGGGTCGATATGAATCGTTTCCAGCCGGCGCCGCCCGAGCAGCGTGACCGCCTGCGTGAACAGTTCGGCTGGTCCGACCAACGCGTGCTGATCTACACCGGGAAGCTCAACCGCGGCAAGGGCCTGGAGCTCTTGCTGCGCAGCTGGAAGACCATCGCACCGGAATACGAAGACGCCCACCTCGTGCTTGTCGGCGGCGGGGCGAACCAACACCTTTCTTGCGAACAGCGGTTGCTCGACTTTGTCGCCGAGCACGCCCTGGGCGACCGGGTCACCTTCACCGGCAACGTCAGCAACGTGTCCGAGTACCTCCAGGCGGCGGACCTGTTTGTCTTCCCGTCCGAGAGCGAGGCGCTGGGTTTGTCGCTGGTCGAGGCGATGGCTTGCGGTCTGCCGGCGGTGGCGACGGCGGTCGGCGGGATCCTCGACGTGATCGACGATGAACGGGTCGGGCTGCTTTCCCCGGTCGATGACGAGCTGGCGTTTACCGCGCAGGTCCGTCGGCTGCTCGATGACCCGTCCCTGGCGGCGGGTCTAGCCAAGGCGGGGCAGGCCTCGGTGACCCGGTGTTTCGGGATGACCGGCGTCGCCCGGCAGCACATCGAACTGTTCAACGAGCTTTCACCGGCTCTGGCCAAGTCCGGGGCGGGGGTTTGAGCAAGCGATGAAACTCGCCAAAGCCAAAGTGATGGCCGAGATGGCTGCGGACCTCGCGCTGCGGCGATACCCGGCGGCGCTCTATGATCGCCCGGCCAAGGGTGATCAGCTCCCGCCGATCTTCTGCCTGCACTCGGTCACCACCGATTGGTTTGAACCATTGTGTGAGCGACTGGCTCGGTCAGGCATACGCACGCTGAGCTGTGGCGAATACCTCCAACGGGTTGTCCAAGGCCCCAGCGAACACAACGACAAAGAGATCCTGCTCACGTTCGATGACGGCTGGGGTCAGATGTATTCCGTCGCCTGGCCGCTCATGAAAAAGCACGGGCTGAAGGGGGTGATCTACCTGATCCCCGGGCGTATCCAGGCAGGCGAGCGGGGCGACCCATGGCCGACGCTTGAGGATGTCTGGGCCGGCCGATGTGATCAGCAGGTGGTGGACTCGCGCGACGACAGCGACCAGCCGCTGTGTACCTGGGATGAAGTTCAGCGGATGCACGCGTCGGGGGTGTTCGACTTCCAGTCGCACACCCACCGGCACGAGCGGGTATTTACCGGCCGGGACGTGATCGGGTTTGTTACGCCGGATTGGCTGGCGCGGACCCACATCAATGATCAGAGCATGTGGCCGACCTCGGCCGGGCAGAGCTTTGCCAGCCCGCCGCTGGGAAGCCCGCTGTTTGCGTCGGCCCCGCGGATGTCGGGCGCGGTGCCCGTGCCGGTCGATCCGGAACTGCAAGAGATGTGCACGGCCTTCGTTGCCCAGAGCGGCGGGGCGGAATTCTTCCGAGACGCGAACTGGCGCTCATCGATGGAGTTGGCGGTCGGGACATATCGCCGCGCGGTTGCCGAAGGCGTCGCCAGCCCTGCCGACCCGATCGACCCGGACAGCGTTCTGGACATCTTGACCGCGGACTTGCGAGACGCGAAGCAGGCCATCGAGTCTCACCTGCCCGGCCACGTGGTGCGTCATGTCGCCTGGCCCTGGGGCGTGGGCAGCGACCTGGCCGTGCAGGCGGCGCGGGCGGCCGGCTACGACGCGGCCTACTGGGGCCGGCTCGGCTCGGGGCTGACCGGCGGGCGGGTCGCGAACTTCAAGGGCACCGACCCGATGCAACTGGCCCGCATCGGCGAAGACTTCCTCGCCATGCTCCCCGGCAAGGGGCGGACCTCGACCGGCAAGCTCCTGCTGGGCAAGGTCCGCAAGAACCTGGGCTGACCCGCCCATCGCGCTGATGGCCTAAACGATGAAGATCCTCGCGTTTAACGAAGCATTCTGGCCCAGCCACGGCGGCGTGGAGACCTTCCTCGAAGAGCTCTACCAGTACCTGCACAGCCAGGGCCACGAGGTGCAGATTGCATGTCGGACCCCGCATAAAGGCAAGAATCCCTACCCGTTCAAGGTGAACTGGGAGCCCGACCGGGCGACCCTGGATCGGTTGGTCGATTGGTGCGATGTGCTTCACATCAACGCGATGCACGTCGGGCTTCTGATGAGGGCCCGCCGCCGGGGCAAGAAGGTCATCGCGACCTACCACGATGTCACGATGATCTGCCCCAAGGGAACCAAGATGAGGACGGACGGCCCCTGCATGAAGCGGCAGTCGCCTCTGATGTGTTTCAATTGCCTGCGCAGCCACAACGAGCCGAAGGTCCTCCAGCGGTTGCTGCGCCCGGCGATCAAGAGCATGCTCTCTGGCCTGATGCACGCCAATGTGGTGTCCTCGCCCTGGATGCTCAAACGGTACCGCCTCATGCGAAAGGTGCTGATCCCGCTGGGCGTACGGGTCTCGCAGTTCGTGCCCCGCGACGCGGTTGGGCTGCCCGAGTCTGCTTCGGACCCGGACGGGTTGGTGCGCGTCCTGTACGTCGGCCGGGTCGTCCCGGAGAAGGGTACCCAACTACTCATCGAAGCTCTGGCCAGGTGCAGAGACATGGGCAAGCCCTTCCGGCTGATCGTCTGCGGCGACGGCTCGTACATGCCACAGCTCAAGGCGCTGATCGAAGAGAAACAGGTCGAAGGCCTCGTCGACCTGCGGGGCGTGGTCCGCGGCGCGGCGCTGTCGGATGTGATCCGGGGTTGTGACCTGTCGGTTGTCCCGTCGTTGTGGGTCGAGTGCTTCGGCATCTCGGCGATCGAGCAGATGGCCAGCGGCCTGCCGGTGATCGCGAGCAAGACCGGTGGGCTGGGCGGGATCGTTGAGGGGGTGGGCCTGGTCTTTGAGCGTGGTGATGTGGATGGACTGGTCGGTCACCTCATCACACTGCGGGATAACCCCGAGCTCCGACAACGGATGGGCCGAGAAGCCCGCGCCGAGGCAGAAAACAAGTACCGCCTCCAGCGCATGAACGAGTCTTACGAATCCTTACTTCTGAAGCTGGTGGGTCAGGCCAAGCCCGCCGGGTCGGTCCATGCCTGAGAGAACCTCCGCGATCCCGCCGGGCCCCGGCCCGAGCAGCGAGCCTCCTGCCGCCGGTTCAGCTCGGCAGGCCGGTGCCCAGGCTGCGCCCAAGAAGAAGCTCTCCGGCCAGGTGCTGCTGGTCACGCTCGGCCAGATCGCTGACCAGGCCGGCATCATCGTGCTGACGATGATCCTCGCCCGGATCCTCAGCGAGGCGGAGTACGGCACGTTCCGACAGCTCTGGATGCTCCACCGCACGCTGCTGCAGGTGTGCATGCTCGGCATCCCGATGGCGGTGGTGTACTACCTGCCTAAGCTTGCCGCCCGGGCCCACCGCGGGCTGATCACGCGGGCTTTCTGGATGCTGCTGGGCATCGGGGTCGCGATCGCCTGGTCGATGTATCTCGGTGCCGGCTTCATCGCCGAGGCGTTCAACAACCCGACGATCGAGCCGCTGCTCAAGGTCTTCGGCCTGTTCACCATGCTTATCATCCCCGCCCGGCCCTTGCGGGGGATCCTGGTCAACTACGGCCGGGCCAACCTCTACGCGCTCTTTACCATCCTGCACCAGGGGCTGCTGCTAACCATCACCGTGGGCGTGCTGCTCCGCGGCGGCGACCTGTCCCACGTCGTCTTCGGGCTGGTCGGCCTCGCGGGCTTTCACCTGTTGGGCTTCATGGGCATGATGGTCTACATCCAAGTGCTCCGTCCGCTGCCCAGCCCCGAGGCGGACGCGGACGGCCTGATGGAGGCCGTCGGCATCAAGGCGATGCTCGTCTACGCCTTCCCGATTGGTTTTTCTTGGATCATTGATGCGCTCAATGTGATGTTCGACAAGCTGATCGCTGCGGTCTTCTTCTCAATCGAAGAGTTCGCGCGCTACGCCAACGGCGCGTTCCATGTCCCGCTGGTCAGCACGATCGTCGCGTCGACCAACTCGGTCCTGCTGCCCGAGTACGTGCGGATGCACCGCGACGGCGATACCGAGGGCATCCTCCGGCTGTGGCACAAGTCGGTCATCGCCACCGCCATGCTCTTCTTCCCGATCGTCGCGTTTTTGATCGCGTTCTCCACGCCGTTCGTCACGATGATGTTCTCGGCGACCTACGCCGACAGCGCCGTGATCTTCCAGGTCTATGTCCTGGCCATGCTCCCGCGGATGACCTACTACAGCTACGTGCTGCTGGGCATGGGCTTGAGCAAGGAGCAGTTCGCCGGCTCGATCCTGTCGCTGGTGACTAACATCTGCGTAAGCCTGGGCCTAATCAAGCTGCTCGGGGCGATCAAGCCCGAACTGGCGGTGCTTGGTCCAGCGCTGGGCACGGTCCTGGCCGATGTGGTCTTGGCCGGCTACTTCCTCAACCGGATTTCCGCCGCGACCCAGGTCGGTTTCGGGCGGGTGTTCCCCTGGACCAAGCTCGGCAAGCTGGCGGTGGTCGCCGCCCTGGCCGGCCTGATCTGCTACCCGCTGCAATTGCTGCCGATCCGGGCAAGCGTGCTAATGCTAATGCTGGGCGCGGTAGCATTCGCTACCGTCCTGGTCGGCTTGTTGTGGGGGACCGGGCAGTTCACCACCGAGGACCGGGCGATGCTGCTGGGTATGATGCCCAAGGCGCTTCGACCCAAGCGATTCAAGGGGCAATAAGCCCTTGGTGGACCCCCCGTAGGCTTAGCTGATCGGGGCAATCTGCCGATACTTTTCCGGTGAGGCTCGGTGTTGAGTCAACCGGTGTTCACGTTGTCAGTTTCGGCGCGGTGAGATGACCACGAACATGACAAGCGAGGCAAGTGTCGATCAGGGCAGGCTTTCCCGGTGCTTCTGGATCGTTTTGCTGCTCTGTACCGTTGTGGGCGGCGGGCTGCGGCTCTACCAGATCAACGGGGCAAGCCTCTGGATCGACGAGGTCTGGAGCGTCCGGGACGCACTGGAGCTGCACACCATGCGGCCGACGCGCGGGCCCGGCTACCTGCCGATGACCTTGGTCCTGCGGGCCGCGGGCTTTAAGTACCCCGACATCCGGATCGACGATGTAGGCAGCTGGCGGGAGGCCGGGCTCGACCTCTGGCACATCCGCCTGGGCCCGGCCATCTTGGGCATCCTCAGTATCCCGGTGCTGGGCTGGTCCGTCCGACGGGCGTGGGGCACGAAGGTCGCGATCGCGTTCGTGCTGCTGCTCTGTTTTGCGCCCTGGCATATCTATTGGTCCCAGCTGGGGCGATACTACACCTTGAAGTTCATCCTGCTCGGCCTGTCGCTGTCGCTGTATTTCTACGGTACCCGGCAGCAGCGGCCCGGGTCGGTCGGCATCGGGATCGCGCTGGCGTACGCCGCCTTCCTGGTGCACCCGCCATCGATCCTGATCGGCCTGGTCTTCGCCGCGGACCTGGCCGTCAGCTGGCTCCGCAAAGACCCGATCCGCCTGGGCAAGACCGGCTGGGTGGTGGGTGTCCTGGTGCCGGTGGCCGCGTTTGCGACCATGAAGGTCGAGTCGCTGTTCGTCGGCATGAACATGGACAAGTTCGTCGGCTCCTCGCCCGACCTGGGCCAGAGCGGCCCGCTGGTCCTGGCCAACGCCGTTTATATGCTCGGCCTCCCGCTGGTCGTTTTTGCCAGCGCTGTTTGGTGGACGTTGATTCGCAGTCAAGAGGCTCGTATGCGTCAGACGGGCTGGTACTTATTCTTTGCCGCAGCCGTCCCGATCGTGGTTTTCACCGTGTTTGGGTTTCTGGGCAAATTCACGCACGTGCGTTATACCTTCGAGTGCTTGCTGGGTGTTCTTCTGCTTGCGTCTTTCGGGCTGGCCTACCTTTACGAAGCCTTGGCCAAGACGCGGGGTATCCTTATCGCGGCTTCACCCGCGTTGGTGCTCATCGCCTCGATGGCGCTGGCCCTTGCTTCCTACTACTCGCAGGGGCACCATAATCATCGCCGCTGGGTAGATGCCTTCGCGCTGGTCGAATCCTTACGGAAGGATGGGGAACGCGTCGTCGCTCCGCGGCATGAGGTTGGGCAGTACTACCTCGGAGACAACTCGATCCGTAAGCCCCCCGGTGTGTTACACCGCTTCGATATGTACGCGGAAGGCGAGACGCTTTGGATTGTTGACACCGGGACGACCGCGGTAAAAACCCGTCGGCCGATTTATGCCGATCACGCCGACCTGGTAGAGAGCTTCCCCATCCAAGTCTGGCAGCCATTTACCGAGTTGCGCGTCTATCGTTACACCCCGCGCCCGGAAGAGGTCTGGCGGGCAGAGAAGGCCGAGATGGACGCCGCTTCTCAGGTTAATAAACAAACTGACCTCCAGGACAATCCATGACCCGCGCCAGCAATCATTTACCGCGCATCCTGGATGGCCAAGGCAGCGGGACAACCACGGACCCGCCGTACGCCCCGCAATATGCCGCGACGGTTGTTCTCGCGACCTTTAACCGCAAAGACGAACTGCGTAAAGCCATCCAAAGCTCTCTGGACCAGACTGTCCCGGTAGAGGTCATCGTGTTAGATGACGGATCGACCGACGGCACACCTGACATGGTCCGCGCGGAATTCCCTCAGGTTCGACTCTATCAGGATGGGGTAAAGCTCGGCCCTAACCGCAACCGCCACCGCGGGATCGAGCTCGCTACAGCTCCAGTCGTGTTCCCGATCGATGACGACGCTCAGTTTCTGTCGCCTCACACGGTCGAACAGACCCTGGGGGACTTTGATGACCCTTTGATCGGGGTGGTTGCGGTGCCGTTCCACGAGGTAGACGAGGATGTAGACAAGCAGGCCCCACCGGATACGGAGCATTGCTATGTCTCACCCCGTTACATCGGTTGTTGTGTCGCGATGCGGCGCGAGGTATTCCTGTCGTGCGGGGGCTACAGCCGTGGACAGTTCAATTACGGTGAGGAATCAGATCTGTGTCTGCGGATGCTGGCTAACGGGTTCCTGTGCCGTTTAGGTCGTGCCGACAAGATGAGCCACCATCGTTCGCCCGTGCGTGATCCGAATGGCCAGAATTTCCGGATGAGGCGAAATGCGATTACCCGTGCCTGGCAGAACGTGCCCCTCATCCTCCTGATACCGGCCTGGTCAGGCTTGTCTCTGATGTATTTTCGCCATAAGAGCAAGACATTTAGCCGCTGGGCGACAGCCAAAGCTCTCGGCGCAGGTTTTGCTGCCATCATTGGCGGGCAGATAGACAGGAAGCCCGTAAGTTATAAAAAATACAGGGTTTGGATGAAATATCGCAAACGCGATCCGCTCGTATTCGGACAAAGCCCTCTACTTATCGATCAGGTTAGGGGCTGGATTTAAACGGGTCGGTCGGGCTAGGCTTGGCCTGCTTGGGCAACCCATCACCAAAGAAATGGCCAAGATGGGCGATCTGGGGGAATATCACGCCCAATCCCTAGTTTCATAGGGATTTCGCTGAAACTTTATTGACATTCATGATGATTGGTGAGATGCTTATCGGACAGACCTGTCTCACTGGAGGGGGCATGGCTGTTTGTAAGCGACTTAAAGGTGTAGGGCCCATTCGCATCAGACTCAAGAATGATGTGGGACGCTCTAGATCGCACCGAGACAGTTCGCTTGGTAGCACGGACTTTTTAGGGGCCCGATGGTCGGGCCTGTCCAGCCGCATGATGATTGGTCATGGTTGTGGGTGTGGAGAGAAAGATGAGCGGGATTTTTACTCGGTTTAAGATTCAGCAATCCAAGCGATGCCGACTTTTCTCTGCAGCGATTGCTGGATTAGTCACCGGTGTTGCGTCAGCCGATCCAGTAACGATCCTTCCCCTGGGTGATTCGATCACCTTTGGTATCGGTGACGGGAACTCATTCCCGGATAATCGTGGATACTCATTCTATCTGCAAGAGTACCTCATCGATGAGGGCTACACGCCCGGCGAAGATTTTGACTTCATCGGAGGCAATGGTGGTGGCAGTGGGACACTCACCGGAGGCCACGAGTTTGACCCCGATCGCTGGGGCTGGCCCGGTGCCTTGGCTCACACTTCGCCTGACCCCGACAATGAATTTGTTGGCCAACCCAGTCTCTACGAACAGGTCCGAGACTGGACGACCGAGCAGCCCGACGGTGTTGCGTTGGACGGGGTCTTTACCGGGCTCAATGCGGCCGGGACCGCTCGCGAAGCCAAGCAGGCGGACATCGTCCTGCTTGGCATTGGTACCAACACGATCCAGGGTGGAAACAACGATGGTGCACAGGCCCGGGATTCTGCGGTTGACCAGTTTGAAATCTTGATCGGCGAATTGCGAAATCAGTGGGATGCGGGAAATATCACCCAAGATGCAACGATTTTTGTCGCTAAGATCATCCCAAAGGGGATTGACAGCGGCAAGTCTGCCCAGAACGATCTCTACGCCGTTCGCTACAGCGAAGATTACGGCGACCTCATCGAAGACCTAATCGACAATCTGCCCGACACCGATCCGGATGACGCTCAGTTTAAGTCATTATTCCAGATCGTGGACATGTATGACATTGAGCCAACCACTGATCTGCTGACGAAAACCGGCCTCTCGATGGGGGATGTCAATCCGGAAGCGGGGGATAGTTCGATCGACTGGATACTCGGGCTGGATGAGACGAATCCCGATGGCTACTCGGACACCTCTGTGGACGTCAACCCTGTCCTGATGGACTCTGACCGTATCCACCCGACCGAAGATGGCTACAAGGTACTCGCCTACCAATGGTTTGACGCAATCCATACCTCGGGTGCTGTTGTCCCTGAGCCCGGCGCGTTTGCCCTGGTTGGTCTTGGCTTCGCGGCCATCGCGAGCCGGCGTCGGCGTCGTGGCTGATCGTGCGATTCGACCCCCCTGTTATTTCTTGCAAGAGGCCGGGCGCACACCCGGCTTTTTTTGCTTGGTGCCGCGAGATTTGACGGCTCATTCCGAATCCGCCGGTCCTGCCCAGTGCGCCGCAATTCTGCTTTCTACTCAGCCGATACGAATATCATGACCTCCATGCATGAAGTCTCCATGCCCTCCGCCCAGAAGGCTGAGTCCAGGCCCCGCCGGCTCACGCTGGATGGTATCGAACTCGACCCGCTGACGCTGGAGGACACCGTGGGCCACATTCTGGCCGAGTCCTCACGGGGTCGGGGCGGCTGGGTGATCACCGCGAACCTGGACCATCTTTGCCGGGCGAAGCGTGATGCGGCTTATCGGACGATGTTGGCCGAGGCGGACCTGGTCGTAGCCGACGGCATGCCGCTGATCTGGGCAAGCCGGCTGCGGGGCAAGCCGCTGCCCGAGCGTGTGGCGGGGTCGTCGATGGTCGAGCCGTTGGTGAAGCGCATGGCCGATTCGGGGCGATCGGTCTTTCTCCTGGGCGGCAACCCCGGGGTAGCAGAAGAGGCCGGGGCGTTTTTAATAGATAAATATCAAAAACTTAACGTCTGCGGAACGCTGTGCCCCCCGATGGGCTTTGAGTCAGACCCGGACGAAATGGACCGGATCAGGCAGGCACTGGTCGATGCGCACCCGGATGTGGTGCTCGTGGCTCTGGGGTCGCCTAAGCAGGAACGGCTGATCCGTGAGGTCAGGGGGCTGCTGCCCTCGGCCTGGTGGCTGGGGGTGGGGATCTCGCTGAGCTTTTTAGCCGGAGAAGTGTCACGTGCCCCTTCATGGATGCAGAAGTTGGGGTTAGAATGGTGCCACCGCCTTTGGCAAGAGCCCGGTCGCCTGGCGAAGCGTTACTTAGTGTATGGCTTGCCTTTTGCGATGCGTCTGCTGGTTGGGTCGGCGTGGATTGGCCTGGTTGGGCGGGGGCGCGGTTGATCGCCTGGGTTTGGAGAGAATGGATTGGGAGAGACATATCGTTTGGTCCTGCATATTTGAGCCTCGCACGGGCAGATGCGGAAGGTTTGGCGTGGTGGCTGAGCCGATAAACCTAGTCCCAGGCTCTGGCCTCGGCCGGGCAAGGCGGTTGTTTTGGCACGACCGGCCCGTGCAGGAGAGCGATTGACTATGGCGTTTCGTATCGTCAATCAGGGGTTGGAGGTGACTCAGACCGGGCGTGAGTTGTCGCATGCTCAAGGTGGGGGAGGCGCTCACCTGCGGGCGGTGGTACTGCTGGCAGGTGCCGTGCGTGCCAACACGCTGCATAAGTCCACCTGCCGATCATCGATCAAGCTACCGGTCGGCGCGGGACGGACGGTCCTGGATTGCTGGCGTGAGCAGTTGACCACCCTCGCCGAGTCGCAGGGCTTGACGCTTCTGCCGGTCCGTATCCTGGTCAATCAATCCAGCATTCTTGAGCCGGGCACGGAGCGGGCCGGGCCGCTCGAGATCACCATCGAGAAAGACCCGTCCAACCTCCGCGGGACCGGTGGCCTGCTCAGCGACATTGCCCGGCATTACGAAGACGAGGACTACCTGTTTATCTCGAATGCCGGGCAGCTGCTCTTCGATCCGTTGAGTAAGGTCTGGCATACCCTGGAAAAGACCGGCTCGGATATCTCACTGCTGACCGACCGGTCCGGCGTCCCCAGCGGGATGATGCGGCTGCACTGCGGCACGCTCCGGGAGATCAAGCCGGTCGGTTTTGTTGACCTCAATGAGCAGGCCCTGCCGGAGCTGGCCAAGTCACACGACGTCCGGGTGGTTCGTTCGGCCGCGACCACCGCCATCTCGGTCCGGACCCTGCAGGGCTACATCAACGCCCTGCGGATGTACTACCGGCAGATGTCGGGGCGGACGATGAAGAACGACCCGTTCGCGGAGGACTGGCACCCGACTTTTGCGATCATCGAGCCCGAGGCGCACGTTAGCAACTCGGCGGTGATTCATGACTCGGTGGTGATGGCCGGTGCCCGGGTCGAGGGCGGGGCGGTCGTTGTGCGCAGCGTGGTTTGCCCGGGGGCAACGGTCCGACGCGACCAGCATGTGGTCGATAGTTGTGTGGCGTTATCGCCGAGTTCATAGTTTAGATATACAAGGCTACGCCTGGACGAAGCTCAAGCAAGAACCACGTTGAAAGACTAGCAATCGTCCTCATTGCCACATCAGTCGTTCGGTTGATTGAACAGATCGATCCCTTGAGATTAGTTGAGGTTTTGAATACAACGCTGAACATCCTGAAGCGTAACGGCTGGCAACGAGCAGACCTCATCCGTATTGTCTTGTCTGTTGCTGCAGCAGTACTCATGACCTACCCGGCGTGGGTGTATATCTTTGGATTTGCCGTCGTTCATTACGAGCACGCCAGACCGATTGTCCTGGTTCCACTTGTTGTGATCTGGCTTATTTGGGTCCGTCGTGCACGCGCGCGCAACATCGTTCCTGGGCAAGTTTGGCCGGGTTGGCTCTTACTAGCAGCCGGGGCCCAGCTATACTATTTTTCTTTTTTTGAGAACGAGCGTCTCGTCACGACCTGGTGTCTGGGTGCCGTCTTTATCGTATTCGGCGCATTGATCGTAACCACGGGCAAATCGGTGTTATTCCAGTTCAAGCCGGCATGGTTTGCATTGTTCCTGCTCGTGCCTTTCCCGGTCACGGCGATGAACCTGCTGTCAACCCCCATCCAGCTTGGCGAAGCGCAGGTGATTACTGCGGCCTACCGCGCCGTTGGCGTAGACGCCCATGTCATCGTCGACCCGAGATATCCCATGGTTTGTATTGGCAGCGCCACGCTTCCGGTCGACTCTGCGTGTAAAGGTGTCGCCACCGCACTGGCGTTATTGATTATCTGCTACGGCTTTGTGTTCGGTGCTCCGCTCAGAACCCCCATCCGCGTTGGCTTGCTGGTGCTTTCGCCGGTTATCGCGGTGCTTTGCAGTTCACTTTCGCTGTTTTGCACGCTCTGGGTTTACGATCAGATGGCGCTGGTGACCGCCGATACCGTCCGAGCGGTCAGTGAGTGGCTAACACTGCTGTTTGCTTTCCTGCTGGTTGCGGGTCTATTGCGTTTTCTGATGTTGGTCTCGATCCCGGTCTATGAGTTCCACCTGGCTACGGACCATTGAGCCGGATTACTTTGGTGCCGGAAAGGCCTCATCGGGATCAAAGGCGTGGGCTTGGACCGATAACCTTATGCAGGAGTTTGCCGGATGAACCCGGGCTGATCAGACTGAGCATTAACCCAGGGTCGATCTGGGCCGATGAACACGACATTGGCTTGCCCTGCACGAGCAGGTTGGCCCTTATGTTTAAAAATGCCGTTGGTGCAGCGTGTTCCGTGAGGCGAGCCAAGGCAAGAGGCGAGTAAACTCCATGATCCGTCATGACAGTGATTTCGAGCAGGCCGCGGGCAGAGAGGTCATCATGAACATATCTAACCGATCCAACCGGCCAATGACGCCCGAAGAAGCAGAGGCTGCGGAATCAAAACGCCGAAGGGAGATGTTAATCGGCCTTTTCCGCGGTCGATGGCATTGGGCGATCCTGTTAGCCCTGATCCTAGGCCTGGCGGGCGCCTATGCCGGCTATAACAGCCAAGGTGACGAATACGAGGCAGGTTCAGGGATCGAGATCCGTCAAAATGCCGGTGGGGTTTTTGTGGATGACCCCTTGCGCGAGAAGTATCTGGCCTATGTCAATAGCGAGATTCGGAAGATGACCAGCGAAGAGGTCATCTCACTGGCGATGTCGCTTCCCGAGTGGACCGACCATCTGGCGGACCGTCCCGACGCGCTGGGCGAGATGTCAACGCGGGATTTTGCGGGCTCGCTCCGTATCAGTGCTCCGGGCAAGGACAGTACCTTTGTGAGTATTCGTTTTACCAGTGAATTCCCCCCTACCGCGAGTGCCGGGCTCAACGCCTTGATGAAGGCGTATAAGCAGAGTTCAGAGTCCGAGCAGTCATCTGCTATCAAGGTGGATTACGAGGTTCTTTTGGCCAGGCGCAAGGAACTCGAAAACAAGGAAAGACTGCTGCTGGATGACCGTGCTTTGGTGATGTCGGATGCCGAGGCCGAGACCCTCCGCGCGCGCCTGGATCAGAAGCTGGCCGAACTAAGCATCCGTGAAAGGCAATTCAGTGAGATCGTTCGTTACCTTGCTCCTCTGCTTGATCAAGAGCAGAACCCGACTCCCCGATTGATCGAAGAATTGCGCCGGTCAGACCCCGAGATGCTGAGTCTGTTGAACCAGAAACGCGAGATCGAGAACCGGTTGAGCTACCTGCAAGAGGTCCGTCGCTTAGGCGACTTGCACCGCGATGTACAAGAAGCGACACGTGCTTTAAACCAGATCGATCAGAGGATTGTAAAGAAAGAAGATGATTGGCAGGGGGGCTTGGACCAGATCTCTTTACCGGTCCAGATACAGGACAAGTTGTTGGAGAAGCAAAACCTGAGTCTCGCGATCAGTGAACTTGAATCTACGATTGATGATCTGTCATCAAAAAAATCCCGTCTTGATCGGATCGATGGACAAATCGCGACGACCAGGGCAAGCATTCTCGGTGTCGATCAGAGTATCGATGCGAAGCAGGCTGACGACATTGACCGAACGTTCGCCGACCGAGGCCGCATTGATCTGGGGGCTCCGGCGGGCACACCGACCTCGCCCTCCAATCAGGCCAAGCGCACGCAATTGGCCGTCCTGGGTGGGGGGGCGGGGGTCTTCACGGGCTTCGGCCTGATCCTGCTGGTCGGGCTGATGGATCGTCGGCTTCGGCATGCGTCTGACGCTTCATTGGGCATGCCCGACCTCAACGTGCTGGGCATCCTTCCCACGCTCCCTCAGAACCTCAACGAGCCAGAAGAGGCCGAGACCGCCGCGCACTGTGTGCACCATATCCGTACGCTGCTGCAGATCGGCGGGACCAACCGTGTGTTCTCGATCACCAGTCCCGCCGCGGGCTCGGGCAAGAGCTCGCTCACTTCGGCGCTGGGGATGTCCTTTGCCAGCAGCGGTACGAAGACGCTGGTCATCGACTGTGACCTGGTCGGTGCCGGGCTTTCCCGCCGGCTTGGGGTCGTGGTTCACCAGCCGCTGGAGATGGTGATCCGACGGCATAAGCTGCTGGACGACGAGACGCTGGACCGGGCGATGATGCTCGCGACCACGCGCAACCAGTCCCTGGCCGAGGTCCTCCTGGACCAAGGCGCGATGACCAACCAGGAGCTGGAGCGCGCCGACCGGTTGCAGCGTGACACGTCGCTGGGGATCCTGGAAGCGACCACGCCCGGGCGCCTGCGGTCGTGTGTAGCACGGACCGAGATGGACGGGCTCGACGTCCTGCCGGTCGGCAAGGCCAAGCCCGCCGACGCGAGCAAGCTCTCGCCCACGGCCGTGCGTTCGCTCATCCAGCAGGCGCGCGAAGAGTACGACATGGTGCTGATCGACACGGGCCCGGCCCTGGGCTCGCTGGAGGCCTCTATCGCCGCCGCCGAGGCCGACGCGACCGTGCTGGTCGTCTCGCGTGGCGACGAGAAGAGCGTGACCCGCAAGTGCGTGGACCTGCTCGAATCGGTCCACGCGAACATTACCGGGGTCGTGTTCAATCATGCCTTGGATAGCGATCTGGCCCACACCTCCTACGCCAGCGCCGTGTCGCAGGACCGCCGCCCCGACCGCTCCTCCCGCCGGGCCAAGGTCGCCGACCTCAAGCGTAGCGCCCGGTTTGGTCCGCTTGGGTCGGCCGTCGCGGCCTACAACAACACCGATGAGCCCGACGCGGCGCCGGGACTCTCGGACCCGGGCGAAAGCTTTGAGCTCACCGACTGACCCATTCAACCAGTCCCCCAACCGCATCGGCCGAGAGGCCGAAGCGTTGGCTTGTCATCTGCCACGCCAAGGATCGTCCCGGTCACGATGATCACCCCCGCCCCGACCAGCCCGACGGCCATGGAGCAGCACACCATCTGGGGGCTCAACCCGCTGCACCTGCACGACCGGTTCTGGGCGGCACGAGGCGTCCAGGTCGTCCGCCAGGGCGAGGCGAGCGAGCTGGTCTCACACGCCGAGCTCTTCCTGCTGACCGACCCGGATGGCCTGTGCCTGTTTCGGCTCGGGCAGATGATCGACACGCTGAGCTGGCTCAAGCCGCGCGTGCTATTCGTCCGCATCCACGACACGCACGATCCCGGCTACCGCGAGCGCGTGGTCACGGATGAGGAGGACGGCTTTGTCCGCTTTGACCGGCTTTATCGTCAGGTCGATTTCCGGATCGGCCGGGTCGCGATCACCCCGAAAGAGGAGATCGCCCGGGCCTGGATGACCGCCAGCGAGCCCCGCCAGGCCTGGCGTTCGCTACGCCGATCCGTCCCTAGCCATCAGCGGGCGACGCTCTCGGTCGATGGCTGTGTGTTCAACCGCCAGGACGACCACCAGGTGATGGACTTTGTTCGTGAGCTGGTCAAGAGCTGGAAACGTCCCGACGCGACGATCAAGCGCGCCCACCGCGTGCAGGGCGATATCTGGGGCGACCGCTCGACCCAGGCCGACCACACCACCCGGCTGGTCGGCCCGGTATGGATCGGGACGGGACGGGAGCTGGAGGGGGTCAACAGCATCGTCGGCCCGGCCGTGCTCTGGGACAACCCCGAGCTGCGCCCCGCGGTCGATCGGCTGGAGTGGCACGCGATCGAGCCAAGCGAGCATTACCAAGACACATGCCAGGATCGCGCGCGCGGGTCTTTATTCCGCGCGAGCAAGCGCCTGTTCGACATCGGCTTTGCCTTGCTCTTTCTGATGATCACCTTGCCGTTCTACCCGCTGCTCATGCTGGCGATATGGATCGAGGACGGTCGGCCCTTCTTCTTCGCCCACCGCCGCGAGTCGATGGGGGGCAAGGAGTTCCCCTGCCTCAAGTTCCGGACGATGTACAACGACTCGGAAAAACGTAAGCACGACCTGTCCGAACAGAACCAGGCCGACGGCCCGCAGTTCTTTATCAAAGACGACCCGCGGATCACCCGGGTTGGTCGGCTGATCCGCAAGGCCAATATCGACGAGCTGCCACAGTTCTTCAACGTATTGATCGGCCAGATGTCGGTCGTCGGCCCCAGGCCCAGCCCGTACAAGGAAAACCAGTACAGCCCCGCCTGGCGCGAGGCCCGGCTATCGGTGCGGCCCGGGGTCACCGGGCTCTGGCAGATTAAGCGCTCCCGCGAGCCGGACAAGGACTTCCAGGAATGGATCCGCTACGACATCCGGTATGTCGAGTCCATCGGCTGGCGGATGGACCTGTCGATCCTCATCAAGACGGTCCTGATGTGCCTGGGGCTGGGCAAGAAATAGTTCTTATCAACAAACGAACACCCGAACCATCAAGCCCGTGGTCCAAGACCGCGGGCTTGATGGTTATTGGCGATGACCACGATGTCGTACAACGGCGTACACTAGATTCCAAGGACTTCTCTCCACGAAACCGGACCACCGCCATGGCACCCCGCCCACGCCCGAAACTCGCGCTGTTCACCACGACGCTCTTTGTGGCCTTTTTGGCTACACACAGCCTGGCCATGCAGGATCAATCCGACGCACCGCCCGCTCCGGTCGCCGCCGAGCATCGTGACCTGGTCGCCGGGTTCCGGGTGACCGGGCGATACGAGGCGACGGTGCATCAGCAACTCATGTACGAGCCACGGGCCGGTTCCGGCAAGCTCAGGCTGGTCGAGGTGATCGAGCCGGGCACACGCGTCTCATCCGGCGAGGTGGTGATGCGGCTTGACGCTGAGGGGCTCGATGAGAAGCTTGAGGACGCGGCTTTTGCCGTGGATCAGGCCCGCCGCCGGCTTGACTGGGCGAGACTGGAGCGCGAGCTGCTGGCCGGGGACCAGGAGATCGCGCTAAGGCGTGCCGAGCTGGGTCTGAGCGACGCCGAGCTGGACTGGAAGCTGTGGGAAGACGTGAACAAGGCCGACAAATTCCTTGGGGCCGAACTTGATCTGGCTAGGAGTGAGGCATTCCTTGAGGACGAGCGGGAAGAGCTGCGTCAGCTCGAGGAGCTCTACAAGGGCGCCCGCCTGGCCAATCAGACTCAGGACATCGTGCTGGGCCGGGCCCGGCGTTCGCTGGACCGGCGTGAGCAGCTCGTGCAGATCGAGCGTCGGCAGTACCAGCAGACGATCGAGGTCACCCTGCCCCGGTACGAGCGTGACCTGCAGAACGCACTGACCTGGCAACGCGTGCAGGGCGAGATCGCTGAGGCACGGATGCGGCTGCAGATGGAGAAGCAAGAGGCAGAGATCGATGCGGCCCGCCGCGGCCTGGACAGCGCCCAGCGGCAGTTGGTCAGGCTCCAGGACGATGTCGAGTCGTTGGTGATCAAGGCCCGGTCCGAGGGCATCGTCGCCGGGGTCGCGGCCGAGCCCGGCGACAACGTGCAGGCAAACCAATCACTTGGGCAACTCATTGCTGCCGAGCCGACGACGGTGACGCTTTCGGCCTCCGCGGTGGACCTTCGGGTCCTGAGCGTTGGTGACAAGGTCACCGTGCGCTGCGTGGCGTTTGGTGAGCTGTCGGCAGCCGGCCGAGTCACGCGCATCGAGATGCTGGGCACGCCCGGGGCCGCCGCGGGCGGGGCAAGCTTCGCCGTCCAGGTCGAGCTGGAGCGATCCGACCCGCGGATCCGACCGGGCATGGCCGCTGTCGTGACATCCAACCCGACCGTCGAAGACGCGTTGGTCGTCCCCGTCTCGGCGGTCAAGTCTGACGATCAGGGCAGCTATGTCACCTTGGTAACCCCCGACGGCCCGGTGCGGCAGGACGTGCTGGTCGGGGTGGCCAACCAGACGCATATCCAGATCGTCTATGGCCTAGAGCCCGGCGATCGGGTGCAGCCATGAGCCTATTCATCCAGCTTCATCTTGAGCAAAAACCGGGCAAGCCCTCTTGCTGGTTTCTGGCATCGGCTTCGCTATCCTCGGGCTGCTGCCCCTCGCTATCGGCCTGTGATGGCTCCAGCTTTTTACGCTCAGTAGCTTTCGCCACTCCCCCGCTTGGTCATGATTGATACGACGTGTAGGCCCCCGCATTAGTGCAGACTCACTCGACGTGTAGGGGGCGACGCGCAGCGTCCCGCTCCAAGCCCACACACCCCAACGGGGGACGTTGCGCGTCGCCGCTAGAGCGTTATCACGCCACGTGTAGCGGGCGA
>JBCDHS010000023.1:0-49803 GCA_038749735.1 Planctomycetota bacterium
ACCACGCGGACCTGCGGACGTTCGGCCGGCTGCTCACCGCTCAGCGGCTGCGCGGCCGGGCGGTGACGATGGGCCCGGCGCATATGGGCTTTGACCTCGATCAAGCCCTCCGCGGCACCAACCGCGGCGCAGACCATGAGCAGACGCAGTACGAAGTCATTGGCGATGGCGACGTGGAGGCGCTGTCGAGTGACCTCGCGGCCCTGTACGCCGCGGCGGTGGCCTTGCCCGAGGAGTTGCCGATCATGGCCCGGCTGGACTTTAAGCCCCTTCTGATGTCGCGGGGTGAAAGGCCGGCCGTCGCGGCCATGATTGAACGCCGCGCGCAACCCACGCTCCAAGCCTCCTTTGACGGCCGGCTTGCCCTGCATGGATTGCCCATCCACGGCCTGCCGATCAGCGACCTGGTCGGCGCGTCCGCGCCGATGTTCGCTGACCTGCCACGGTCCGAGCAGTGGCTGTTTGCTCAGACTTTCAATCAGCTCAGTGCCGGCAGCGACGACGCAGAGGCATTGCAAGCAGCATGGCGGGCCTGGCTTGATGAGCACGGTGGGAAAGGCCCCGACGCGATGTGGCGGCTGGGGGTTGAGTCGGCGGTGTCGGACCTCACCGACAAGAAGTGGTGGCAGCGCATGCTCGCGCAGGCCAGGCTAGAGCGCCTGAGCGGACGAGCGATCGATCCGCCCGGGTTATTCGAGGCAGAGCAATGGCTCGCTTTACAGCAGCATTGGCAAGCCTGGCTGGAGAGCGAGGCTTCGGCATCACCGCGGGCCGCGCTGATTGCTTCGGCTCGTAAGACTGATCGCATCGACGCCGAGCAGGCCACGATCGTCCTTGGCGAGGGTCATGCATCCGATAAGGCTTATCTCGAGCTGCTTGTGACCCTCGCCGGCCGGGGCGACCTGGCCCAGTCGCGTGCGGCCTTGCACCAGCTCGACCACTGGCCCGACGGCGATGCACTTCTTCGAGCCGTGGCGCGTTGGCAGACTTCGCCCCGGGCCGAGCTGCGTGCGTGGTACCTCGATCACGCCGCAACCGGCCCGCGCATCTACGTGCACGCCGACGAACTGGGCGAGTAACCGGCCCCGATTTCCCAACTTTTTTTGCCACATCAACCGCTTCATGCATGTTGGGCCTTGATCCGGCCGATACTCTTCTGGATCGACAGCTTTTTGCGACAGAAATCTCTGTCACGGCTAAGTCAACCCTTACGCGCAAGAACCCAATCCGATGGCGACAACCACTAACCTTCCCCTCGGGGCCACGACCCGCCGCCCGCTTCAGCGTTTTGTCTACGCCTCGGTCGGCGTGATCTGCCTGGGCCTGGGCGGGCTGGGCGTGGTTGTTCCCGGCCTGCCGACGGTGATCTTCTGGATCATCGCCGCGGCGTGCTTCGGGCGCAGCTGCCCGGCCTTGCAGCAGTGGATCTACCGGCGGCCGCGCATCGGCCCGGTGATCGAGCTCTTTGTGACCCAGCGCAAGATCACGCGCGTGAGCAAGCAGCGCGCGTTGATCGGGATGTGGTTCGGGATGCTGATCTCGTCGCTCATCCTGGTCACGCTGGACCGCCCGCTTTGGATCGTTGCGATTATTGTCGCTTGTGGCGCGGGCGTGACCTGGTGGATCACCCGGGGCATCGAGACGGCCGAGCCGGTCTGACGCGAACCTCACTCGACACGATGGATCACAGCATGAAGGCGGTGACGTAGAACGCCCACCCGGTGACGGCGGTGCCGCACATGCCGATCGCGGCGAACCGGGCACAGCGGCGGTGGAAGTATCGGCCCGGTGTCGGGCGCGGGGTGCTGGAGTATTCCTTCATGGCCGCCACCACCGTGACGATCCACAGCAGCACGGTCCCGATGGCGAAGGCCAAATGGATATAGAGCACCGGATTGACCCAGGAGTCATAGAGCACGGAAGACTCGGCGAGGTGTCGCCAGCCGTGCAAGCGGATATCGATCTCGAAGAGGACCACGGTGATCAGCAGGGTGCTGGCGATGGCCAGGTTGACCTTGCGGTGGAGCTTGTAGTTCTTGCGATATCGGACCAGGTAGATGCTCCAGGCCATCAGGGGTAGCACCCCGAACATGGCGACGACAACGATATCGAGCATCAGACCGGCACGGCTGGCGGGGATAAAACCTTCCATGGGCGTGGTTTCCAAGAGGGCATGGGAACCGGCCCGTGAATCAGAGTGCCACTCACCCCGCGGCCGGCAGGCGGTCCGCTTCATCGGCCATTCGAATCAGCCGGGTCGAGATTTCCTGGAGGTCCACGATCTCCTCGGCCGCGCCGAGCTCGACCGCGACCTTGGGCATGCCGTAGACCGTGCAGGTCTCGGCGCTCTGGGCGATCGTCCGAGAACCGGCTTGCCGCATCTCGAGCAGCCCGGCCGCGCCGTCGTCGCCCATGCCGGTCAGGATCGCGCCGACGGCGTTGGCCCCGGCGTGCTTTGCGACCGACTTGAACAGCACCTCGACGCTGGGCCGGTGGCGGTTGACGCGTGGGCCGTCCTTGACCTGGGCGAGGTACCGCGCGCCCGACCGGCGGAGCACCATGTGCTGATTGCCCGGGGCGATCAGCACCTTGCCCGGCAGGACCGAGTCGCCGTCGCTGGCTTCGGAAACCGACACCGCGCTCTCGCGATCCAGGCTCTCGGCAAACGTCTTGGTGAAGTTTTCGGGCATGTGCTGGACGATCAGCACGCCCGGCGCATTGCTCGGCAGGCGGGGGATGACCTGGCGCAGCGCTTCGGTCCCGCCGGTCGATGTGCCGATAGCGATGATCTTGTTGGTGGTCCGTGAGAGGGCCGGGCCGGGGGTGTTGCTGACCTTGGTCGGTGTCGTGATGGCGGTCACCTTCGCGCGGGCGGCGGCCTTGACTTTATGGGTCAGCTCGACCGCCATATCGCCCACGGTGTATGCGCTGCCCGGCTTGCACATGACCTCGACCGCGCCGCTGGCCAGCGCGTCCATCGCCAGCACCCCGCCCGCCTCGGTCAGCGACGACACGACGACCACGGGGATCGGCTGGTAACGCATCAGCTTCTTGAGGAAGGTCAGCCCGTCCATCCGCGGCATCTCCATGTCCAGCGTGATGACATCGGGCTTGAGCTCGACGATCTTGTCGCGGGCCACGTACGGGTCCGTCGCCGTGCCGATCACCTCGATCTCCGGGTCCTTGCCCAGCTCGCGGGACAGGATGCTGCGGACGACCGACGAGTCGTCAACGATCAGGACACGGGTTTTGCTTGCCGTCGAGAACATCATGTTGGGTACTGCCGTAGGTTGGGTCGTTTGAGCACGCCTTACGCGGCCTGGGCAAGGTCGGCGCTCAGTTCAAGCAACACGAGGAAGGGGCAGTCGTCGGCCAGGAAGGCGACGGTCCACTCGTTGTCGTGAAGGGCTTGCCATTGCTCCGGTGGGCTATCGAGGGCGGTGGGCGCTTCGAGATCGAAGACCGGCTCGACGCCGGCGACCCGGGTCAGCAACTGGCCACACAGCACGTTGGCCAGCTCCATCAGCGCCATCTCGGCGGATTCGGGCTCGACATCTTCGGGGTCGTCGCCGGTCAGGTTCGCGGCGAGCTCGGCGCAGATGTCCCGGCCGCTGACGACGGTCAGGGACCCGGTCGCGGCGCCGTTGATCTTGACCCGGACCGCGAAGCCCTGCTCGAGGCCGCCCGGCAGCTCATCGGCCTCCGCCGGGTCGGCGAAGACAAAGGCCAGCTGCTCGAGGACCTCGGGCACGACCTCTTGGATGATTTCAGTATGGTCATGCGGCATCGTTCAGCTCCAGCACCTGGGTGATCTGTTCTTTGAATTGCTCGGGGGTGAAGGGCTTGCGCAGGTAGCCGGCGATCCCCAGCTCGCGGAGCTGATCGATGCGGGTCTGGCTGCCCTCGGTGGAGGCGACGACCACGGGGATCGTCTTGAGCAGGTCGTCGGCCTTCATCCTGGTGATCAGCTCCACGCCGTTCATCACGGGCATGTTGATGTCCACAAAGGCGACGTCCACCCACTCCCCGCCGAGCTGGTCCAGGGCTTCCTGCCCGTTGCCCGCGTGGATGCATTGGTCCACGGCAAGCTCGGACATGCGGATGTTCTTCTCGATCACCGCGCGGATGATCGGTGAGTCGTCAACGATGAGGATTCGTAGGCTCATGGTGCGCTGCTTTCACTGAGTTCCCGGGTTAGTTCTCGTAAGGATTCGAGCTGGCTGGTGGTCTCCAGCAGGACCTGTTCGACCACCTTGGGTCGGACCTGAAGTTCGTTGAGGGCCGAGGCCGAGGGCTTGTAGTGCAGCCCGTCGGCGCCACCGCCGATCCCGGCGAGGTTGACGATCTGCCCGGCGGCGTGGACCAGCCGAGCGATCGGCCGGGCCTGCTCGGGTGCGCTCTCCGGCTCGTGGTGCCAGCGGACCGCGTCACGGACCGTCCCGCCGATGCCCCAGCTGTCCAGGAGGATCGCGCCGACCTCGGCGTGGTCGATGCCCAGCACGACGCGCTCGGCTTCCTCGAAGGAACGGTTCTGGCTGAAGGCGACCTTGTGGATCGGCGCCGAGTCAACCCGGACAAAGTGCCCGAGCACGAGCTTGCCCAGGTCCTGGAAGAGGCCGGCAGTGAAGGCCTCGGGCGAGGCGTCGTCTCCGGTGGCTTGGGCCAGCTTCTCGGTGGCGATCGCGGCGGCGGCAGAAAACTCCCAGAGCGCGCCGGGCGCGAGGTCGTAGCCCAGGACGGGCTTGCCCGCGTGCTTGGCGACGACGCCGTGGAGCACGAGTTCGGTCGTCCGCTTCAGGCCGATCCGCATGACCGCCTGCTTCACCGAGGTGATCGGCGAGCGGGGGGCCATGGCCGCGGAGTTGGCGAGCTTGAGGACGTTGGCCGCGTTGGCCGGGTCGTGCGCGATCACCTCGGCGACACGATTGACATCCGCGTCGTGGGACTGGAGCAGCCCGATCAGCTCGGCCGCGAGGGGCGGCAGGGCTTCGAGGCGTTCGGCGGTCTGGATGATGGTGTCTCGGGTGCTCATAGCTCGGTCACCTCCCCGCCCGACGACACGGTGACCGTCCCGTCAGTCATTTGGATGCGCATCGTGCGTGGCTTGGTGCCGCCGACGTCTTCGCCGGCGATCAAAAGGTTGTTCTTCCAAAGGATCTTGCGGAGTACGGCGTAGTTGCGTTCGCCGATCTTGAACCGGCCGGCCGAGTCCATCGGCGCGCCGCCACCGGCGACCTTGACGACCAGCCGACTCATCTGAGCGCCCTTGGCCAGCACCTCGTTGAGCAGCTCGACAAAGCCCGTGTCGGTGAACATCGCCGGGCGGGCCTTGGCCTTCTCCGGGTCGGTCTTCGAGACCGGCAGCATGCAGTGGATCATCCCGCCGACCCCCGCCTCGGGGTCGAAGAGGGTGACCCCGACGCACGAGCCCAGCGAGTAGGTCACCAGCGTCTGCTCGGTGTCCGTCGAGACCGCCATCTCACACATCCCGATGGTTACCAGGCTCATTGCGTTTGCTCCGTTTGCACACCGACGTGGGCGGGGGCATCGGCCTTGGCGTAGATCGATGGCTGGACCGGGCGGTACAGGTCGGTCAGCCCGGTGAGGCTCTCGGTGTGGCTGACCACGAGGAACCCGTCGGGCCGAAGCAGCCGATGGATATCGGTCAATAGCCGACGCTTGGTCTCGGCGTTGAAGTAGATCATGACGTTGCAGCAGAAGACCATGTCCAGCGGGCCCTGCATCGGGAAGGGCGGCTCGTTCAGGTTCATGCGGCGGAACACCGCGTGGTCGCGGAGCGACTGCTTGACCTGGTGGCCGCCGGCGCTCTTGTCGAAGTACCGCCTCAGCAGGTCGGGGGGGATGCCCTCGATCTCGTCATTGTCATAGCTGCCGCTCTCGGCCTTTTCCAGCACGCGGGTGGAGATGTCCGTGCCCAGCAGCCGGTAGTCACATGCGCGGCGGGCCTGCCGAAGGGTCTCGGCGATGGTCATCAGCAGCGAGTAGGGCTCCTGCCCGGTCGAACTCGCGGCGGACCAGATCCGCAGCTTGTCCTGGCCTTCATTTAGCCAGCTTTTCAGAACACCGGTGGTGAACTCGAAGTGGGCCTTCTCCCGGAAGAACCGGGTCACGTTGGTCGAGATCACGTTGAGCAGCTGGACGATCTCGTTTGTGTCTTTCCGGAGGAAATCGAGGTAGTCCTGCTCGCTCTGGAGCTGGAGTTCCCTCAGCCTCCGGCTGATCCGGGCGGAGACCATCTGGGCCTTGCCCTCCTTGAGATCGATCCCGCTGCGGTCGTGGACAATCTGCTGAATCGATCTGAAGACGTCTTTTTGCATCTGACTTAGAACCTGGTCTGGCCGTGGCGGAAAAAAAGGGGAGGATGCACGGGGCGGTGACACCGGGCGCACATCCTCCCCCGGGGGGGTCTGTTGACTTAGAACTGTGCCAGGTCGTCGTCGTCCAGCGGGATCACGTTCTGGGGCTTGGCCGAGGTCTTCCGCGGGGTCGTGACCGGCTTCTTGGTCGTGCCGTTGGAAGTGAAGGCGGCCTGCTGCTCGCCTTGGCCGAGCGTGAACTTGCCGATCATCTGGTTGAGCGACTGGGCCTGTTCGTTGAGCTGGCTGGCCGCGGCCGCCGACTCTTCGCTGTTAGCCGAGTTCTCCTGGGTGACCTTGTCCATCGCGGTCACGCCCTCGGTGATCTGCTTGATGCCCTCGGCCTGCTCCTTACTGGCGCTGGCGATCTCGGCGATCAGGTCGTTGACCTTGCGCGACCCGTCGACGATGTCCGTGAGGATCTCGCGGACGTCCTGGGTGATGGTCACGCCGCCCTCGGCGTTCTTGACCGCGTCGTCGATCAGCTCGGCCGTGGTCTTCGCCGCCTCGGCACTACGCTTGGCCAGCGAACGCACCTCTTCGGCGACCACCGCGAAGCCCTTGCCCGCGTCGCCGGCCCGGGCCGCTTCGACCGCGGCGTTCAGGGCCAGCAGGTTGGTCTGGAACGCGATCTCGTCGATCGTCTTGACGATCTTGGCGGTCTGGTCGGACGAGGACTTGATCTTGTCGATCGCGCCTTCCATCCGTTCCATGGCCGAGTTGCCCTTGTCGGCCGAGCTTAGCGCTTCACCCGAGAGGGTGTTGGCCTGACCGGCGTTGTCGGCGTTCTGGCCGGTCATCGCCTGCATCTCCTGCAGCGAGGCGCTGATCTCTTCGATCGAGCTGGCCTGGGTGCTCGCACCCTCCGCCAGCTTCTGGGCGCCCTCGCTGATCTGCGAGCTGGCCGAACCGACCTGGCCGGCCGAGTCTGCGACGCCCAGCAGGGCCTGCTCTAGCGCGTCGCCCGCACGGTTGAGGTTTTCCTTGATGTTGTTGAAGTCGCCCTGGTACTCGCCGGTCATCCGCGCGGTCAGGTCCGCCTCGGCCATCCGCTCAAGCACATCGCTCGCCTCGGTGATCGGCTTGACGACCGCCTCGACGATCTCGTTGATGCCTTCCATCATCGGGCGGTACACGTCGTTGAGCACTTCCAGGTCGCCGCGGACGCTCAGGTCCCCGGCCTCGGAAGCGGCGATGACCTTCGAGACCTGCTCGCGGTATTTCTCACGATCGTTGAAGTCGGTCCACTCGACGCTGGCACCGTTGTAGTTGCCGTCGGCGTCGTAGATCGCCGCAGCACGGACGCCGAAGGTCAGCGGGCCCAGCTTCAACTCGCTGGAGATCGGGAGCATGGAGTCGTCGGCCAGGATCTTCCGCTGGTGGGCCGGGTTCTTGTGGAAGTCGTCGATGCAGGTGCCGATCAGCTTGTTCGAGTCGAACTTGGGCAGCAGCTTCTTGATCGCCGGCTCGTACTGACGCAGCATGTCCATCACTGCCGGGTTGCAGTAGGTGATGACCAGGTCCTTGTCGCAGGCCATGAACATCGCGCCCGCGCCCTTGAGCATGTCTGAGAGGATCCGGCTCTCGGCCTCGGCCTGCTTCTGCGCGGTGATATCGCTGGCGTACTTGACGACCTTAAAGACCTTGCCGCTCATGTCCATGATGGGGTTGTAACTGGCTTGGATCCAGATCTCCGAGCCGTCCTTGCCAAATCGTTTGAACTCGCCGGCCTCGTACTCGCCGCCGGCCAGCTTGGCCCAGAACTGGCTGTACTCGGGGGTTTTGGTGTACGCCGGGTCACAGAAGATGCGGTGGTGCTGGCCCTGGATCTCGGCCAGGGTGTAGCCGACGGCGCCCAGGAAGTTGTCGTTAGCGTTCAGGATGGTGCCATCGGGGGTGAACTCGATGACGGCCTGTGACTTACCGATCGCGTTGATCTGGCCGGCCGAGTCTGCCGATGCGAGCTTCTGCTCGGTGATGTCGCTGGCGTACTTGACGACCTTGAAGGGCTTGTTGCTCTCGTCGAGGATCGGGTTGTAGCTGGCTTGGATCCAGATCTCCTTGCCGCCCTTGCCCAGCCGGCGGAACTCGCCGGAGAAGAACTCGCCCCTGGCCAGGCGGTCCCAGAACTGCTGGTACTCGGCGCTCGCGGCGTACTCCGGGTCGGCGAACATGCGGTGGTGCTTGCCCACGATCTCGTCGAGGCGATAGCCCACGGTCTGCAGGAAGTTTTCATTGGCGAAGGTGATCGTGCCATCGAGCTCGAACTCGATGACCGCCTGGGAGCGGCGGATCGCTTCGACCTGACCGGTGTAGTCGATCAGCTGCTGCTTGGCCTTGGCGTCGGTCTTGGCGGTGCTGGTTTCGTTGCGTTGGGTGTTGGTGTCGGTCATGGCTTGCCTCGTGAGTGCGGGTGCTTTCTGGATCGGGTTGGGTTCGTGGTTGGGTGGGGTCTCGGGGTCGGGCTCAGGCCGCGGCCGCATCGTTGGTGTCTTGCTCGGATTGCTCGGCTTCGACGGCGGTCAGGTCGATATGGTTGAGCACTTCCTCGATGCTCAGCAGGATCTTGACGTTCTCTTCGATGCGGGCCATGCCACGGATGAACTTGGTGTTCACGCCGTTGCCGAAGGCCGGGGTCGGCTCGATCTGATCGACAGGGATGTCCAGGACTTCCGAGACGGTGTCAACCAGGATGCCCATCTGGGTAGATCGGCCTTCGGTCGTGGTGTCCACGACGATGATGCAGGACTGCTCGGTGTCGTCGATGCTGGGCATCATGAACTTCAGCCGAAGGTCCACGACGGGGATGATCTTGCCGCGGAGGTTGATGACCCCGCGGATCGACCGGGGGGTGCGGGGTACGACGGTGATATCCATCAGGCCGATGATCTCGCGGACCTTGAGGATCTCGACGCCGAACTCTTCTTCGCCCAGTTGGAAGGTGAGGTACTTCCCGGCGAGTTCACCGTTCTGCTTTTGGTCGCGCAGGTCCTGGCTGGTGGTCGTGGTGACTGACATGTGGCTTGCCCCTTGCGGTGTGCCTGTTGATCTGCCTGGGCACCGACACGGCGCCGGCTTGTTCACGACAGGGGTCATGGGTCCTTCGCCCGTGTCGCTGAGTCATTCATCGTGAATTAGGCGTGGCGGTTGAAGCAGACATCTCCGAAAAAAATTAAGAAAACACTGATTGGCTTTTACCCCGTCCAAGTCGATACACGATGTGGCGATCCCACCAGGGTCCGTCCCATAACGACTAAACGACGCGGTGAACTCCTATGAAACAGACGATCGAGAAGCTGGCCGAAAAGATGGTGCTCATCGAGCACGGTGACCTGCCCGGGCTGGCCGAGGCTCACGGGCTCTTTGAGTCGATTGGCCGCGACAGTGACCCCCAAGCCGCGCCATGGGTCCAACCCCTCGCTAAGCTCTCTGCGGAACTGCTCCAGGACATCATCCTGGATGATGTCAGCGACCCGATCGCGGCGCTGGAACAGGTCGTCGCCTCAACCACTGCGCTCGAGCAGTTGGTTCTTGGCGGTTGCGAGCCGGATCAGATCCATGTGCCGGAGTACTTCGCCAAGCAGATCGATGAGCTGACCCACGCCGTGGACGCCGCGCTGCAGGGCGGTGCCGATCAAGCCGTCGATGCGCAGCCCACCCTGACGACGGCCGCCACTGACAAACCCGCCGGGTCTGGCCCGGTTCAGCCCGCGGCGGCAGAGGTTTCTGACACCGGGCAAGCCTCAGCCGACGCCCATGACAGCGAGCCGGTGATGCTGACCGGTGACTTGGAGCTCACCGCCGAGTTTATCACCGAGGCGTGCGAGCACCTCGAGACCGCCGACGAATGCCTGCTGACGATCGAAGACCAGCCGGATGATATGGACACGGTCAACGCGCTGTTCCGGGCGTACCACACGATCAAGGGTGTGGCGGGATTCCTTGACCTGGCCGACGTGATGCACCTGGCCCACCAGACCGAGAACCTGCTCGACGCGGCGCGTCAGGGCAAGTTTCAACTCGCCGGGGCCCGGCTTGATGCGGTCTTTGACGCCACCGACATGATGAAACGGCTGGTGGGTTTTGTGGCCGACGCTTTATCGGCCGGCGGCAGCCTGCAGCGCGACCCCAAGCAGTCTACGCTGATCACCCGGTTGACCCAGCTGATGGACTCGGACAGCGTGCCCGAACCTGCCCAGGAAACTCAAGCCACCGGCGAGACGGTAGCCCAAGCGTCAGCCGAGCCCGCTCAGCCTGCCCCGACGCCGGCTGCCACAGCACCAGAAACACCCATCGAACCCGCCCCGACGACGGAGGCGACCGGAGCAGACGCCGCAACCGTCCAGCCGGGACAGCCCGCTCCCACACCCACGGCGGGCAACAATAAGCCCGCCAAGGCCCAGGCCACCGGCTCCCAAAAAGTTCAGCTCCGGGAGACGGTCAAGGTCGATTCGCTGCGTCTGGACATCATGATCGATGCGATCGGTGAGCTGGTCATCGCCGAAGCAATGGTAACTCAGTCCCCGAAGCTGCTGAGCATCCTGGACGACGACATGGAGCGTCGGTTCAGCCACCTGAGCAAGATCACCCGTGAGTTGCAGGAGATGGCGACCTCGCTCCGGCTGATGCCGATCCGCTCGACCTTCCAGCGGATGGCACGCCTCGCGCGGGACACGGCCAAGAAGCTGGACAAGCGGATCGAATTCGTCACCACCGGCGACGAGACCGAACTGGACAAGAACGTCGTCGATCAGATCGGCGACCCGCTGGTCCATATGGTCCGCAACGCGGTGGACCACGGCCTGGAGGACACCGAGGAACAACGCATCGCGGCCGGCAAGCCCGCGGCGGGCAAGGTCGAGTTGCGGGCCTTCCACAAGGGCGGCAGCATCTACATCGAGATCGCCGACGACGGTGCCGGTCTGGACCGCGAGAAGCTCATCAAGAAGGCGGTGGAACGCGGCATCGTCCGTGAAGACCAGAACCTGACCGACCAGGAGGCGTTCCAGCTCATCATGGAGGCGGGCTTCTCGACCGCGGCGCAGGTCTCGGATGTTTCTGGGCGAGGCGTCGGCATGGACGTGGTGCGCAAGAACATCCAGAAGATGCGTGGCCAGGTCGAGATCCAGTCCACCCCGGGCAAGGGCACGACCTTCAGCATCCGCCTGCCGCTGACCCTGGCGATCATTGACGGCATGGTCGTCCGTGTCGCCGACCGGCGATACGTCATCCCGCTGTTGTCGATCACGCGTATGCTCCGACCCGACGAGTCACGTGTGCCGACCGTCTTCAAGCAGGCCGAGATGCTGCAGACCGACGAAGGGCTGATCCCGCTGCACCGTGTACACCGGCTGTTCAACATCCCCGGTGCGGTCACCGAGCCGACCGAGGCATCGGTGGTGGTGGTCGAGCACGAGGGCAAGCGGGTCGGCCTGCTCATCGACGAGTTGCTCGGCCAGCAGCAGATCGTGATCAAGAGCCTGGGCGAGTCGATGCGGGGCATCGAAGGCATCGCCGGCGGGGCGATTATGCCCGATGGCCGGGTCGGCCTGATCCTCGACCTGGACAGCCTGATCCGCCTGGCGGGCTCGGGACCGATCGAACGCGCCGCGGCCTGATCCCGGCAGCACGTCGGAGCCGTTCTCGGACAGCATGATCAGAAATTTGGCCCTTTGGTGAAACTTACCCTAAACCTAAAGCCCTAGATTGGCCGATGACTAAGATCGCGGGGGGGTGTCGTCCTTTTCTGGAGGTCACCCTGTGCAGAATCCAAGCGTTTCCGATATCACCAAGCATCCATCCAAGGTTTACCTGATCGACAATGATCCCGCCCTAAGGCGGTCGGTCACCACCATGCTCTCGACCACGGGCATCCATTGCCGGTGTTTTGAGCAGGGCGGCGAGTTCCTCGATACCTACCAGGGCCAGGGGCCGGCCTGTGTCGTGTCCTCGGCGAGCCTGCCCGACCTCTCGGGGATCAGGCTGATCCAGCGGCTGCGGGAGATGTCGTTTTCGATCCCGGTCATCATCATGGCCGGGCAAGGCGAGGTGGACGACGTGATCCGTGCGTTCCGCGTCGGTGCCGTGGACGTTTTCCAGAAGCCGATCACCGGCTCCCTGCTGCTCGAACGCATCCAGAGCGCGCTCGAACACGAGCGTGCCCAGCGGAGCAAGCGCGAACAGGCCAACCAACTTCGTCTCCGGATCGCCAAGCTCTCCCAACGGGAGCGTCAGGTCATGGGCCTGCTGATCGAGGGGATGCCGAACAAAGAGATCGCCTGGCAGCTCAAGCTCAGCGACAAGACGATCGCCGCCCACCGGGCGAACATGCTGACCAAGATGCAGGTCGACTCGCTGGCGAAGCTGATCAGCAGCGTGGTGCGTTACAACATCAGTGCCGACGCGCCGCCAGCCCCGACACCCAGCCGTATCTCGGCTTCGGCCGCCTGACGCAAGTCTGGCGTCTCATGCCTCTTGGCCACCGGTTTCGTCCGTGATCCGGATGCGACGGTTAGCGAAGCCTTTCAGAAAATTCTATGACCCGTCCGGGATTCCCTGATCCAGTGCCGCCCTCTGGACCCCGATACAACCATGGTCAGCGCGACTCGGCGGGCTTCACAAGACCCAGCCGGTTCGCATCGATTCGAACAACGGAGATCGAAATGGATACGACGTACATTGTTGCCTTTGTCCGCTCGGTCCAGGACGTGGCCGGGACGATGCTCGGCTTGAACGTCGAGGTCGGGGCACCACGCATCCACGAGGGCAACAACGCGGGGAACGATGTCTCGGCGATTATCGGCCTGTCGGGCGACTGCGTCGGTTCGGTCGCGCTTTGCTTCTCGTCCCAGACCGCCGCGGGCATGGTCGGCAAGTTTGTCGGCATGGAGATCGATCCCGAAAGCCCGGACTTTACCGACGGCGTCGGCGAGCTGGCCAACATGATCACCGGCGGGGCCAAGTCCCGGTTCTCCGGCAACCGCAGCATCTCGATCAGCTGCCCGTCGGTCGTGATCGGGCACGGCCACCGGGTCTTCCAGCAGACCGACATGCCCGTGATCGAGATCCCGATCCAATCCGAGTGCGGCGAGATGCTGATCGTGGTCTCGATCCGTGCCGCTGAAGAAGCCTCGGTCCGCGCCGCGGGCTGACCCCACGCACCCACCCAGACCTCATCGAGGGAGTTGAGCAATGAGAATCATGCTGGTAGACGACTCGCAGACCATGCGGAACGTGCAGAAGAAGATCCTCGCCGGGCTCGGCCACACGGATATCGTGGAGGCCAGCGACGGGCAGGACGCGCTCAGCAAGGTCGGGGCGGCCAACCCCGAACTGATCCTGCTGGACTGGAACATGCCCAACCTCGATGGGATGGGTTTCCTCAAGGCGTTTCGCCAGAAGAACAAAGCCACGCCCGTGGTCATGGTGACCACCGAGGCCGAGAAGGCACGTGTTGTTGAGGCGATTAAGGCCGGCGTCAATAACTACCTGGTCAAGCCTTTTACACCGGATGACCTTAAGTCCAAGATCGAGGTGACACTGGCTCGGGCGGCTTAGACACAGTGATCGTATCGTCAGGGGGGGTATGGGATGTAGCGCATACCATGCCGAGTCCGGGGTTATTAGAACTCGCCGTAAACGTTAGCCGCGACCAGATGATGGCCACGCTGCAGATCCCGTCCGGCTATCCCGCGCATATGCTCACGCCGGATGTCTGCGTCGCTCAGTTCGAGGCCAACGGTGTCGTTATCGGCCGAGACGGCCTGCCCAGGATCGACGCGGCCGTGTCCGCCTATCGGAAAACCCCCAGTCAAGCCATACAGGTCGAGCTAACCGGGACCCCACCGGTCAAGGGTGCCAACGGCTACCTGGAACTGGCCGAGGCCTGCCGCCCGCTCCAACCCGCAGCCAAAGACCAGACGCCCGATCACCCCGACGAAGACCAGGCGTCGCCCTCGGTCGATCACTACGCCCGAAACCCTTTTGTGCTTGCGAAACGAGGGCAGGTCATCGCCCATGTGATCCCGCCAGGCGATGGCGAAGACGGGCAGGATGTGACCGGCGCTTCGATCCCGGCCCACCCCGGCAAGCCCTTCCCCCTCAAGCCGCACGACAGCATCATCATCGATGCCTACGGCCGGGTCATCGCTCAAGTCGATGGCACGCTCGAACACTCGGACACAAACCTGCGCGTCAACTCGGTGCTGCGGATCAATGGCCAGGTCGACTTCGAGACCGGCCATATCGATTTCGATGGTGACGTCGAGATCGCCAAGGGCGTTTGCGACAACTTCAAGGTGCATGTCAAACGCAACGCCGTGATCCAAGGTGTGGTCGAAGCGGCGGAGCTTCGCATCGGCAGGGACTTGACGCTGATCACCGGGATGTTTGCTAAGGACAAGGGCACGCTCCACGCCGGCCGCGCCTGCCACGCCAAATTCTTGCAGCAGACCAAGGCCGAGACGGTCGGTGACCTGACGGTCGATAAAGAGATCGTGAACTGCGATCTGGTCATCAGCGGCGCCGTCCGCTCGCCCAACGCGTCGCTGATCGGAGGGACGTGCCACGCCGTAGGCGAAGTGATCCTGAAGCACCTCGGGTCCGAGACCGGCACGCCAACGCTGTTGCACCTCGGTTCCTCGCCGCAGTACGACCGGCTCATGGATACCGCAACCCAGAAACTCGAAGGCCTCGCGGAGAAGGCCCAGTCGCTGCAGAAACAGATCGACATGATCCATGCGGGGGGGTCCCGTATCGCTGCGCAGCACAAGGAAGACATCACCGAGCTATGGTGCGTGCAGATGTCTGCCCAGGAAGAGCACGACAAGCTGAAGCGTTTGATCGAATCGCTGACCGAGCGCTACCGGGCGGCACGCAGCGCGAGGGTAACGGTCTTGCACACGATTCACCCGGAATCCAAGGTGATCCTGGGCGGCACGGCCGCCGAGTTCGTCAAACCTATCCGCGGGCCGATCACCATCATGAGCGACCCCTGCGGTGAGATCGCCTTCCGTCGTGCCGCGAGCGACCCACTCCAACCGATGCGTAGCATCGCAAGACTGGCACACTGGTCTTGACGAATCACCCGACGCCGGCGTGGGATAGGTATCGCGCTACAGCACCCGGGCTTCTTCTCTATCCAAAATGATCCGGGCGGCTTTCAAGCTCTGCTGAGTCTCATTGCAGATTCGCGATATCGGGCTTGTCGTATGCAGAGTGGTTCGGGGTAGGGCGTACGACGTATATGTGATCCTCCACGGTGTCTGACCTCCTATACTGTGGTCAAGCTGCAACCGTGTAATTTATCCATCCGGAGTGATCACATGCTCAAGTCAATCGTTATCGCTGCCGCACTTCTGGTTTCTGCCGCCGCTGGGCTTTCGCTTTTAAACCAGACCGCCCCGAGCGTCCAGGCCCACTGCCAGGTGCCCTGCGGGATTTTTGATGAGGACGCCCGTCTCAAGGCGCTCTACGAAGATGCCGCGACCATCGAGAAGGCGATGAATCTCATGAATGAACTGGCCGGCAAGACCGATGCGCAGAGCCAGCAGCAGTTCATTCGCTGGACCATTACCAAGGAAGAGCACGCCGAGCGGATCATCACGGTTACCAGCGCGTATTTCCTTGCCCAACGGCTCAAGCCCGTCGCCCCGGGCGATGAGGGCTACGACGAATACCTCCGCCAGTTGGCTCAGCACCACAGCCTGATCATCGCCGCGATGAAGTCGAAGCAGACGACCGAAACGGATGTGGTCGTCACGCTGCGCGATGCGATCCACGACCTCGAGCACATCTGGAGCGAGACGCACGACCATTGAGTAATGGGGGGTCGCGCTAAGTAGGCCGGGCCATGAGGATGCGCACGAGCATCACGGCCTCGACGATCGATCCGATGATCAGAATGCCGATCAGGGCGATGCCTCGTATCAGGTCGGGTCCTTTCAGGTCTACCGCCTGTTCGCCGTGTGTGATCCACTCGGATGAGGTGGTGACGCCGGCGAGCAGCCCAAGCCCGCAGAGACCCAAGCCAAGCGCCGCTGCCCAGCGGTATTTATGGAATAGTCCCCAGCACGCTAGCGCAAGCAGACCCGCGATTCCAAGGGTTGCTGCGCCCAGCAGAAAGGTTGACCACTCGAACCCACCGAAGTCGTAGCCATCCTCCTTGGCGATCATTCCCCAGAGAGCGGAGAGCCCCATGATCCCGACAAGCATGGCGGGCAGCCCCATCCCGATAGCGGCTTTGTGGTGAAGCGGCGTGGGCCCGCTGGGTGGTGCGGGTTGTTTCTCGGGGGGGGCTGGCTGATCTTGGGGCATCGGTGAATGCGGTTGTTGGGGGTGTGGGGTTCCGATTGTTAAGGTCGTCAAGCGAACACGCGGTTCATTGTTTCCGGTGAATCGGGGGTCGTTGTTTCTGGGCTAACTCCCCCGGTTTCAGACCCCGCGGGCCAACGGGTCCCAGATCAGCTTGTGCAACTGCGTCTGGAAGCGCACCGGCAGCCTGTCCGCCAGGATCCACTCGGCCAGGTCGCGCACGGCCAGGCCCGGGGTGCCGGCGATCTCCAGGCCGGGCCTTACTCCGTTCACCGCGCTGACCAGCACCGCGCCGACCCTCTCGTGCAGCTTGTGCTTTTCCAGCACGCCTTTCATCCAGTCGTAGTCCGCGCGGCCGGTGAGGACGAACTTTACTTCATCACGCGGATTCAGGTGATCGAGGTTGGACCAGAGGTTGCGGTCGGCCTCGCCGGAGCCGGGGGTCTTGAGGTCCATGATGCGGACGACGCGGGGGTCGCAGGGGGCGATGTCGCAGGCCCCGCTGGTTTCGAGCAGGACCGTCTTGCCCAGGTCGCAGAGGCGGCGCATCAGCTCGTGGACGTTGCGCTGGAGCAGGGGCTCGCCGCCGGTGATCTCGTAGAGGTTGCACCCGCCGCCGGAGGTCTCGCCGGTGAGCTGGTACGACGATTCAATGATGTCGTCGATCGTCCGTTTGTCGCCTTCATGGAAGGCGTATTCGGTGTCGCAATAATTGCAGCGCAGGTGGCAGCCGCGCAGGCGGACGAACACACAGGGCAGGCCGGCGTAGGTTGATTCGCCCTGGACGGAGTAGAACAGCTCGTTGACGAGCAGGGTCTTCGGGTTGGGCTGGGGTTGCGGCTTGGTCACACGCCGGCCTTCACCGCGTCAAGCAGCTGCGCGACGGTCTTGCCGAGCAAGGGGTGGGTGGCCTGCGGGGCGAGATCGGCCAGGGGCTTGAGCACGAACCAGCGCTGGGCCAGACCGGGGTGGGGCACGGTCAGGCCCGGCTCGTCGATGATCGCATCGCCGTAAAGCAGCAGGTCGATATCGATCACCCGCGGGCCCCAACGCCGACGACGCTCGACGGGTCGTCGGCCAAGCTCCGCCTCGATCCGCTGTGCCTGCGCCAGAAGTTCCCGTGGTGTGTGGCTGGTCCGGATCGATGCGGCCATATTGAGGTAGTCGCCCTGGTCCTGCGGGCCCATCGGCGCGGTCTGGTAGACCGGGCTCTGCTGCAGGTCCGAGCAGCCGGGCAGGTCGCGGATGGCCCGGCAAGCTTTCCGGAGGTTGGCTTCGCGGTCGCCGACGTTGCTGCCTAGGCCGAGCAGTGCGGTTTGAAGGTGTTTCGGGCTCACGGGCTTCTGAGCATATGCGGGGCAGGGTCTTGACCGGCTCGGCCTGATCGTTCATAATACCCGGCTCGCCGCGTCGGGCTAGCCCGGACCGGCAGTGACCTTCTATGCCAACCCTCGTCCCGCGCCGATACCGATCGGCGATCGCCTCGGAGCACCCTCATGGCCGACATCACCCCCGGCAGCACCGTCACCGTCAAGGTCGTCAAAGAGCCCGGATCGGCTGCGGCCCGCAAGACCCTGGTCCGCCTGCTGAGCAAGGACCCGGCCGTCATCAAGGAAAACAAGCGGCTCAAGAAGGTCCGCTCGGCCAACGCGACCCACTCGCCCCGTGGTGGCCGATGGCGGATCTGGGAGAGCCGGCTGGTCAAGCAGCACCCCGTGGCCGGAACGGTCGGTGAAGAAGGCACGATCCTCGCCAGTGTCGATGTACTGACCGACCTCAAGCGCGTTGACCCATACGTCGAAGTCTCGGCGGCCTGATCAAGTCGGCATCATCCAGCAACAGACCCAAGCCCGTGTCCAGCGACGCGGGCTTGTTCATTACTGCCTTAGCGAATCGGGTCGGCATGCGGTAATGGGTATTCTATGGCGGTGTCTGTACCGTTGAACTTGAACTGATGGAGTCGATGCTTTGAAGCGCTATGCGACCGCTACCGCCCTGGTCCTTGCTGCCTCACTTCTGTCGGGGTGTACGTTGCCGCCGGCCGGAGTCACGGATCAGGCCTCACCGTCAACCGAGACCACCGAGCGACAGCCCCAACCAACTGCGGCTTCGGCTTACGGCGGCGGGGCACCGCAGCTCTTTGAAACCATTGGCGATTACCACCGCCCGGTCACCACCGACAGCGAAGAGGCCCAGCGGTACTTCAACCAGGGCCTGATCTGGGTCTACGGGTTCAACCACGACGAGGCGGTCCGGTCGTTCACCCGCGCGGCCGAGTTGGACCCGCGCTGCGCGATGGCGTGGTGGGGTGTGGCCTACGCCCAGGGGCCGAACTACAACGCCTCAGGGATGAACCCGGCGCGGGCGTCTGCGGCCTGGAAGGCGATCCTGCGTGCCCAGTACGAGCTCGATGACGAGACGCCGGCGGAGCAGGCCCTGATCCGCGCGACCGCCAAGCGCTACCGCGACCCGGGAGCCGACACCGAGGGCCAGGACAAGGTCGATTACAAGGCCGCCTTTGCCCAGGCGATGGCCAGGGCCTGGGCCAAGCACCCCGAGGACCCGGATATCGGCGTGCTCTACGCCGATGCATTGATGGTCCGCTTCCCCTGGCGGCTGTGGAAGTCCGACGGCACGCCCGCCCGGGCCGAGACGCTGACCACGGTTGAGGTCCTCGAACACGTCCTCGCGTTCGACCCCTACCACCCCGGCGCGAACCACCTCTACATCCACGCGGTCGAGGCGAGCACTGACAAGCAGCGCGGCATCATCGCCGCCGACCGGCTCAGCGCGTTTAACACCCTCAGCGGCCACCTCAACCACATGCCCTCGCACATCTACGTCCAGGTCGGGATGTGGGACCGGGCCGTCGAACAGAACATCATGGCTCAGGCCAACGACGAGGCGTACCTTCAGCGGTCGCCCGTGCAGTACCGCCAGCACGGGTACATCGCCCACAACAGCCACATGCTCGCGTTCGCGGCCATGATGGTCGGCAGAGAGCGCGACGCGATGGACGGTGCCCGGTCTGTCTGGGACATGCCCGACGGGGTGTTCGAAACGATGGGCCGGCGGTACGACCGGGCGATGTGCGCCATCTTCGATGTGATGAAGCGCTTTGGCCGGTGGGACGATATCCTGGCCGAGCCCCAGCCGCCCGGGGTGCTTCGGCAGACCACGGCGATGTGGCGCGCCTGCCGCGCGGTCGCGTACGCGGCCAAGCAGGACTTCGACAACGCCCGAGCCGAGCACGCCGAGTTCAAGAAGCTGCTCGAGGCCCGCCCCAAGGACAAGTTCCTGCGGCTCAACGACCACTTCATCGCCGGCGAGATCGCGCTGCAGCAGCAGCAGTGGGACCTGGCCATCGAGCACCTGGTCCAGGCAGTGAAGATCGAAGACACCCTCGGCTACGGCGAGCCGCCGCGCTGGCTCCAACCGGTCCGCCACACGCTCGGCGCGGTCTACCACCGTGCCGGCCGATACGCCGACGCCGAACGGGTCTACCGCGAGGACCTCGCCAAGTGGCCGGGCAACGGCTGGTCCCTGCTCGGCCTGACCCGCGCGCTCGAACTGCAGAACAAGACCGATGAAGCCGCCGAAGTTCGCGAGCAATTCGAGCGGGCCTGGGCGAACGCCGACAACCCAATCGACACCAGCTGCGAGTGCCTGCCGGGTCTGTAACCCACTTCCAATATGGCGACCATGCCCACCCCATCTTTCAAGGTCCACCACACCACCTTGACCCTGGAAACCCGGGGCAAGGGCACCTACGAGTTCACCGACCAGATTCAACAGGCCCTGCGGGACGCGGGATTGACGACCGGGACCGTGACGGTCTTCTGCCGGCATACCTCCTGCTCGCTGGTCATCATGGAGAACGCCGACCCGTCGGCCCGCGCCGACCTCGAAGCCTTCATGGATCGGCTGGTGCCGGAGAATGAGTCCTACTTCGTCCACACGATGGAAGGCCCGGACGACATGCCGTCCCACATCAAGATGGCCCTGACGCGGACCACGGAGGTGATCCCCTTCGACCAGGGCCAGCTGTGCCTGGGCACGTGGCAGGGGGTGTTCCTGTGGGAGCACCGCACCCGTCGACACCGCCGGAGCATTGTTGTGCAGGTGCAGGGGGTGTAAGCGAAAGCCGCGCCCGAGAGCGGGGCCGTTGGTAGGCCAGGCTTCAGCCCGGCACGCATACTTGATGGTTAGTATTCCCTGCGTTGCCTGGCCGAGGGTAGATTCATCACCTTGCGGTACTTCGCGACGGTGCGGCGTGCGATCTCGATGCCTTGCTGCTTCATCGCTTCGACGAGCTGGTCGTCGGTCATCGGGTCGGACTTGTCTTCGTTGTCGATGACCTGCTTGAGCTTGGCCTGGACCGCGCCCCAGGCCATGGACTCGCCGGCCTGCGACTCGGTCCCGCCGGAGAAGAACATACGCAACGGGAGGATGCCGCGCGGGGTCTGGAGGTACTTCTCGCTGACGGCACGGGAGACGGTGGCAACGTGGACACCGAGTTGATCGGCGACGGTGGTCATCGGCAGGGGCCGCAGCGCCTGGGGTCCCAGGTCGAAGAAGTCGCGCTGGGCCTGGATCACCACACCGATCACGCGCAGCAGCGTGCTGTTGCGCTGCTGGATCGCGTCGATCAGCCAGCGGGCGTTGCTCAGGTTCTTGTTGACAAAGTCGCGGGTCTTTTTGTCGTGGTCCTTGTCCTTAGCCAGGTCCTGGTAATCCCGGCTGATCGTGAGCGCGGGCAGCTGGCCGTGGGTCAGGACAGCCGTGTAGGCGTCGTTCTCATCGTCGTAGTCGATGATGGCGTCGGGTGTGATCGTGCGGACTTCGTCCTCGGCCAGCAGCCGACCGGGGTGGGGGTGGAACTGCCGCAGGCTCAGCACCGCGCCCTTGACCTGATCGATCTCGACACCCAACGACTTGGCAATCTTCGGGTAGCGGTTGGCCTCGATGTCCTTCAGGCAGCCATCCACCAGCCGCCGCTCCAGCGACAGGTCCAGGTCGAAATCGTCTGCTTCCTTCGCGTCGATCTGCAGCAGCAGGCACTCCCTAAAGTCGCGCGCGGCCAGGCCCGCGGGCTCAAGCGTCTGTTGCAGGTGATCGATCGCCTCTTCCACCGCCTCGGCCGTCGTCCCGACCGGCGCCTGCTTGAGCAGCTCTTGCATCTCGGTCCGGATGTAACCATCGGCGTCGATAAACCCGATCAGAAACTCGCCGAGCTTGACCTGCTCCGTCGGCACCTCCGACAGGTGCCACTGGTCGGTGAGCTGGTCGAAGAGTGATGCGCCTCGGGCGGCCGTGTTGGCCATGGCGTCCATCTTGCCGTCGCGCTCCCCGGCCTGGGACGAGACCTGCCGCTTGGCGAAGCCGGAAGACTCATTGGTGTTCGCGTCCCATGATTCGCCGTACTGTTCCGAGAGGTTGTTCAGCCGTTCAAAGTCGTCGGCCGAGCCCTGCCCGGTGCCATCCTCGACAACCAAAGGGCGTTCCCCCTCCTGGTCGTCTCGACGAGACTGTTCCCGCTCGATCTGCAACTGGTCCGCGTCGGCCCCGGCCTGGGCGAGCTCCAAAGTCGGGTTGCTCGCCAGTTCCTGCTCGATGCGTTCTTCCAGGGCCGGCATCGGCATCTGGAGGATCTCCATCGACTGGATCATGCGCGGGTCCAGCTTCATCCGCTGGTCCATGCGCATTTGTTGCCCAGTATCTAGACGCATCTGTTGAGTTTCTGAGCAGGGTTGATAAGAAAGTCGATCGGGTGACCATCACCCTGTTTACATTATCGGTTAATCGACGGGGCCAGGCAATACGGTCCGGATTTTGCTAAGACGGTGGAAAACTTCTCCCGGCTTCGCTTCCAGGAACCCTGACGGGCTATCCTGGGGTGATGAGCGAGTTTTCATTGGATCAGCAGGTCGAGACCTTTCTCGCCGTCTGCCGCACCGCCTCGCTGGCGACGGTGAGTGAGTCCGGCCGTCCTCACGCAGCGAACGTGCAATACGTCTGCGACCCGGCCTGGCGGTTGTACTGGGTCAGCAAGCCCGACGCCGCCCATAGCCAGCACTTGGCCAACAACCCGTACGCCGCCGTCACCGTCTACGCCCACCAGGATCAGCCCGACCACATCCATGGGGTGCAGTTGCACGGCAAAGCGGCACCGCTTGCTGAGACCGATCGTTCCGAGGTGCTACCCCTCTATCAATCCAAGTACCCTTTTACGACCGAGTTGCCCTACCGTGATGCGATCTCACAGCAGTTGTTCTACTGCTTCACGCCAAGCTGGCTGAGGTGGATCGACAACCGCCAAGGGTTTGGGTTCAGGGTAGAACGGGACCTGCCGGGTTAGGTCGCATTCAGCAAACCGATCAGCGCATCGCGGATCGCCTCGGGCTCACTCATACGCCCGCCGCCGAGGGTGCGGCAGGCCTGCCAGCCCTCCTCCGGGCCGACCTCGTGGACGTTGGTCAGGTGCTCGCGGAGCAGGCCAAGGTTGCGCTGGACGATCGGGTTGGCCCACATGTCCGCGTTCATCGCCGGAGCCAGCAGCAGGGGCGTTGAGTTGGGCAGGGCCGAGCACGCCAGGGAGACGACATCCGGCGTCAGCCCATGGGCGAGCTTGCCCATCATGTCGGCCGAGCAGGGGGCCAGGACCAACGCCTCGGCCCAACGCGCGATGCCGATGTGCTGGCTGTCCGGCCGATCGTCGTGGTCCCACAGGCTCGTCAGCACCGTGTGCCCCGAAAGCGACTGCAACGTGAGCGGGGTGATGAAGCGGGTCGCCGCCTCGGTCATCAGCACCCTGACCTCGGCCCCGGCCTGGACCAACCGGCTGACGAGTGTGGCGACCTTGTAACAGGCAATCCCCCCGGACAGCGCGACCACCACGCGACGGCCATCGAGTTGCGTTGCCTGCTCAGCCATACGAAAAGCATAGCAGCACCACGTGAGGGGTGCTGCTGAAGGAAAAACGATCGATTGAGCGGGCGATTACGCCTCGTCTTCTTCCTCGGGCGAAAGCTCCATGCCGATCTTCCCCTCGACGATCTCCTGCACGGCGATCTCGAAGTCGGTTCGGCCCTGCCGCTCGACCAGTGGCCGAGCCCCATCCATCAGCTCACGGATACGGTGCTGAACGAGGGAGGTAAACTTAAATCGGCCGCCAAGCTCATTGATCACACGGTCGTCTTTCAGGGCTTCGATCATGGTCGGGGCTCCAGGGCCAGCAAGGAGTATCTCGGGAAGCATATGTCATCGCTGTACGCGTATGGCACAGCGAGCCGAACATCTTAGGCTTGCGCAAGCCAATACGCAAGCTTGGTGAAAACCTGTTTTTGCGTAGTGAATCAATGGAGCCGGGGCGAGTCGGGCACCGCCGTTTTGATTCGTTTGGGTGGTTTTATTGTCCCTGCGATGGGTTTAAAACCCTCGCTTTCAGGAGACCTTTTAAAGCATACATATCAGTTAATTATGCGTTTCTACTATGATCCCTTGAACTTATTATCGTCTTGCTTATTGTGCTATTGCTGGGCCTATTGCTGGGCCTGTTGCTGGGTGATTGTCTGGTGGGCTTTCGGGCTGGCCAGGGCGTTGAGTATGGCGCGGGCTTTGGAGAGGGTCTCGTCGTATTCCGCGGCGGGGGTGGAGTCGGCGACGATGCCGGCGCCGACGGAGAATTGGTATCGGCCATCCGCACGGTTGTTGGGCTGTTCGAGCAGGAGGGTGCGGATGGCGATGTTGAGGGTCATGGCTTGGCCGTGGATCATGCCGATCGCGCCGCAGTAGGGGCCGCGTCGGTTGGGTTCGAGTTCTTCGATGATCTGCATGGACCGGACTTTAGGTGCGCCGGTGATCGACCCGCCGGGCAGGGTGGCGCGGAGCAGATCGATGAGTCTGCGGCCGGGGGCGAGTTGTGCGTTGAGGGTGGCGACGCCGTGGTGGATGGTGGGGTGGGTCTCGATCGCGCGGGGCTGGTCGATCCGGATGCTACCGACGCGGCAGACCCGGCCCAGGTCGTTGCGGAGCAGATCGACGATCATCGCGAGTTCGGCGGCGTCTTTTTCGCTGGCGGCAAGCCGGTCTGCGGGCTGGTCGGCGGGGAGGGTGCCCTTAATCGGCCGGGTCGTGATGTGGCCCGTCGGGTCACACTGCAGGAAGAGTTCGGGCGAGGTAGAGGCGATGGTGCGCCGGGGCTCGCCGGGGTATTGTGGCGAGAGCTCGAGGTAGGCACCGTACCAGGCGGGGCTTTGGTGGGCGAGGCTGGCAAAGAGCGCTCGGGGCTGGCCGGTGAAGCGGCCGGTGAAGCGTTGGGCAAGGTTGGCCTGGAAGACATCACCGGCGGCGATGTAGTCTTTGACACGTTGGATGGAAGCTTCGAATTGGGTGCGGGTTTGCTCGGGCCTTGCGGGCTCGGCGTGGAAGGTCGAGGGTCGGTCGGGGTCGGTCGGCGGGAGTTCGGTAAGGGGGTGGTTGTTGGCCCAGGTGCCGTGGCCGGTCCAGGACGGTGAGAGGTTGTCGTAGACCAGCCAGCCGGGGCAGCGTTCGAACTGGAGGATCGGCCAGGGTCGGTCATCGCGGGCGGTGGCGGGGATGTCTTCGACCCATCGTCCCAGGTCGTATCCGAGGTATCCGAGGTAGAGGGCCTGGGGCTCTTGATCGAGTGCGGATTGGAGTGTGGCGAACGGGTCGTCGCAGGGCCGATCGGGCTGGCCGGTTTGCTGGAAGGTTTGGCCGTCGAACCGTATCGCGCCGTCGGGCTGGGCGAGGATGGAGTAGCGGGACCAGCGGGGGTGGGGTCGGCCGGAGTGGAGCAGAGCGATGGGTTGGTCGGCGGGCCAGCGTCGCAGCACGTCGATCGGGGTGAGGCTGCTATCGAGAGTTTGGCCGGCCTGCATCGGCGGTATGGTACGGTCGAAATAGGATCAGAGGCGGGCTGGACAGCGCAATCGCACACCCCTGCCGGCCTGGGAGCCGTGCCGCGGTCGAATCATATTAGGGATGATTGCTTTCTCCATTCCGCCCCGCGATGAGTGAACCCGCGGTCGGATCAGAGGATGTGCGATTTCAGATTGTCAAAAACCGGCCTGTATTGGCCGGCCAAGAGACGTGAGCCTGGCGGTCCGGCCGCCGCTGCGACCACTGATAGGGTAAACCCTCGTGGCGCGGATGCAAAGTAAAAAATGTGTCAATCGTCTTGGGCTTCTCCGCCGAGGCGGTGGCCGGTCAGCTTCAGGTAGGCGTCTTCGAGGGTCGGCCTTCCTACCCGGACCGATCGGGCCTGCTCGCCCAACTCGGATAAGACAGGTCCGACCCACTGGGCGACGTCATTGTGCTCGACCCGTCCGCAGCCGCCGATCCACTGGATCGCGGGTGCCGGCTGCGGGGCAAGGCGGGCGATCACATCCTCGACGGCTTGCTGCTCGGTTGGTGTATTCTCGAAACGGTCGCCGGCGAGTTGGACCTCGAGCACCTGCCCACCGACGCGGCCGACCAGCCCGGCCGGGCTGTCGATGGCGATGATCCGGCCCTTGCTGAGCACCGCGAGCCGATCACACTGCTCGGCCTCGTGCATCAGGTGGGTGGTAAGGGCGATGGTCAGCCCATCCTGATCGACGCGCTCGCGGAGCAGGTCCCAGATCTCGCGGAGCACGGCGGCGTCCAGCCCGGTCGAGGCCTCGTCCATCATGAGAAGCCGCGGGCCGGGTAACAGGGCCTTGGCGATCTCGACGCGTCGTCGCATCCCGCCGCTGAACGAGCCGATCAGATCGCCGGCCCGGTCGGCCAGGCCCAGGCTCTGGAGCCAGTGCCCGCATCGTGTGTTGAGGTCGCGGCCGTTAAGCCCATACAGCATGCCGTGGAACCGCAGGTTTTCCCTCGCGGAGAGCTTGTCATCGAGCCCGGCGTGTTGGAAGACGACGCCGAGTTGCTGTCGGACAAGTGCGGGCTGGGTGGCGACATCGAGTCCGAAGATGTGGGCGGTGCCGGGCGTCGTGCCGCTGGGTGGGCGTTGGGCTTGGACGGTGGCCAGGATACGCAAGAGGGTGGACTTGCCGCTGGCGTTGGGCCCGAGCAGTCCGAAGACCTCGCCGGGGTGGATATCCAGGCTGATGTCGTTGAGCGCGGGGTCGAGCTGGTAGGCCGGGGTTGGTGCGGTGTGTTTGCCGGGCCTGGGCTTGGGCCGGTTGTAGACGTGGCTGAGGGACCGTATCGAGACCGCAGCGCCGGATTGTGCAGGCGACAGGTCAACGTGTTGGCCCGCATGGGCCTCGGTTTGGGGAGTGGTGTGCTCGCTCACATCCGGTCAACCATCATCGCGATCAATACGACCGGCAGGTATACCAGCGAGGCGAAGAAGAGTCGGCGGGCGTGCCCTCGCGTTGGCCGAAGCACCAGGGCCACGGCGAAAGCCAGGAATCCCAGCCCGCATACCGCGGCGACCGCGAAGTAAGCTCGCCCGGCGATGCCCATGGACGAGGGCAGCAGCCCGACCGGCAGCAGCAGCAGGCACCCGATCAGGGTCTGCCGGAAGGTGCGGACGCCGCTGGGGTCGATGACCGGGAGCATGGCCAGGTCCGCCCGGGCGTAGTCCTCACGGTAGAGCCAGGCGATGGCGAGGAAGTGGGGCACCTGCCAGACAAACATGATGGCAAAGAGAAGCGCTGCGGCCGGGCCGACCGAGCCGGTCGATGCGGCAAAACCGATGACCGGGGGCATTGCGCCGGGCACGGCCCCGATGATCAGGGCCAGGGTCGATACCCGCTTCATGGGGGTGTAGATCAGCGCGTAGCTGGCGATGGTGAAGGCACAAAAAGCTGCGGCGAGGAAGAGACCTGTGGCCAGCAAGACGCCGAGCCCCGCAAGGGTAAGGGCGATGCCGAGCCACATCGCGGTCTTCACGCTGACTCGGTCGGCCGCGAGCGGGCGGTTGCGGGTACGGTGCATCAAGGCATCGGTGTCGCGTTCATAGACCTGATTGAACACGCTCGCGGCCATGCAGGACAGCGCCGTGCCCAGCATCGCGATCGCAAAGATGCCCCAGGGCATGACGGACCTTGCGTCCACGCCAAAGACAAACCCGATACTCGCGGTGATCACCACCATCCGTGTGATCCGCGGCTTGGTCAGCGCCTTGAGATCGGAGAGCCTGCTTGGGGTGCGGATGTACTTCTCGATCGCTTCGCCGGCCGGTGCCTCCACCGGGTCGTAGGGCGAGGGCACGTGCGAGGCGTCGTCGGCGTTGACGCTCGGGTCGGGCAGGCGTCGGGTTGTGTCGAGGGTCGGGCTCATGCCGGTCGTGGTGTCGCGGCCGATGGTTCCGGACGGGCCGTCGCTGTGGTCGTGATGGCAGTGCTTGCCGTTGAAGTGGCGGGTAGATCGCACTCGGCCAAGTGTACCCGAACCGCCAACCAGGTGGCCGTCGCGATCAGCAAAGCCCCGACGGCCTGGTGAGCGGTTGCAATGATCGGGTCGGTCCCGGTCATCACCGTGAAAGCACCGAGGCTGACCTGCAGCGCAAGAAGACCCGTGAACATCAGGGCCGGGAGCGTGACCAATTCCTCATTGAGCCTGCTCTTGTACAACTTAACGAAGAGCACGATGACTCCAATTACGATGAGGTACGCCCAGAAGCGGTGGACAAACTGCAGGTGGACGTGCCCGGCACTGACGATCGGATTGCCCAGCGCGTCACGATTGTGCGCGATGTCCAGTTCACGCGCTTTGGTGACCGTCACACCCATGCGATCGGCGTAGTGGCCCAGGTACGCCTCATCCACGGAAGCCTGACTCATAGGCGGCAAGACCTGGCCGTAATGAAACGGGAAATCCGGGATCGCCTTGTCCGCTTTGAAGTGCCTGACCCCGGCCCCAAGGACCAGTTGTACAAAAAGGGCGGCGATAAGCAGGAGCATGGCTCGGCCCATGATTCGGCTTGGGCGGCTGCCGGAGCCCGATGCCGTCTGGCCCAGCCGATCGATCCAGGATCGACTCAACGCGGCGGCGATCACGATCCACCCGCAGAGGATGAGCTGGCCGCAGATCCCGTGGACAAAGGCCATGACCAGCGAGGTCTCGGCGACCCGCAATGCGCCGAGGACGCCTTGCGAGCTCACCAGCGCGAGCATGACCAGCCCCGAGAACCGCAGCCAGGGACGAGACTTCTGCGTGACCAGCAGCCAGGCCGCTAGGGCGATGGTGAGCATGCCGACGACCATGCCTTGAATACGATGGGAGTGTTCCCAGCGGGTGCCCTGGTCGTGCCACCACAGCTCGAGCGGGGCGGTCAGGGTGAAGTGGCCGAAGGTCGTAAACCCGTCGGGCACGGCCAGGCCCGCGTCGATGCTGGTCACCTTGCCTCCGATGGCGATCAGGGCGAAGGTCGCGGCGATGACGAGGTATGAAAACCGGTGCAGCCAAGGCCGATAGGCGGGCGGCGACCAGCCCGGGATGATGATCTGTGTTGTTGAGTCCTTCATGGTGGTCTGGGGCCGGAGTGTGGCGTCCCTAAACGGGGGATTATAGAACCATGTATTTAGTTAGTCAGCCTTCAAACCGCAGTTTGATGACAGATCAGCGGATTGTCCATGCAGCTGGCCAACGATATACTTCTTACGTGATGTTGTCCGCGAACACCATTGAGATCACGGGTCTCCCAACTCGTTAGGGCCGGTGTTTATCTAACCCTCGACCGCCGGCCCTGCCAGATGGCAGTTTTTTTTTGCTCTGTTTTTCGGTTGCCTTCTGTTCTGTTCGCCCCTTACCTGTCGCCTGGACCACGAGGCCCGACTGATGACCGACCCAACCGCTCGTGTTGAGCTGTATGACACCACCCTCCGAGACGGCACCCAGGGCCTGGGCATCGCCTTGACGCTGGTCGATAAGCTGAAAATCGCCCGGCTCCTCGATGAATTGGGGTTTGACTACATCGAGGGCGGCTACCCGCTGTCCAATCCGAAGGATGTGGCGTTCTTTGAAGAGGCACGAAAGATTCAATGGCAACACGCCAAGGTTTGCGCTTTCGGCATGACCCGCCGTAAAGGCATCACCCCAGCAGATGACCCGGGCATGCAGGCCTTGGTCGGTGCCGGGGCCCCGATCATCACGATCGTCGGCAAGACCTGGGACCTGCACGTGGACGAGGTGCTCCGGGTCGATCGCGAAGAGAACCTCGCGATGATCCGCGAGTCGGCCGCCTTCTGCGTAGCGGCCGAACCGGTCGAGCAGGTTTTCTATGACGCCGAGCACTTCTTCGATGGCTACAAGGCCAACCCGGGCTACGCGCTACAGACCCTGCAGGCCGCGGTCGAAGGCGGGGCGAGCCGGCTGGTGCTGTGTGATACCAACGGCGGGTCCTTGCCGTGCGAGATCACCGCCGCGATCGAGTCGGTCCAGCAGATGCTCGCCGGTGTTGCATCGGCCCCTAAGCTCGCGATCCATGTCCACAACGATGGCGGCCTGGCCGTCGCGAACTCATTGGCCGCGATCGATTGCGGAGCGGTTCAGGTCCAAGGCACGATCAACGGCATCGGCGAACGCTGCGGAAACGTCGACCTGGTCACCATCGCCGCCAACCTTGCACTCAAATACAACCGAGAAGTCCTTCGGCCCGGCAGCGTGCAACGGCTCAGCGAACTGTCGCAGGCCATCTACGAACTCACGGGCCTGGACGCCTCGCACGGCCAGCCCTACGTCGGCGACGGCGCGTTCGCCCACAAGGGCGGGATGCATGTCCACGCCGTGCAACGCATCGCCCACAGCTACGAGCACGTCCCGCCCGAGTCGGTCGGCAACCAGCGCCGCATCCTCGTCAGCGAGCTCTCCGGCGCCAGCAACATCGCCGCGGAACTCGGCGAGAAGTTCGGCATCGCCCACAATAAACAAGTCCAACGACGGGTGCTCAGCCGGGTGCAGGACCTGGAGAACGAGGGGTACCAGTTTGAGCACGCCCGCGCGAGCTACGAGCTGCTGGTCTATGAGGCGCTCGACCAGCGGACAAGCTTCTGGGAGCTGGACCACTACCGCTGCATCATCACCCGGCACCACGGCAACGCCGCGAGCACCGAGGCGACGGTGAAAATGGTGGTCGCCGGCAAAACCCGTCACCACGTCGCCGAGGGTGACGGCCCGGTCAACGCGCTCGATGCGGCGCTACGCCATGGCTTACGCAGGACTTTCCCGCAGATCGATAACTTGCACTTGATCGACTACCAGGTCCGTGTGGTCAACCCCTCGGCCGAGTCAGCGGCGAAGGTCCGCGTCACCGCCGACTTCGCCGTCGGCCTGAACCAGCCCGAAAAGCCCGCCCGCGTCTTCAGCACCATCGGCGTGGACACCAACATCATCGACGCGAGCTGGCGCGCGATCACCGACGCGATCGAGTACCACCTGCTCGAGACAACCCAGCCTGTGACGGTGGCCGCAAATTCTTAAGTCCAGACAGCTAGTGTGACTCAGCACCACGAATACGGGGAAAGGAGATTCACGTTGGATGAACAAGACTACTGGGACTCGCTGGAATTTCGTATTTCACGTGAATTTGCTGGCACTGAAAAAGGTAAGCAGGAGAGTATTTGGTGCGACGGTTTGATACCAGAACACTATTTGCTAGGACAATTAGAACCCAAAATCACTGGTGTCGCATGGATTTGCCATGGACCAAATCAAGGGGCATGGCAGTTTGTACTGTACTTAATTGGTGAGCCAAAGCTAGCTTCTGACATTGAATGGGAATCGCAGTTGCCATCAGATGAAGTCACCGAATGGCTCTCATACGAACCGGATGAAAGGCGCATTGTGATCCGCTTGCAATCTGCCGCAGGGACTTAAGCCGCGACCCAGCACCGGGGCCCGCTAAATTCCTGGCAGCCCGCTTCGGTCACCCGGCGGATCTGCGCCAATGTCGCGACATCCACCTCGATGAATTGCAGCCCGATCTCGTGCCGGAATAGCCCCAGCCGTTCGATCCGTGCGACGCGGGCCTTGACCCTCGCCTCGGCTAGCTCGTGGCTGATCCGGAGGATCAACTGCTGATCCAGATCGAGGTCCATCTTGCCCTTACGGAAAACGCACAGGCCCGTATCGGAGATGTTCGTGACCTCCCCGAATGATGTCGCGAGACCACGGGTAGCAAAACGGGGCTGGGATCGGCGGTCAGACATGGCCTGTCTCCGGCGTGACGAACGGCTGGGCTATCTGGCTTATCGGCCAGCGAGCACCACCGATTGAACAATGTCCGCACAGCCCGTCTCACAGCCTGGAAATGAGCTTATTCAATCAATGAGCCCCCGGCACGAGCCACAGGCTTTGAGATGCACTCGCAAGGAATCGAACCTTTAACCTGCGGTTGCGTAGACCGTCGGGAGCCGCTGCGGTTCGTGCCTGACAACAGCGCCAAGGCTGATCATGTCTTCGTCCGCTTTTGGTAGGCCCGGCACCGCCGCCGAGCTCTTTCCGTTCTTTGTCCGGTCCGCTAGGATGCGACGACCTCGAATGGGAGGACGCCTGCCGCCATGCCCGAGACCATGCTGACGCCGTGGGTCGCGACGCTGCTGCTCCTGCTGGACTGGCTGATCCGGATCGGGCTGGTCCTGAGGGTGATCATGCGGCGGAGGCCGGTCGGGGTCTCGCTGTCCTGGCTGGGCGTGATCCTCTTCTTCCCTTTCTTCGGGGCGGTCATTTACCTTTTCCTCGGCGAGGCCCGCATCGGGCGGTACCGGCTGTCCAAGCTCAGCGAAATCCGCCCGCGGATTGAAAGATACCTTACTCGGCTCCACGGCAGCACCCGTATCGATCTCGCCGACACGGCGCCGGTGCAGCACGGCCTGATCCAACATGGCCAGCGGGTCTATGGGTTCCCCGCCATCGGCGGCAACCGGCTGGAACTGTTGGACGACAGCGATGCCGTCTTCGACCACCTGATCGGGGATATTGATGCTGCCCAGCGATCCGTCCACCTGCTTTTCTACATCTGGTATGAGGGCGGCCGAGTCGATCGGGTGACCAATGCGCTGGAGCGGGCGGCGCAGCGCGGCGTGGTTTGCCGGGTCGCCTGCGATTCGGTCGGATCCAAAACTTTTCTGAAGAGTGAGTCGGCTAAGCGACTCCGCGCCGCGGGGATCGAGGTGGTCGAGATGCTCACCGCCGGGCTCTGGCGGACGCTCTTACGTCGCCAGGACCTGCGCAACCACCGCAAGATCGTCGTGATCGATGGGGAGATCGGCTACACCGGCAGCATGAACATGGCCGACCCCAGTGTCTTTAAGCAAGACGCCGGGGTTGGGGCGTGGGTCGATGCGGCGGTCCGTGTGACCGGGCCGGTCGTTGAGACGCTGGGCGTCGTGTTTCTGAGCGACTGGGATGTTGAGACGGAGCAACCCTTCGGCGATTTCGAGGACCAGGGCGACCTGCACCTGGTGCCGGCAAAGGGATCAAGCATCGCCCAGGTGATGCCCTCCGGGCCGGGCTTCTCCGAGGAGGCGATCCGCCAGACGCTGATGACGGCGATCTATGGTGCGCAACAGGAACTGCTGCTGGTCACCCCATACTTTGTGCCCGATGAATCGCTGCTGACCGCGATCACGGGCGCGGCCTCGCGCGGTGTCCGCGTGGTGCTGATCGTGCCGAAGAAGAACGACTCAGCGATGGTCCGTCTTGCCAGCCGATCGCTCTACATTGACCTACTCAGTGCGGGCGTGGAGTTATACGAGTACCGCGGTGGCCTGCTCCACACCAAGGCGGTCGTGGTTGACGGCCACGCCGCACTGTTCGGCACGGTGAACCTCGATATGCGCAGCCTCTGGCTGAACTTCGAAGTGACCTTGGCCGTCTATGACCCCGAGTTTGTTGAGCGGCTACGCGGGCTGCTCACGCGATACATCGACCAGAGCGTGCGCATTGATCTGGCGGGCTGGCGGGCGCGGCCGTTCCATCACCGCCTGATGGAGAACACGGTCCGGCTGCTTGGTCCGTTGCTGTGACAAGATCGGGGCAATCGTTCAGCGCTCGGTCTGGTATCGCTCACGCAAGACCTTGGCCTGTTCAAATTCGCCCATGGCTTCAAGGATGTCCGCCTGGGTCAGGCGCCAAACGCCGTTGAAACGGTCCAGTTCGATCGCGCGGTCGATCGCCCGCATGGCACGGTCGAGTTGCCGGTTCGCCAGGCAGGCTTTCGCGAGGGTGTCGAAATAGTTCGCCTCTTCCGGGCGGATGCGTGTGGCTTGCTCTGCCAGGCGGATCGCTTCGGCTGATTTGCTGCCCCGCGTCAACAGAACCATCGCCAGGTTATTCAGGGCCAGGTCGGTCTGCGGGTTGATCTGTAGGAGTTTCCGGTAGCTTTCTTCAGCGGCCTGGAGATCGCCCGATGCCTCGGTGATCACGCCGCGGAGGAACCACGCCTCGATCGGCGGGTCGGCCAATTGGACGACCTGCTCGACCAGTTCTCTCGACTTCGCGAGTAACGCGTCATCGTCGAGTCGTGCCGCGGCATCGAAGCAGGCCTGAGCCAGGACAAGCCGTTCGCCGAGGTTGTCGGCCGGTACGGCCTGCTCGGTAATGAGCAGCCAGTCCCTTGCGTGGCTTGCTCGGGGTAGGGCCTCGGCGGCGATTCGGCCGGCGATGGCCCGCCACCGCGGACCCGTTTCGAGCTGGGGCTGAATCAACTCCCAGGCCGGATCGATGCGGCCGAGGTAGGCCAGGCACCACGCGTACTCACTGATCAAGCCAAAGTGTTGACCGGGGTCTTGGCGCGCTTGGTCCAAGTAGGGGGCGAGTGTCTCCAGCGCATCGTCATAGCGCGTCAGCTCCCGCTGGGCGGTGGCGAGGATCACCGCCGCGTACGGCCTGTATTCGGGCGCGCGTTTTCCCCATTGGTCTGCGGCGATCGCCGAACGCCGCCAGTCTTCACTGGCGTTGAGGGTGATGGCCGCGAGCCGTGCCGATTCGCTATCCCCGGGGAACCGCTGCATCGTCTGGAGCGCAAACTCGGCGGCGTCGGTGTAGCGCTGGGCCTGATACATCAGCTGGATCGTCGCGATCTGCAGCGGCAGGAACTTGGGCGACTCAATCGCCTGCTCGGCGAGCTGCTGGGCAACCGTGTCCAGCGGTGTTCGCTGGACAGCGGCCTGCCTGATCGTGCTCAGGGCCCGGAGCGCAGCCGCGCGGTTCTCGTCGTCGCTCACAACGGCCGCCGCAAGCCGATTAAAGCGGGGGTCTACCGCCAGGGTCTGAAGCAGCTCGCTGTTTTCAAGCACCGCCCGGATACCCGGGTCGTTGATCCCGAGGGACCGGCTACGTTCGGCGTCACGTATCGCCAACCCGGGCTGGTTGAAAATCAGGTCCATCGCCACCAGCGTCCGCCAGCGTCGCGGCTGATCGGGTGCAGCCTCCGCGGCGTCCCGGAAATGCCTCAGGGCCGACTCCATGTCGTTACGCCGCGTGGCGAACAGCCCACGTATCTCGCTCCGCTGGCTGTCCGCCATCTCCACGTTATCCAGGAGCGCAAGCGTCCCCTCGGCCCGATCGGGTTGATTGGTACGCTCAAAGTATTCAATCAGGTAAGCGATCGATTCGGGAGCAGGCTCCAGTAATAATTGTTCGGCCATTTGCTGGGCCTGCGACAACTGGCCGTCCGAGAGGTAGAACTCGGTGAGCAGGACCTGAGCCTGGACCCCGCCAATCCGCGCCCCGACCATCGCTTTGGCGATTGGGATGAGGACCTTTAGTTCGCCCTGCTGCCCCAGCATCAGCATCGCGTTCATCCTTAGCTCAAGGTCTGCCCGCTCCGAGCCAGCGACCTTTAGGAGCGGGGCCTGGGCTTCGCGAAATCGTTTCTGCTGATACAGCATGGTGCCGAGCCGATACTGAGCGGCGTGGAGGTCGGGTTCGGCATGATTGGCCCGCAGCATCGAGGTGATCGCAGCGTCCATATCGCCGGACATCTCGTAGACGAGCGATATCAAACGCAGCGCATCGGCCCGATTCGGTGCGGTTTCGAGTGCTTCAAGAAGCAAGCGGCCCGCTTCACGATATGCAGATGCCGTTTCGGCCTGCGGGCCGGTCAGCAGCAGCCGCGCCCGAGCGATACGCCAGCCGACGGAGCTTTCGCCGGCCGTCTCGCGCATACGCTTAACCACCCGCTCGGCGAATGCGGGGTGATCTCCTAATGGGACTTTGTCTGCGGCCAGCCGCTGCACGCCAAAATTCTCGGGAAACAGTTCGGCTAATTCGATCCAAGCGGCCACGGCGTCGGGCGATCTGACAAAGCTTAGGAATTCAGCCATGGCCTGTCGCCAGACGAGTCCAGCCGGTTCGGGGGTCTGTTGCCTTAAAAAGGCAGCTGCATCGTCAACCTTGCCTGCCATCGCGAGTGTGATCGCCCGATCCAGTGCGGTCTGAGCGTTCTGGCCGTACAGCGCTTCGGCTCGGTCGCGCACCTGCGACGCGAGTTCAGGGTTGGACGGTTCGACGATCCGAGCCACCTCGGCCAGTGTCGCGAGGTCCGGGGGCGGGCTGATTCCCAAAGCCTTGATCACCGTCTGCTGCGTTGCGATCGGGTCATTGGCTCTTTGGTACAGGGCTACCAGTGCGACCAACGAGCGTGACGCGCCGGGGGTTTGCGTGTGGACCTGATCGATCCGTGCCGCCGCCTGTTCGACCTGGCTCGGGTCTCTGGCGTCGGCCGCAAGCGCCAGTGCGGCGGCTTCGAGGTCTGCATAAACAGGGTTAGTCTGGCGAGCTTGCGCGCCTTGGGCGAGGGCGGCGGCCTGCTCGTATTCACCCAGGCCTAATGCGATCCGGGCGATCAGGTATCGGGGCTGAGCCCACGCGTTGCGAACACGCGCGGCGGTACGCAGGTGGACCAACGCGGCGTCGGGTTCTCCCATCCCCATGAGTGTGTCGCCCAGGATGAACAAGAGGTGTGGGTTGTTGGGCTGACCCGCTAATGCAGTTTGGGTCGCCGCGATCAGTTCGCCGGTCCGGATCGGCGAGGACCATAAAGCGTCCAGCACCGCCGCCCAATGCTTGGCCTGCGGGCCGTTGCCATGAAGATGCAGCAGCAGGCGGTCTGCGAGTTCATCCTGACCCGACCGTTTGGCGCAGATCGCGGCGAGCGCGATCAGGTCGGTTCGTGCTGATGCCATGTCCCCGGCCTCGAAGCGTTGGACGGCCGCATCGTACGCGCCGCTTTCATACTGGCGGAAGAAGAGTTCTTCTGCCAGCAGATCGCCGACACCTGGCCCGGCATGCTGCTCGAGGTATTGTCTGGCAAGGTCGAAGCGATTAACAACTTCGAGCCACTGGATCAGGACTTGGGCAAAGTCCTGGTTGATCGGCATTGCCTGGGCCGCATTCACAAAGGCCTGTTCTGCCCCAGTTTCATCGTTCATCAGGAGGCGTGAATGGCCCTGAAGGACCAGCGCCCGGGGGTCTTGGGGGTGCTGCTCGGCAAGGCCATCGGCCCAGGCGACGAACCGTGCGGGGTCATCATTTGTTTCGAGCGTGAGGCGTGCGACATCTGCACCGGCACGGACGTCGAGCGGCGTGATCGCTAGGGCCGCCCAGACATCGTTTAGGGCATCACGTGCCCGCCCCATCCGCTCGTACACCGCCGCACGGTACTGCAACAACTCGGCATCATCGGGGTGCACCTCGATCAACCGTGTCGATGTCGTGAGTGCATGCGAGTCCTGGCCGAAGATCAGCTGGACCTTGAGCAGCTCGATCCCGGCCTTGCGGTTGCCTGGGTCCAGGGCGACGACCTGACGCAGCGCGGGGAAAAGCAGTGCGATATGCTCGCCGTTGTCGAGGGGCACAGCACGTCGGGCCTGGACATAGCGATACAAGAGCTCGGGGTCTTGGGTGATCGCGCGGATCGTATTGGTTGAAGTCTCACGGTTCTCCAGCAGGGCCACGACTTGGGCGTAATCGCCTTGCTCGAAAGCGGCCTGGCTTTCCAGGACCTTCTGCTGGGCCAGGGTGTCACCCGATGCGCGATTGATCGCGTAAAGCCCGGTACCTAGACCAATGATTAGGATCAGGGTGCCGCCGAGGATACTCAGCCTTCGGATACGGCGCTTGCTGCGTTCGGGGTCGATCCGTGGCATGTCGTTACCTCATGGCTTCAGTGCGGTCGCTGTTGTCGGCCAGGATCAGCCGGATCACTTCGGTGTAGGACCCGACCAGTTGGGTGAAGATAGCTTCACGTTGCTCATCGGTATGCGGGTCGTTGGCGGGGTAGACGACTTGGACCTGCGCTGCGCCGCGATGCCGCTGGGTGTAGTCGCCGGCTAGGCGATAGATCGCATCGACATCGTCCGTGGTGGTTCCATCGGGAAGCGCGAAGAACTGTTGAACGACGATGGACCCGCTGCCGGGTTGTTCGTTAACGTTGAAAACGTAGGTGCGGCCATGGACGAGCAGCCCATCGAGGCTCCAGTTCGTCGCACTGCTCTTGGCCAGCTTGTAGCCGTAGACGTTGGGGTAGCAGTTGAGCGGGTAGTGTCCGGCCAGGTCGCGCGCGTCTTTGCACTGGATGAGCAGGAGGTGGGCGATCGCTTCGTCCTCGCCCCGGGTGTAGACGCGTGATCGGGCGAGATTAGGCCTAAGCAGCTGGAGCGATCCATCGGGGATCTCGACATCCTGACCTTCCCAGTCGCCGACATTGGTGGGCACACGGTTCATGGCCTGGGTGATCGCCAGGTGATAGCCCTCGGCGTCGGAGGGGCTGGGTTGGAGCGAGCCCTGGACGAACGCGGCGATGATCAGGCCGGCCGCGATGGCCGGGGCGAGCAGCGATTTGGTGCCGAGCTTATTCATACGTACGGGGTCTGTGTTTTGCAGGTGTCTTTTTAGCCGGGGTAGGCGACCGTGCGTTGGTGCTCGGGGACGACCACGGGTACTTCCGCCCATTCGAGCAGGCGGACCAGGCCCATGAGCAGGAAGAAGGCGATGCCGATCATCGCCCAGCCGCTGATGTCGTGGAAGGTATCGCCCGCCGCGTCGCCGTACTTGCCGTAAACGATAGTGGTCGGGACCACGCGGATGATGTTGCAGAGCACCGCGAAGAGTGGGCTGAGGAGGATGATGATGACGCGCATATAGGGGTTGAGCGGGTTCGCCATCGCGTAGCCGTAGCAGACCAGCAGCAGGGCAAAGACCATGCGCATCCCGTTGCATGCCTCGTCGATGCGGACGGGCTTGTCGTTGTAGACCAGCAGCATCCCGGTCCGTTCGACGGACATGCCGAACATGACCAGCACGACCTCGGCCCCGCGTGCGGTCAGTTCCTGGAGCGGCACCGCGATCTCGAGCCGAACCCGGCCGGGCACGGGGATCAGGAACAGCAACGCGACCAACACCGGCCAGGCCCGCAGCATGACCCGGTCACCCAGCACCGACCAGACCGCGCCGACCAGGACCATCACCGCGCCCAGGTGCCAGGGCGACTGCGCGCCATGGTTATACCCGTACCAAGAGAGCCCCCAGCCCAACCCGATCAGCACCGGCCCCATGAAGCTGGCCTCGGCGGGTACGCCCCGGATGGCCTTGCGGTAGGACCAGATCAACCAGAGGCACACCGGCAGGGCGAGGAGCACCTGGCTGGACTCCTCATCCACCCGGGCGATGTGCGCAATGTCACGCCAGGCCCACGAGGTCGCCACGACCGCGCCGAGCGCTAGCAGCAGGGTGGCCCAGACGCGCTGGGGCGACCAGGCTGGGGATTGAGCATCCATCGAATTCACGGCCATCCCTGATCTGAACAAACGGCTCGAGTACCACATTGTATATCGGCTTGTTGTGACCTCGTGGTAAGGACCGATCCGGCATTTGGAACTGCCAAGCGACCAGCCAAATAGAACGACCATGGCGCAGTCGCCCGATAATACGCATCCCAAAAAATCCATACGCTCGTCAGGCCTTGGACAGCCGCCACGTCACACGTGGCGGACGAGCTACCTGACGCTTGTCCGCCGGGTGTTACCCGGCGGCTCATGAAGCAATGGACGCATTGGTTTTTGGGGGATACGTATAAGAAGGGCGTTGGTTAAGCTGGTGTCGATGTCAGTCGAGAACATGGAATCATTGCCAGACATCCCGGCGGGGGCCCGGCTAGACGCCTTGCTGCGCGATCGGCTGGATTTGTCCCGCTCCCAGGCGACCCGCCTGCTGGACCTGGGCTGGGTCGAGGTCAATCGGCGCACCATGAAACGGTCCGACAAGGGCCTATTGCTCAAGCAGGGCGACAAGGTCGCGGTCGATCGGCGGGCGGGCGGGGGTGAGCGGCCGGCGGCTGACTCGGGGATGCAGGTACGTGTGCTGGGACGGGGTTCGGGTTGGCTGGCGGTCGATAAGCCTGCGGGCGTGCCGGTGCGGCCGCGGTCGGCGGCGGAGACGGGCACGCTTCTCAACGCGGTGGTGGCGATGCACCCGGAGGTGGTTGGCGTCGGCGAGGGGGGCCTGCGCAGCGGCGTCGTCCATCGGCTGGACCGTGATACCTCGGGGGTCCTGATCATCGCAATCGACCAGGCCGGCTGGGAGCTTTGGCGGGCTGGTTTTGCCGAGCACCGCGCCAAGAAGCGCTACCTCGCGATCGTCTCCGGCCGGTTCGAGCAGGCCGGCCGCATCGAGCGCGACCTGAGCATGTCAAGCCACCGGCCGGCACGCGTCCGTGTTGATCCGCCTGGCAGCGGGCCGGATGGGGCCCGCCGATGTGCGATGGGGGCCGAGGCTGTCGAGTACCTCGATGGAGCGACGCTGATTTGGGTTGACCTGGAGACGGGGTTTCTGCACCAGATCCGAGCGATCATGGCGTCCATCGGGCATCCGGTCCTGGGAGACCGTGATTACGGTGACGCTCTGGCTGCATCAGCGGCCTCCCGCCAGATGCTGCACGCCGCGGAGTTGTGTTTGGATGGCGAACGGATCGAGTCCCCGCTGCCGATTGATGTGCAACGTGTGATCGAGCAGCGGCGCTGATGGAAGTGTTGCGATGGCAGCGTCGGCCTATTGATCCGAACTCGGGCCGGGCAGGGTCACGATGTCTTGGGGCTTGTCGCGCTCGGCGTCGTTGCGTTGGCGTTGGGCGTCACGCTGGATGCGGCTGCGCTCGGCGTTGAGGTCGGTCAGGTACCAGTCGCGCCAGTTCTCAAAGCCCAGGGCCTTGGCGACCGACGGGTCGATGCGTCGGCCTTCAGACACCCGTCCCGAGGTCGGGTCCACGGTGCCGGCACCCACGGTCACGGGCCGGCCCGTCTCGAAGGCTTGCTTGTAGGCCTGCTCCAGGTCTGTCAGCCGAGTCGGCCGGGGTGAGGTGACGATGCCCGGGTCATCGACCGGTGTCTGGTTGGGATCGGTCGCGATCTCGTGGGCGTCCTGGAGGGCACGCTGGCCGGGGATGACGGTGCCGTGCATCGCGGACTCGACCGCCTCGCGGATCGCCTCATCGTTGGCCAGGCGGGTGCGGACCTCGTCGAGCAACTGCTGCAGGAGCAGGTCGGTATCGCCCCGGCCGGCTTCTTCGATCGCGGTCAGGACCTGGCGCCGCATCCGCTCGGCCTGTTCGGGCTGGCGCTCGAGCATGTCGTGCATCTCGGCCAGCAGCAGGTCGGCCTGCTCACGCTTACGCAGCATCTCGATGATCTGGGTGAGTTGCGGGTCGGCATCGCCCTGAGGCCGCGCTTGCGCTAAGCGGTCGAGCGCGGCCCGCAGCTCGCCGATCGCGGCGCGGGCGTCGGTGCCGTCCAGCAGTTCGGCTAGCTCGCTCTGGCTGTCGAGCACCTCTTCGAGCTGATCGGCCGAGGGCAGCGCGGCGATGCGCTCGCTAAGTGAATCGATCGCGGCGAGGACCGCCTGGTCCTCCGTTGCGGCGACCCGGGCAACCGCCGATTCGATCGCGGCGTTGAGCTGGTCGGCGCGGACCTGCTCGTCCAGCTTGGCGAGCATCTGATCAAGTTGACCGGTGACATCGCCGGGCATCGCCTCGCGGAGCTCGGCGATCGCGGCGACGATACGGTCGTTGTTGAGCGCCTGCGCATCGAGGCGACGCAGGATCTGCTGGCCAAGCCGGGCGTCGGGCTCGGGCTGATCGGCGATGGCCTGCTTGAGCTCGTCGATCTGCTGGGCGAGTTCTGCCTGCTCATCCATCCGCGTGAGCACTTGCTCGAGCAGCGCGGCGGTCCGCGCGGCCGCCTCGTTATCGACCGACCGCAGCTCCGAGGCGATCTGCCCGGCGGTGGGGCGGTTGTCCAGCTCGGCCAGGATCGGAGTCATCATCCGCTCGGTCCGCTGCGCATCGCTGCCGATCATCACCCGCAGGTCGGCGGCGAGCTGCTCGCTGGTCGGCCTCTGCTCCAGCTCCGTCAGGACCTGCTGCATCAATCCAGCCAGGGCCTGGTCGTTCCCCGGCCGGCCCTGCTGCATCGTCTGGGCAACAGCGAGCCTGAGCTGTTCGGCCAATTGTTCGCCGGTCGGCTGCTTGGCCAATTCGGTCATGACCTGATCCAAGAGCGCCTGGGCGTAGCCTGCGTCCTCGTCGATCGCCGCAATCACGTCTGTCGAGATCCGGTCGCCGGTGCGGCGAAGCTCGACCAGAACATCACGCATGAACTGCTCGTTGGCGGCCCGGCCCTCGGCCACCGCGATGCGGACATCTGCTGCGATCTGGTCGGCTGAAGGAAGCTTCTCAAGCTCACCCAGCACCCTAAGGACCAAGGCCTCGGTACGCTCAGCCGCAGCAAGCTGGGCGTCTTCGTCCGTCGCCGCGGCGATCGCCCTTTGCACGGCCTGCCCCGTTGCCTCGGCGTTGGTGGCGATGGCGCGCTCGAGTTGTGCGACCAGTTCTTCCGTGGACGGCTGGCCAGCGAGCTGGGTCTTGATCGCTTCGATCTGCGCGAGGACCTGCTCGCTGTTGTCGCGCTCGCTCTGCGCGGCGAGGGTCTCGCTGAGCTGGGCCAGGGCGAGACGGTTCTGCTCGGCCGCGCGGTTGACCTGGGCCAGGCCATCGCTGATCGGCCGGGCCGCATCGCGGATGTCCTCTGAGGCGTCGGCCAGCGCATCGTTATGCCGATCAATCGCCTCGCCGGTGGTGCCCAGCGCGTCGGTCAGCCGGCGGGTCTCGCTGCTGAACTCGCGGCGCATCGCGGCTTCGTCGCTTAACGCGCGTTGGAGGTCTTGGTTTGCTCGGTTGGCCTGCTGCTGGGTGTCGAGCAGGTCTTGACGGAGTTGGGCGTAGTCGTCCTGGTCGACGGACTGGGATTTGAGGCTCTGCATCTCGAAAACGAGGTAGCCGCCCAGCCCGATGATCGCCGCCGTTGCGGTGAGCCCCAGGGCGATCAACGCGCCCGGTCGTTTACGGGGCACGGTGCCGGCCTGTGCCGGTGTCTCGCTGAGCAGGGCGGCCCGCTCGGCGAACTCGCCGGGCATCCGGCCCATGACCATCACCGTGTTGCCGATCTGGAGGTAGTCCCCGTCTTTGATCTTGGCACGCTGGTCGGCCTCAAGCCGGGCGTGGTTGCGGAAGGTCCCGTGGCGCGAGCCGAGGTCTTCGAGGTACCACTGGCCCCCCTCGCACCACAGCCTCGCGTGCTCACGGCTGCACTTGCGGTCGTTCAGTGAGACCTGATCCCCCTCGCGGCCCAGCACGACGGGCTTGCCCTCAAGCAGCTCATAGATGCGGCCCTTGTCGGGCCCGCCAGCAATGATCAAGATCAGCACGCGGGTTCCTCACATCAGCCCGGCCCGTCCGTCGGCCCTGGGTGGCTTGCAATCCGTTGGGAAGGCCCTGTGCCCAGCAGGGAAGGACTAAGATCTTAACCTAAACCGCAGATCAATCAAGGAGATACCGCGTTATCGGCCCGCTCGGCGGCGGCCGGTCCGCTTAAACCGCACAGACCAAATAACCCACCCAGTCCTCGGCCACCGGGTCACGCGCCAGGGGTACATACCGGCCCGGCTGATCCGGCGTGTCCGCCCAGAGCTCGGCTTGTTGAAATCCGGCCTGCCGGGCGAGCTCGATCACCGCCTCGGGCCGCCACAGCCGCCAGTCGTAGACAAAGACGTCGTTTAGCTCCATGCCGTCGGCGAGGGTGAAGTGGATGCGGCAGTCGATCTTTTCGGTCATTGGGTCATACTCGCGCTGTTCCCAGGCGTAGTCGAACGGATCGAACGCCCCTTCGTCGGGCACAATACGTCGGGTCTGGATACGGCGCGCTTGTGCGACGCGGCTCCCCGAGCCTCCAAATAGATCGAGAATCAGCAGGCCACGCTCGTCAAGCATGGCCCGTGCATGCCTGAGGTAGCCCAACAGTGCGGCCTGGTCGTGGTAGATCAGGACCGAGAAATTCAGTGCGACCGTGACGTCGGCCGGGGCGGTGTGCATCTCGATCACGTCCGAGATGTAGATCTGCAGGTCCGGGCCGAGTTCGCACCAGGTGTCCTGCGCCCAGGTCGCGGTGACGGGGTCGAGTTCGACGGCAAACGCCCTGCGAGTCGGCTCAGCGCCACGTCCGGACTGCACCCATGCGGCGGCCACCGCGGCGGTGCCGGCGAAATCCTCGCGCAACAAGACCGGCTCGGACTCGGCCCCCCGGTAATGCCCCCACGCCTTTTCAATGAAATCCACCTCAGCGAGCGGGTGCTGCACGGCCAGGCGATAAAGGTCAAGGGGGTTCGGCGGCGGCGCAGGGGTTTGATCCGACATCGCCTCATCGTAGCTCGGGACGATGTCTATTGTGTCGCAACCTCGATTTGGTCGATAGTCATCGGCCGGCTGACTGCCCGCCGGATTGAGCACACCCCAGGCCACGACCAGCCTATGCCCGATAAGCCGAACCAAAGCCCCACCGCGGAGCACCAACGACTTGCGGAAAACGCCGAGCGGTCCAAGTTCTGGAAACGCTGGGGCCCGTACCTCGCCGAGCGGCAGTGGGGCACCGTCCGCGAGGACTACTCCGACGACGGCAACGTCTGGGGCTACTTCACCCACGACCAGGCCCGCGCCCGCGCTTACCGTTGGGGCGAGGACGGCCTGCTGGGGTTTACCGACCGCGACTGCCAGCTCTGCTTCGCCCTCGCCTTATGGAACGAGAAGGACCCGATCCTTAAGGAGCGCATCTTCGGGCTCACCGGCCACGAGGGTAACCACGGCGAGGATGTCAAAGAGCTCTACTACTATCTCGATTCGACCCCGACCCACAGCTACGCCAAGGCGCTCTACAAGTATCCTCAGGCCGAGTTCCCCTATGCACGGATCGTTGAGGAAAACAAGCGCCGTTCCAAGGCCGACCGTGAGTTTGAGATCCGTGATACCGGTGTCTTCGATGAGGGCCGGTACTTCGACGTGGTCGCCGAGTACGCCAAGCACTCGCCGGAGGACTTGCTGATCCGGGTGAGTGTCAAGAACCACGGCCCCGAGCCGGCCACGATCCACGTCCTCCCCACGCTGTGGTTCCGCAACACCTGGGTCTGGGGCTGTGAACACGAGGGGTGCAGTGTCAAACCCAGGATGGAGAAGGTTGTTGGCGACAGGATCGTGGCCGAGCACGAAACGCTGGGCAAATATGTCTTCGACTTTGAGCGGGATGTCGCGGGTGCAAACGGCCCAAACGCGGCCGGCCCGTCCGAGGTGCTCTTCACCGAGAACGAGACCAACTACCAGGCCGCGTTCGGCTTCGAGGGCGAAGGCCAATACTTCAAGGACGGCTTTCACCAGCGCGTGATCGAGGGCAAGAACGACGCGGTCAACCCCAAAGGCTTTGGCACCAAGTGTGCGCCGTGGTACCAGCTTACGATCCCCCCTGGGCAGACCCGGTCCATCCGTCTTCGGCTCTACCACGAGGACCATGCCCCGGCCGACCCGCTCGGCACCGGGTTCGACCAGGTCTTTGACCAGCGGCTGGACGAGGCCCGGGCGTACTACCAGACCGTCATCCCAACGGGCCTGGACCGCGAGCAACAACTCGTCATGCGCCAGGCCTACGCCGGCCTGCTCTGGACCAAGCAGTTCTACCACTACATCGTCCCCGACTGGCTGGACGGTGACCCGAACATGCCCCCGCCCTCGGCCCAGCGCGCCCAGGGCCGTAACAGCGACTGGCAGCACCTGTTCAACCGCGACGTGATCTCGATGCCCGACAAGTGGGAGTACCCGTGGTACGCCGCTTGGGACCTGGCGTTCCACATGATCCCGATGGCCCGGATCGACCCGGACTTCGCGAAGAAGCAGCTCGCGCTGATGCTCCGCGAGTGGTACATGCACCCCAATGGCCAGATCCCCGCCTACGAGTTCAACTTCAGCGATGTCAACCCCCCGGTCCACGCCTGGGCGGTCTGGCGGGTCTACAAGATGACCGCGCCCAAGGGTGAGCGCGACATCAATTTCCTCGCGTCGTGCTTCCAGAAGCTGCTGCTGAACTTCACCTGGTGGGTCAACCGGAAAGACCCCCAGGGCCGGCACGTCTTCGCCGGTGGTTTCCTGGGGCTGGACAACATCGGCGTCTTCGACCGCAGCAACCTGCCCAAGGGCATGACGCTGATCCAGGCCGACGCGACCGCGTGGATGGCGTTCTACTGCAACACGATGCTCGCCATGGCCCTCGAACTGGCCGAGCACGACATCGTCTATGCCGATATGGCCAGCAAGTTCTTCGAGCACTTCGTCGCCATCGCCGACGCGATCAACGACCTGGGCGGCACCGGGCTCTGGGACCACGTCGACGGCTTCTACTACGACCAGCTCTCGGAGAACGGCATTGGCCAGGCGATGCGCGTCCGCTCGCTGGTCGGGCTGCTCCCGCTGATCGCCGTGGAAGTGATCCACAAATCACAGATCGAGAAGCTGCCGGGCTTTAAGCGGCGTATGGATTGGTTCCTGAACAACCGCCGGGACCTGGCGACCTGCATCAGCTACCTCACCGCCGAGAAGGGCCGGGAAGACTGCCTACTTCTGGCCATCCCCTCGCGGGAGAAGATCGAGTCGGTGGTGCGCTACTTGTTAGATACCGACGAGTTCCTCTCGCCCTACGGGGTCCGGTCCTTGAGCAAGGCCTACCAGGACAACCCGTTCTCACTCGAACACGACGGCCGGGTCCACGAAGTCCGCTACGTCCCCGGCGAATCGGACACCTTCATGTTCGGCGGCAACTCGAACTGGCGCGGGCCCGTCTGGTTCCCCACCAACTTCCTCCTGATCGAAGCCCTCCAACGCTACCACTACTTCTACGGCGAGCGGTTCAAGGTCGAGTGCCCGACCGGCTCGGGCAACTGGGTCACCCTCGGCGAGGCCGCCAAGGAGATCGAACGTCGGCTCGGCCTGCTCTTTGTCTGTGACCAGGGCGGAGCCCGGCCCTGCCACGGCGATAACGACGGCCTGGGCAAGCTCCCGGGCTTCCAGGACCTCATCCTCTTCCACGAGTACTTCCACGCCGAAACCGGCCGGGGCCTGGGCGCGAGCCACCAGACCGGCTGGACCGCGCTGATCACCGAGTGCCTCGCCGACGTGGGTTAAGCCGATTTAATCTCACCGCCCATCAATCGGTCTTGCCCCCAACGCTGGGCAGGGCTACGCTGGAGCGTGGATCGAATCTTCTGCCCGCGCGGAGTGACCCGTTATGACGAAAGTGCCCCAGGCCGGCCTGTCATTAGTATGTTTGCTCGTAAGCTACGCGCTGAGCTACTCGGTAGCCGGCCAGGAGGCAGGCGAAGAAGGCTACCTGCTGGTTGTCGAGCGACCGCTGGCCGCGGGCGACCGCCAGGCCGTGCAGGCCGCCGCCACCTACCGGGTCACGGTCAATCAGTCTCTCAACGGCCAGACGATCGGTGAAGACAAGATCGAGATCGAGGCTGAACTGGCGGGTATTGTCGAGGTGCTCGAGGTTAATGATGCGGGGCAGCCAAACGCCGTCGCCGTCACCATCCAGGACTACGAGGGCACATACAACGAGGTCACCGTCCCGATCGACATGGACGATCGGGTGGTAATCCGTGTGGTTGACGGTGAAGTGACCGGTCGATACGAGAATGGCGACAGGCTCTCGCCCGAGGCCGTGATGGTCATGGAAAAACTCCTGAATTTCATGATCCACAAGGACGACAGCTCAACCGATCTCGCCGACTGGTTCGCCCTGGACCAGCGCCGCGCCCCCGGCCAGAGCTGGGCCGGCAACAACCCCATGATCGCCCAGTCCATGCAAGACGACGACCAGATGCGCGTGGACGCAGACCATGTGCTCAGCAAGTTTGAATTCCTGGAGATCGTTGAGTTTGAAGGGCAACCGGCGATGAGCGTAGCCGTCAACCTCGGTTTCACCCAGATCGATTCTCCGATGCTGATCGAGCAGGGTTATCAGATGCGCGACTCGCGCGGCAGTGTGACCATCACCGGTCGCATCCCCCTCGACCCAGAATCAAAAGGCGGTGCGCTCGACCTGACCAGCACGTTCCGGATGAGTGCCGAGACCGATCTGCCCGACAACCAGGGACGTGCGATCCTATCGGTGGTCATGTCGGATCAGGCCAGCGCGGTCTATCAACCCGTTGATTGACCCAATTTAAACTCTGATTTGGCGATCCGACACCCAAGTCTGGTCTCCGACCGACTTCAGGCATGATAGACTCTCCAGATACGCATTCCTTACGAACCAAGGAGATACAAGTGAAAACCTCACCGTCGCTCATGGCGATTTTTTTCATCTGGTTGTGTTCAATCGCCCTGAGCCCGGCCGCTAGCGCGGAGGACGACTACCAGCTGACCTTTGAACGCCCTGCGGCCGTCGGCCAGGTCTACACCTTTGGGTCGCATGGCTATGTGAACTTACAGATGATCCAGAACCTCAATAACCAGCCCGTCGCCGAGGAGACGCAGCTGATCGAGGCCCAGATGAGAGGGACGATTCGTATCACGCAGGTCGATGAGAAAGGGGAGGCTACGGCCCTCGTGCTTACCCCGACCGACTACGCCGGCAGGGTGGACGGTGAGGTCGTGCGGATCAACTTGAACCGGGCGTTGACGATTGAAGCGGTCGAAGGTGAGTTAGTCGTCAAGGACGCCGATGGCCGCCCCGTTTTACCCGAAGTTGTACAGGTGCTGGATGTCTTGTTGTCGTTCGTGTTGGAAACGGATACGAAGGAGAAAACCGATGACCAAATCTATAAGCTGGGCGAGCTGCGTCGGCCCGGCCAGGCCTGGGAGTGCGACCACGAACTGATCGCCGAGGGACTTTCGGAGTCTGGCCAGTTCACCATCGAGCCGGGCCAGATCGAGAGCGAGATGCGGTTTGTCGAAGTGGGCCAGGTCTTTGGCGAGGACGCCGCGAACCTGGAGTTGGACATCGAGGTCTCGGGTTTCGCGGTCCCCGGCCTTGTCGAACAGGGTTTTGAGATGAAGCAGAGCACCGGCCTGGTCCAAATCCGCGGCATGCTCCCGATTAACCCGGAATCTACCAGCGGTAACGTCAGCAAGCTGATCGACTTTGCAGTTACGGCCATGCTGAACCTGCCCGATGGCCAGGGCGTAGCCGAGCTGCAGCTTGTGATGCAAAGGCAGACCCAGGCCGAGTACGAGCTCCAAGACTAGCGCGATCGCATCCAGCCCGCCTCGTGCCCCCTGCTTGGCGGGTGGGGAGGTGTCGTGTATGCTCCCCGAAGCGATCCACCGCACTCGTAGCTCAGTTGGATAGAGCGTCGGTTTCCGGAACCGAAGGTCGCAGGTTCGAGCCCTGCCGGGTGCATAAACAAGTCTATTACCAGTGATCCCTGCAGGTTGCGTTCAGCGTTAGATTTCTGAGCATCCGGAGTTAACGGCTGAGTGATGAAGCGATTGATCTGTGATTGGGTTTGCTTGTTTGATACGCATCCCCAAAAACTCATACGCTCGTCAGGCCTTGGGAAGCCGCCACGTAACACGTAGCGGACGAGCTGCCTGACGCTTGTCCGCCGGGTGTGACCCGGCGGCTCATGAAGCAATGAACGCCTTGGTTTTTTGTGGGATACGTATTATTCGCATCCCATTTAATTCGCGCGCTCCAGCCACGCCTCGCGGTGATGGTTTGAGCCGTTCGGGCGTCAGCCTGTTCCAGCTCTCGGCACACGCCGCATCGATCTCGGCCTCATCTTTGAA
>JBCDHS010000024.1:0-49519 GCA_038749735.1 Planctomycetota bacterium
CGACCCCGAGGCGCGTCTTTTACAAGAAAGGCGTCGGGCAAGGCGCGTCCCCCCAGTCGCCTGGGCCACGTCATCAGCGGCAACCGCCACGGCCTGATCCTGGCGACGGGCGTCAGCGAGGCGAACGGCCGGGCCGGGTGCCATGCGGCATCCGATATGCTTGATGGCCTGCACACGCGCCGGGGCATCGTGCCCGCGACGCTGGGCGCGGACAAGGGCTACGACAACGGGCCTTGGATGATCGAGTTGGAAGGGCGCGGGATCACGCCGCACGCCGCGATGCGTGAGGGGCCGGTCGGCAGGGTGTGTAGGCGTGAGAAGAAAGACCGCCCGCTGATCGCCGCACGCCAACGCATGGCCGAGCGTCATGCCGATGAAGGCTACCGCCTGGGTCAACGGCTCGGAAGAGGGTTGAAGAAGACATCGGCTGGTGCAAGACGATCGCGGCCTGGCAAGAGCAAGACACGTCGGGCGCTGGAAGATCAAGCAGCAACTGGACCTCGCCGCCGCGGCCTACCACCACGTGCGGATGCGGAGGCTGCTGCTGGCAGGCCGAGCCGTTCGCCGGTCCAGACCGATCAACCGGGGGACACACCGTGCCGACATCGATCGGCCATCCCAAACGACCTAAATAAGGGGCAAAATCGAGAGGTTTGCAGCAGCCGGTTAGGGCGTCGTTGAGGCCCCTTGCCAGAAAACCTCCGTATGACCGCGGGAGAACGATAGAGCCAGGTGCGCTAGGTGGTCTGTGTCTCTCCGGTGACTGCGGACGGCGGTCTCAACTTAATCGAGTGTGCTCTTGCTCGACCGCCCCGATCAGGGGTTCGAGTATCGATGCGCTGAAGTCCAGCTTCAGGCCCGCCGCCTCGAAAAGTTCGGGCAGGGTCCGCCGGTTGCCCAGCGACAGCGCGTGGCGGTAGTCCGCCAGCGCCTGCTTCGGGTCTTCTCGGTAGTTCAGCCAGAGCTGGAGCGCGCCGAGCTGGGCGATGCCGTATTCCACGTAGTAGAGCGGGTGGTGGAAGAAGTGGATCTGACGGTGCCAATAGCAGGCGAGCTGGTCCTCGATGCCCGACCAGTCGACCCCGACCCCGCCGCTGCGAGACCCGAAGCGGTCCATGAGCTGAAGCCAGGCCGCGTCGCGTTGCTCGGTGGTGTGGTCGGGGTTTTCGTAGAGCCAGAACTGGAACCGGTCGACCGTGGCCATCCAGGGGAAGAAGCGGATGATCTTCTCGAGGTGTTCCCGGCGGGCTCGGCGTGATGCGGCTTCGTCGCCGACATAGAAGACCCCGACCTCCGGCATGCCGATCAGCTCCAAGCCCATCGACGCGACCTCGCAGAACTCGATCGGCGCGCCGTGCACAAAGCCGCAGGGGTCGGACCGGCTGTTCCACATGTAGTGCAGCGCGTGGCCGACCTCGTGCAGCATCACGACGACGTCCGCCTGTCGGCCGGCGGTATTCATGAAAATGAACGGCTCGCGGACCTCGCGCAGCGATGCCTGGAAGCCGCCCGCCCGCTTGCCGCGGCGCGAGACCAGGTCCAGGTTCCGCCCCATCTTCATCTGGGCAAAGTCGTCCGCAAGGCCGCCGCCAACCCGCTCAAAAATGCTTTGGCAGCCATCGACCAGGCCCTGCGCATCATCAGACGCGAACGGCTCCAGCCCGGGCCGGCCCCTTGGGTCTACCATCGTGTCCCAAGGCCGGAGTGAATCCAGCCCCATGTCCTTGCAACGCTGCTCGTTCAGCGCACGAACCCGGGGCACGCAGACCCGTTCGATCGTCTCGGCGAAGTCGGCGCAGTCCGCGCGGCTGTAGTCGAACCGGTACTTGTCCTGCCAGACCCAGTCAAGAAAGTCCGCCTTGCCCGCGTTGGCCGCGACTTGTTGCCGCAGAGCAACCTGCCGGGTAAAGATCGCATCGATCTCACCACGCACCGCCAACCGCTGGTCGGCCTCGCCCGCCCAGGCCCGTTCGCGCAGCGAGCGGTCGGTCGATTCGTAGAACCGGGCAAGCTGGGGCGGGGTGTACCGCTGGCCGTCCAGCTCAACCTCGATCGCGCCGACCAGCTTGTCGTAGTCCGTCGCCAGCGTCGAGAGCTCGGTAAATAGTGGCACGCTGGCTTCGCGGAACAGATCCGCAGCCGCCTTCCAGTTGCGCAACAGCGGGCCGAACCGTTCGCTCGGCAGCGCGTCGAGGTACCCGCTGGCCAGCAGCTTCTTGCGCAGCTGGTCGTCGACCGGTGCGAGCCGGGGCTGGATGTCCTTGACCCAGTGGGTATAGGCGGCATCGGCCTTAGGCGATTCGGCGTCGGCGGCCTTGGCGATGTTGACCCGCGTGCCACGCTCCCAGACCACGGCCATCAGTTCGGCCCAGTCATCCATGTACCGGACCACCGCATCGCCACGATCCAGTTCCCGCGCGAGCAGCGCGTCCAGCAGGGGCCGGACCTGCGCCCAATCGGTCGGGTCGGTATCGGCGGGCACGAACCGCCGGGTCAGCGCGTAGGGGGAGTCGGTGTCGGGCATGGACGCAAGATAATCGTTTGCGCCCGTGCCTGCGTGGCGGATGATTTAGCGGAGGCGTTCGCCGTACTCCACCCGTGCGCTGTCGCCGTGATCCGTGCGGATATTGATGATGGCGTGCCTGTTGAGGGCCCCGAGGTCGAACTCGATGGTCCGGGTGATCAGGGCCTCGGCCATGTCGCCGTTCGCATCGTGCTTGAGAACCATCGGTAGTTGCGGCGGGCGGGACCGCGTCGATATGCCCGACCAGTAGAGGGCAAATGCGTGTTCCTCACGGCCGCCCGCATAGGTCACCGTGATTTTTAGCACATTGCCCTCAACGACCGCCGAATCGAGCTGGAAAGGGTCGGACGCGATCTCACGAATATCCGTGCCCGGCCCAACCCGCGTGATGCCCGGTCGCTGGGGTTCGGCGGGGTCGTCGTCCGCTCCATCATCGGCGATCACGACACCAACCAGGGCCAGGATCACGAAGGGAACAAAAAGCAAGTATCGGGGCTTCATCTTGTTACTCCGTGCGGGGGTATGAGTTGGACGCAGACAAACCCTCGGAGTTCCACCTATTTCACCTTATCGTTTGGGAGCGGCTTTTGAAAGACCATCACCAGCCGATCCAGGTGCGGGAAGCACCCCGCCAGGTGGTAGCCGAGCCTGGCCGCGCTGGCGCACTTTTGTTGGAGCTGGGCCGGTAGCCCCGGGTTGTCGTTCAGCTCAAGCGTGGAGACACGGGTATCGGTAGGGTCCGTTAGGCTTGATCCGGGCATCACGGTAGCTCCTGAAATCGAAAACCAAGGATGAGTAGGTGTGATCCACTAACGCAGTGCCTCACGGACCGCGGTGGCCTGTTCGAGCGTGGGGTTGGCGAAGATGAAATCGGTGAAGTCATCGAAGCCCTGGGCCTGGGCGGCCGCGTCAAACCTCGCCAGCTCGGCCTCGTCGCGCGGGTCGGTCTCGAGGTAGCTCAGCAGCAGCTCGGTCTGGATCGCGCTGGCGTCGAGGGAGGGCAAGGGGCCGTATGTCTGGCGGGCCGACTCAGCTATGGCCGCGGCGATGGCGGGGTTGTCGGTGAGTGCGGCGGCGGTCGCGGGGTGGTCGGCCAGAATCTCGGCCGCCCGACCCGAGGCGAACCATTGCCCGCCGGACATCGTGGTGGACCCACCGGCAGGGGTGGCAGAACCTCGGTCGACCCGGCCGGCGAGCTTAGCGAGGACCGAGTGGGCGCGGGGCTCGATGGTGTCCGCGTTCTCCCCGCTGAGCACCGGGTCGATCAGCACTTCGGTACGCTTGAGGCCGAAGACCAGCTGCACGGGGGTATCCGAGGCCGGCGAGGTCGATACCTCCAGCCCGATCGTCGTGCCGGTCGAGAAGATCATGGCCCGGTTGAGGTTCTGGCAGCCGGCCAGGGCGGGCAGTACCAACAAAAGTGCAAGGGCGGGGCCGGGCAGACGGTGATCAGTCATCGGTGGATTCCTGGGGTAAAGGTTGATGCGAAGAACAGGGCAGTGGCCAGGCCTCAAACGTTCTTCCGCGGATATGAGCGGGGGTGTCGTGTCGCAGTTCGATCACGACCTCCTGGATCAGACCTATCCGCATTCGGCCGGGCTGGAGGATGACCCCGACGCCCCGGATCCTGTGGGTGTTAGGCGCGGTGTCCTGCTCGACCCGGAACGCGCCAACCGCAAGCCCCGGCGGGTCGAGCTGGCGCGGCCGGATACAGGCGGTACACAAGCCGGTCAACGTGATGAGTAGGGTCAGGCGGGTCATCGAGATCAAAGGCTGGATCGAGCGGGCGTCCCTACTTGAGCCCGAAGTGCGCATTGGTGCGCATGGATGTGCCAACACCAAACCGGGGTCGCGGTAACCCCCTTTTCGTGTGGGTGATGTGCATCAGACGCGGGAAGCCGGGGGATGAACGCGGCTTCATCTCGGGCGGCTACCGTGCGCACATCGCAAGGCCTACACTGGACCGGCTTCGCCGTCGATGGGGCGGCGGGCTTTTTCTATATCCCACCCGCCCGGCTCGTCCGCGCGGGGCAAACGGAGTATTGGACCATGGCAGACAGTGAAACCACGGTGGTCGGCTCGGACTCGCACTTCAAGGGCGAGCTGACCTTCGAGCGGACCGCAAAGATCAACGGCAAGTTCGACGGGACGATCCAGGGCAAGGGCGAGCTGCAGGTCTCGCAGAACGCGCTGTGTAAGGCCGATGTCCAGGCCGGGGCCGTGGCGGTGGACGGCCGGGTCGAAGGCAACGTGCAGGCGGGCGACACCGTTCGCCTCAACGGCAGCGGTGTGGTCAAGGGCGACATCACCGCGGCAAAGATGGTGATGAGTGAGGGCGCGAGCTTCTACGGCATGTGCGCGGTGGGCCCTGAGGCCGGGCAGCAGGCGAGCCAGTCCGCGCGGATGAACCCGCCGCAAGGTGGCGAGAAGGGCGGCGACAACAAGGGCGAGTCGGGCAAGAAGTAGCCTCTGGGACGCGGCACGAGGTCGCGCGGCGGTTGGCCGCGCGTCGTACACGCCACCGCGGCCCGGTGGTCGATCGTGCGCCCGCCCGGACTGCGCCCAAGGTGCAATCCACGCGATATGGCGCGGTCACGCCCGTCGATCCTTCGGCTTGAATGCGTATGGCCAAAAACAAAGGCCCACGCCAGGTTCAGTGCTACCACTGCCGACACCGGTTTGAGGTCGGTGGTCGCGCGCAGAGTACGTCCTGCCCGGCGTGCAACAAGCCGGTCATCGTCGAGGACATCGTCGTCGACAAGCTCAAGGCCGGGCTCATCGAGCTGCGGACCTGCGGCTCGCTGACGGTGAAAAAGAAAGGCCGGGTCATGGCCGAGCGGCTGGAGATCCACGGCGGCATCCACTGCGACGGGATCATCGAGGCCAAGCAGGTCGTCAGCGGCAAGCCGGTCGTGCTGGGCAAGGCCGCAACCTTCCGGGGCGACCTGGACGCGCCGGCGTTTCAGATTACGGCGGGTGCCAAAATCAAGCCTAGCATGATCCAGGTCCCCAGCGACCCGCTGGATTTGGCGGACCTGTGAGTGTGGCCGTCATCCCAATGAAACCCCGGGAAATTGAACACAAAAAAACACGCGGCTGGGTGGCCGCGTGTCGAGTCGGGAAGCGGATGCTGTTTCCGGTTTAGAACAGATCCTCGATCAATCCATTGATCGCAGTGTCCAGGCGCTCTTCGGTTTCGTACTGGCCCGTGTCGATCTGGGCGCGGACGGAGTTGACCAGTCCATCGCGGACATCGGGCAGGTCTTTAAGCTTGCTCAGCAGCTTGGCCTGGCTGGAAAGCTCGACCGAGTCGCTGCCCCGGGCCTTGGCGGCCGAAGCGGGCTCGGGCTTACCACTTCGGCTCTGGCCGTTGATGGCGGCGGGCTGGGGTCGGCTAACGGGTGCAATATCGCTCATCACAAAACCTCCCGGGGGGCATTAGCGGTGCAGAGAAGAGGCAGACGAACGCTTCGTCGGACAGCCTGGCTCTGCGGTGCGGGTCGGTTAGCCCCCCGACACTTGTATCTACCCTTTTATCGCCAAAGCCTGGGGAATTGCTTGAACAGGCCAAAGAAATCCGTCAACAATGTTATGTGTCTGCAATCAATAGACTTACTAATGAACAGGGGTTACTTAGGTCCGATAGTCCAAGGCCCATCACTATTGATGATTTACCGCAACCGGTTGTTTTTCCACAGGTTAAGCACCGATGTGAACATCATTCTTTCGGGTTGAACCCTAACAAAATATTTTGCTAATCATCTAATCCGCATGAATGACTATGGCGATTCCTTCCGGCCCAGGCTCAACGCCCCGCGCCGCCGATCGCCGCGGCGAGGTCCAGAGCCTGACGGTTTTCCCTGACATCGTGGACCCGGACGATCGAAACACCGGCCTGTAAACCCGCCAGCGTCGCGGCGATCGTCCCGCCTAAACGAGCCGAAGCCGCCGGCTCACCCGCACAGGTCGCCAGGCTGGCGTGCTCGATAAACCGCTTACGACTCGCGCCCAGCAGCACGGGGTAGCCCGTCGCCACGAACCGGTCGAGGTTCGCTAACAGTTCTAAGTTGTGCTCCAGCGTCTTGCCAAAGCCGATCCCCGGGTCGATCAGCAACTTGTCCTCCGCGACCCCCGCTGCTTGCGCCGCCGCGACCCGCTGCATCAGAAAGTCCAGCACCTCGGCAACAACATCGCCGTAGACCGGCGCGTCCTGCATCGTGCCCGGCTCCCCGAGCATGTGCATCAACACCAGCGGCACCCCGCGCTCTGCCGCCAATTCAAACATAGATCCCCCGCCCCCGGCGGGATCAGTGTTCCGGGGGTCGCGCCCGGCAGAAACGTCGTTGAGCATCCCCGCCCCCGCGTCCAGCCCCATCGCCCCCACGCCAGCCAACGTCGTATCGATACTGATCACCACCTCGCCAAAACCCTCTCCGTCCAACGCCGCCCGCAGCGCCCGGATCGGCTCGACCGCCCGCCGCAGCTGCTCATCGACCCCCACCGGCCCGCTGCCCGGCCGCGTCGATTCGCCCCCCACATCCACAAACCCCGCCCCCGCCCGCGCGAGCGCCAACCCCTGCGCCACTGCCTCGTCCACCCCTACAAACCGCCCGCCATCGCTGAACGAATCGGGCGTGAGGTTCAGCACGCCCATGAGTACCGGCTCGCTCGTCTTGGGAATCGACATATCGGGAAGCTAGTTGGATGCGATACGATCGTCAAAGTAAAACGGCAGACGATTGTCAGGTCCAGCACGGTTTCAAGTTAGATGGGGGGTTATCGGGGGGCTTGTACGGGTTATGCCTGACCCATTTTTAGAACCCGTTGCCTCAATCTTGCTCGCCTTGGATCACACAACTAAATGCCCAGCAGCGCCACGCTATATTGTCTTGGTTGCTCAGGCGGATGACCAGTGTGTTCTCACCAGGGCGGAGGCGGATGGGGACGGCCGCCGTATCGAAGCCATCGGGATGCGACAGGGCTGCGACCCGCTCGCCGTTGAGCCAGATCATCATGCGGTCATCGAAGCTGAGGCGTAGCGTTGTTTTATGGGCATGCTCGGCGGAGATGGTTGTGGCTGCGTAGGCGGCACAGTTGTGCGGCTGGGTCCCGCCATTGCCCTTTCGGTTGAAGCGGTACCAGCGAGCGAAGTCAACCCAGGTGTGCTCCGGTGACGTCCTGACGCGCGGCATCTGCCGGTTGCCGAAACGCCAGGACATGACCGATGGGTCCAAGACCTCGGCGGGCAGCTCGTCGGTCGCAAACGTTTCATCGTTGAGCTCGAACGGGCCGGAAAGTGTCCATTGCCGGGGCGTCATCACGTCAGGGGGTGATGAGCCAACTGCGCGGTAGTCGTAGACCACGCTCTCGCTGGGGTTGGCGCGGGTGCCCATGCGTAGGACGTAGGACGAATCGAAGCTGACGCTGTCGATGCCGAAGAACCGGTAGGCGACGACCTCGGTGGTGGTGGGGCCTTTGCCGACGACGTGGGCCCCGCCCAGCCACGGGTTCATGTTGCGGTGGACGCCGAAGGCGTGCCCGAAGACGTCTTCGGTGCCGATGCCGCGCAGGACGTGGGGGCGGGTCTCGCCGTCGATGAGCCAGGTATCTCCGCCGGTGTGCCAGATCACGTCGCGCTCGTCTTCTTTCCGGATAGCGAGGAAGAGGCCGGCGACGAAGCCTCGGCCACCGGCCGAGCCGAGCCGCATCGAGCCGAGCGGCTCGCCGGGGTCTTGTTGGGTATAGCACGCATGCAAGCGAAGCGGGGTGAGGGGTGCTGCGGGGCCATATCGATGCCAGTTCGCCATCGCCCAGATATCAACATTGGCACGGGAACGGTTGCGCAACACAATCTCGCAGGATTCGGCAAAGGGGATTGGGAAATAGCAATTGAACCCGGTCTCTGGCAGCACCTTGATCGGGCCGGAATCGACCTGGTAGGCTGGCTTGTCGAGCAAGACCCCGAAGAACTGGTGCAGCGACATGCTGACCTGGGGCCGATCCGCGTGATCGCACGTGATCTCGATGCCGAGCCGTTCGGGGTTTTTGGCGGTCACCCAGAAGTGTCTTACACATCCCGGGCCCGCCGCGTCGAGCAGCTTCACCGAGTCACCCGGCCCCAGGACCACGCGCCTCGTGCTGCGCCGCGACTGGAAATCAGCGGGCAACTGAACCAGCGGGAAGTTCGGATCAGACACCATCACCGGCAACTCAGTTAGCGGTCTAGATGTCGCCTTGCTCGCACTCTGGCATCCCGCCGTGACCAGAATCAGGACAGCGGCGAGCAAGCCGAGTTTGTAGGAATGAGAGAAAGTCATGCTCAAGGTGCTTGGCTTACAGTTGTATCGTCTTGTCTCTGGGATCAAAACGTAGCTTACAGTAAGCCGACCCAATAATTGACTCTGTCTAACCGCGAAAATTTATTGGGATAAAGCGGATGGTACGCAGCGAGCCGAGCGCGACTTGGGAGGGTCCGCTGATGAAGGACGCAGACGTAACTTGCTCGCAAGCGCGATCCGAAGTTAGCTGGAGACGTGGGTTCAGGGTCTGTGCCACAAATGCGTTTTGATACGAGGTTTGTTGATCAATAAGAGGCCGTGGTTCTTTTTACACCTCCGCCTTCAGCCAGCCGCCGTGCCAGTAACGGGCGATGAAGACGATGCCGCGGACGGCGAGTTCGGTGCAGAGGGCGTACCAGATGCCCAACAAGCCCAGGTCAAGATAAAGCCCGAAGAAGAAGGCCAGGGGCAGGCGGAAGCCCCAGGTCAGGGTGTTGGAGAGGATGGCGGGGACGCGGGTGTCGCCGGCGCCGCGCATCGCGCCTTGCAGGACCAGCGCGCTGCCGAAGAAGAACTGGATATAGCCGCAGACACGGACCAGGTCGGGCGCGGTTTCGAGGAAGACGGGGATGTCGGTGAGGATGGAGACCAGCGCGGTGGGGACGGTGATAAAGACCAGTCCCAGGGCGGTCATCATGCCCGCGCCGATGAGCCAGCACTGGCGCGCCGCCTTGCGGGCCATCTCCGGGTCGCCGGCCCCAAGGTACTGGCCGGTGAGGGTGCCGGCGGCGGTGGCGAAGGCGAGGGCGGGGAGGAAGCTGATCGCTTCGATGCGGATGGCGATGATGTGGGCGCCCTGGACGGTCTCGGCCGAGGCGGCGCGTCGGCCGATCTCTCCCACGAGCATGATGATGATCCAGTTGCCCAGCCAGTGCCCGCCCCGGTCGAGCAGGTTGGGGTAGGCGACCCGCCAGATGCGGCGGATCGTGTGCCAGTGCGGTCGCAGGCGGTGGCGATGAAGTCGGATGGCCCCGCCGGGCTTGAGCAATAGTGCGACCATAAGCGTGGCACCGACGACCCAGCCGATGACCGTGCCGAAGGCGATGCCGAGGACGCCGAACCCGAGGCCGGGGATCTCGACGCCTTGGACGAGGGGGATCGCGTCGAGCCCGAGCAGGAGGGTGCAGACCAGGTTGACCAGGTTCATCACGACCATGACGAAAAAGGGGCTTCGGGTATCCCCGGCCGCAGTCATGCAGCTGCTGGCGACAAAGAGCACAGCGGCAAAGGGCACGCCGCCCGCGGTGATCCACAGGTAGTACTCGCACAGCCGCAGCGACTCGCCGCGTAGCCCCGCAAGGAAACCGATCGGCCAGGCCCCGGCCACAACGAGCAGGCCCACGGCGACGCCGATGGCTGTGCCCAGGGTCATGGACTGCCCAACGCCCGCGTTTGCCAGTGACTTGTGCCCGCCGCCGACCGCCCGGGCGATCAACGCCGCGCCCCCCGCGCCCACCCCCATCACCATCAGCCCCATGAACCAGTTGATGTATCCGCCGACGGCGATCGCTCCGGTCGCTTCTTCCGACAAACGGCCCGCGACGGCCGTATCCACGAACGACACGAGCCAGCTAAGCAGCTGCTGCAGGAACGGCCAGGCCGCGAGCACGAGGACCTGTTCGTTAAGGCTCAGGCCGGAGAGCCGGCCAGACAGCCGACGCGGGGCCCGTTCTGCAGTTGCTTCCGGGGGCGTGGCGCCGGGGCTTGGTTGCGCCTCGCTGTCGTTGGGAAGGGCCATGGCTGGAAGGGATGATACCGGGCAACGCCGAGTTACCGCGGCAGCGGTCCAATCGCCAGTAACTTACCGACTTTCCCGAGCGTGAGGGCGCCGAAGAAGTGCTCATCAGCATCAAAGGGGTGTATCACCGGTTCAAGAAACTCTGGTCCGACGGCGGGTTCAGCGGCGACGACTTCAGGCAGGACGCCAAGCGATTAGGCCGAGAGGTCGAGATCGTGAAGCGGAGCGATAATGTGAAGGGCTTCGAGGTGCTGCCCAAAGGCTGGATCGTTGAACGCACATTCGGCTGGCTGGGCCGATACCGACGGCTGAGCAAGGACTACGAGACCAAGCCCGAGAGCAGCGTCGCGATGATCCAATTGGCCATCATCAACCTGATGGTTCACAGGCTACGGCCGGGGTAGGAGGGCTTCTCGTAGACGTTGTAAGGCCGATCTTGTTTATGCTCGCGGCGCTGTCGGTGTTGGCCGGGGTATCCATCGCCCCGAGTTGAAGGCGTCTTTCATCTGGGCGATATCACCCGACAGCATCGATGATGGCAAAACGTAGCTTGATCGCGTCAAGTAGGTTGGCGATCTATTTCCACGGCCGGGCCCTACGCCATAGGATGAAGGCGTCATGCAGATCGCCTTATTTGCTAACACGGCCTGGCTGGACGAGGAACTGGCCTCGCTGCATCACCTGGTGGTCGGGTTGATGGACGAAGCGGTGCGCACGGTGCAGGTGCTCCCCGAGGGCCGGGCCGAGGACGAAACGGTCGGGTTCGGGACCCGGCTGAGCTGGCGTGAGACCCGCCGGCGTTGGGCCAACCGCCGCGAGTTGCGCAGGCTGGCTGAGCCCCTGGTTAAAGCGGAGGTGGCCCTGCTCCACGCATTGGATGGCCGGTTGTGGAAGCCGGTGTTGGACCTTGGCCAGCAGCTCGGCGTGCCGGTGGCTCTGAGCGCCAATAGCGGGCTGGACGTCGCGGCCGCATCACGGCTACGCGGCCAAATGGATCCGGGACAGACCCTGCTCACCGCCGCGACCGCGCCCCTGGCCGACCTCATCAGCGAGGCGGTCGGTGGCAAGCTCGAGGTCCACACCGTCCCGCCGGGCGTCCACCTGGGCAAGCCGATCAATCACGACGACGACGAGACCCCCTGCGTCGTCGTCAGCGGGGACGGGGGTTGTGATGAGCACATGCTCGTTTTACTGGAAGGGATGCGGCTGGCACTGCGCGACGACCCGCACATGCAGTTCTTCTTCGACGGCCAGGGCCGGGACCTGCACAAACTCTGGCGGGCGATCGAGCGGATGGGCCTGCTCGGGTCGAGCACGCTGATCCCGCGTCGGTTGGGCCACCGAGAGGTGCTGCTGCGCGTCGATGCGCTGGTCCACCCCCAGCCGCTGGGCCGGGCCCGGTCGATGACGCTGCGGGCGATGGCCAATGCCGTGCCCGTCTTCGCCACGCGCGACCCGGTGCTGGACTACCTCCAGCCCGGGGTGACCGCCCGGGTGCTGGACCAGCCGACCCCAGAAGCGTGGGCCGAGGCGCTGCGATCACTCTCGCAAGACCGAGAAGCCGCGGCGGCACTGGGCCGATCGGCCCGCGACTGGGTCAAACGTGAACGGCTGGCCTCGTCCCAACTCGAAACCCTCCTGAGCCTCTACCGCGAGATCGTCGGCGAACCGATCGCGTTCCCGGGGTAGACTTCTCTTGATGATCCAAGGAGTCAATGGGATGAGACAACATATTCGGATGAACTGGTTATGCCTGCTTGCCATCCTGCTTACGGGATGCCGCTCATCTGAATACCTACAATCTATTGACAAGCCGGATTGGCATTGGACCGTCTCCGATGACGTCCGATCGGCCTGGTTAGAACACCGCAGCTACTATGCACTGATCGAGATTATCGATACCGAGCTAGTGCTGCATGGCAATCAGATCGACCACCATCCGACCCGGAAAGATGTGGAAACAGCGCTGGGCAAAGGTCATCAGCCGTTGCACTATCTCGAGTGGGAGGACATCGATACCTGTCCGGTCTGGCAATATTCATCCCGCCGGAAAGTCTCTTCTGGATCGTATGTGTCATTCCGTTTCAACGAAAACGACCGGGTCGTTGAAATGCAATGGTACAGCGAGTAAAACCTTTGACTTAAGCCGTTCATAGAACTACCGCCGACGAAACGACTCACCACGATTGCTGAAACCCGTGATCACCGACGAACCATCGATCGGCCGGTCGCACTCGTGCCCACGATGGGTGCCCTGCACGAGGGGCACATCCGGCTGATCGAGGCCGGCCTGAGGCTGACCGACCAGGTCTGGGTCTCGATCTTCGTCAACCCCACGCAGTTCGGCCCGCATGAAGACTTCTCGCGTTACCCCCGTCCGATCGAAGATGACCTAGCCAAGTGCCGGGCCGCCGGCGTCACCGCGGTGTTCAACCCGCGCCCCGAGGAGATGTACCCGGCCGGGGTACTCGACACGGCGGTGGATGTGCCCGGCCTCACCCCGGAGTTCGAGGGGGCCCATCGGCCCGGTCACTTTGCCGGCGTCGGGCGGGTCGTGCTCAAGCTGTTTCATATCTGCCAGCCGACCTTCGCCTGCTTCGGGCAGAAGGACTACCAGCAACTTCGCCTGATCGAATCGCTGGTCGAGGACCTGAACCTGCCCGTCGCCATCCAGCGCGTGCCCACGGCAAGGGAACCCGACGGCCTGGCGCTGTCAAGCCGTAACCGCTACCTCAACGAACAGCAACGCCGGCACGCCCTGGGTCTAAGCAAGGCCCTTCGGCTGGCGGAACAACTGATTACCAGGCAGGGCGAGTCGGACCCGGCCGTCGTCGAGCGAGCCATGGTACAAACCCTGACGGCCCATCATCTCCAGCCCGATTATGCCGCCATCCGCCACCCCACGACCCTCCAGCGGGTCCATCTTATCGACCGACCGGTGGTCGCCCTGGTCGCGGCCGGGCTTGGTGAAATTCGCCTTCTAGACAATTCAATAATTTAATTGAAATAATTGTTTGATTACCTGCTAGCAGGCTCTATGATGAAAAGATTGATTTATTTTAAAATAAACAATCATTTGAAAACATTGATTCAATCAATCGTTTTAAATTGGGGTACGCCATGCCAAAGCCAGAATTTGCCCGTGATCTGCATTTCCCTGACCTGGATGCATTGCTCGACGACGCTCGTGAGATCGCCCGGCAACCCGATGCGCCAACCCGTGGCAATTGGACACCAGCGCAAACCATTTGGCACGTCGCCAGATTCGTCCAGTTCTCGGTCGAGGGTTACCCGTTCAGTGTTTCGCCGCTTTTCAAAATACTGGGTCGGCTGATGAAAAAAAGCATGACGACCAAGAGGATGAAGCCCGGCGTCAATCTACCGACCAAGGTGGCCGCTGCGGTCGTCCCTGACCCCGAGACTTCGATGGGAGATGCGATCGATCTGATGGAACATTGGATCGGCGAGGCCCGCTCACGCGGCTTCCTTCCTACGAACCCGATGCTCGGCCCCATGACCCGCGGTCAGTGGGTCGGCCTGCACTGCCGGCACGCCGAGATGCACTTCGGGCTGATCGAGCTCGACCCGGCACCGGCGTCAAAAGACCAGGCCGTTGGCGAGACGCCGGGAGCGACCGGATGACAGCGCAAGCCCATCCCGCGGGCCTGTCCTCGGCCGAGCAAACGCGTCTCAAGCTGCTGGACGCCGCGGCTGAATTGTTCGCCACCAAGGGCTTCCGCGACGTGGCGGTGCGTGACATCTGCGGCAAGGCCGGGGCCAACATCGCGGCGATCAACTACCACTTCGGCGGCAAGGACAACCTCCACCTCGCCGCACTGGATCACGCCCGTCGGCGGGCACTGGCCGAAGAACCCTACCCCGCCGGGCCGCCCGCCGCCGGGCCGTTGCCGCCCCAAGACAAACTGCATCGGCACGTCCGCGGGATGCTCGGCCGGGCCTTCGCCACCGGACCGGCGTCGTGGTACGTCAACATGGTCCTGCGCGAGATGGTCGATCCTAGCCCCGCTCTGGCCCACGCCATCGACGACAATATTGGCCCGCACCAGCGTCGGCTCGAGGGGATCGTCGCCCAGCTCATGGACCGTGAAGCCGAGGACCGCGAGGTCCGCGACCTGGCCGCCGGCATCACCGCGATGGCCGTGTACTACCACGCCTGCCGCGCAGTCATCACCCACACCGAACCCGACCGTGTCTTCGACCAGGCCGAGGCCGACCGCCTGACCGATCTGATCGTCCGCTTCGCGGTCGCGGGGATTGAAGGCCTGGCAAGATAAAGCCGGATGTATCCGGTAAACAACCGCCCCGCTAAAGCGGGGCGGCCGGGGTGACTGGTTGCGGTTGGTCCAGCACTGCTTCTTGATCAGGCCGGGCTCTGGAAGATAACCTTCGCCTCTTCGATGGCTTCGGGCAGGGCCTGGCCGACCTCGTCGAGCTGTTCGGGGGTGATACCCAGGGCCTCGAGGATGGCCGGGTCGATGCTGTCGGTCTCGACACCGCCGGTGTAGCCCAGTTCGAGCTGGCGGGTCAGGACGTTGGCGACGTGGACCAGCGAGACGAGGGTGCGGTGGTTGGGGGCGACTTCCATCGGCCGGTGGTGGAAACCGGTGACATACTGGAAATTAGCGGGGAACTTCCAGAGCTTGCACAGGCCGTGGCCGAACTGCTCGTGGGTGGCGCCCATCACTTCCTGCTCGGCTTCACGGAGGCTGACCGCCGGGTCGGCCTGCATCTTCTCCAGGACCTGGACGAACTGGGCCCGTCGGGCCTGGATCTCGACCATGATGCCGATGTCGTGGATCAGCCCGGCGAGGAAGGCCTCGTCGGGCAGGCCGAGGTTCACGTGCTTGGCCAGCAGCCGGGTGGCGGTGGCGGTGGCGATGGCGTTGGTCCACAGGTCGCGGGCGTCGAAGCCGTTGGCGATCTTGCCGCCGCGGAACAGCTTGGCCAGCGAGGCGGCGATGGCGATATTCTTGACCGCGTTAAGCCCGAGCAGGACGATAGCCCGGTTGATCGAGCCGATCTGCCCCGGCAGGCCGTAGAACGCCGAGTTCACGACCTTGAGGATGCGGGCACCCAATGCCGGGTCGTTGCTGATGACGTTGTTGAGGTCCTGCGCGGTGGAGTCGGGGTCCTCGACCAGTTGGATGATCTTCATCGTCACCTCGGGGAGGGTGGCGATGTGGCTGATCTCCTGGATCGCCGACTGGACGATGAGGTCCGTGTTGGCGTTTGGGGTTGTGGCGGTGGGGGTATCGGACATCGTGGGCCTCCATGAGCGCATCGGTCGGTCGCTGCAGGGGGTATCGACCCGGGCACGGGACGACTTGAGGCCTGGCGGTCAGACTTTTCGGGTTGTAGGGGTATGGCAATCGTTCGGCCGTCGATCTATGCTGATGTCCCTAGGCCGGGGTGTTGATCAGGCCATTGCCCGCCCGACGAATCACGCGCCCATGAACCTGCTGCTGACCTTTATCCTGCCCTGGACACTTGCCCTGACCCTCGCCTTCGAGCTGGTCACCGTGCTCTTTCGATTCGGCTTCAAGCTCCAAGCCACCCGGGACACGGCCCGATACGTCGCCCGCTGGTCGCGCGGCCTGCGTATCCACCACGGCTACTGGGGCGTGCCGCTGTCGCTGATCGGGCTTGCGTTGCTCTTGCTGCTGCCCGGGGCTGTGCAACTGGCGGCGTGGGCGATTGTCATCGGGCTCGCGCTGATCAAGAGCGACCTGATCCATCACTTCCTGGTGCTCTGGCCCATCACCGGGCACCACGAGTTCCACCTGGTGTACCCCAAGACCGCCACCGTGACGGCCTCCCCACAGGACACCAACCTCTGCAGCCACTAGGACCAGCTTATCGCTTGGACACACCTTGCTTCGCGCCGCGCACCTGCATCGGCAGGCCCAGCAGGTCGATGAAGCCACGTGCGGCCTCGATGTCGTAGCCGTCCATGGCAAAGCTGGCGAGGTCGGCGTCGTAGAGCGACTTGGGCGAAGAGGCCTCGACCGCCATCGCGGTGCCCTTGTAGAGCTTGAGCTTCACGCTGCCGGTGACGACCTTGTTCGCTTCATCCATGAAGGCCTGGAGTGCTTCGCGCAGCGGGTGGAACCATTGGCCGTAGTAGGTCAGTTCGCCGTACTTGAGCGCCAGCTGCTGCTTGGTGTGGTAGAGGTCGCGTTCGAGGCAGATCTGCTCGAGTGCCTTGTGGGCTTGGTAGAGGATCTCGCCACCTGGGGTCTCGTAGACGCCGCGCGATTTCATGCCGACGAGGCGGTTCTCGACCAGGACGGTTTGTCCAACCGCGTGCTTGCCGCCGACTTCATTGAGCAATGCGATGAGGTCGTGGCCTTCGAGTTTGTTGCCGTTGACCGCAACGGGGTTGCCCTTGACGAAATCGACGGTGAGGTACTCGGGTTTGGCCGGGGCTTTCTCGACCGGCACGGACATGACCAGGCAGCGCTTCCAATCGGGTTCTTGATCGGTGTGTTCGATCTCGTCACCCTCGTGGCTGATGTGCCAGAGGTTGCGGTCTCGGCTGTAGATCTTCTTCTTCGTTTGATCGATCGGGATGTTGTGCTTCTTGGCGTAGTCGATGGCGGTTTCGCGGTCGGTTAGGCCGTCGTCGATGAAGGCCTGATCTTTCCAGGGCGAGATGATCTTGAGCTTGGGGGCTAGGGCCTTGTAGGTCAGCTCGAAGCGGACCTGGTCGTTGCCCTTGCCGGTGGCGCCGTGGCCGACGGCGTCGGCCTTGGTCTGCTTGGCGACCATGACCTGGTGCTTGGCGATCAGCGGCCGAGCGATCGAGGTGCCGAGCATGTAGTCCAGCTCATAAGTCGCGTGGGCCCGGACCATGGGGAAGCAGTACTGCTCGGCGAATTCTTTCCGAAGGTCCTTGACGACGACTTCGTCGGCACCCGACGCATAGGCCTTCTCCTCAACGCCCTTGAGCTCGTCGCCCTGGCCGAGTTCGGCGGCGAAGCAGACGAGCTTGACGCCGGGGTACCGGTGCTTGAGCCAGGGGAGGATGACGGAGGTATCGAGCCCGCCGGAGTAGGCGAGAACAATTTTCTTGGGGTCTTTGGGGGCGGGCATGTCGGGTTTCACGGGTTTAAGGGATCGGAAACCGCACAAGATATCGACTCGCCGTATCTGTAGCGAACGCGCCAGTCTTCCCGTAGAGCTTCTTTGAGATCGAAAACCCCCGTTTACCGAGGCGTCTCGCAGACCTCCAGCCCGCCCGCGTCCAGCGCACTGTACGTGTCGGCAGGGACCAGGCCCAGCCAGGGGTCTTGGTCCGGGGTGAGGAACAGGTCGGCATAGACCCGGCCGGTCAAGGCGTCGCTGTCATCGATCTGCACCTCGCCATTCACAAACCAGCGGTGGATTTCGCGGTGCAGCAGGTGCTCGTTGCGCGCGGTGTCCAGCGCGATCGCGCCCTCGAAGTTTCGGACCATCGCCAGCAGCGGGTCTTCGACCCGAGATTTGCTCCAGGCCATGCGCGCTGCCTGCTCCGCGGAGATGGTCTTCTCCCGGATCAGCCGACGGCTGGCGAGATCCAGCGTGGCCCCGTCGGCATAGGCCTGGGCGACGTGGTTCCAGAACTCGTCCGTGGCTTGCTGCGGAGGTGACACGACCGTGAGGTGGCCGGTATCGATCGCCAACAGTACCGGCCGCTCGATCATCCCCTTGCCCCGGGCGACCACCGCTGCCTCAAGGGCTTCGGGCAGCGTTGGGTTTGCCTCATCGACCTCGGCCGGCAACCCCAACGGGCTGGGTGTCGAACCCAACTCGTGTGACTCGGTCAACTCCGCCCATCGCGCGTCGAGCCGCTCACCGGCCCGCTGGTGGTAGGCCCGCAAGGCCGCGTCACGCTCAGCATCACCGAGCGAACTCAGCGGTCCGGCGAGTTCGTGGAGTTGGGTGATCTGTTGCTCAAAGGTGCGTGGCCCGTACAGGCCGGGGATGACATCCATGACCCGGCCTGTCGCATCCATGGCGATGTGGCAGGAGTTGCCGGTGATGGTCCGGCGGATAACGCGTCCGTCGCCCATGTCGATCGTGATGACCGGGACCGGACGCACGCTGTGCCAGTGCAGGACAAAGTTGTTGCGCAGCTGCTCGCTCAGCTTGGCGTCGGCATAAAGCGCGGTTCGGAAGAAGCGGGAGTTGGCGCAGGAGTATTCCTCATCGAGGTTGCCCAGCATCCGCAAGGAGAGGATCGGCTTGCCCGTCTCCTGAGCGCGGGCCTTAGCGGCATCCAGGTCGGTGTACCAGTACAGCCCGGCGGTGTAGGCGTCGCGCTGGCCGGCCACGCGGTCGAGCAGACGCACCAGCGCCTCGGCCTGGTGCGTGCCGGCCATCGAACCAAGATACTTGCCCGCGCGGTACTGCTGGATCGCCGGCTGTATCGCGCGCAAGAGCGCATCAAAGCCATCGGGGCCCAACTCGCGAAAATCCGCCACCGCAGCATCTCGATCCGGCCCGGCCGAGGCGGCCAGCAACTCGGTGATGGCCTGGGCATGCGGGCCATGGGGGGCTTGGACCAGGTCCACGGCCGAACTCGCTTCGGAGCGCTGGTGCACGGGGTTCGCAGACTCGTCTGCTTGTCCGGATGGGAGCCCGTAGAGTCCACCTAACGTCAGCATGCCAAGCAACGCCGCGGTCGAGAAGAGTCGTTTCATGTTCAGTCCCTTTCGGTTGATGTCGGTGCGTCGCCATGGCCCGGACGCACGGCTTTGTGCTGCCGGAAGCCGCCCGATTGTTCATTGGACGCGCGGCTCATCTCAAAGTTCAAAGCCGAGATGTAAAATGATCCCGCTGGTATCTGGGGACTTCGATCTCGGAAGAAGCACCTCGCCGGTTTTAGGCAGCCGATTTCTTGGGCTAGCTTGTCCGATATGTTGTCACCAATCTCGTTCTGAACCCCCGGCCCAAGCGACCGGGCAAGCGTCGGCGTCGTCTAGTAAAACAATTCCGATCGTTTGGGTACGACAGAGTCTCTTTGGTCAAACGGGCTGTCACGTCACCACGGATGGGTAGAAGGAAGCCGTCAGGATTCACTTTATATCAATGTAAAACAATGGTTTGCATTGTATTGGTCGGTGTCATATCCGACGGCCCGTAGCCGTACTGTCTAGGCAATTGATCGCGATTCGTGATGCAATAAGCTATCGGGATGATACGTTGGGCTGGTCGAAACTCCTCTGACCCAAGGAACTTAACCATGACCTCTCGCCCCGTCGCGCATGCCTTGACCCTGATGATTGCCGTAATCGCTCTGACTTTCTCCGGCCCCGTCCTGGCGCAGGATCGCGGGGGCGAGGGTGATCGACCCCGGATGACCCGTGAACAGTGGGAGAACATGAGCGATGAGGAGCGTGAGGCGTTCCGTGAAGAGATGCGTGGCCGCATGGCTGAGCGGCAGGCCGAGCGGGAGCAGGAGCAGCGTAGCGCGTTGGAGATGACCGAAGAGGAGTGGGAGCTGATCGGGCCAAAGATCATCGCGATCCGGCAGATGCAGCAGCAGCAGATGATGGTGAGCACGGGCGGCCGGGGCTTTGGCGGCCGTGACCGAGGCGGCCGCGGGGGCTTCGGCGGTGGTGGTGAGCTATCGGAAGAAGCGGTCGCGATCCAGGAAGCCACGGCCGAGCTGCGTGAGCTGCTCGAAGACGAGGCCGCCAGCAGTACCGAGATCAAGGATGCCCTCGGTGCGCTGCGTGAGGCCCGCACGGTAATGGCAGACAAGCTCCGCGACGCCCAGGAAGACCTGCGTGGGCTACTGACGACCAAGCAGGAAGCCATGCTGGTCGCCCAGGGCATCTTGAGCTGACAACGAGCAGACCCCGCCGAACAGTCGTGCACGGCTGGCGTATGAAAAAGCGGAAGACGGACCCGAGCCCCCACGGCCGCCCGCTGTGGGGCTTTCGTTCGTGAACGGGCGGGCTCCAGACGCCTGCCACCCATCTAGCTTCGAACTTGTGACCGCCCCATCAGCCCATGCCTGACCTGCTGCAAAACCTAACCCGCATGGGCCTTCTGGACGAGGCCTCAGCCACGCTCGCGCGCGAGCAGGTCGCTCAGGGAAAGCCGCCGGATCGGGCGGCGCTATCCGTTGATGGCCTGACCGAAGAGAGGCTGCTGCCGGTCGTCGCGGAGCAGTTCGGCGTCGACCTGGTTGACCTCGAAACGATCAGCCCGCCGGCCGAGATGCTCGCCCAGCTCCCCGCCAAGGTGCTGACCAAGCACCGGCTGATGCCGATCGAGCTCAACGAGGGTCGGCTGCGGGTCGCGACCAGTTCGCTGTTTGAGACGGTCGGGATGGACGAGTTGCGGATCACTTCGGGCCTGGACATCGAGCCGAGCCTTGCGACGAGCGAACAGATCGCAAAGGCCTTGAGCAAGCACCTGGGCGTTGGCGCCGAGACGATGCAGTCGCTGGTGGATGCGGGCAACGGGCTGCAGATTGTCGATGAGGGCAAGGGAGAAAACGTCGACCTGAGCGAGGCCGCGGAAGACGCCTCGATCATCCGCTTCGTGAACCAGGTCTTGATGGAAGCGATCGAGCGTCGCGCGACGGATGTGCACTTCGAGCCTTTCGAGGGCCGGCTGAGCGTGCGGTACCGGGTCGATGGGGTGCTGCAGGAGGCGCGGCTGCCCGCCGAGGTCCGCCGGTTCCAGGCGGCAATTGTGTCTCGGCTCAAGATCCTTGCGCACCTGGACATCGCCGAGAAACGCCTGCCCCAGGACGGCCGGATCAAGCTCGTGGTCGCCGGCCGGGAGGTCGATGTGCGCGTGTCGGTGATCCCGATGCTCTTTGGCGAAGCGGTCGTGCTACGCCTGTTGGACCGCGGGACCACCCTGGTCGGCCTCGAGGGTCTGGGCATGGCCGGCGACGACCTGACCGACTTTGGCAAGGTGCTCGGCCTGCCGCACGGGATCGTGCTCGTCACCGGGCCGACCGGCTCGGGCAAGACGACGACACTCTACGCCTCGCTCGCCCGCATCAACGACGTCGAACGCAAGATCATCACCATCGAAGACCCCATCGAGTACCACCTCGAAGGTGTCAACCAGATCCAGGTCGAGACCAAGTCCGGCCTGACCTTCGCCAAGGGGCTCCGCGCCATCTTGCGCCACGACCCGGACGTGGTGCTCATCGGCGAGATCCGCGACCGCGAGACCGCCGACATCGCCGTGCAGGCCTCGCTCACCGGGCACCTGGTCTTTTCGACCCTGCATACCAACGATGCCCCCGGCGCGATCACGCGGTTGATCGACATGGGCGTCGAGCCGTTCCTGGTCTCCTCATCGCTGGAGATGGTCGTGGCCCAGCGGCTGGTCCGGCTGATCTGCCCGGCGTGTAAGCAGCCGATCGCGATCGAAGAGGCCGCTCTCATCCGCGCCGAGACCGGTGGGGACATGCCCGACCGCCTCTTCCACGGCACGGGCTGCCCCGAGTGTGGCGGGACAGGCTACCGGGGCCGGCGCGGCATCTTCGAAGTTATGCCCATCACCGACTCGATCCGCGCCCTGGTCACCGAGCGGGCCTCGGCCCGGGTCATCCGCCAGCAGGCGGTTGAAGAAGGCATGAAGTCGCTCCGCGAAGACGGCTGGCGGCTGGTCCGCGAGGGGCTGACGACCGTTGAAGAAGTGCTGCGCGTGACCAAGGACGAGCGGTCCACCGATGCGGCCGCGCCGACCGCTGGGGGGGGGCGCTAAGCCATGGCCCAGTTCGCTTACACCGCGATCGACCCCAGTGGCGAGCAGAAGACCGGCCGGGTCGCGGCCGAAGACCGCGGCGCCGCGATCAGCAGCGTCGAGGCGCTGGGGCTGATGCCGGTCTCTATCGAGGTTGATGCCGGCGCTTCATCACCGGCCGTGCCTGGTTCAGCGGGCCGATTCTCGCTTGGAGGCAGGAAAGTCTCGCAAGCCCAGTCCCTCGCGTTTGTCCGGCAGCTGGGCAACCTGCTCGCCGCCGGCGTGCCGCTGGCGCGGGCGCTACAGATCCTGGGCAAGGAATCGTCCAACCCCGTCGCCGCCCGGCAGTGCGCCGAGATCCGCGACCAGGTCGTCGATGGCTTGCCCTTGGCCGACGCGATGGCCCGCTTCCCGCGATCCTTCCCGCCGATCTACGTCGCCATGATCCGTGCCGGCGAGACCGGCGGGTTCCTCGAGGTCGTGCTCAAGCAGATCGCCGACTTCATGTCCCGCGAACGCGACCTGAAGAGCAAGGTCTCCACCGCGCTGGTCTACCCAGCCGTGCTCGCCTTTATCGCCACCGGCGTGGTGATCTTCCTGCTCGCCTGGTTCATCCCGCGCTTCTCGGAGATCTTCGATGAATTCGGTCAGTCCCTGCCGCTGCTGACCCGGATTATCCAGGCCGCCAGCATGATCGTCCTGAACTACGGCCTGTTCGTGCTGATCGGGGCGGTCCTCCTGGCCGTCGTGATCCGGCGGGCCTTGACGACCCCGGCCGGGCGGCGCGGGCGAGACGCGTACATCCTCCGCGTGCCGGGGGTGGGGACGGCGGCGGCCCGCTTTGCGCTGGTACGTTTTGCGCGGATGCTGGGCACGCTGGTCGGCGCCGGGGTGCCGCTGCTCGCCTCGCTGCGTGTCTCCCGCGAGGCGGTGGGCAACCAGACGCTGTCCGACGCGCTGGATGAAGCGATAGATGACGTGCAGCAGGGCACCGCGCTCGCGGCGAGCCTGAGCCGATGCCCCCGGCTGTTCCCCGGGTCGGTGGTCGAGATGATCGCCGTGGCCGAAGAGTCGGGCCGGCTGTCTGAGGAACTGGTCCGCATGGCCGGTGAGTTCGAGGAAGACCTGGACCGCCGGCTGAGGACACTAGTCTCGCTCGCCGAGCCGGCGCTGCTTTTCTTGATGGCATCGATCGTCGGCACGATCGTGATCGGCATGCTGCTGCCGGTCTTCGACCTCTGGAACGCGATCGAGTGAGTGAGCGTATGGAAAGCTTTGACCCCTGAAAAACCTTTGAGGAAATGAATCGTGAGAAAGAAGACTTCCAGGCGTACTTGCCAACAAAGCCGAGGCTTTAGCATCATGGAGTTGTTGCTGGTGCTGGTTATCCTTGGCGTGCTGGCGACCATCGTCGCGACCCGATTCACCGGGACGACGGGCAAGGCCAAGATCACCGCGGCCAAGACGCAGATGAGCAACATCAAAGGTGCGTTGACCTCGTACGAGATCGAGCTCGGCAGCTTCCCCACGACCCAGCAGGGCCTGGAGGCGCTGACCGAGATGCCCAGCGGCGTGGATGAAGCGCAGTGGCGACGCTTCCTGGACGAGAAGGTCGAGAACGACCCGTGGGGCAACGCGTGGGTCTACCGCTTCCCGGGCACGCACAACAACGACTACGACCTCTACTCGGCCGGGCCGGACAGTATCGAGGGCAACGACGACGACATCAAGAACTGGAGCGACGACGATTAAGACCGGACCTCGGCGATCCCGATGCGCTTTCACGCTGCTCGAACTCATCATGGTGATGGTGGTCGTGGCGGTGGCGCTCGGTGTCGTCGCGGCGCGGATGTCGGGCCTGTACACACGCAGCCAGATCGACAACACCGCGGCAACGACGCTGGCGATGATGGACCAGTGCCGGTCCCGCGCGATCAACGAGGGCACAACCTACCGCCTGGCGATCGACCCGGAGAAGCGGCGGGCCTGGACCGAACAGCTCACGCCGTACGGCTACCGCCCGGCCGTGACCGGCGACGCCTCGTATGTCACCTGGGAACCCAAGCAGACCCTGGAGGTCGACTCGCCGCTGGTCGGCGGCATCTGGTACATCGCGTTTGACCCTGATGGCAGCTCGGACCAGGCCCACATCGTCATCGAACAGGCGGGCCAGACCCCGCGCCAGATCACCTCGCCCAGCCCGGCCGAGCCGTTCCGGATCGTCGTGGCGGACCGGCCCGAGCCGGGGCCTGAGACGGAAGGGGGGTTCGATGTCCCGGATGTGTACTGATCCTGTCAACGCAAGGTCGGGCCGCGGCTTCACGCTCGTCGAAGCGTTGGCGGCGTTGGTGCTGGTCGCGGTCGTCCTGCCCTTTGCCATGAAGGCGATCAGCGGGTCGGCCCAACTCGGGGTACACGCCGACCGCGAGGCCCGCGCTCTGGAGCTGGCCGAAACCCGGCTGACCGAGGTGATGATCACCCGGGCCTGGGAGCAGGGCGGCGGCACCGGAGCGTTCGACCCGCTGGTCTTTGGCAGCGAGGCCGATCGCTACGAGTGGACGCTCATCGTCAGCGAATGGGAGAACGTGTCGTTCAAGGAAGTGACCGTCGTCGTCAGCTGGCAGCAGTTGGGGCAGACCCGCGACGTCGACCTGACGACCGTCGTTTACGCGGAGGAGCTCTAGGTGCCTCGCCAAAACCGCAACCTTAGGTTTCCCCGCGCTCACGGCTTCACGCTGCTGGAAGTGATCCTGGCGACGGTGGTCACGGCGGTGATCTCGGCGGCGCTGTTTGCGTCGCTGTCGGTCGCGTTTGGCACCAAACGCACGGCCGAGGACCAGGTCGCCGGACGGGCACAGCTGCGCAGCGCGATCGAGACGATCCGGCAGGACCTGATCTCGGTGCCCCGGCCGACGGGGCTCCTCGCCGGGCCGATGATCGGGGTGGATAGCTTGATCGGTGCCGGCGCGGATGGCGACTACCTGGCTTACTCGACCCCGGCGGTCGTCGCGGTCGCCGAGCCGGAGGCTGATTCAATCGACTCGGACTACGAGCAGGTCGTGTTGTTCCTGGCCGAGGACCCCGACGACCCGGGCTACCACCTGCTGGTCCGCTCGGCCACGCGCAACCCGTTGACGACCTTTGAGCAGCCGGGCGAGCAGCGTATCCTGGCCCGGCGGGTGGTGTCGATGAGCCTGCGCTACTACGACGGCACGGGCTGGACCGACCAGTGGGACTCGACCCAGCTCGAAGACGATCTGCCCCTGGCGGTCGAGGTGGTGCTGGTGGTCCAGCCGCCCCGGCGCGATACCGGCCGCGAGCCGAGCCGGGGCGAGTTAGAGCAGGACAGGCAGGCCGTGGCGGTGCTGATCCCGATGCCAGCGTCCCAGCTCGAATCCACCGGCACCGGGGGCACCTTCAACCTGTTCTAGATCATGCAAGCACGGACCCGCCACAACCCGAAGCAGCTCTATGGCCAACGCGGCACGGCGTACATCGTCGCGCTGCTGGTGGTGACCGTGCTCGCGGCGGTCGCGCTGGTCTTCGCCCGGCAGATGCGGACCGAGGCGCTCGTCGCGTCCAACCAGACCGCGCACAGCCAGGCCCGCTGGATCGCATTGGGTGTGCTCGAAGCGGTACGCGGCGACCTGACCCAATCGCTCCAGAACGGCGAGTACCCCAGGCTCGACACCGTCGAGGCCGAGGGCGGGCAGATGGCCGGCGGCTACTACTGGATCATCGGCCGGGGCGAGACCGACCGCGGTTATACCTTCGGTCTGATCGGCGAGTCGAGCAAGCTCAACCTCAACACCGTCAACTACGAAGAGCTGATCGAGCTGCCCGGGGTCAGTGAGGATCTGGCCGCGGCCATCATCGACTGGCGCGACGGCGACAGCGATGTCACCCCCGGCGGGGCCGAGGCCGACTACTACAGCGCCCAGCGCCCCGGCTACGCCCCGCGCGACGCGGCGTTCGAGAGCGTCGGCGAGCTCATGCTGGTCAAGGGCATGACCTACGAACTGCTCTACGGCGAAGACGCCAACCGCAACGGCGTGCTGGACCCCAACGAGCGCGACGGCGACGAGAACCCGCCGAACGACAACGGCGACAACAACCTCGACCCCGGCCTGATCGACTACCTCAGCGTTGAGCCGCTCGAACGCAACGCGACGCTGAGCGGTGATGACCGGATCAATCTCAACCAAGCCAACGCCCAGACGATCAGCGCCTTGAGCACCCTGCTCAACGAACGCTTCTCCGAGAAACGCGCCTCGGAAATCCTCGCCGCCACCGCCTCGATCGCCGGCTCAATCACCAGCCCCCTTCAGTACCACATTACCGCAAACCTGAGCCAGGCCGAGTTCGATGCCCTCTACGACAACATCGCGGTCACCGGCCAGAACAACCTGCGCGGGCTGGTGGACATCTACACCGCCTCGGCCGAGGTGATCGAGACGATCCAGGGCCTGGACCCGGGTGACGGCGAGTTGATCGTCGCCGGCAGGCCAGTACTCCAAGAGGGCGAAGACCCCGGCGCAATCGGCTGGCTGACCGATCTGATCGGCAACGACAAAAGCATCATCATCGGCGGCCGGCTGACCAATCACTCCCGGCAGTTCACCGTCGACATCGTTGCCGTGACCGCCGACGGTCGCAGCTTCTGCCGCCTGCGGGCGGTGGTCAACACGCTGACCGTCACCGGGGACGAGCCGGCCCTGCCGCGGATCGAGGCGATCGAGGACCTGACGCATCTGGGCTGGCCCTTGTCGCCGGTGATCCTGGACCAGCTCAGCCAAGAGGGGACCCTGCCGGACGAGGCGGTCATGACCGAGGTTTGGGATCAAGAGGAGGCGGATCGTTGAAAGGCTTAACGGGCACCATCCAAGGCCTGACGGTCGGCCGTGACCGGATCACCCTCGCCGAGGCGCAGCCGGGCAAGCAAGGGGCGTCGGCACGGCAGCGTGTTGAGCTTCCGCTTGATGAGGGTGCCGGCCTGGAGCAGCCCGAAGCGCTGGGGGCCGCGCTGGCGGAGCGGATGAAGCAGCAGGGCATCAGGCCGGGACGCGTCGCCCTGGGCCTGAGCACACGCTGGGTGCTCGCCAGCGCGCGGACGCTGCCGCCGATCTCCGATGATGCGCTGGTCGGCGCGGTCCGGCTGCAGATCGAGCGCGACTACGCCGGCGGGCGGGACGAGCTGGTCTTCGACTACACCGAGCCGACCCCGCCCAACGGCTCGCGTCAACTCGTCCTGATCGGCACGCAGCGTAAACGCCTCGATCTTGCCGAACACGTTGCCCGGGCGTCGGGCCTGACCGTCGTCCAGGCGATGCCGACGGGCCTTGCCCTTGCCCAGTCCGTCTGCGTGAACGGGCCCGGGACGCAAGACGCGCTGTGCATCGTTCTTGAAGACGATGGGGCGGCGCTGGTCCAGCTCAAGCAGGGCCGATGCCACGGCCTGGTCTCCTGCGCGTTCGACCCATTCAAAGTCGATGCCTCCGACAACACCTCGGCCCCCTGGGCGATCGCGCTGCAACAGAACCTCGCGGCGCTGCAGGCCGACAACGCCGCGGTCCATCTCATTGTCGCCACCGCGCTAAGCGACGAGCAGGTGTCCGCGGTCCAGCGGTCGCTGGTCGCCGGCTCCGGGCCGGTGAACACCACCCGGGCGGACCCGGCGGCGGCCGTCGCCCAGGCCGCACAAGCCGAACCGGCGACGATCAATTTCACCCGTCCACGGCTGGCCGAGAAGAAAAAGCGGGCCCTGCCCCCGGCCGCGGTCTGGGGCATCCGCGCCGCGGTGTTGGCCCTGCTTGTCTGCGGGACGGTCGGGTACTTCTGGTTCGAGGCCACGTCCAGGCTCCAGCAGCTCGAGGACAACTACGCCGTCATCGCCGACCAGGCCAAAGAACTCGAACAGATGAACCGGGACACCCGCGCGGTGGCCGGCTGGTACGACCAACGGCCGGCGGTGATGGACTGCCTGCTCGAACTGACGCGGACCTTCCCGCGTCGGGGGCGGATCTGGGTGACGTCCCTGTCGATCGACGCCGACGCCTCGGGCACGCTCAATTGCAAGGCCCAGGACGAGGCCACCATGTTCGCCTACGTCAACGCGATGAAGCGGTCGCCCCGCCTTGCCGAGGTCCAGCTCCAGGGCAGCCGGGACGCGGACCGGGAGGGCACGACGGTCTCGTTCGAGGTGACCTTCCGGTACGTCTCATCGGCCGACGCCCTGGCCGGCGGCGAAGCCGCACCTCAAACCAGGGGGGGCGAGGGATGAAGTCCAGGGAGAAGATGCTGCTGTGGATCATCGCCGGGCTGGTCGGTCTGTTTGTGCTGGACCGGCTGGTGGTGACGCGGGTGATGGATGGGTTTGACCGGGTCGCGGAGCAGACCGAGCAGGCCGAGTCGCGTTACGAAGAAGCACAAGCCCTGGTCGACAGCCAGCGGGCGATCCGCCTGCGTCACGCCGGTTACCAGCAGGCGTCGCTGCCGAACAACGACGCCGACGCCGCCCGTCAACTGATCTCCCAGTGGGCCCGCGACGCGGGGGTCGAGGTCAGCATCTTCTCGCCGGGTAAACAGACCCGAGGCGAGCAGTACGACGAGAAGGTTTTTACCTTCACCGGCAAGGGATCGATGGCCCAGGTCGAGCAGCTGCTCTGGTCGCTGCGGACCGCGCCGATCCCCCTGCGCGTCGAGCGGTGCACGATGACCAGCAGCGACCAGACCCGGGACGAGCTGACGGTCACGCTGTCGCTGACCACGATCCTCAAGGCGACCGGTGGTGAGAACGGGGGAACGCCATGAGGCCCTGGATCCGCCTGACGTTCTCGTTGTTTTTGGCCGGGTTGACGACCCTGGTGCTGGCACAGGATAGTCGGACATCGTCATCGCCTGGACCTGACCGTCGGCCAAACGCCTGGCAGCCGGACACCACCGGCCGCGAGCGGTTTCGGCCGATCGTTGACCTGAATATCTTCCGCGCGGATCGCACTGCATTAAATCGAACCCCCGGGGCCGCCCCGCCCGAGGTCGAAACCGGTACCCCCGAACCGACGGTCGATCCGACCCCGACCCGCTCGACCAACCCCGACCACCGATACGTGCTGCGTGGCATCACCCTGCGCGGCCAGCAGGGGTACGCCTTTATCGAAGACCTGGAGACGGGCCAGACCCAGAAGGTCGCGGTGCCGGGCGATTTCGCGCGGGGTCGGCTGTCCGACGCGACGCTCGACGGGCTGACCTACCGACCGGCCGACGGCGCCGAGGAGGTCCGGCTCGGCACGGGCTACACACTCACCGGAGAGCTCGCCCCGCGCGGGACTTCGATTGCACGCAACCCGGTCGGCAGCCCCGACACGGACGACGCATCCGCCGCTGAATCACCCGACAACTCTGCTTCGGGCGGGCCGGCCTCTCCCGACACAGACGACGGCCTGTCCGAACTCGAACGACGACTCCGCGAACGCCGGCTACGCGGGGAATAGCCCCCAGCAAGGAAACGCACCACCATGAAAAACCCCAGCAAGCACCGCCTCTTCGCGACCGCTCGGCTCCTTGCCGCCGTATTGGCCGCCGCGCCCCTGCTCGCCCAGGATCAGCCGGCCGATCCGCTCGCCCCGGCCAACCCGGCCGAGGTCGAAGAGGCGGGGCTGCTGATCAACTTCAGCGACGTGCCGCTGGCGACCGTGCTCGACCACCTCTCGGAAGAGGCGGGGCTGATCGTGGTCAACGAGATCGAGCTGGAGGGCCGGGTCTCGGTGGTTAGCCGCCAGCCGATGTCGGTCCGCGAGGCGGTGGACCTGCTCAACACGGTGCTGATGGACGAGGGCTACGCGGCGGTGCTGCGCGGCCGGCTGCTCAAGGTCGTCACGCTCGAGGATGTCAAGAGCCAGAGCATCCCCGTGCGTTCGGGCAACGACCCGAGCGTGATGGGCGAGAGCGACCGGGTGATCACCCAGATCATCCCGATCCGATACGCCGAGGCGGCGGGTATCGCCGAGGACCTGGGCGGGCTGATCGACCGCGACTACGCCGAGCTGACCGCCAACGATTCGAGCAATTCGCTGATCGTGACCGACACCGAGGCGAACGTGAAGCGGATCACCCAGATCGTCCAGGCCCTGGATTTATCGATCGCGCAGGTGACCGAGCTGCGGGTCTTCAAGCTGCAGTACGCCGACGCGGCCGACACCGCCCGCCTGATCGAGGAGAGCTTTGACCAGGCCCCCTCGGTCGAGGACGAGGTCAACCGGGTCATCCAGCAGCGCTTCAGCCGCGGGCGGGGCGGCGGTGGCGGCGGAGGCGATGATGACCGGGCATCGGGTACCAGCCGAAACAGCACCGTCTCCGCCTCAGCCGATGAGCGGACCAACAGCGTCGTGGTCAGCGCTTCGCCGGAGATCATGGAGACGATCGCCCAGATCATCGAAGACCTCGACTCGGACACCACGGCCAAGGAATCGGTCCTGATCTACGCGGTCAAGAATATGCAGGCCTCGGAGCTGGCGACGATCTTCAACGACCTGTTCGAGTCCAGCACGTCATCGACCCAGGTCGGCGGGCAGAACCGGACCGGCGGGCAGAACGGCCCGGGCGCGCGTGTCCAGGCCGCCAACGCCGCCGCCGCGACAAACAACGACGGGGCCGCCGACCTGGTCGGCCAGGTCTCCGCCGTCGCCAGCGAGGACACCAACACCCTGCTGATCCTCAGCCCCGAGAAGAACTTCGAGCAGCTCACCGAGATCCTTACCGAGCTGGACCGCCCGGTCCCGCAGGTGCTCATCCGCGTCATCATCTCCGAGGTGTCGTACGACGACTCGCTGGACCTGGGCGTCGAGTTTGAAGCCATCAACATCGGCAGCACCACCAACGACAACCTCCGCACCAACTTCAACCTCTTCGAGTCGACCCTCGGGCTTAACTACCTGCTGTTCGACGGCGGCAACTTCTCCATGGCCCTGCGGGCCCTCGAAGCGACCGGCAAGTTCGACGTGCTCTCCCGGCCTTACCTGCTCACCGCCGACAACCAGGAGGCGAGCATCACCGTCGGCCAGGAAGTCCCCTTCGTGACCAACTCCCGGATCACCGACGAAGGGAACACGGTCAATACGATCGAGTACCGCGAGATCGGGATCATCCTCTCCGTCACCCCGCAGATCAACAGCGAGGGGCTGGTCGTCCTCGACCTCCGGCAGGAGCTCTCGAACCTGACCGACCGGACCATCCCGATCTCGGACGAATTCAATGGCGTGGTGATCAACCAACGCAACGTCGAGACCCAGGTCGCGGTGGGCAACGGCCAGACCGTCGTCATCGGCGGGCTCATGGAAGACCAGAAGCAGGAGACGATCAGCAAGGTCCCCTGGCTGGGCGATATCCCGCTGCTGGGCAACCTCTTCCGCCGGACCGAGCAGAACGATGTCAAGACCGAGCTGCTGGTCTTCCTGACCCCCGAGGTGATCAACGACCCGCGGGGTCTGACCGCGGCGACCGACCGGGTCCGGGACGAGAGCGAGGGCCTGCGCGAGCAGGTCGAGCCGGGCCAGCTCCAGCAGCACCTGGACCGGTTGCAACTGATCGATCCAGGCGGCGGCGACACGCCAATCGAGCAAGGCACGGACGAGCCCGCCGCATCGCCGGTTGATGGGGCCGATGCTGCTCCGTGACCCGTTGGAAGGTCGGTTATCCTATGGCATATGTTTGCTGCGCTTGGCCCGAGAAAGATCATCAAACCGCGCGGCTGTGCTGCCACCATCTGCCGGGCCTTGGCGTGGCATCCGGCGTGCCTTGTTCTATCCCTGGTCCTGATGGGGGCGTTTGTCCTGCCCGCCTGCACGAGCCAGACCACCACGACAGGGAGCGACCCCAACGCCAACGCGGTCTACAACGACCGTGTCGCGGTCCGGGCCCCGAGCGATCTGCACGACATCTCCGGTTTCCTGCTGCGTTACAAGGCCGAGCGTTTCGTGCTGCCCGAGACACTCGCCCAGCTCCGGGCCGAGGGCTACATGCCGGCCGAGGGCTACCCCGGGCTCGGCGACTACGCCTACAACCCCAAGGGGATGGGCACGCTCAAGAGCGGAAAGATGATCATCGCCGTCGATACCGCCGTTCGGCTCGAAGGCCACCTCTGGTGCATCCTGCAGGAGACGGGCCTGCACCCACGGGCCGCGGCACTCGAAGTCGTTCTGGTCTCGATCGAAGACCTGCAGCAGGCCGCCCGACAAGGCGGGTGACCCCGGCACACACCCGCTTCACGTTGATGGACCGGCGGCCGCGCGGCTACAAGCCATATTGATGCGCCTACTATTTGATATGCAATGCAACATCGATGCCCGTGGCAAGGCGGTCCGGCTGATCCTCGGCCTGGTAATGATCGGCGCTGCGCTGTTGCTTTCGGTGCTGTCGGGCCTGGGCCTGATCGGGCTGTGGGGTTGGGCGCTGACGGTTGGGCTGTTTGTCTTCGGCGTTTTCGGTGTTTTTGAGGGCTGGGCCGGCTGGTGCATGGTTCGGGCGATGGGATTCAAGACGCGCTTGTGAGAAACCTTATACGAATCCCAAAAAATTCATACGCTCGTCAGGTCATGGACAGCCGCCACGTAACACGTGGCGGACGAGCGACCTGACGCTTGTCCGCCGGGTGTGACCCGGCGGCTCATGAAGCCATGAACGCCTTCGTTTTTTGTGGGATGCGTATTACGTGTTGGGGGGACCCGAGGCTCGGGCGTCGTGAGCTGGACTACTCGTTCTCTTCGATGCGTAGCACCTGCGAAGTTGTCGTCTGCTTGATCGTGGCGTTGAGGTTCATGCCCGGACGCAGCGGGACGGTGAGGTTGACAGTGTAGGACTGGACATCGTTGCGAGCGATGGTCTCGTGGCGAGAGAGATCGAAGAGCAGCTCGCCCCGGGCCGAGGCCTCGCCCACGCGCAGGTCCACATCCGCGACGCCGTCGGGCAGCTTGCTGAGGTCCGCTTTTACATCCATCACCGATCGGAAGCGCACCGCCGCGACCGGGACGTCCTGCACACGCCCGAGTTGTTCGAGGGTAAATGTCGTATCGAAGTCGGCTATGGTCTCGATGTTCAGCATACCCGGCAGGATGTCTTCCAACGCCCAGGTGTTCTGAGCCCGCCAGGTATCGCCCGGCCCGGCCTCGGCGGGAGCGGCGATCAGCGTCGCCAACTCGCTGGCGGTCTCTTGGAAGTCTATCTCGTCGGGGACCGAGTCGGCTACGTCCGGGCCCGCCGCCTGCTTCATCGCGTCCACGCCCTCGACCCGTTCGATGCTGCCGTCGGGGTTTACATAGACCGTCAGCTTGGTTTGAACCATCGCCGCCAGAAGCGCGTCGAACACCGGAATCTCGCCGGTCGGGTTGGCCGAGTCCACCGTCACCGCCTCGCCCTGGGGCGGGGTTATGGTGACCTTCATCGCGTCCAGTGACATGGTGCATACCGAAGAGCCGTCCTCGGCGACCTCCTCTACCCGCCATGTGGCCTGGCCCTCATTGAGGTACACCGTCGTGCCGGTCTCGCTCTGCCCGGCGAGTTCGGCGGTCTCCTCTTTCGTGGACTGGGTCCTGAACTCGTACCGGGCGGTCTGGCCGGCCGTCCACTGCGGGCGGAGGCTGACCGGCTCGTCCTGGGCCAGCGTGGGTATCGTCGAGACGCCTGCCACCAGCCACACAACGAGCAAAAGCGGGGCAACGGTCGGGCGGTAGCGGTGGTTGATGGATTGACTCATGGCGTGGCCTTGGTGGGTGGTGGTTTGTATCGACGATATCAGACGGCCGACCGGGGAGCGCGGTTCGCCAAACAGGCTAGTCTCGACCTGGATTGCCAAAGAGGTTGTCCGTCGCCTCGCCCTCGTGGCGGAACTCGATCGCCTGCCAGGCCCCGTCGCGCACCTCCCAGACGATCGCCCAGTCTGAGATGCTGATAAACCCCCCGCCGCCGGTTGCGCGGACGCGCATGTAAACCACGGCCCGCTGATCGCCGATCAGTCCCGCAGTCTGGCTGACCAGCGTCAGGTCTTCGAGGTCCGCCTCGTCCAGCCTGGCATCCACCTGCTGGCGATTGAACGGGATGCCGAAGTAGGTCGCCTTTGCGTCTTCGGGGACCAGCCCGTGGAAGGTCTCGACATCGCCACGCTCGATCGCGGTGATCAGCGTTTCCATCGCCTGGACCAGCTTCTCGCGTGGGGTCTGCACCACCGAGGCGACGAACATCACGGCGATCGCCAACGCCAGCACCACCCACGAGGCGAACATCAGCCGATTCTGCCGGGTCCGCCGGCCGGTGATCCGCAACACCGCCCAGACCAGCACCATTCCGACCACGATCGGCCAGGGGTTCTCGAAGAAGAGCTGAGGCAGTAAAGGCGGGTCTTGCAGTTCCTGGGCAAGCAGCATCACTGGATCATAGCCGAGGGGCATCGCCGTACGCTCACGGTCGCCAGATCCTGGGCAAGCCGAGGGCTTTCAAAGCCTTGGCCCGGGCCGGCCCGATAACCAACAGAGCGATGACCGCCACCGATACCACAACCCAGACCCTCCGCCGCAACCTCGCGGCCCTGGGCCGAAACGATCCGGAGACGGCCCGGGCCATCCTCGAATCCGACGCCGCCCCGCTGAACTGGAGCGCATCCAAAACCGGCCCGCCCGTGGCCACCCTGGAGGATCCCGCAACCGATCGGCCCGTCGCGCTGGCCAGCAGGTACGACCCGATCAAGGAGGCGGACAAGCTCGTCGGGGCGATCGATCACGGCAAGACCGCCTGTGTCGTCGTGCTCGGTTTCGGCTTGGGCTACCACGTCGATCAGGTCGTCAAGAAGCTCGGGCCGCGCGACCTGCTGATCGTGTTTGAGCCGGACCTGTCGCTGCTGCGGGCGGTGTTGTCGGAGCTGGATTACTCGGGCTGGCTGAATCAGCCCGGGCTGATCCTCGCCGGGCCGGATACCGACAAGCCGGCGCTGCTCAAGCGCCTGGAGACGCGGTCGGGCACGCTGACGATGGGGACTCAGATCGTGACGCACCCGATGTCGCGGCAGCGTCACGGCGAGGCGTTTTCCGCGTTCAGCAAGGCCGTGACCGAGGCCCTGGCCTTTAGCCGGACCAACGTGGCGACCGCGCTGGTCAACGCCGCCCGGACGGTGCGCAACCTGACGTGCAACATGGTGCCCTACGCCGCCGGGCCGACCATTGCGGAACTCGAAGGCGCCGCCAAAGGCTACCCCGCGATCTGCGTCGGGGCCGGGCCTTCCCTGGTCAAGAACCTGGACCTGCTCAAAGACCCGGCGGTCCGCGAGCAGGTCGTGGTCATCGGCGTGCAGACCACGCTCAAGCCGATGCTCGACCGCGGGATCCGGCCCGACTTCATCACCGCCATCGACTACTCGCAGATCTGTACCCGGTTCTACGAAGACCTCCCGCCCCTGCCGGATGTCACCCTCGTTGCTGAGCCCAAGTGCCACCCGGCGATCCTCGAGGCCTACCCCGGGCCGGTCCGCGTCTGCAAGTCCCCGCTCAACGACCAACTGCTCGGCGACCTGGCCCGCCCGATCCCCACGATCAAGTCCGCCACCACCGTCGCGCACCTCTCGTTCTACCTCGCCCAACTCCTCGGCTGCGACCCGGTGTTGTTCATCGGCCAGGACCTGGGCTTTTCCGATGGGCTGTACTACACCCCGGGCACGGCGGTGCACAACGTCTGGGCCCCCGAGCTCGGGCCGTTCAACACCATCGAGACGATGGAGTGGACCCGGATCGTGCGGATGCGGGGCAACCTCCGCCGGGCCGAGGACATCCACGGCCAGCCGATCTTCACCGACGAGCAGATGAGCACCTACCTCAGCCAGTTCGAGCGCGACTTCGCCGACGCCGAGCAGGCCGGGCTCACCCTCATCGACGCGACCGAGGGCGGCATGCCCAAGCGCCACACCACGACGATGCCGCTGCATGAGGCGATCGAGTGCTACGGCCGCGGCCCCGTGCCTGAACTGCCCACGCCTGATAGCGCACTCGATGTCGATCGCTTGCGGCAGACCCGAGAGCTGGTGCGGAACCGCATCGAACAGGTGCGCGAGCTCTCGGCCGTGTCCCTCGACACGGCCGGCCTGCTCAAGAGCATCAAGCGGCACCAACGCGAGCGGCACAAGGTCGAGAAGCTGTTTGCCAAAGTGCAGAAGAACACCCGCCTGGTCGATACCACCCTCCGCGAGGCCTTCGCCCTGGTCAGCTCGGTCAACACCATCGGCACCTTCCGCCGAGAGCGCGCCGACCGCGGCATCCACCACGGCAACACCAGCGACGAGTACGAGCGTCAGCTCCAGCAGATCGACCGTGACCTGGACAACCTCGAGTTCATCAAGCAGGCCTGCGAAGAAGCACTGGGCATCTTTGGTGAAGCGGGGCAACGGCTAGACGGTGCGGTCGCGAAGCACACCGAACCCCGGAAGCCGGAGAAAGCCGTTGCGGCATAGTTGGCCTTAGCTCCCTCTCCCGCTTAGGGAGAGGGCTGGGGTGAGGGTCGGGTGTCCGATCCGCAGTGAAGCTTAGGACCAAAACAACACGCACACGGAACGAGTCCCGCTTACGCAAACCCGAATCAACGCCACGCCCCGACCCTCCCCCCGGCCACCTCCCGGGAAGGAGGGGGAGCCGAGCCGAAGCATGAAAACGATCGCCCTCATCCTCATCGATCCCGCCCGTGGCCGACTGGGCCACGCGGCGGCGCTCGATGCAGAGATCGTCGGCCGGAGCGTGCTGCAGCACACGCTCGACCGGGCCGCACGGATCGAGGGCATCGACGAGTGGGTCGTGCTTGATGTCTCCGACCAAGCAAAGGGGTCGGGAATTTTTTCTGAATGTTGCAAAAAAATCCCTGACACTTTTTTATCGCTTGCCGGCGAACAGCGCGGCGCCGATGCCTGGCTGGCCGACTCCATTGCCTCGGCCCGCAAGTGGTCGCTGACCGCGTGGCGGGGCGGGATCGGTGGGATGTCGGTCTACGACGAGCTGCTGCCGGCATACCCCATCCTCCGGGCCATGCATCGGCGCAACGCCGATACCGCCGTCGTCCTCCGCGGCGACTGGTGCTGCATGGACCCGGAGCTGGCCAGCCGCCAGCTCGCGCTGTTCAAGACCGCCCCCGAAGCGCTCAAGCTCACCTTTACCCAGGCCCCGCCCGGGCTCTCACCGCTTGTCATCGGCAAGCCTGTGGTCGAGGACCTGGTCGATCACCAGGCCACCATCGCCAACATCCTCTGCTACAACCCCCAGAAGCCGGTGATCGACCCGGTGGGCAAGGACGTGAACGTGCCCGTCCCCGCCTTGGTCCGTGACCAGGCACGCAGGTTCATCCACGACACGCCGCGTGCCAGCGAGCACCTCCGTGAGATCGCCGAGTACCTCGGCACGTCATTCCTCACCGCAGACTGCCAACAGATCACCGACGCCTCCCGCGCGATCGAGACCGATCGGCCTGATCGCCAGCTTGCCCGGCTGCCCCAGCAGATCAACATCGAACTCACGCCGCGGCGCGAGGCGACGGGCCCGATCGTCCCGCAGCACCACATCGATCTGGGCCGAGGCGAGATGACCCGCCCGACCCTCGACGCGGCGCTGGCCGAGTTGGGCGAGGCCGGGGATACGGCCGTGATCTTCGGTGGTCTGGGCGATGCCTTGCTCAGCGAGCACGTCGACTACGCCGTCCGCCGGGCTAAGGAGTTGGGCGTGCTGGGCATCGGGATCGAGACCGACCTGCTGGTCGAGCCAGACCGGATCGACCGCCTGGCCGCGCTGCCGCTGGACGCCGTGTCGGTCCGGATCAACGCCGACTCGGCCGAGGTGTATGAACAACTGATGGGTATCGAGGGCGGCTACCGGCGGGTGCTCGACAACATCCAATCGTTATACAAACAGCGGGCACTCAACCGCGAAACGGGCGAGGGTTTTACCGGCTGGATCGTGCCCCGGCTGACCAAGGTCGCCGAAAACCTGTCCGACCTCGAAACCTTCTTCGAGCGGTGGATGACGATCTGCGGCTGGGCGGTCGTTGACCGGGCGTGGACGGGGATGGGCCTGATCGCCGACCAGAGCCCGGTGCCGATGGACCCGCCGCGCCGGCCGGGCAAGCCCAATGTTCAAAAGCACCGGCTGCACCTGCTGTCGGATGGCACGGTCACGCTTTGTGGGCAGGACTGGCTCGGCCGGGCCCCGCTGGGCCAGATCAATGATCGGGGGCTGGGCGAACTCTGGCGGGATGCGCCGGGGCTGGCCGATGTCGTCTGGGCGCTCGCAGAAGACGAGCGTCCGGTCTGTGAGCAGTGTCAGGACTGGTTGGCGGCGCAGGATTGTGCATCGGCTTCGGTATAGCTCCAAGACACAGCGTTGACCGTCCTGTGCGATGCAGCATCCTGACCGGGCAAGCAGCTCCCCGGTGAAACCCGCGAAAACAAGGTGGGCGGCGGGACCGACAACGGCCAGCCTCGCCATGATCAAGGAACCAAGCCATGCCAAGTCGTGCCCTGGGCATCATCCTCGCGCGGGCGGGGAGCAAAGGCCTACCCAATAAGAACGCTCTGAAAGTCGCGGGCAAGCCCATGCTCGCCTGGACCATCGAGCACGCACTGGCCAGCCACCGGCTGGACCGAGTCCTCGTCTCAACCGACGGCCCAAAACTCGCCGAGATCGCCCGGCCTTATGACGTCCAGGTCGTCCTCCGGCCCGACGAGCTGGCCAGCGATACCGCGACCGTGGATGCCGCCGCACGCCACGCCGTCAACCAGATCGTCGGCCTGCACCAACACCTGGCCATCCTCTACGGCAACGTGCCCGTCCGCCCTGCGGACCTCACCGACCACGCCCTGGCCAAGCTCAATGAAACCGGCTGCGACTCGGTCCAGTCGGTCTACCCCGTCGAGAAAAACCACCCCTTCTGGATGAAGCGCGTCGAGCCCGAATCGGGCCGCCTGGACATGTTCGTCGACAACGACATCTACCGCCGACAGGACCTCCCGCCGGTGTACATGCTCGACGGCGGGGTGATCGCGCTGACGCGGGACGCACTCTTCAGCTTCGAGCCGGGCCGGCCCCACGCCTTCTTGGGCAAGGACCGTCGGGCCGTGGTCACCCAGCCCGGCGAGGTGGTGGATGTCGATAGCGAAACCGACCGGCTGGTCGCCGAGACGATCCTGCAACGGCACGAGCACCAGCCGGGCGTCCGCGCCGTAGGGTGATCCGGCACGCGGAAACGTTGCCCTACCTCGAACACGGTATGCCGAAGAGAACCATCGCCATCGTCACCGGGACCCGAGCGGAGTACGGCCTGCTTGAGCCGGTGATGGCCGCCGTCGGTGCCAGACCCGGGCTATCGCTTCAACTCATCGTCACGGGGACACACCTGGTAACAGACTCGATCCGGGATATCCGATTCCCGATCGCTGCCCGGGTCCGTATGCAGAAAAAGGTGTCAGACACCTTTTCTCCCTTTTCTCGTGCCGCTGACGTGCAGGCCCTGTCACGCGGGATCTCGGGGCTGGGCAAGGCGTTCGAGAGGCTTGAGCCCGATGTCGTCGTCGTGCTGGGCGACCGGATCGAGGCGTTTGCCGCGGCAACGGCGGCGAGCATCGGGGGCTATCGCATCGCCCACCTGCACGGCGGGGACCGGGCCGAGGGTGTTGCCGACGAGGCGATGCGGCACGCGATCAGCAAGCTATCGCACCTGCACTTCCCCGCGACTGCGCAAAGCCGCAAACGCCTGATCCGTATGGGTGAAAACCCTGCGAACGTATGGAAATTCGGTTCGCCTGCGATCGATGCGCTCAAGGGCGTCAAACCCGCCGAGGACGCCCCGGCCCTGATCGTTATGCAACACCCGGTCGGCGCGAGCGAGGAAGACGAACGCCGGTGGATGAACGCAACGCTCAAAGCAACGGCTAAGTATGACCGGCTGGTCATGTCCCCCAACCACGACCCCGGCCGGTCCGGCATCCTCGCCGCCATCACTGACTACGGTATCCAACCCGTCGACCACCTACCTCGCCCCAGGTTTCTTGAACTGCTCGCCGGGGCCAAAGCGATCGTCGGCAACTCATCGGCCGGTCTGATCGAGGCCGCCGCGCTCAGAACCCCCGCGGTGAACATCGGCCCACGCCAGGCCGGTCGGGAGCGACCAAGATCGGTGGTGGATACAAAGCCACAGCTCAACGCGATCAGACTAGCCATCCGTGATGCGCTATCCATGGACACCCGCCAACTGCGTCACCCCTACGGCAATGGCATGACCGGCCCGCGCATCGCCGAGGCTTTCGCGTCGATCGATCTCAACGTGGTACCGATCAACAAGCACAACTTGTATTGAAGCAGTGCCTCACGGCCTTGGGTGGAAGCGCTGGACCACGTCCTTGAGCCTCGACCGATCGACGTGGGTGTAGACCTGAGTGGTCTGGATGTTGCTGTGGCCCAGCAGCTCCTGCACCACGCGCAGGTCGGCGCCGCCGGCGAGCATCTGCGTCGCGAAGCTGTGGCGGAGGGTATGAGGGTGCACGTCCTTGAGGCCGGCCCGTTTGGCGTGGCGCTTGACCACCTGCCAGACCACCACGCGGGTGATCGGTTGGCCGGTGCGGGACAGGAAGATGCGGTCGTGGCTGATGCCGGGCTTTTCCAGGTCCGGGCGAAGCTCGTCGAGGTAGCGCCGCAGCGCCCGCAGCGCGGGCCGGCCGATCGGGACCAGCCGCTCCGTGTTGCCCTTGCCCATGACGCGGCAGACCCCGAGCTCAAAGTGAACGGCCGCGCAGTCCAGATCGCTCAACTCGCTGGCCCGCAGGCCCCCGGCGTAGAGAAGTTCCAGCAATGCCACGTCCCGCAGGTACAGCCCGTCGCTGGGCTGGGGCGCGGCGAGCAGCTTCTGCACCGTGTCGTCGGCCATGACGTTGGGCAGCTTCTGCCAGGTCGAAGGTTGCTCGAGGTCCTCGGCGGGGTTGTTCTCGATCAGCTCATTGGTTTCCATGAACCGGCAGAAGACCCGGATCGTCGCGACGTGCCGGGCCAGCGAGGACAGCTCGAGGCCGCGCTCGTCGCGGAGCATCTTGAGGTGATCGGTGATCAACGTGTGATCGAGGTCTTCCCAGCAGCCGAAGCCGCGCTGGGCGAGGTCGACCCAGAGGTCGCGGATATCGCCGGCATAGGCGGAGATGGTCGCGGAGGCAAAGCCGCACTCGATCTTGCAATAGGTCAAAAAATCACGAACCGGTCCTTCGAAGCGTGAGGGCCGGCGTGTCCGCTGGGGGTTGGGCGGGCTGCTGGCCGAGAGGCCTGCCGGCGACGGTGAGCTGGGCGGCGACTGCCGGGGCCGAGGGCTGGCGGTCCGCGTGGGGCTCGAGGCGTGCCGCGGGGCGATGTTGAAGCTCGGTCTCTGACTCATCTTCGTCGCCCCGCAGCTCCCACGAGATGGCGTGGTAAGTTGGACAAGTAAAGTGCCTCCCGCCGAGACACAGGTCAAAAGCTTCGGCCAGGTGCTGCTTGGTCATCCGGCAACTGCAGCGCCCGTCGCCTTCATCGACAAACGGGCATGGGCCGTGAGCAAGCATCGTGGGCCTTGCCATGCGAGCGACCTCCTTGTCCCTGCCCAACCGTATCGGCGAGGCGGCAAGCGTTGCAGCAAAAAACAGTTACGCGAATCCCAAGAACACGGATCAGCAACGACCGAATAACTCGACGCCACGGCCAACAACAACCTCAGCCCGCCGCTTGCTTGAACCCCCCAGCCGCCCCGGATACGATACGCGGCTCAATTTCACCTGCCCCAGGCGACGTAGCTCAGTTGGTAGAGCAGGGGATTCATAAGCCCCGGGTCACAGGTTCGAGTCCTGTCGTCGCCATCTGCATCAGCACCCCGCGCACCGCTGTGGGGTGTTGTTGATTGAGGTTCCGTTGTGTCGTATCGATACGCCTCACACCCGGCATCAGCCCCTTGCCTGCACTAATAAAGGCACCAGCGATTCGGCAAGCCAGGGCCGATCCAACGCCCAGCCGTACGCCCGCTGCAAATCGGCGTCGCTCTTGCTTGATAGCTTGAGCCCCAGCCGGGTCTGGCCCGTCGCGATGGCGGCAAAATACAACACCAACGCGACATCCCGCTGTAGAGGCCGATCGCGGTTGATCGCCGCCGACTTGGCGTACAGCCGGGTCAGTTCGAGCAGTTCACGCGGCGGCTGTTCGGCCGCGAACAGATCGCTAAACGTCGTCATCCCCTGTCCGTCCAACTCGGGGCAGAGGCCCTTGGCGTTGGGCAGGTCATTCTCCAGCGGCGTCGCGAGTTGGTGACGCAGCAGCCCCGCCAGGTCGGTGTCTGACCATTCGAAATCGATCTCGTTCAGTAGGACCGAACGGGACAGACGGAGAAAGCCTGACGACTCACGGTCGCGGACAAAAGATGGGGTGGGTTGGGTCATGGCATAGCTCTGGTTTGGAAGCGAATCTTGTCGTGGCCCGCGCCACGGTAATGCTCAAGGATCACCGCCCGCCCCGGGATGCGAATCGTCACCCCAACGCGTTGAGCAGTTCGATGACTTCCTGCATCTCACCGCCCGGTGATGCGCCCGCTTCGCGGAGTACGTCGTTCTTGTGCCGGGCAAACGCACGCTTGGCCGTGACCAAGCGTGCCGCGGCCTCGGCCGGGGACTTGAGCCCGCACTCGGCAACGAACGCCTCGTCATAGGCGGGCGGCTCGGCCTCGTCGAGGATCGGCCGGAGCAATCGGCGCTCGAAGATCAGCCAGACCTCCGGCTTGTTCTTGGTCTCAAATTCTTCCCTCATCCGTGCCGCGACCTGCTCGATCACCTGCCGGAGGAAGGCGCGATTGAAGGCCCGCTCGGCCTCGTCCACCGCGGGTTCGGCGAAGTCGTCCAGCGACTGGTCCTCGCCCAGCGACTGGCGCTGGCGATCGACCTTGCGGGTGCGAAAGCTCTTGCCCATCTCCCACTTGAGCATCTGCAGGATGCGCGCTCGCAGTGACCCTTTCTCCGGGTCAAAGCCATCGAACAAGTTGTTCTTCAGCACGCGGTTGAGGATGAACTGCTGAACGACTTCATCGATCTTATCCGGGTCGGCTCGCCCGGCGGACCGCGCGAGACAAGCGGCGATATAGGCGCGGATGCCCGACTGGTAATCATTGGCGAAACGCTCGAGCCCGGCCTGTCGGACTTCGGGGGACGGGTTGGCCATCGCTTCGACAAGCGAGAGCCGGGTTTCGGGCATCGAGCCACGGTTCTGGGACATCGGCTTGCGGGACGTTGGGGTTACTCCGGTTCCGGGCCGGGCACGGACCACGACCGGCCCCTGCCCCAGGCGCTGCGCCGGGCGCAACCGCGTTCGCATTGCGGCGGGGTGGGGCGGGTTGAGGATAATGGTACCAGTCATCGGGGCGGTCAAAAAGGGCCCCGGGCCGGTGTGGGCCGGCCGCGGGGCGGGGTGGTCGGGTCAAAGGCCTTGGCCTTCCAACCCAGATGCCCCGTGCCCGAGCTCGGATTGCGCAAGAAAATTCAAACTTGTTGATTCTCGGACCTGAATACACCAGCAGGCGACACCGGATGCCTCAAGCGTTAGGATGCAGGATTGTCCGGCTTGGCCAGCCGGGTTCACCACGGCCCATGGAGAACAACCATGCTCAATTGGATGACGATCCTTGCTCAGTCTGATCCGGCAGAGAGCGGCGCACCTGAGGGGGGCGGCACCGAGCCCGCGCCTACCCCGGAGCCCGATCCCGCTGGCGGGGCAACGCAAGAACCGACGCCCGATCCGGGGGCGGACCCGCCGACTCCCGAAGATCCGCTCGGTCAGGCCGGGGACCAGGTGAAGGACGCGGGCGGCAAGCTGCTGGAGGGCGACGCCAGCGCGGCGACCGATCTTTTGATCAGCTGGGGGCCTAAGGTCGTGGGCGCGGTCATCATCCTGGTCGCGACGTTTATCATCGGCAAGATGATTGCCGGCCTCGTCCGCCGTTCCGCGGAGAAGGCCAATGTCGACCTGACCCTGTCGCGGTTCTTCGGCAAGATGGTGTACTACCTCGTGCTGGTCGTTGGGATCATGATCGCGTTGGGGACCGTCGGCGTGCAGGTTACCAGCTTCGCGGCGATCCTCGCCGCCGCGGGCTTCGCGGTGGGCATGGCGTTGTCGGGCACGCTGGGCAACTTCGCGGCCGGGGCCATGCTGCTGATCTTCCGGCCGTTCAAGGTCGGCGACGTGGTCAGCGCCGCGGGCGTCACCGCCAAGGTCAACGCGATCGAGCTGTTCACCACCACCCTCGACACCCCCGACAACCGCCGCATCATCGTCCCCAACTCGGCGATCTACGACGGGACGATCGAGAACATCACCTACCACAGCGAGCGTCGATGCGATGTCAACGTCGGCTGCGACTACTCGGCTTCGATCGATGAAACCCGAAGCGTGCTCGAGCAGGCCGCCGAGTCGCTGGACGAGTTCATGGTCAAGGGCGAAGGCCGGGGCTACCAGGTCTTCCTGATCGACCTGGGCGACTCTTCGGTGAACTGGGTCGTGCGTTTCTGGACCACCGGGGCCGACTTCTGGGTCGCCAAGGAGAAGCTCACCCGCGCGGTGAAGCTGCACCTGGACGAGGCGGGCATCGGTATCCCGTTCCCGCAGATGGATGTCCACCTGGACAAGGCCGGCGACTGATCCGCTCGGCGTCTTTATACTCAAACACCCCACGGCGCCGCGGGAGATCGCCGCGCCTTGTTTACGACTGTTTTTCCTGCTTACCGGAGACCGCATGGACCGCTTACGACTGACCCCTGCCGCGCTGCTCGCGGCGCTGACCCTTCCGATGGCTGCTGTGGCCGAGACGATCAAGCTGACCAACGGCGACGTGATCAACGCGACCATCCTCGCCCAGGACGACGAGGGCTACACCATCCAGCACCCCGACCTTGGCGAGGTGACGATGTCCAAGGACAGGGTCGCCGCGGTCTACGAGGACGCCGACGCGATGGCCGCCGCCGAGGCCGCGTCTGCCGCACAGGCCGCCGCCGCCGAGCGGGAGGCCGACCCCGGCATCTTCTGGGGCTCGGGCTTCCTGGCCGGCTGGAACCGCCGGGTCGAGTTGGGCCTGAGTGGGGCCCAGGGCAACTCGACCAACAGCAACATCCGCGCCGCCTTCCACGGCGACTACGAGGACGAGCAAGACCGCTGGGCCTTCGACCTGGTCTACCGGCGCACCGACTCGGAGGGCGCGAAGACCGAGGACCGCTTCACGGCCGAACTCACGAAGGACTGGCTGATCCCCGACAAGGACTACTTCTACTTCGCCAACGGCAAGTTCGAGTCGGACCGCTTCGAAGCCTGGGACCAGCGGCTTTCGGGCTTCCTCGGCGCGGGCTACCAGTTCTACGACGACGGGACCTGGGACGTGCTCGGCCGCGTCGGCATCGGCGGCAACCAGACCTTTGGTTCGGCCAATGACGAGTTTACGACCGAGGCCCTGCTGGGCATCGAAGCCGACTACAAGATCAGCGACGACCAGTCGGTTGCCTTCGCTAACACCTTCCTTCCCTCGTTGGAAGAGGGCGGCGAGTTCCGCAACATCACCTCCCTGGACTGGATCATCAGCATTGACCAGGACCGTGGCCTGTCACTCAAGCTCGGCATCGCCAACGAGCACGACTCCAACGTGCCCGCCGGCGTCAAGAAGAACGACTTTACCTACTACGCGTCGCTTCTCTGGGAGTTTTAGTCCGCTGGGCCGGTCGATGAGCCGCCGGGAACTTCAGAACGCGACCTCGATCGTCTCGCCTTCCTCGGCGATCTCAATATCGATCAACGAGCGACGGACGCCGAGGTCCGGGTCGCTGATGATCACGTTGTACCGGCCCTGCTCAAAGACCATCGGGCTGAAAGTCGTTGCCGGCAGACGCAACGCGTAGACCAGCTCGCCGGTCTGCTGGTTGATGACGTGCACGACCGGGCGCTCAAGCCCGCTGATTTGCAGCATCGGCAGGTAGCCGGCCGGACGCTTGCTGTAGTTGCTCAACTGATCGATTGTCCTGGGCCAGCCGGGGTACTGCTGGGCGTCGTCGGTCGGGTCGGCGTAACGGGGCCAGCATTCAGCGGTGTAGGTGTGATCCTTGGTATTCACCCGGACGATGCCGTAGCCGGGCATCCGGTCGTGTAGCATCGCCGGCTTATAGCCCGTTTCACGCCCCGGGTTCGTCGCCGCGTAGACAGTGACCCGGTTCTTGAACCCGTCCAGCCGGTCACCCGTGAACGCCTCGTCCTCGGGTACCTCGTACGGGTTGGTGATCTCCGGGGCCCAGGCACGGGGGTAGAAGTTGGCCACCGAGGGCACGCAGAACGACCAGACCGAGTCCCGGTGCTCGTCGATCCCGTGGTGCACCAGCGTCGCCAGGTGCTGGTCCCCGGCCAGGTGCAGCGCAAAACCACGGCGAAGCTCCGCCAGGGCCTTGTTCCGGCCCGTCTGAGGCCAGCCGTTGGAATCCAGGTCGGCAATCAGGTGCCCCAGGTTCCCGCCGTGGTGCGTGGCCATGTTCGCGAAGATCGTCTGGCTCAAAGCCATCTTCATGTCCACCCCCGACCAGTCCCCCGACCAATCTTTGAGGAACGCGAGTTGCCGATCACCCAGCAGCTTCATCCCCGGCAGGTCGAGGTCGGCCGTGTCAAAGGCCGGGTTGTTGTAGTGGTCCGGTCGGCCGGTCCCGGAGGCCGGCAACCCCTGGCCGTTGCAGCCGTTCTTGAACATCCGGTCCGCGAAAACCGCGAACCCAACCCGGCCCCATTGCACATCGCAGGTGTAGTAGCTGATCCCCTGCTCGATCGGCGTCGCATCAACCGGGTCGGGTAGGTGCGCGACCTGAGTCCGGTGGACCATCTGCACGAACGACGCAGGACGCACATACCCCCCGTCATGGTCTCGACCCGGGCTCTTTCGGCCGCCCTGACCCCAGATATTGCCCTGGTACACATCGTGGTCATCCGGGATCGTTACCGTCGGGATGTCCTTCATCAGCCCCCGGTAGCTGATCATGAACAGGTACCACTTGTACAAGTAGTCCAGCTCAATGTTCTCCAGGTCGGGGAAGGTCGGGCTCCCGCCCTCATAGACCTGGTCGCCCGAGAAGAAAAGCAGGTCCGGCCGATGCGCCGCGACCTTCTCGGTCATGCCCGCATGGGGGTAGTACATCCCCAAAACCCAGTTGCCTGCCTCGTGGTCCGGCTCACCGTTCCACTTTCGGTTGATCACCTGGAGCGAGTTCATGTGGTTGCCGGTGAACCCGGCCACGACGATCTCGTCCCGGTCCACCGGGTCACGCCGCACCGTGCCGTGCCAGGCGTAGGTGTGCATCAGCTCCCCGTCGGGCAGACGGTACACCACGCGGTAGGGGGTATCCAGCGCGCTGTCCCAGTCATCAACACGAAACGTCGCGGTATACCCCGGGGCGATGACCTGGGCCGACGCAACTTCGATCCACCCCCCGCCCGTATCGATCTGCAGCACCGCGGTTGCCGGATCGGCCTCGCCCAATGGCATCAGTTGGGCCGTCATCTTCAGCGTCCCCCGCGTCAGCGTGTATTGCGTGCCCAGCACCGGGCCGACCGCGTGCTCCGCCGACCGCTCAACCGCATCGCCTTCAACCGTCCACCGCTCAAAACCAAACCGAGCCGGGGTGGCGCCCGCCATCCGCCCCCCGGGGTGCGAGACCAGCGCAACGTTGCCGAGCACGCGCTCGGGGGATACGGTCTTGGCCGCGCTGCTGATCACCCGGCCCGTCTCAGGGTCCACCGCCTTGACCGTCAGCCCGTAGTTCGCATCGTCGAGCGCCTCGCCGGACACCTCCAGCCGCACCTCACCCGACCAGCCCGCCTTTTCGTCACCAGGCTCGATGAACTCCCGCAGCAGCCATAGCTCGGCTACCGTCGCCGCAGGCTGCGGCCGCTGAGCGCTCTTTGCCACCAGCTTCACGAAACGCGCACGCGTCTCGGGCAAACGGATGATCTGCAGGTCCGCCGAATTCGGAAACTCCCCAGACGCGATCGGCTCGCCCCACGTATTGCCGTCCAAACTAGCGTAGAGATCGAACGCACCAACCCGACCCGAGTCATTGTTCTGCCGAGGCAGATACGCCAACGCCGCAAAAGTCTGCTCGCCCGCCAAATTGACCAACAACTCGTGCGGATGGCCCGGGCGACGCTCGCGGAACTCGGTATGCCAGATCGTTGACGGGTCACCATCCAACACGTTCCCGGCCCGGCCGTCGCGCTCCTGACTCGCCGCCGAAGCGGTCCAGCCCCGGCGAGGCAACGCCTGGCCCGCATCAAACCCACCACCTACCGTCCAAGGCAACTCGTTGTCCACAATAAAGCACTGGCCCAGCCCATCGACCCCCACGAAAAGCCCCGCACCGTATCCGCCCCATTGGTGAACGATCGAAGCCGAACGCACATCCATCTCGCCCCGCCCAACCCCGACCAGCAAGCCCGCCGCGCTATCGTCCGGGTAAGCCCCGCCCCCGTCTAACCCATCCAGCGAGACCGTCACCGACGTCGAAAAAGACCCGCCGCTGTCCGCCACCCGCCGCGTCATGTCGTGCAGCGTCCGCATCCCCAACCAGTCCTGAGGCGTAACGCAAACAAAACGACCATCCTGAAACTCCCAATCCTGCAACCGATTGCCCCAATACGACGGCCCCAACCAATGCCGACTGCCCGTCGCCGGCTGGGCCAGGTTTGGCGTGGTCAAAACGTTTTCTTGCTGAATGGATCGGCACCCACCCAGCATGGCTAAGACCATCACCAGCCCCAAGACCGAAGCTGCGCAGCGTAATTTCATCATCATGTCCTTGTTCCTTCAGCGAGTGCAGAACCCCTACCCCGAAAGCGTGGACCGCCCACCCCCGCAGTGTATCAACACCCCACGCCCACCTCCTGCCGAACCCGCCCCCGGCCCCACCCGACCCAAGCTTGCCCGCCTGACGCCCAATGCTACAATCACCAACCGCGTATCCCAGCCTGCGCAACCCTTTGGAGAGGTGGCCGAGCGGCTGAAGGCAACGGTTTGCTAAATCGTCGTAGTGCTAATAGCGCTACCGCGGGTTCGAATCCCGCCCTCTCCGCTTACACCTAACATAACCCATCCAAGACAGAGACTGTTAGGCCCAAACCCCCG
>JBCDHS010000025.1:0-49368 GCA_038749735.1 Planctomycetota bacterium
CCCAGTCACCGATTTCAAAAAAATACTACTCTTCCTTTGCCTATTAGCTAGTAATCTGCTTTTCGGACAAAGCGATCCTATAATCAATCCTTCCAATTGCGGCTTAGGTCTTACAATTCCCGATTCCAGTTGCAATACGACCAATATCTTCCGAATCGACGTAGCAGGAGAAAGTGGAACACAACTCGGAACAAATGTCTTCCTAGAAGAAGTTCGACTCATCATTGCGCATACTTGGATAGCAGATTTGGATATCTCACTCATCTCTCCGACAGGAAGAAGAGTAGAAATTTCTACTGATAATGGCCTTCTTGACGGCGACGACAGACGGTTCATTGAGCACGATCCCCTCGCCGCGCACACAGACCAGGGTGTTGCACGTACCCAGGTCGATCCCCATATCGACACTGAACCAGCTTAGGACGTTGTCGAGGATCAAGCGTCTGTGTCCCCGCGGGGGGGCCCCTGTCGGTCAATGGATCAAGGCCGGCGGCGTTTGACCCGGCCGCGGGCACAGATTGTACCGGCGTTAGCGCGCCAACGCCGTGCCTGGGCACACACCCATGGTCCCAACATCGGCCGGGCACGCGCTTTAGGCACAGAAAACCCGGTACTTATACGAATGAAATCGTCCCGGCCCAAATAACAACGCGGCCCGAAAAGGCCGCGTTGAATGGTCAATCAACAATCTGAATGAAGCTCAGCCGAGCATGAACTCGGGTAAGACCATGCTCAGGGGTTTAGCGTCCAGCGGGTTCCAAGTGCCGAACAACTCGTTGCTCCGCATCATGAGGTAGATCACCCCGCCCAGCAGGAAGGCCAAGGCCACAAACACCAGGACGGTGTACACGCTGTTGCTGACACGTCGGGTCTCAGCCATGATTCGAACTCCATCTAGCCACTCTGGGCCGTACGTTTCAAAGTCGTTATGCGGGGTCTTTGCAGACGATCAGCGGCGGCCGGCCTGGACCCGGTCGCCCACTCGCACGCCGCCGCCGAGCAGCAGCTCACCAACTGCGGCGTCGGTATCGACGCGGGTGATCTTGATATTACCGACAAACTCGTCGCCACGGAACACACGGAACTGCATGTCGTTGACGACTTTGTCACGGGTGCCGACGTTCACTTGAACGAGGGTGAGCTGGTCGCTGATCTGTTCAACGCGAGTCACCGCCCCATCGACCTCTTCGATGACAGGCACGTATTCGATACCCGCACTCTGGTATCCCTCGATCTCGTTCTCAAGCGAGGCGCGTCTCGCCTCCAGGGCGCGGTTCTCTTCGAGCAGTCGTCGGTAGTCGATGTCGAGGCGGGCGAGTTCGGCCTTGACTTCGAGCAGCTCGCTGGTGGCCTGCTCAAACTTAGACTGGGTGTCGCTGACGCTGGTCGTCGCCGAGGAGACTTCCTGGGCCAGCGTGTTGATCCGGGCCGAGAGCGTCTTGTTCAATTCCGCTGAGCTGGCCTGAGCCTCGGTCAGCCGGGCGTTGACCTCAAGGAGGTCGGCGATTTCCTGGCCGCGGTTGTTCGCGTTAGCTTGAGACGTCGCAAGATCCGTAGTGAGTTTAGCAATATCATTTACATAATTTTCGTTACTCTTCTCGACATCCGCGAGGCGCTTTTCCCGTTGAGCATGCTCTGCAGTTGCCTCTTTGATGGCAGCATCACGAGCATCGACGACGGCGCGGTATTGCGAGCCGTAATCCTCGACCCGAGCCACAACCGCGGCAGTCATCGTCACCATGACCACCGAGAGGATGGTCGCCAACACAACAAATGCTTTGGTCAGGGGGCTCAAGGTCGATTCCTCAGCAAATAGGTCGAACGGGGGTCTTGCCGCGGCCCAAACACCTGGGCGGCGCGCCACGATCTACGATGATGGCCGCAACTCTCCTGTTTGTCAACCTTTCTGTCACTTTCCGATTCCGCCGGTTCCAGGCCAACAGGACGGTGAAAAGCAGATTGAGCGCGGGTCAGTCTCCCGCCGCATCAACCCGCAATAACGCCCCCGCCGCCGCCACCGCGGTGATGGGCTCGGGGTCGTCAAGCATCTGCTCGAGCCGCTGGACGGCCGGCAAATCCCCCAGATTGCCCAGCCCGAACGCGGCCTGGGCCCGGACCTCCCCGGCGACCTGCCGGCGGGCCTGAGCATCGCTGGAGAGCTGGACCATATCCTCGTAGGCCGGCCCGTCCCCGCCTCGGTTGGCCGAGAGGAACCGCCGCACGTCGCGGTTGACTTGTGCCTCGGTGTAGGCCGAGGCGGCCACGAGGGTATCCTGGCCGTTGGCGAGGCCGCCCTGGGCCAATGCCGCCGCGGCCGCGATCCGCACCTGGATCGGATTGTCCGGCTTGAGCAGGTCCAGCAGCCAGCGGTCCATGGTACGGTCGCCGACCTCGCCGACGATCTGCAGCCCCAGAACACGGATGTCGTCGTACTGCGAATAGACCGAGGCACGAACGGCCTGCATGACACGGTCGTCGTCCGGGTCCAGCCGAATAATCGCCTCGGCAAACTGCAAGCGGACCCATTCCAGCTTGGCCGGGTCAACCCGCGCGACCGGCATAGAGGCCATCTCCTGCAGCATCGGCTTGGCGCCCGGATCACCGAGCAGGCCCAGCAGCATCGCCGCGTTGCCCCGGATCTCAAGGTCTGAGCTGCCGAGCATCTGGGCGAGCGGGGTCAGATCCACCGACTGCCCGCAGCGGTGGGCGGCAAAGAGCGCCGCGGCCCGGACCGAGGGGTTGGGGTCGTCGGCCATCTCCGCGGCGGCTAAACCCAGACCATTCAATTGCAATCGGCCGATGGTCACCAACGCCCCGTATCGCACCGCGGGGTTTTGATCCCCCAGCGCGAGCTGTGCCATCGGTCGGGCCCGTTCGGGCGAAACCGAGACCGATTCGAGCGCGACCAGCCGCAAACGCGGGTTTTCGCTCCGACTGGCATCCAGGATGACCTGCACCGCGCGATCGCGCAGCGGGGCGGGGACATCCGCCTCTCGGCCGACCGTCGTCTCCTGGGCTTGATGAGCCACGGTCAAGCAGACCGACAACACCAAACAAGCGGCAAGCCTGAAGCTGGATCGGATTGGCATGGGCGACTCCTGATCTTGGAGAATCATTGAGGTATTCATTTTATCGGCGAATGACTGCCCGGGCATCATGCCGCGGCTCGACCCGGGGCATGATCCAAGCTGGGCGTGTCTACTTCAACTTTTTAGATTGACGCTCGCTGCGGTGTGGGACCAGCGTGCCCAGCAGCAATAGCAGCGACATCGCGCAGACCCCCACCGCCAAGCCCTGGCGTGTCCGCGCGTAGGGGCTGGTGCGTGGATCGATCCGTATCCTTCGGCTGGCGGAGCCCGCGATCTCCTGGTGCTGACCGTCGATCTGCACCAGTTCCTCCACCCGGCCGAGCGAGTCGATAAAGCCACTGACCCCGGTGTTGACGCTGCGCGCCATCGGGGTGCGCGTCTCGATGCAGCGGAGCGTGGCGATCTGGAGGTGCTGGTAGCCCTGGACCGTGCCGGCGTACCACGCGTCGTTGGTGAGGTTCACCATCAGGTCGGCCCGCTTCTCGCCGCCGGGCGCATAGACCAGATCGAGGCAGTATGGGCCCACCGCGTCTTCGTAGCAGATCGGCGTGACCACCCGCAGGTCAGTACCCTCGTCCTCCAGGGTCGGGACGGGATAGATGACCGTCGCCTCGCCCGGCCGGATCGAGTAATCGATGATCTCGCCGGTCGTTGGGTCACGCGGGGTAAACCGGAGGAAGAGCGACCGCAGCGGACCGGGCCCGGGCACGAACTCGCCGAACGGCACGAGGTAGCGCTTGCTGTACGTGTTGGGGTAGCGCCCTTCGGGCGGGTAGTACACCGCCGAGTTCTTCTCGCTGATCGTCCCCGTCCCCGGGTCAACCAGCAGCGACGGGCTGCCGACCAGCAGGCTCACGCCCCAGTCCGACGTGAACTGCTGGATGCGCTGGTCCAGGGCGACGCTGTTGTCGTTGACGTAGAACCGCTGGCCGGTCAGCCACTCCGGATTGACCGGGTAAGGCGCCATCGTTTCGGGCCAAACAATCAGCGCGGTATCGGGGTGGTCGCGGACGGCCTGCTCGCTTAGGACAAAAAGCTCATCCTCGCGCTCGGCCCGCTGCTCGGGGGTTGAGCTGACCTTGTTGTCCTGGGGCACATTGGTTTGAATAACCGTGATCGTCGGCCCGTCGGCGAGTAAGGCCTGGGCCTGCTGGATGCGGTGTCGTCCGTAGAGCAGCGCCGAGAGGATCAACCCACCCCAGACCAGGGCCGCGACGACGATGGTCCGCCGGGGCCGAAGACGACCGCGCGCCCCGCGTTTGGAGATCGGCCGGGCGATCAGGTCAACGAGCAGCCCCGAGGTCATCCCGATGAGGAAGGATACGGTCAGTTCGCCAAAAAGGTCGGCGTTCTGCACGAGCAAGCCCGCCGGCTGGCCGACGCGCCAGTTGGCCTGGCTGGCCGAGAGGTTGAACCAGCCGAAGCCGCCCCAGGGGAATCGGCTGCGTAAGGCTTCCTGCGCGCACCAGAAGACCGGGAGGGTCGCGGTCATCGTCCCGCGGAAGCGGCGCTGGACCGCGGCGAGGGCAACCAGGGTCAGTGAGAAGTACCCGCCCATCACCAGGGCCGTGCCGACCGGCGCGATCGGGCTGACCTCGCGCAGCCAGAGCAGGCGGAGCATCCACCAGAGAAAAAACACCAGGTAGCTGGTCCACGCCAGCCGACGGAGGCTGGTCGTCCGCATCACCAGCACGCCGGCGGGCACGAGCGCGAAGTGAGCCATGAACGACCAGCCCGGCCGGGGGAAGGCCAGGGTCAGCAGCACCGCCGTGCCGATACAGAGCGCCAGGTGCGCCACGGCCGAGCTGATCCCGAACCGCCTCAGGTACGAGGACGTGCGGTGCTTGCCGGTGGGGAAGACATCGGTCTCGGGGCCGGTGGCCATGGCGAGGCAGGATACCCGGCTTAATAGGAGAGGGCAGGGAAACGTCTGCAAAGATGGCACGACCCTGAATCGGCCTTCGCATAAAATACTCGTTAACCCGCAGCGCTACACACGCGCTTCACCGCACCTACCCTTGACCCGAGACCCGCCATGGCCCGAACCCTGCTGATCGCCCTGCTACTGCTCGCCCCGCTGGCCCAAGCCGCGCCACGCAATATCGTGGTCATCGTTACCGACGACCAGAGCCAAACACTCGGCTGCTACGGCGACCCGATCGCCAAGACGCCGAATATCGACGCCCTCGCCGCCGACGGCACGCTCTACCGCAACGCCTTCGCCACCACCGCCTCCTGCTCGGCCAGCCGGTCGGTCATCCTTACCGGGCTGCACAACCACGCCAACGGGCAGTACGGCCACACCCACCACTTCCACAAGTTCCAGAGCTACGACAACGTCATCTCCCTGCCCCGCTACCTCTCGGCCGCCGGCTACCGCACCGCGCAGATCGGCAAGCTGCACGTCTTGCCGCTGGAGGTCTACGATTTCGATCAGACCCTAAGCGGCGCTGACCACAGCGTCTACCGGATGGCCGAGAACAGCCGCGCGTGGATCGAAGCCGACAGCGACCAGCCGTTCTTGCTCTACCTGGCCACGTCCGACCCGCACCGCGGGGGCGGCTTCGCCAACGACCTTCCCCACGCCCCCGACCGCTTCGGCAACCCCAGCAACCCCGGCGAGCACGAGGTGCTCTACGACCCCGCCCAGGTCCCTGTGCCCGGGTTCCTGCCCGACAGCCCCCAGTCACGGGCCGAGCTCGCCCAGTACTACCAGAGCCAGTCGCGCATCGACCGCGGGGTCGGTCACCTCGTACAGATCCTCAAGGACGCTGGCAAGTACGACGAAACCCTGATCCTCTACTTCGCCGACCACGGCATGGCCTTCCCCGGCGCCAAGACCACGGTGTACGACGGCGGGCTCCGCGCCCCGATGATCGTCCGCAACCCCTACAGCGACCAGCGCGGCATCGAATCCGACGCCATGGTCTCCTGGGTCGATCTGACCCCGACGATCCTCGATTTCGCCGGCCTGCTCAACGAGCAGGGCCGAGTCAGGCAGGACCTGCTGCAGAAGATCAAGCCGGTCCGGCTCAACAACCAACGCAACCGCGACCTGCGCCCCGGCCTGCTGCACGGCCGATCCTTCCTGGGCACCGTCGCGCAAGAGCAGACCCAGGGGTGGGACTTCATCGCTGGGTCCCACACCTTCCACGAGGTCCAGATGTACTACCCGATGCGGGTCGTGCAGGACCGCCGATACAAGCTGATCTGGAACATCGCCCACCACCAGCCCTTCCCGTTTGCCTCCGACCTCTGGGCCAGCAAGACCTGGCAGGCCCAGCTCGCGCGCGGCAACGATGCGCCCTACGGCAAGTGGACCGTCCAGAGCTATCAGCACCGCCCGGAGTTCGAGCTCTACGACCTGCAGAACGACCCCTACGAGGGCAACAACCTTGCCGACGACCCGGATCACGCCGAGCTGCTTGAACAGATGAAACAACGGCTCAAGCAGATGCAGCGCGAGACCCACGACCCGTGGGTGATGAAGTGGGAGTATGAGTAGCACTACCCGGTCAGCCGTAGCGCTGCTGCGGGGTCGAGCGAGTGACGATGCAAAGCGGTATTTAATACGCATCCCAAAATATTCATGCGCTCGTCAGGTCATGGAAAGCCGCCACGTAACACGTGGCGGACGAGCTACCCGCCCCTTGTCCGCCGGGTGTTACCCGGCGGCTCATGGAGCAATGAACGCCTTCGTCTTTAGTGGGATGCGTAAAAAGCGGAGCGCGGGTTGCGCGGTGCTACAGCCACCCCACTAAACAGCCCCCATCTCACGACGGGGGCTGTTGTGGTCTTTTGCCTTGCTGTGCTTCGATTCGGGGCTTCGCAGAGACTCACACCGCCCGGGGATGGGCGTCGTCGTAGGCGGTGCGGAGCCGCATGGACGAGAGGTGGGTGTAGACCTGCGTGGTGGACAGGCTCTGGTGACCGAGCAGTTCCTGGACGCTGCGCAAGTCGGCACCATTGTCCAGCAGGTGGGTGGCGAAGCTGTGCCGGAGGGTGTGCGGGCTGATCTGCGGGTCCAGGCCCGATTCCTTGAGGTACTTGTCGAGCTTGCGGCGGACCGATCGGCTGCTGAGCCGGCCGCCGTTCTTGTTCACGAACAACGGGACGCTGGTCTCGATCATCGACTGCTGACGGAGGGCGGCGAAGCGCTGGTCGGGCTCGAGCAGGGTGAGGTAGTGGCGGATCGCGGCCATGGCGTGGCTGCCCAGCGGGACGATGCGTTCCTTCTTGCCCTTGCCGCGGACGTGGAGGGTCTGGCTGGCGTGGTCCAGGTCGTTGCGGTTCAGGTCGACCAGCTCGCTGACGCGGACGCCGGTGGAGTAGAGCGTTTCGAGGATCGCACGGTCGCGGGCGCCGAGGGTCTCGCGGTTGTCGGGGGCCGAGAGCAAGGTCTCGACCTGTTCGACGGTGATGGCCTTGGGCAGTCGCTTGGTCTGCTTGGGCGTGCGGATGAGCAGCATGGGGTTGGACTGGATGATGTTGCGCTTGGCCATCCACTTGTAGAACGAGCGGAGCGTGGCGATTTTGCGGGCGGTGGTAGCCGGCGAGTAGCCGAACTGGTCGAGGTGACCAAGGAAGGCGCGGATGACCATGGCGTCGGCCTGCTTGAGGCGATCGGTGATCGGGGTGGTGTCTTGCTCGCCGTCGATCATCTGGCTGGCGACGGGGGTGGCGGCGTGTTCGGAGGAGAGGTACTCGACGTACTGGCGGAGGTCGGCGCCGTAGCAGCGTGCGGTGTAGGGGCTGAAGTGGCGCTCATCACGGAGGTAGCCGACGAACTGTTCGATGAGGGCGGGTTGGGGGTCGGGCATCGTCGTGGTTTCCTTGGGGCTGAGCATCCGTGCGCCGGGTTGGCCCCTTGCCTGGGGCGTGGTTGTTCTCTCACCGACCGGCCGGGGCCGGGGTACGTCTTCAGGCCGAGCGTCGCAGCTGGGCCATGTCTTGGATCCGTTGGCTCATGCGCTCGCCCAACTGGTGAGAGAGCACAGCGGCGTCGAACCAGGTCAGCTCGCTGGCCGGGTCGGACACCATCAGGGCGATCTGGTTGAGCAGGTCGGCCTCTTCGCCGGGCATACAGCTAAAGACGTGCCGCTTGCCGTTCTTGACCAGGGCGATGCGGTTCTCGTCGAGCAGCTCGACCTGCGCGGGCCCGCCGTTGAGCGGGGACTGGCCCTGGGCCTGGGCGTGCTTCTTGGATGGGGTGGCATCCGACATCGTTTCGCTCCGGCCCCAGGGCCGGCGCGATGCCGGTCGTTACGGGGCGGGTGGGTTGGCGGCCTGCTGCTCTCGCAACTCGGCCTGGTAAGCACGGGCAAAGCGTTTCCACTCGGCCCAGACCAGGTGTGAGCCCATCTCATGGCTCACGAATTCGATAAACAGGTTCATGTTGAGGGTGTATAGCCGGCGGTCGTGCGCCCAGTTGCCGCTGGTGCCGCGGCCATAGGCGAATTCGTCCAGCCGATCGCGGACCAGCGGGCTCGACGCGCCGAACACAGCCGAGACCGTGGTGACCGGCTGGTCGTGGCGGTAGAGCGTCTGCTGCTGCATGCCCGCGCCGTCCGCGGTCGGCGTCCAGGACATGCCACGGATATCGAATCCCTGTGGCTCGCCGTTGGACGCGGACGCATACAGGTCCAGGGCCATACCCACCCGCATCGGGTCGTACGGCTCGTAGGACGTCACCGTGCCGACGACCAGGGCGTCGACACCCAACACCTCGCGGAGCTTGATCGCGTCTTCCCGGCTTCGGACCGCTTGCATCTCCAGGCCCTGCATCGCCTGGATCACACGGTTGACCGACAAGACATCGATCCCTTCGACCTTCTCGAAGACCACCGCCAGCTCGTCGGCAAAGCGGTACCCGTCGGCAAAGCCAGACCCCGACTCGTTCCGCAGCGGCACGACCGCCCACACCTGCCGCGCACCGTAAGGCGCGAGCATGGTGTACTCGGTTGGCCTTGGGCCGCAGCCCGGCGGGATCGCCAAGGCGACGAGCAGGACCGCGAGGATCAACCAAACCTGTTTACTTGTCATGGCATCCTGCCGGGGGTTGTGGTGCCGGGCCTCCGCCGACACGGTTACTTGCTTGGGGACTGACGCTCGGCGTCAGTCGCTGTTGGGCGGCACGGTGGCCGTCGATTCGTCGGTCTCGTCTTCGCCACCCACCAGGTAGACGGCGTCGTCGGGGTTTACGGCGTAGATGTTTTCGACACCCTGTCTGCCACGATTCGAAACAAAGTAAATCGATCCGCCGGTCGACCAGACCGGCTGAAGGTTGCTGAACCGGCCCTGGGTCAGGCGGGTTCGGCCTCGGCCGCTGGCCTCAACCACCCACACATCCGAAGCCTTGGGCCTTGCTTGGCTATCGGCCTCAGGATCGCTAACCGTGCAAAAAACCACGTGCTTACCGTCGGGCGACCAGGCCGGCGTGATGCACGCGTGGCTCGGCGACCAGGCGATCTCCGTTGGGCTGCCCGCCTCGCCCTGCTCGTCCAGTTCAACCGTCCAGACACTGAACCATCGCGTGCCGCGCTCGCGCGCCCGCTGGAACAGGATCGTGCCGCCCGAAGGCGACCACTGCGGGAACAGGCCGTGGCCGATGTATCGTTTGGTCGCCGGGTTGTCGACCTCGACCACCACCATCTGCCACTGGCCCGAACGCTGGCCGAAGGAGCAATAGACCAGCTGCTTGCCGTCGGGCGAGAAGCTGGGGTGGATGTCGTGGGCCGCGTCGGAGGTGACCTGCACGGCCACGCCGCCCTCGGCATCCATCAGGTAGATGTCCCAGTTGCCCGAACGGTCGCTGGTGAACGCGATGCGCTTCCCGTCGGGGCTGACCACCGGCATCATGTCGTTGGCCGGGTCGTCGGTGAGCTGGGTCACCGCGGTCCCGCCGATCTGTTGGCGGTAGATATCCGCGGTCTGCCGGTGGCGGGTCGAACTGAACAACAGCCATCGGCCGGTCGGGTCGGTGGTCACATCAAAGTCGGCGCCCTCTTCGGTGTTGCTGACCCGTTCGACCTGGCCGGTGGTATCCAGCGGGCTGACCGGGGTGTCGCCGCCGGGCAGCATGCCGAAGACATCGATCGGGCTCATCGCGGTGCGGCTGGACGGGCTGGGGGTGTTGCCCCCGGGTGTGATCTCGCTGGTGGATACGAACTCGCCGGGGCGTGGCGTGGTCTGACCGGGTGTCTTGAGCTGAGCATCCAGTGCCTCTTGCAGGTCGCCCGGCACCGGCCCGGGCGGGGTGCCAGGCTCGATGGGCACGGTCTCACCGCCGCTGTTGATACGGTTTGCCTGCCGGGCCTGAGACTCGGCCGTCTCGCGATCGACCAGCGCCTGCTCGCGGTCGGCCATATGATCGTGGTAGGCCCGGACGGCGGCGAAATCCTCGCCGGCGATGCCCAGTGAGCCGTTGTAATACTGCTTGCACCCGATCCCGCTGGTTACGGTAAGCAAAGACAGAGAAAGTAGATAAGTTAGCTTCATCATCGTCGTCACCCCTGTGACTGGGCCCGTTGGGGTCGCTGGACCATGAGATATCGGGCATCGGTCTGGGGCAAATTGATTTGGTCAATGCCCCAGCCATTATCGGACACCAGCCCGACCTGCCGTGGTTCTGGTTGAGCAAACCCCTCGGTGAGGAGTATTCATCGCCGACGCTGACTAGATGCGCGGCACCAAACTTTGGATCGATCCAAAAATGGGTCATCTGAACCGCTAATGCGTTGAAATGAGAATTGCCCTAGCCCAAGACTGGCACAGCTGCCCAAATTGTGTGATAATATGACCTGAACAAGTTCCGCTGGGTGTCGGGGGAGGGCTCCGCCACCTGAAGGTCGTATCCAATATCAAGCTTCCGCTCTGTAATCAGGCTGAAGCCAGGGGTGTTTTCTTTCAATGCAAATGCTCGCTGCAACCTGGACAGAACTCGAATTCTGGCGTTGGCCGATCACGGTGGCTTACGTGCTGCTCGTCCTGCTCATCGGGGTCTACGGGCTGCACCGCTATTTTCTCGTGTTCCACTGGCGCAAGCACCGCCGAGAGATCCCAAGGCCCAAACGTAAGTTCGAGAAGCTGCCGCGCGTCACGGTCCAACTGCCACTCTTTAATGAAGGCATGGTCGCCGAACGGGTGATCGACGCGACGGCCTGCATCGAATACCCCGAGGACCGCCTGCAGATCCAGGTGCTCGACGACTCGACCGACGGCAGCGAGCAGGTCGCTGAACAGCGTTGCGCCTACTGGCGGGCCAAAGGCTTAGACATCGAATACACCCACCGCACCGATCGGACTGGCTTCAAGGCCGGGGCCTTGGCGAACGGCCTGAAGACCGCGACGGGCGAATTCGTCGCGATCTTCGATGCCGACTTCGTCCCGCACACCAGCTTCCTCAAACGCACCATCCACTTCTTCACCGACCCGAAGATCGGGATGGTCCAGACACGGTGGGACCACCTCAACCGGGACGACTCGCTGCTGACTCGCAGCCAGGCGATCTTCCTGGACGGCCACTTCGTGATCGAGCACACCGCGCGTCACCGCTCGGGACGGTGGTTCAACTTCTCCGGCACCGGCGGGGTCTGGCGGACCAAGGCGATTCAAGAGGCCGGTGGATGGAGCCACGACACGCTGACCGAGGACATGGACCTGAGCTACCGCGCCCAGCTGGCGGGGTGGAACTTCTTGTTCCTGCCGAAGGTCACCTGCCCGGCCGAGTTGCCTCCCGAGATGAACGCGTTCAAGAGCCAGCAGCACCGCTGGACCAAGGGCTCGATCCAGGTCGCCAAGAAGCTGTTGCCCCGGCTGCTGCGGTCCAAGGCGCCGCGGAAGATCAAGACCGAGGCCTTCTTCCATCTCACCAGCCCGCTGGTGTACCTGTACATCAACCTGTTTGTGCTGCTGTTCTACCCAGCCATCGCGCTGAACCTCAAGGGCCTGGGCGCCTCGGCGGACGAGGCCGCGGCCAAGCCGCTACCCGGTACCGCGGGGGAGATCCTGGCCACCAAGCCCATGATCAACCCGCCGCCCCAGGACGCGCTGCCGGTGCAGATCGTCGATGCATCATCAACCAGTGCGACATGGTTAAGCGTGCTGTTTGGTCTCTCGCTGTTTGCGATGGGCGCGATGTCCGCCTCGGTCTTCTATATGACCAGCCAGCGCATCCTCAAACGCGGCTGGTGGGCGTCGCTGGCCCAGATCCCGCTGCTGATGAGTGTGGGCATCGGCATCGCACTGAACAACGCGATCGCCTGTGTCGAGGCGTTGATCGGTCATCAGTCCGATTTTGTCCGCACACCCAAATACAACCTGGTCAACAAGACCCCACGCAACCAGCAGGAAGCCACGGCCCCCAAGGCCAAGATGATGAAAGTCATCCCCATCCCCTCGCTGAAGAAGTGGACCGTAGTCATCGAGCTCGCCTTCGGGCTCTACATGCTCCAGTGCACCTTCTTCGCGGTCCAGCACGGGTGGCGGGCGGCGGTCTGCATCCCGTTCCTGCTGATCTTTGCAACGGGGTACCTCTACGTCGGCATCAGCAGCGCCGCGGTCCACATCCGCACCTGGATGGAAAACCGCCGGTCCGAGTCCGACCTACAGCCGGTTTAAGACGGCGAGCCCGTTCTGATCGACCCTCCCCCAGCCGGCCGGAGCTTCACCGCTCCGGTCCGGCGACCGCCCGCGACCCGCGGGCAACAATCCCCCGTGCGGCTGTGCGTGGCGCAGCCGCACGGTTTTTTCTGATCTGAACGGCCCGATCAGCCGCTCAAAACACGGGCCACTCGTTCCAAGATCGATGTGAACCGCTCCGGTGGCATCGTGGGCTTGGATCGTGAGGTATCCACGGCATCCTCCGCCGACAGCGGCACCCAGCTCACACAGCCACCGAACGCCTCCCGATTCGGGACCGACACCGGCTCATCCAGGCGATAGACGCGCAAAGCCATGAGGTACAGCGGCCGATCCGGCTTGTAGTTAAAACGCATGTCGAGCTGCGGCGCCGCCCACGGGTGCAGGTCTTCGAGCTGATCGAAAACGCTGCGCGAGGGCACCTGCCAGATCCTGGCCACCTCCGCCCAAGCGCGGAACGTGACCCACTCGGGCTCGCCCTCTCCACCTTCATGCGCGCTGTTGCCCACTTCCGGGGGGAGCCAATCGGGCTTGATCCAGTCCAGCCGCTCGTGCTCCCAGGCCGGGAACATCAGGAACCGGTCGTGGATCAGTTCAAACCGTCCCGGCCCCGCGTGCTCGTGAACCCCGCCCTTGCGTAACAGCAGGCAGCACCTGCCCTCAGCCAGCAGGTCACAGACGACGGCCCATTCCTTCAGTGCGGTGTCGAGTTTCATCAGTGGGCATCATAAAAGCAAGCGCACACGTGTTACACCGCAGAGATCGCAGAGGGCTGCAGAGATCATTTCTACAGAGTCTCTCCCTCCCTTTGCGATCTCTGCGGTCCATACGCCCTGGGTTATTGGCGTCTTGGCGTCTTGGCGTTCAGATCGAATGCTTAAAACAACTACATCCGCTCAACGACGCCGATCCCCAGCAAATCAAGCCCCCGCTTCAACGTCAACGCGACCAGCTTGCACAGCGCCAACCGCCCCTGCCGTACGTCTTCAGGCACGTCGGACCGAAGCACCGGGCAGGACTCGAAAAACTTGTGAAACGCCGACGCCAGCTCGTATAGGAAGCTGCATAGCCGATGCGGCTCGAGTGAATCCGCGACCGAGGCGACCGTCGGGCCGAGTTGCATCAGCTTCAGCACCAGCGCCTTTTCGTGGCGGTCTTCAACCTGCACACGAACAGACGTGAACGCATCAAAATCGATACCGCCCTTGCGGAAGATGCCGTGGACACGGACGTAAGCGTTGATCAGGTATGGCGCGGTATTGCCCTCAAGCGCGAGCATCCGCTCCCAGGAAAACCGGTAGTCTTTGATGCGATCGCTGGATAGGTCGGCGTACTTCAGCGCACCAAGTCCGACCACCTTACCGATCGTCGCCGCTTCTTCGTCGGTTAGTTCGGGGTTCTTTTCTTTGCAGACCGCGGAAGCACGTGACTCCGCTTCGTCGATCAGGTCGACAAGCCGAACCGTCTCGCCGCTGCGTGTGCGAAAGATCTTGCCGTCTTCACCGAGTACTTGGCCGAAGGGCACGAAGTCGAGTCGGACGCTGTCGGGCGCCCAGCCGAGCTTGCGTACGGTTGCAAAGAGCATGTCGAAGTGCTGCCGCTGCGGCGCGCCCACCACATAAACCACGCGGTCGGCCTTCAGCTCGTCAACGCGATACCCAACCGCAGCCAGGTCAGTCGTCGCATAGAGGTACCCGCCATCCGACTTCTGCACGATCATCGGCAGCGGGTTGCCGTCCTTGTCGGCAAAGCCGTCGACAAACACGACGCCCGCGCCCTGGCTGGCCTCCAGGGCGTTGTCGGTCTTGAGCTGATCGATGACACCGGGGAGCATGTCGTTGTAGAAGCTCTCGCCGCGGATGTCGCCAGGCTCAAGCAGGACGCCCATGCGATCATAGATCGTCGCGAAATAGTCTTGGCTCTGATCGACCAGCCTATGCCACGCCGCGAGCGTCGCCACATCGCCAGCCTGCAGCGCCACAACGCGATTCTTCGCGCGCTGTGCAAACTCAGGCTCGGCATCAAAACGCGCCTTTGATTGCTTGTAGAGCCTGGTCAGGTCGCCGACGTTGTCCTGCTCCGCCTGCCCGGTCTCGGTGAGGTGCTCGATCAGCATGCCGAATTGCGTGCCCCAGTCGCCCAGGTGGTTCTGGCGGATGACGTCGTGGCCCTGAAAAACCAGCACGCGGGCCACGGCATCGCCGATCACCGTCGAACGCAGGTGCCCGACGTGCATCTCCTTGGCGACGTTCGGGCTGGAGTAATCCACCACGATCTTCTTTGGATGCTCTGCCTTGACAACCCCCAGCCGATCATCGACGAGCATCGCGGCCGCGGCCTTGGCCAGGGCATCTGCGTGGATAAAGAAGTTGATGAAACCCGGCCCGGCGATACTCGGCGGCTGGGCCAGCAAGGCCTGTTCGTCCTTAAGCTCCTGGACGATCACCCCGGCCACATCGCGCGGCGGTTTGCCCAGTTGCTTGGCAAGCGGCATCGCGAGGTTCGCCTGGTAATCGCCGAACTTCGGGTTATTGGTGGGGTTGACCAATGGATCGGTATCGGCGACATCGGGGCCGAAGGCGGTCACGGCAGCGTCGCGGAGCATCGACTCGATCTGTAGCTTGAGCTCGGGCATGGGGCGGCATGATAGCTTGTTTGGTTCTCAAGCTTCATGGCTGCCGAAGTCTCTGGCCGGGCTCATGAGCTTCTGGAGAAACACGCGAAAAAGAAAGCGGCCGCTGGAGCAAGCGGCCGCTTCCGTCAGTTCTGTTGTGGCCCGCTTCATGCGGTTTCCTCTTCCAACTCTTTAGACCGGTGGGCGAGTTGGGCCTTAAGCCGGGCTAGGATCGAGCTGTGCATCTGACTAACGCGGGACTCGGACAGGTCGAGCGTGACGCCGATCTCCTTCATCGTCATCTCTTCGTAGTAGTAGAGGATGATGATCAGGCGTTCGGCACGGGTGAGGCCCTTGGTGATCAACTCTTTGAGGTCACGCTTCTGCACGCTGGTGAGCGGGTTGACCTGGCGGGTGTCCTTAAGCACATCGATCTCGCGGACATCCTTGTTCGAGTCGGTCTCGAACCACTTGCGGCTGAGCGAGACCACGCCGGTCGCGCCGGCGTCCTTGCGGATCTTGGCAAACTCTTCTTCGTCGACGCCGATCGCGGTACAGAGCTCTTCGTCAGTGGGCTTGCGGCCGTGCTCCATCTCGAAGGCGGAGCTGGCCTGGTTGACCTGGGAAGAACGCGAGCGGACCAGCCGTGGCACCCAGTCCATCGACCGGAGCTCGTCGAGGATCGCGCCACGGATCCGCGGTGCACAGTAGGTCTCAAACTTGACCCCCCGCTCCATGTCGAACGCATCGATCGCGTCCATCAGACCGAAGATCCCGGCCGACATCAGGTCTTCGACATCCACCTCGTCGGGCAGCTTGGTGTGGACGCGCTCGGCGTTGTACTTGACCAGCGGGAGGTAGAACTCCATCAGCTCATTGCGCAACGGCTCGGTCGCTTTTTTCTTGTACTTGACCCAGACCTTCTTGATCGCTTCGGCCTGCTCGGGGGTAGGTTTATGATGCCTTGTCCTTGTCCGCGTTCTTGCCATGTGGTCTGCTCCTTGACCGGGCCAAGCCTCATCGTCGTCCGTGGCGAGGCGGGATTGAATATCGAAACGGATCACCAGCACCGGACAACCCGGCACTGGGATTGATTAAACCGTTTGAGGGTCGGGGTCCTGGGGCTCGCTGTCCACCAGGTCGTCGTCGGGGATGGGATTGTTACGCTTGTGCTGGCTGATCTGCTCGTCAATACACTTCTGCGCGATCGATCCAAAGAACAACCCGACCACCAGTGCGGCGAACATCACGAGCAGGCTGTTGAGCAGGGTGTTGAGCGGGTCGTTTCCAAAATACAGGCCAAGCATCGCAGACACGATGAAGCATGTGATTGAAAAACAAGTTGCAATGACCCTGGCGGGGATGGCCGCACTCCTTTGCCGGCTACACGAAATCGAGATGCACTTATTAGCTCAACATCCTTGTTGAACGATCGGTGTTATACCGTTGCGGTGTAGTGTAACGAATCTTTTGATCCGGCCAAGGGCCTACTTGATCAAAGAGGAAAAATTCTGCAAAACTTGCGCGGCAAAAACAACGCTCACCTGGATGACACCCATGTAACAAACGTCCATTCTTCACGATGACCGCAAAACAAGCCAAGAGCTTTGCATGGCCGGTTGATGGATGAACGGTTGGGAGCCGAAGAGCGATCGCCTTAGCGTGTCAGCCAATGGGTCATGCGCTTGAGCAGGCCGCCACCTTCTTCGCTGGGTTCTGCGGCGTGTTGATCCAGGCGATGAGCGAGCGCATTCATACAGGTGGCTGCGGGGTTGACGCGGTCGCCCAGCACAAAAGGTCGGCGGTCACGGATGGAACTGCGGACTGCCACGTCGAAGGGGATATAGCCGGCGAAAGAGATGTTGAGGTTGAGGAACTTGCGGCAGACCCCGGCGATCCGGTTGTAGACGTTGGTTGCCTCGTCGTGGTCGGCGACCTGGTTGACCAGCAGCCGGATGTTGATGTCGGGGCGTTCGCGGTGGGCGGTCTTGATCACGGCGTAGGCGTCGGTCACAGCGGTGGGGTCGGGGGTGGTCACGACCAGGACACGTTGGGCGGACACGACCAGGCCCAGTACGTTCGGCCCGACGCCGGCCCCGGTGTCGATCATGACCACGTCGTACCGCTGCTCAAGCCGGCGGAACTGCTCGATTAAGCGGTCGCGTTCGTAGGTGTTCAAGGCGGCCATCTGCGCCAGGCCCGAGGCCCCGCCCACCAGGTCAAAGCCGCCGGGGGCCTGGACGATGATGTCCTCGATCTCGCGGCGGCCGGCCACGACGTGGGCCAGCGTCGCCGGGGGCATGACATTACAAAGCACATCGGCGTTGGCGGTGCCTAGATCCGCATCGAGCAGGACGACTTTGCGTCCCAGCCTGGCCAGTTCCACCGCGAGATTGACCGCGACCGTGGATTTGCCGACCCCGCCCTTACCGCTGGTGATCGCCAGGGTTCGGGCGATCTTCCTGCCGGTGGGCTTCTGGGCGACCATGTGGTCGTGAACCAGCCCTCTGAGTACCTCTGCCTGATCCGCGATCATGCTTCCGTGCGCCTCCGCCCCATGACCAGCTCGGCCAGCCGGTCCGATGAGCCGGGCTCGATCTGGTGGGGGACTTCTTGTCCGGTTGTAACGTAGCTGACCCGTTTACCGACCCGCCGGGCCACATTCAGCAGGACCCCGCCCGTGACCGCCTCATCGAGTTTCGTGAAAATCATGCGGTCGTGATCGACCGCGGCAAAAAGCTCGATGGTTTCCAGCAGCACACGCTGACTGACCGTCGATGATAGTACCAAGTGTGTCTCGTGCGGGTCGGCGGTCTTAAGAATTTCCTTTAATTCGCACAGCTTATCATGCGCACGCTGTGATCGGCCCGCCGTATCGATCAGGACCGCGTCCAGGTCCCGATAGCTGTGCAGGGCTTCGGCCAGGTCTTCGGCATTGTTCACGACTTGGAGGGGCAGGCCGATGATCCCCGCGTAGGTCCGAAGCTGATCGACCGCGGCGATGCGGTAGGTGTCCATCGTGATCAGGCCGACCTTCTTGCCCTGCTTGAGCTTGAAGGTCGCGGCGAGCTTGGCCAGGGTCGTGGTCTTGCCCACACCGGTCGGCCCGATCAACGCGATCGTACGAGGCCGGTCATCGGTCTTGGGTTGCAGCTTGCCCGCGTCCGGGTCGGTCGGCAACCGGCGGGCGATCTCGGCGAGCATCGCGCGTTCCAGCTTCTGCTTATCATCAATCTCCTCTGGGGCAATCGAGCCGTGGACTTTTTTCACGACTTCTTCGGCGAGCTCTTCAGCAACCTCCTGTTCCAAGAGCTTGAGGTACTGATCAACCAGCGGATCGGGTAGGTCCGGGGTGCAGGGGTCCGGCGATGATCCGTCCGGTCTGGCCAGGGCGGAAGCCGCCTTCTGCTGCCGCATCAGCTTCGCGACCATCTGCTTCACCGCGGCGAGGTCCTCGGCCACCTTGAGGTTCTCCGGCGGCGGGGTGAGCCTCTCAACACGCGGGGGAGCCTCGACCGTGGCCGTCGGGGTCGGAACGGTGGCGACCGGCTGGCTGGAGGTATCCAGGTCGGCGCGAGCGGCGGCGTAGGTCTTGCGGATCAGGTCGCCGGCGGTCGGCGAGGGGGCCGGGGCGGACTGGGCGTACCCTTGAGCGATCGGCGCGGGTTGGCGGGTCTGGGGCATCACAGACGACAGCCTCGGGGGACGACCGGCCAGGGCCTGGGCCCGGGGGGATCGCTGGGCGTCTTTGCGGTACTTGCGGCCCAGTTCCCTGCCGTCGGCGGCGGTCACTTCCACCACGTTCTTGCCGCCAAAGCCCATCAGCCCGCCCTGCTTGTAGCTGCGGGTGTGGAGGATGACGCCGTTGCTGCCGTAGGCCTGCTTGACCAGGGCGAGGGCGTGTTCCATGGATCGTGCGGTGAAGGTTTTCATGAGTGTGGTGTATCCCTGATTCAGTTAAAGGCCCCGGCCGGTGAGGCGGTCGGGCTGTTTGAAGGGTTGATGTTGGCTGGGTCACGTGCAGGCTGGGCGGCTTCGAGCTGGACCAGCCCGACCGACTCGACTTCGACCCCCTTGCTGACCTCGTTGTAGCCGAGCACCGCAACGCTGGGCAGGTGCGGCTCGACCAGCCGGCGGACCTGGGCCCGGACCTGCGGCGAAGCGAGCACGACCGGGTGCTGGCCGGCGTGGATCAGCTTGTTGACCTCCTGCAGGATCGAGGCGGTGATGCGGTTGGCCACGGCCGGCGGCATCGACATGCTCGTGCCCTCGGCGGAACGATCGATAAAGCCGATGATCTGGTCTTCCAGGGCCGGGTCGAGCGAGACGCAGTACAGCTTGTGCTTCATCGGCCCGCCCTCACCGGCGCTGAGCGGGTCGGCGGGCTCGGCGCTGATGTAGAGCCCACAGATCGTCCGCCGCAGCGCATTGCGGACGTACTCGGTGAGGACATCAAGGTCCTTGGTCCGAGGGGCCCAGTCGCCCAGCGTTTCGAGGATCGTTTCGAGGTCGCGGACCGGGACCCGTTCGCGCAGCAGGTTCTGAAGGACCTTCTGAAGCTCACCGGGTTTGATGACCGCGCCCTCGCCGCCGACCTTGCCCAGGACCTCGTCGCAGAGCTTGGGCGCCTTGTCTCGGAGCTGGGTGATGAGGTTGTTGGTTTCTTCACGGGAGAGCAGCTCGTCGCCGTGGGACTTGACCAGTTCCTCGAGGTGGGTCGCGAGCACGCCGGCCGGCTCGACCACGACGTAGTTAAGCGCTTCGCAGCGCTGCTTCTGGTTCGTATCGATCCACCAGGCCGGCAGGCCGAAGGCCGGGTCCTGCGAGCGGATGCCGTTGAGCTGGCCGTCCTCACCGGGCGAGGCCATGCCGGTATCGACGGCAAAGAACTTGTCGGGGTAGATCTGCCCGGAAGCGATAGTGTTGCCCCGGATCTTGACGTGATAATCATTGGGTTGGACCTGCATGTTGTCGCGGATCCGGACCGGCGGCATGACCAAGCCCTGCTCCACCGCGAGCTGACGACGGATCTTGCTGATCCGTTCGAGCAGGTCACCGCCCTGCCCCGCATCGACCAGCTTGACCAAGGCGTACCCGACCTCCAACTCCAGGGCGTCGACCTGCATCGCCTGCTCGATCGGCTCGGCCTCGGGCTTCTGCTCCTGTTGCTCGGCCTGTTGCTGCTGAACCACGGCCTGCTGCTTAGCCCGGCGAGAGCTGCTGTAGGCCAACCCCCCCGCCACCAGCGACAGCGTCAGCATTGGCACGGTGGGCAATGGGGTGAACGCCAGCGCCGCCAGGAACGCCGAGGTGATCCCCATCGCCGCAGTCTTACCCGTGAGTTGTTTGGTCAGCTCGGTGTTCAGGTCGCTTCGGCTGGACGAGCGGGTCACGATCAGACCCGCCGCCAAGGCGATCAGGAACGCGGGGACCTGCGACACCAGGCCGTCACCGATCGTCAGCTTGGTAAACACCTCCACCGACTCAGCAAAGCTCCAGTCTCGCAAGACGATCCCGATGGTCAGCCCGCCGAGGATGTTGACCACGGTGATGATGATGCCCGCGACCGCGTCGCCCCGCACAAACTTACTGGCACCGTCCATCGCCCCGTGGAAGTCGGCCTCGTGCTGGATGGTCTCGCGACGCTCACGGGCCTGGGCCTCGTTGATCAGGCCGGCATTCAGGTCGGCATCCACCGCCATCTGCTTGCCCGGCATGCCGTCGAGCATGAACCTGGCCGCGACCTCCGAGATCCGCGTCGCTCCCTTGGTGATCACCACGAACTGGATGATGATCAGGATCACAAACAGGATGACACCCACGACCGGCTCGGCCCCGGCTACAAACTCAGCGAACGACTGGATCAGGTTCCCCGCCACCCCCATCGCCTGCTCCGGCGTCGTCGCGTCCGCGGTCAGGATCATCCGGGTCGTCGCGATGTTCAGCACCAGCCGGAACATCGTGGTAAACAAAAGCAACGACGGAAACACCGAGAAGTCCAGCGGGCTGTCCACAAAGATCGTGGTCAGCAGGATCAGCGCCGCCAACGCGAGATTCGCCGTCAACAACAGGTCGATGATCAGCGGCGGCAACGGCACGATGATCACCGCCAGCAGCGAGATCAGCCCGATCGGCACCAACAGCGCACGGTTCTCGTTGACCTTGTGCACCCAAGCGGGGATCTGGATGTTGGAGCTGTCAGCCATGGATATCGTGCGCGGCGATTGGTTCTTAACGCCAAGACGCCAAGTCGCCAAGACGCCAAGAAAAATGCAAAGAGATTGACCTTGGCGTCTTGGCGTCTTGGCAACTTGGCGTTAAAAATCGAATCATCAAAACTTCAAAACCTTTACTTAACTTAAATAGACAAGTACCTCACCCTGCCATCCGCCCCGACAGCCGGTACACATAGGCCAGGATCTCCGCCACCGCGGCGTAGTGTTCTTCCGGGACCTCGTCGCCGATCTCCGCCGAGCTGTACAGCGCCCGGGCCAGCGGCTTGCGCTCGACCAGGGGGATGCCGTGGGCCGCGGCGATCTGCCGGATCCGCATCGCCATCAGATCGGCGCCCTTGGCGATCACACGCGGGGCCCGCATCGTGTCGGCGTCGTATTGCAAGGCGATGGAGATGTGCGTCGGGTTGGTGATGATGACGTCGGCCTTGGGCACGGCCTGGGCCATACGCTGCATCGCGAGTTGCCGGGCGACGCGGGCGCGGCGCTGCTTCATCATCGGGTCGCCGTCCATCTGCTTCATCTCTTCACGGACCTCCTGCTTGGTCATGCGCAGGTCTTTTTCGTGCTGCATCTTCTGGAAGGCAAAGTCCAGTAGCGCGAGGATCAGGAGCACGGCCGAGAGCTTGATCCCCAGCCAGAAGACCATGCTGGCGGTGAGGGCGAAGGCGGGCTTGACCGCCATGGCCGGGAGCATGGCGATCCGGTCCATGTCGAGGATGATGAAGACGGTCGCGACCCCGGCGATCACCACGAGCTTGCCCATGCTCATCACCAGCCTCATCGCGGCGCGGGCGTCGAACAGCCGCTTGACCCCGCTGATCGGGTTGACCTTGCTGAAGCGTGGGACGATGGGCTTGCCGGTGAGCAGCAGCCCGACCTGACCGACCGAGGCAAAGACCCCGACCGTGGCGAGCACGAGCAGCAGGGGCAGGAGCGACGCGGCCAGGACATGCCCGGTGTAGCCAAAGATCGCACCCAAGTCGTCGGCGCGGGTGGGGTTGGGCGCGTGGCTGGACAGGAGCATGGCCTGGAGCGTGCCGGTCATGGCAACCATCAGCCGAGTGCCCAGGAGGTAGAGCAGCACGATCCCCGCGAGCAGCATGAGCGCGGCGGTGAGGTCGGTGCTCTTGGCGAGGTTGCCCTCCTGCCGAGCCTCTCGGCGGCGGCGTGGGGTCGCGGCTTCGGTTTTTTCCTGTCCACTGGTTTCAGCCATCCTTGGCCTCTCTGCCGCGCGTCCTGCGCGGGTGGTCTATCCTTCCCGTCCGATCCCGGCTACCCGCCGACTGCGGTGGGCGGCGGGCTCGCGTTAAAGAACCGCATCAGCCGGCCCATCATCTCTCCCGCCATCTCGTCGAAGGCCCCGGCCATCACGCCAACCAGCACCATCATCACGACCACACACGACAAAATGCGGACCGAAAAGCCGACGCTGAGGATGTTGATCTGTGGGACGGTCCGCATCAAAAACCCCATGCCCACGCTCACCAGGAACATGAGGCAGAGCAGCGGCGCCGAGATACGCAGCGCCATCTCGAAGGTGATCGTCATCAGCCCGACCACCATCTCCACGATCTGCTCGAACTGGGTAAACCCGCCGAGCGGGATCTCGCGGAAGCTCTGGCCCAGCGTGTGGAGCATCACGTTGAGCCCGCCGGCCGCGATGAACAGCGAGAGGGCAAAGAGGAACATCAGCTGCCCGGTGATGCCCGCGTCGCCGTCGAAGTCGGGGTTGAAGATCTGCGCTGCGGCGAGGCCCATCTGCTGATCGACCATGTTCCCGCCCAGCTGCATGCCCACCATCGGCAGCGACGCCGCGAAGCCGATCAGGTACCCGATCAAGAGTTCGAGCGCGATCAGCAGCCCGAGCGTCCACAGCGAGAGCGACGCGACGGCCGGCGCCAGGTTCGCCGACGCCTGCGGGTCGTTCCAGAGCATCGGCCAGACCGCGAACGACAGCCCGACCGCCAGGAAGACCTTGGGCATACGCGGCACCGAGCTGCTGCCCAGCACGGGCGCGAGCACGAAGATCCCCGTCAGCCGAAACAGGATCATCAGCCAGACCGGGACGTAGGGCAGGATGGCGGAAAGATCGACCGGCAAGAATCAACACGTCTCCAATCAGGGGAATGCGGATCAGCCCGCGAGCCAGGGCCCAAACATCTCGCTGCTGAACTCCAGCACCTTCGCCACCATCCACGGCATCGTCAGCACCGCGACCAGCACCATGCCCACGATCTTGGGCACAAAGCTCAGGGTCTGCTCCTGCACCTGCGTCACCGCCTGCAGGATGCTGACCACCAGGCCGATCACCAGCGCCGCGCCCAGCACCGGCAGACTAAGCATCAGCATCAGCAGCAGCGTCGAACGCGTCGCATCAATGAGTTGGTCAATCAGCATCTACAAGCTCCAACACCGCCGGGCACCCTTCGTTCCGATCGCGCGCAGGCACAGCCAATGCGCTAGCCCACCCCGACCCGATCCACGGCAAAGCTCGTCAGCAGGTTGGCCACCACCAGGTTCCAACCATCCACCAGCACAAACAACAGCAGCTTGAACGGCAGGGAGATCAGCACCGGCGGCAGCATCATCATCCCCATCGAGATCAGCACACTGGCGATCACCATGTCGATCACCAGGAACGGCAGGTACAGGCGGAAGCCCATCAAGAACGCGACCTTCAGCTCGCTGATCATGAACGCCGGGATCAGCGTGACCATGTCCACGTCCTTGCGCCGCAGCGAAGACTTATCCTTGGTGCTGCCCGGCTCGCGCCACTCCATGAGCATGTAGACCGAGTCCCAGTTGCCGGCGTGCTCGATCTGGGCAAACATGAAGTCGCGCAGCGGGGCCTTGGCCTTGTCCCAAGCCTCCTCCTCGGTCATCTGCACCGCCGGGTCCTGCATCGGCTGGAGCACCTCGGTGTTGATCCGGTCCAGTGTCGGGGCCATGACCAGCAGCGTCAGGAACAGCGAGAGCCCGACGATGATCTGTGAGGGCGGCAGCGTCTGCGTGCCGATCGCCTGCCGCAGCAGCGACAACACCACGACGATGCGGATGAAGCTGGTGCACATCACCAGCACCGCCGGCAGCAGCGTGATGACGGTCAGCAGGATGATGATGGACAACGAAGCGCTGAGGCCGGTGGATTCACGGTTACTGAGCGGCGGCCCCTGGGTCCCTTCAGCGTTGGCCGCCCCGGCCTGCGCCGCATCGGCGGCGCCCGCCTGCGCGCCGCTTACGCCCAGGGCGTCGAGCGTCCGGCCCAGATCGTTGACCATCCGCACCGGGTTGAGCGTTGGCGGGGCCGAGCCCTCAATCGAGCCGATGGATTCGTCCACCTGCGCATCGGTTGTCACGTCACCATCCTGCGCATCCACTGATGCGGAGGTATTGGATGCCTGCGCGATGGCCGTGCCGGGCAGCAACAAGACCACCAGCAGCCTACTCAGCCACACCCATGTCATCGATCTACGCCGACCTGTCATCCCTCACGCCCCCTTCCGCCACCCGCCAGCGCCGAGAGCCGGCCGCGCAGGTTCGAGAGCGTATCGCGAACGTGATCGACCGAGGCCTCACGGTCGTCCCGGCCCAGCGCGGCTTCATCGGATTCATTCTGGCTACCCGACAACCTAGACATGATGCCCGAGAAGCTCCGCGTTGCGCTGTCCTGCCGCTGGGCCTGAACCGATTGCAGCAACTCGGCCACCTCGTCCGGGTCTTCCACGTGCGCCAGCGTCCGCATGCCCGAGCCCGAGTCGTTAACGACCAGGATCCTCGGGCCGACCCGCAGCAGCACGATATGGTTGCGTGGCGCGACCGTGGTTCGGGCGAGCACCTCGACGGCCACACTGGTCCCAACGCCCGCGCCGACCGCGCCGCTGCGCTTGGCCAGCCAACGCAGCACGAGGATCAGCCCGATCACGACACCCAACGCCGCCATCGTATTGAGCACCCAGCCGCCGCCCAGCGACGGCATGGCCGCTCCTGTGTCGCCATCGCCACCCGCAGCAACCTCCGGAACCCGGCCCAGCGGCAACAACTCCTCGGCACGCGGCTCGGGCTCGGGGATGACCAGTTCCTCACCCACGGGGGCGGCCGGGTCCCCGGCGATCACCCGGCCGGTCGCCGGATCGACCTGCACCTGGCCGACCGAGATGGGTTGCTCGGCCGGGGCTTGCGACGAGTCCTGCACCGAGGCGTCGGCCTGCTCACGCTGGTCGGCCGCGTCGCGCCGTTGAGCGATCCGGTCCGCCAACGCGTCCTGGGCCCGCGCCGACCCGCTGCACACGACCGCCACCAGCACCAAGGCACCGGCGAAGACCGACCCGCTTTGTAAAACCCGCTCTCGCACGCCGGCCCTCCATGGCCAATCCGTTACGCAATCCAAGGGCCTTCACCGGCGTGCGTCGGCATCCTGCCCCGCATCGCCCGGCCCGTCCGTTATAAACCGCGGCGTTACTGCGCCGCCTGCTCCATGACCTGCTCGGCCATCTCCTGCACCGATTGCTCGTGGCCCTCCACGATCTCGCTGATGCGGATACAAAAATTATCGTTAAGCACCAGCACCTCGCCCCGCGCGACCAGCCGGCCGTTGACGTGCACATCGACCGGATCGCCCGCCAGCTTGTCCAGCTCAACGACGCTGCCGTCGCCCAGCCGAAGCACGTCTTCGATCAGCATCTGGGTCCGGCCCAGCTCGATCGTAACGTCCAGCTCCACGTCCCCGAGCAGATCGATCCCGCCGGCCCCATCGGCTCCGCCGTCGCCACCGACCGCGCCGCTGACCTGGCCCTGCATGTCCGCGACCTGGGACTGCGCATCGGCTAGCGCCGCGGCCACCACATCATCGATATCGTTCTGTTCGGTCATCCGTGTCTCCAACCGTCCCGCCCTAGAGGTCGGTGCTGAATCGTTTCCAATCGCTGATGATCACGGCCTCGACATAAGGCTCGTGCGCCGAGTCGTAACCGAAATGCTGTTCACATACCGCAAGGATGTGACGCTTGAGCGTCTGACGCTCCGGCTCGTTAAGGTGCGCCGGTTCCGCCTTGGCGAAGATCTGCACGATGTCCTGCTTGATCCGGTGCATGCTCTCTTCGATCTGCGTCTCGACACGCCCCTGGTTCTTGCGCTTCACCAGCACATAGACCGTCGCGTCGTACAGGTAGGCCTGCGTGCCCTGCCGGGTGTTCTGAAACTTGTCCGCGATGAGCAGGACCTCGACGAGCTCTTCCTGCTCGGCTAGCTCGTCCTGCTGCTGCTCGCTCGCCTCGAGGGTCTCGGGTTGGCTGCCGAACAGCATCCAGAGCCCGCCGATGGCCAACGCCTCGACGAGCATCACCGCCCCCACGATGATGATCATCTTCTTGGGCAACTTGGACTTGGCCTCGGGCTGTTCTTCGTTGTTTGTTTCGTCCGCCATGACCTGTTCCGTCTCGTGGTGGTTGACGCGGGCGTACCGCTACACCGATAACTCATCGGCCGATCCCGGTTCGTAGCACGACAGAACCGGCAAGAATTGCGCGACCGGTAAAACAACCGGCCCACAATCTGCGCGATCGAGATTCAACCGCCTCACGATGACCGCCGGTCAGCATCAGAAGGCCGGCGGGGACTCGGTCGCCTGGAAGTCGCGCACCACGTTCTCGCTGACCACGATCTCGACCCGGCGGTTCTTCCGCGCTTCTTCGGCCGAGTAGGCGCGGGGGTTGATCGGCTCCCGGTCGGCGTTGCCGATCAGTCGGAACCGGCGCGGGTCCAGCCGGAGCTCCGCGGGCATCTCGTCGCTGACCAGGAAGTCTTTGACCGCCTTGGCCCGCGCATAGCTGAGGCTGTCCAGGTCCCCGCGCGTGCCGTCCGCGTTGGACAGCTCAAGCTCCGCGGCGTGGCCGGAGACCTCGAGGATGTTCTCCGTGCCCGACAGCTTGTAGCTCTCGACCAGGTCGATGAGCTGGGCCTTGGTCTCGGGGGTCAGCTCGACCGAGTCGGGCTGGAACTCGATCCGGCCGCCGAGCACGTAGCGCTCGCCCTGGCGGACATCGGTCACGCGGGACTCACGCCCGCTCATGCCCGGGTCTTTGACGTTGGACTTGTTGGGGATCCGTTCCTGCCGCATGCGGATGGACTCGAGCCGTTCGATCAGCGACAGCGTCGGGTCGTCGTCGGTTGGCAGCTTGCCGCCCCCGCCCTTCATCCCGAACGCCTGCTTGATCTCTTCGACCACCGCCTGGAACTGGTCTTCCTTCTTGATCTCCGAAAACGAAACGATGAGCACGAAAAAGCAGAGCAGCAGGGTCACCATGTCCCCGTAGGTGACCATCCATTCCGGTGCGCCCGGTGGTGGACATTTACATTTCTTGCCCATGCTTCAAGCCCTTGGTGACCCAGACGCCTACCCCATCAAGCGGCCTCTTCCTGAGGCCGCTGGCTGGGCGGCAGGAAGGTGCGGAGCTTCTGCTCGACCACGCGGGGGTTGTCGCCGGACTGGATCGACATGACCCCCTTGACGATCACGGTCTTGTAGAGCACTTCCTCGGCGGACCGCCGCGACAGGCGGTCGGCGATCGGGCCGGCCACGGCGTTGGAGACGATCGAGCCGTAGAGTGTCGTGAGCAGCGCGACGGCCAGGCCCGCGCCGATCGAGGCGGGGTCGGACAGGTCCGACAGCATCGCCACCAGGCCGATCAGTGTCCCGATCATGCCCATCGCCGGGGCGTACTTGGCTACCGTATCGAAGATGAACTTGCCGGTCTCGTGCCGTTCGACCAGGTTGTCCAGGTCGGTGAGCATGATCTGCTCGATCAGTTCCGGGTCGGTCCCGTCCACCGCCATCTGGATGCCCTGAACCACAAAGTCGTCGTCGATGTCCTTGACCGCGTTCTCCAGCGAAAGGATGCCGTCGCGGCGGGCGATCTCGGCGAACGAGACCATGTCGTCGATCAGCTTGTCGATCGAGGGGGCCTTGTGGAAGAAGGCCTTCTTGGAGATGGCAATGATCTTCTTGACGTACCCCGCGGGGATGGCGAAGAAGACCATCGTGATCGACGCACCAAACACCAGCACCACCGAGGGGATGTCCAGGTAGATACCCAGCTTCCCGCCCAGCAGCAGCGTGGCGATGATCAGCAGCCAGGTGCCGATGAATCCGAAGAGGATGCCGAGGTCCATGGCGGTTGCGGTCCGGTGGGGTCGCGTTGCGTCCGTACCAAGCGTTTATCGGCGTGCGGGCTATTCACGTTTGAAAGAACGTGCGGCGCTATCCATCGCCTGTTGAACCGGGATCGCAGGGAAACCGCGCAGCTCGTCAGCTCGGGGGCATGAGTTTGCGCAGACTACGGCCGTAGTCGGTCGCCAGCTCGACGACCTCTTGCATCGTCTCCTTGACGATGATGCTGTCGCCGGTGGTGAGCTTGATGATCGTGTCGGGCGTGGCCTCGACGAACTTGATCAATTCGGCGTTGACCACCATCTGCTTGCCGTTGAGTCGGGTGATGGTAATCATGGGCAGTAGCTCGTGATGAGTGGCCAGTGCGAGCGCTTTGGACCATGGTCAGCGGCCCATTGCCCCTTAACCACTAGCCACTAGCCACATAAGTCTTACCGAATCGTCGCGAGTAACTCCTGGATCAACTGGTCGCTGGTGGAGATCACCCGCGAGTTCGCGCTGAAACCGGTCTGAGCGCTGATCAGGTTGATAAACTCCTCGGCCAGGTCGACGTTGCTCAGCTCGACCGCTCGGCCCACGATCCGGCCCGAGCCGCCGCTGCCGGGGTTGACGATCTGTGGCGTGCCGGAGTTGGACGTGTTGGTATAGAGGTTGCCGCCGACCTCGAGCAGGCCCTCGTTATTCGAGAACATCGCCAGGGGGACCCGGCCCAGGTTCCGCAAGAGCGAGTTAGAGAACACCCCGACCAGTACCCCGTCCTCGCTCACGCTGAAGTCTTCGAGCGTGCCGATGGGCGTGCCGTCCTGGCTGATCGAGGAGATCTGGCTGCGGACGTCGGTCAGCGCGGTGACCGCACCGAACTGATCGGTGAAGTTGAGGTTGATCGACTGGGGGTTGAGGGCCCCGGTCGCCAGCCGGTCAATGGTGAGTGCATTACTTGTGGAGGAGACGAACTGGCCATCGGTATCGAAGTTCAGCAGGCCCGTACCGAGAAACTTGTTCAGGTCGGTGTCGTCTTCGGAGTGGGTGTAGAAGCGCCACTGCGTGCCGGTGTTGTCCTTGACCTCCAGCACGGCGGTCAGGTCGATCTCCAGCGGGTTGCCCAGCGAGTCGTAGGCGATGAAGGTCGTGCGGACCGACTCGCCGGTCGCCTCCTGGGTCTGGGTCCAGGACAGGGGGACGGTCGGGGTGGTGGACTGGTTGACGACGATGTCACCGACGTCGATATCGATGGCGTTGGCGGTGCCGATGTTTGCCTCGACGACAAGCTGGCCGGTGGCGTTGATCGACACGCCGGGGGTGCCGGTCTGGGTGGTGTCGATGCCCAGGACGTCCTGGAGGAAGGTCACGAAATCGCCGAGTGAGGCACCGAATGAATCGGCCCCTGCGAGGTTGGTGCCGATCTCAAAGGTCTTGTCGGCGATGTTTGCCCCGCCGCGGCTAAGCCCCGTGAGCGTCACAACATCGCCGGTGGTAAAGAGCGCGGTGCCCGAGGTATTAAAAATGGAGGTCAGCGCGGTCGCGGCGGTCGCGGCGGTGGTCGCGGCGGCATCAGAGAACAACGCCGCCGACTCCAGGATCGATCCCAGGGTCGCCGCGTCGCCCCCGGCGTTGAGGTTGCCGGCCATGTTCACGTTCTCGGTCGCCTCAGCGATGGTCAGCACCCCGATCGGGATGTTAATGTCCTGGAGCAGGCCCTCGACCACCTCATAGTCGTCATCAACCCCGAAGCCCTGCACCTTCGAGCCGCTGCTGGTCACCAGGTTGAAGTCGCGGTCCAGCGAGAAGGTGCCGTCACGGGTAAAGCGTTGCGAGCCGCCCTCGCTGACAACGAAAAAACCGTTGCCTTCGACCGCCATATGGGTCGCCACGCCCGTGGGCTGCAGCCCGCCGCCGGAGAAGTCGCGGGTGATCGAGGCCAACCGCACCCCGAGCCCGACCTGCGCCGGGTTGGTGCCGCCCAGCTCGGCGCTCGGGGCCGAGCCGTTCTTCAAAGTCTGGGAGATCTGGGTCTCGAAGGTGGCCCGGCTACGCTTGAAGCCGGTGGTATTGACGTTGGAGATGTTGTTACCCACCACGTCCAGCATCTGGGAGTTGGTCTTCATCCCGGTCAGGCCGGTGTATAGCGATGTAGTTAGTGCCATGTCGTCTCCGATCGCGGGTCAGCCCGCGGGTAAAAAATCAAACGTGTCTACTGGTCTTGCCCTGGCTGCTGAGCCGGTCGCGCCTCGGCCAGGGCCAGGCGCAGCGCCGCGTTCTCGATCCGGTCCACATCGTCAAGCCCCGCCAGCGGGTCGGCAGGCGGCTTGGCTGCGGACTGCCCAGCGTGGTGATTTGATGCTGCAATTTCGTCGCCTAATCGCGCAGTTCCCGCCGGGCCCTGCGCATCCTTGAGTAGCTGCTCAAACGATGTCTGCTCGAACGGTACCCCGCCCGGCCCGGATCGCCCGGGCGCACCCGAGACCCGGTTGCCATCGGGACGGACCGCGGGCTCGAGCATGCGGAGCAGGATGGACGGATCGGTGGACAAGCAGATTCCTCAGGGAATTACGGCAAAAAACGGCGTTACGGCGACTGCGAGAAGCTCCGGACATTGTTCAAGGGGAGCAGATGACCGGTGTCTAGCTCAAGGCCGATGTCGCCGTCGGCCAGGTTGATACCCGTCACCACGCCTTCGCGCGGCTCGCCGCCGTTATCCACGCCAGCAACCATCATGCCGACCAGCGCGCTGGAGTCGAGGACCTGGAGGTTGGCGAGGAGCTGTTGGACGACCTGGGTCTCCAGGTCGGCGGTGTTCTCGACCTGGGTCACCCGGTCCGCGGCCAGGCGGTCGCCGCCGGCGAGGTTGAGGATCGGCTGGCCGTCCTCGACCGACATGGACTCGACCAGTCCCGAGACGGTGTTGTTGTTGTTATCCAGCCCAGAGACGAACTTGCCGATCATCGCGCTGCTGGCGGAGATCGAGTTCTGCGTCACCAGCGCGCCGAGCTGGTCTTCCAGCGCGGTCTGGCTCTCGATGTTTCGCAGGCTGGAGAGCTGCTCGAGGATGGCGGTCGTGTCGTTGGGGGCCAGGGGGTCCTGGTTCGCCAATTCGGCGAGGATGATCTCCAGGAATTCGCTGGAGGAAAGCTCGGCGTAGGCGTTGCCCGCCTGGTTGGTCTCGGGCTGCTGGAGGGTGGCGGCGGCGCTGCCGATGGCTGCGGACATAGGGTGGTTCCTGGATTAGGCCGCGTCGGCGGCGCCCTGATCTTCGAAGTGTTCGCTGAAGCCGCGTGGCTGTTCGTTGGCCGAAGGCTCGTCCCGGCGGCCCCCGCCCTGCTGCTGGCTGTACTGGCCGCGGCTTCGGCCGTCGTTGGAGGAATGCTGCTGAGCATTGTCCTGCTGGTGCTGGCCCCCGGCGTTCGAGCCGGACTGGCTCTGGTGGCTCGGCGCGGCCTGCATGGATTGGACCGTCAGCCGTTCGACCTGCAGGCCCTGGCCCTCAAGCGATTGACGCAGGGAAGAGAGCTGCTGGGACAGCAGCGAATGGGCCGAGGCAGACTCGGCGTGGAAGCTGGCATGAAGTGTCGTGCCGGTCATCTGCATCTGGATCCGGACCGTGCCCATGTCGGCGGGGGTCAGGCGCAGGGTCACGGACCCGCCCCGCTGGGCGATCGCGCTCGACAGGCCCCGGCTGACCCGCGATACATTCGGGTCTACTGCGGGGTCGGTTCCCCCCGCCGGCTGCGCGAGGGGCGGGCTGGCTATCGTGGGAGGCGTGATGCGTACCGTGCCGCCGGCCTGCTGCCCGGGGGCAGCGGCGTCGGGCGAGGCGATGGTAGGTATTGATGCTGCACTGGCGGCGGGTTTGGCCGCAGCCGCGTTGTCGGTTGCGGGGGTTGTGGCATTGACTTTGGCGTGGGTTGTCGCGGGGCTGTCCTGCTTGGCCGAGTCGTCCTGCGAGGTGGTGCCCGCGTCGGCCTGGGCCTGGGCTTTAGCCTGGTTCGCGATACCGGGCTGTTCCACAATAGCCACGCCCGGTGTGGTGGGCTGGCTGGATGATGGGGGCTGGGCGAGCGGAACCGGGCCGGCAGTCGGGGCCTTCTGCGCAGCGGCCTGGCTCGGATTGGTCACCTGTTGTTGTAAAATAAAAGCCTCGCCGCTTTGTGAAGCAGCCACCGCGACCAAACCGGAAACAACGGCGGCTCCAGCTTCTTCACCCGGCCCATCTCCCAGCCCGCTGCCATCCGCGTCGCTGACCGGTTCAGCTTCCTGCTGAGGCTCTTCACCTGCCTCCGGGTTCGGTTCAGGATCCGCAGCCTGTGAACGGCTTGAATCGGGGCTATCGACGGGCTTAGGTTTTTCCTCGCCACGCCCTGCACCCTCGGGGCGCCGGTCTCGGCTCGTATCTTGGCCCTCCACTTCTGCCGCACGGTCCCGGGGCGGCCGCGCGGACTTGGTCTCCTCTGGGCGCTGAACTCGCCGTTGATCATCAAACAACTCGACAAACGAGGCCCGCTCGCTCTCATCGATACGCGGGCCCGACGCCTGCGGCTGCGGGCCTGCCGGGAAGAGCAGGCCGAAGGGATCGCGGGCAGGATTGGACGGTTCAATCACACTCATTGCAGACCCGCCTCCGCGCGCAGCTCATCCGAACGCAACCGCACCAGTTCGACCAGCTCGGCGGCCTGCTCGACCTCGCGTGGCTCCTTGAATTCCTTGAGGACCTTTGTCGCCAGCCGGGTCTGCATCGCCGCGAGGTAGTTGACCACCTGGCCCTGCTTGCCCTGCTGTAGATACGCCTGCAGCAGTTCCTTACCCTGTCGTGGCGGCAGGCCCTCAAGCAGCGCGACCGCTTGGCGGAAGTCTTCGTCTTCAAACTGTTGGAGCCGTTCCTGCACCGCCGCCTGGAAGGCCTGCTGACGCTGGTCGAACGCGTCGATCCTAGCGTCGACCTGCGAGCGGGTCAGGTCGAGCTGGCGTTGGATCGCTTGGATCTCGACCTTCCGACGCTCGACGAGCTGGCGCTGGTGCTGGCTGACCTCTTCGATCCGGTCCAGGCGCATCTGGGGCGTGACCGGGCCATTGGCGACCTGCTCCATGCGGATCGCCTGTTCGGCGACCTTGCGGGCTTCTTCCTCGGCGGCGGCGACCTCGGCCTCGAGCTGCGTCTGCTCGGCGATCGTGGGCTTGAAGAGCTCGATGACCTGGTCGGCCCGCGCCTTGTCCAGCCGACCCGTGCCCGCGAGCCAGGCGAACAGCCCACCCAGCGCTAACGCGTTGATGAAGACAAAGAGGACCACCGCGGTGAAGAGGGCTCGCATATTCGGGACTCCGCCAGGACGCGTCTTGCGTGGGCCTGGGTCGTCTGCTCGTCGAGCCGCTTCGCCTCCATGCGTCGCTGCTCAAGCCGCCAGGCCTCGTACTGCCTGTCCCTTAGCAATTCCAATGCCTTGCGTTGTTTGGTGGCCTCGAGAAGTGTTGATTTCGCTTGTTCTACCTGTGTTTCCAGTGCCGCGAGCTGCCGGACCAGGCCGTGGCCCTGGGCGGCACATCTTGCGCTGTACCGCGCAATCCCGGCGATCGCGTCCAGGTCAACCTTGCCGACCAGCCCCCCCGCGGCGTCGCGCTTGGACTGGCTGATCGTTGTCTGCATCTCACGCAGGCTATCAACCATACCGTTGCGCTGGTGCATCAGCCTGGCCAGCTGCTTCTGCTCGCGCCGCTCGGCATCGATTCGCTGCTTGAGCACGCTCTGGTAACGGAAGACGAATTGACTCATCGGGCCACCTCCATATCGCCAAGGCACAATCAGATATCGGACCTGTATGCCGTACGAAATATGTCGGTCAGAGCAAACGAATCTAATCAAGAAGTTTGCAATAACCCAGGTGGCGGGCGGCACGCAGTGTCCCGCTACCCGGCTGTTGCCAATTTGATTTTTGTGGCTAACGACTTGGCGACAACGGCTAGCCCGGTTGCCCCAACGATCGAACCACCGCAGCAAGTTGGGCGGTGGTGTGGTGCAGGTCGGCGGTGGGCGGGCCCTCGTCGGTACCCTGCTGCAGGAGCTGGTCGAGCATCGGTTTGGCGGCGATGGCCAGGTCGTAGTCGGGGTTCGAGCCGGCGGCGTAGGCCCCGATGCTCAGCAGGTCCTCGACTTCGCGGTAGGCGGCGAGCAGACGTTGGGCGACCTGGCGGGCGTTCTGATGCTCCTGTGTCGTCACATCATTGGCGACCCGGCTGACCGAGGCGAGCACGTCGATCGCGGGGTAGTGGCCCATCTCGGCGAGCCGGCGGGACAACAGGACGTGGCCGTCGAGCGTGCCGCGGCAGGCGTCGGCGATCGGCTCGGTCATGTCGTCACCCTCGACGAGCACGGAGAAGAGCCCGGTGATCGAGCCGCGGGGCGTGGTGCCGCAGCGTTCGAGCAGTTCCGGGAGCATGGCGAAGACGCTCGGCGGGTAGCCACGCGTCGCCGGGGGCTCGCCTGCGGCGAGGCCGATCTGCCGCTGGGCCTGGCAGAACCGGGTGACCGAGTCCATCAGGAGCATGACGTCCAGGCCCTGGTCGCGGAAGTATTCGGCGATCGCCGTCGCCGCCAACGCCGCCCGGACCCGCAGCAGCGGCGACTCGTCGCCGGTCGCGCAGACGACGACGCTGCGGGCCAGGCCCTCGGGCCCGAGGACGTGATCGATAAAGTCGCGGACTTCGCGCCCGCGCTCGCCGACCAAAGCGATCACCCCCACATCCGCTGCGGTCCGCCGGGCCATCATGCCCATCAGCGTCGATTTGCCGCAGCCCGGCCCGGCGAAAACGCCCATCCGCTGGCCCCGGCCGAGGGTTGTCATCGCGTCGATCGCACGCACCCCGGTGGCCAAGGGCTGGCTGACAGGGGGCCGACCCAGCGGCTCGACCCCGCGCGGACGCAGGGGAACCGCGACGGTATCACGCAGCGGCCCGCCGCCGTCGATCGGTTGGCCCATCCCGTTGAGTACCCGCCCCAGCAGCGATGAACCGGCCCGCACCGTCTGGGCATGCTGCCCCGCCGTCACGGTATCACCCGGCCCGACCCCGGCCAACGAGGCGAAAGGCATGACCACCGCCTGGTCGCGGTCGAACCCGATGACCTCGCCGTCGAGCATCGGTCCACGGCCACGGCGCGAGGCGATGCGGACGTGTGTGCCGACGGGGACCGGCATCGCTGTCACCTGCGCCGAAAGCCCGCGGACCTCCCGCACGCTTCCGACCGCCTCGACGGTCACCGCTTGTCCAAGCAGTCCGAGTTGTTGGGTAAGCAGTGACACAGCGGGTCGGGGTCAGTCGGAGGGGGTTTCGTCGGGCTGGTTGCCTGGTGCCTCAGGCTCGTGGTCGATGTCCACGACCTCGGGCAACGTCGCGTCATCCGGGATCGGTCCTATTTCTTGTATCGCAGGCTCAGCGGGAGCCGGCGCTGCCTCGGGTAGTGATGCGATGGCCGACGCATCAGGTGATGCCTCATTGGCGTCGTCTTCAGGCAGATCGGCAGCGGGGAGGATGAGGTCGATCAGCCGGCCAAGCTGCCGCTCGATGGTCGCGTCGATCCGGCCGTCCCCAAAGGTCGCGACGCATCCGCCGGGGGTGACCTGTTCGTCGTCGATCAGATCGATGTGCTGGAACTGCTGGAACTCGGCGAGCAGGTCCGGCAATGCCGCCTCCAGCATCGGCCGATCAACCGGATGGATGCGCAGCCGAGCGTCATGGGCGGCGAGAACCATCGATAGGGTTTGGCCGGCCTGCTCGACGATCACGCTGTCATCGACCTCGATGACCCGGTGCACAAGTTTCTCGGCCGCGCGCAGTGCGAACTCCAACACCGACTGCCTCGCCTCACGCTCCATGTCGACCCGCTGCCGCTCCCACTGCCCGGCTAGGTCGGACCAAGCCGCATCGAGCTGGGTCAACTGCTCGCGGGTCTCCTCCAGGGCCTGGGCCTTGCCCTCCTCGATGCCTTGCTTCAACCCGGCCTCGTATCCATTCGACATCCCGATCTCGTAGGCTTCTTTGCCCTTGTCCTCGGCGATGCGATTGGCCCGGACCTGGGCCTCGTTGATGATCTGCGTGGCCCGGGCTTCGGCGGCGAGACGGATCTTGTTCGCCTGCGCGCCCAGGTCCCCGAGGTCGAGCACGATCGCTTCCTTGAGGGCCGGCGTGTTGTAGTGCTGCTTGAGGACGGGCATGGCGCTGGTCCGTTGGGTTCTTTGGGTTCGTTTAGGTCAGACGATCAGGTCCTTCTCGCCGCCTCGGCCGGCGATGATGATCTCGCCCGCGTCTTCGAGCCGGCGGACGATATCGACGATACGCTGCTGGGCCTGCTCGACATCGGTGACGCGGACCGGGCCCATGAACTCCATGTCCTCGGCGATGAGCGTCGCGGCACGCTCGGACATGTTCTTGAAGATCTTGTCCTTGAGCTCCTGGCTGGCGGTCTTGAGCGCCAGTGCGAGCTCGTCGTTGTCGATCTCCTTGAGCACGGCCTGGATGCCCTTGTCGTCCACCAGCAAGATGTCCTCGAAGACGAACATGAGCCGGCGGATCTCTTCGACCAGGTCCGGGTCCTCGGCTTCGAGGCCTTCCATAATGCCTTTCTCCGTCGTGCGATCGACAAGGTTGAGCATCTCGGCGACCGTATCGACCCCGCCGATCTTTTCGAATGATTGGGTGAGCATGTTGGCCAGACGGGCTTCCAGGCCACGCTCGACCTCGCCGATGACCTCGGGGTTGGTCTGCTCCATGTTGGCGACGCGCTTGACGACCTCGATCTGCTTAGGCCCGGGCAGGCCGGCGAGGATTTCCGACGCCTTGTGGAACGCCAGGTGCGAGACGATCAGCGCGATGGTCTGCGGGTGTTCGTCCTGGATAAAGGTCAGCAGGTTGGTGGACTCGGCCTTCTGGAGGAAGCTAAAGGGTGTCTTGCGGACCTGCTGGCTGATCTGCTGGAGGATGCGCTCCGCGTCGGCCGGGTCCAGCGACTGAAACAGCAGCGACTTGGCATAGTCCAGCCCGCCCTCGCGGGCCCAGCTGTGGGCTACGGCGAGGTCGTAGAACTCCTTGAGTACGTCGTCGCGTTGTTCCTTTGAGATCTGGCCAACGCTGGCCAGCTCGCGGGTGACTTCCTCGACCGCGCGCTCGCCGACCTGCTTAAGCATGAGCGATGCCGCGTCCTGGTCCAGCGCAAGCAGGAGCACAGCCGCCTTGCGGACGCCGCTCAGCTCTTCAGCGCGGTGATCGTGGGGTTGGGTCGCGGGCATCAAGCTTCCATGTCGATCAAATCACCCTCAGCTCAGTCTCAGTGTGACTCCGCGGTGACCCACTTCTTCAGCAGGCCGCCCGCCTCCTCGGGATTCGCCTTGACCAGCTCGCTGATCTGGTCGGCGATCTGCCGGGTCCGCAGCTCTTCTTCATCCAGCTCCACCCCTGCGAGCCCGCCGTCCAACTCGTCGACCTCACCCATCAGGTCGTCGTCCGTGGGCAGCGACGGTGGCACACCGGCCAGCTCCTCGATGCTGGGGAGTTCCTCGGGTTTCACGGCCTTACGGACCATCGTGAACATCAGGCCGAACGCCACCAAGCAAAGCCCCGCCACCATCGCCGGCAGGGTGTACTTCGAGTCCACCACCGAGCCGAGGCCGGCCCCCGCCCCGGCCGTGGCCGGCTCCAGGTACGCCTGGTCGTAGACCATCTTCACGCTGATATCGCCCGCCTCCATCTTCTCCTGGCTGGAGACAAGCTGGGGCTGGACCAGCTCGAGGATCTTGGCCGACTCCTCGTCGATGATCTGCTGCAAGTCGCCGTCACTGGGCGCCTCCGACTCGGGGTTCTGCGCCATGAAGACACTGACGAAGTAGCTTCGCGGCACGCTGATCGATGCGTTGATCCGGCGGATCGTGTTGCCCTGCATCCGTCGGGTCGCCACCATCTCCGCCAAAGGCCCGTCAAACTCTTCCTCGGTCTCGGACATCGTTTCTTCTGAGCCCCCGCCGCCGCCGCCGGGGATCGCCGCGGCGAGGTTCGCCTGGGCACCCGGGTTACCGCCACGCAGACGGTTGGTGTTCGAGGTATCGAGCGTACGGCTGCGGGCGATCGAGGGCTGGGCCCACGTGGTCTGCTGCTGCTCCTCTCGAACAACATCGCTGGTGACGATCTTGATCGCTACCGTCAGGCCACGGAAGCTGCGGAGGACTTCTTCGACCTTCTGCTTGTGTATACGTTCCTGGGCGACGATGGTCTCCAGGGCGGTCGCGCTGCCGACCTCGTCTTCGCTGAGCGCGGAGAACTCGCGGTTGTTGCTGCCGTCGATCACTTTCACGTTTTCTTCGGGCAGCTCGGCGACCGCGCCGCTGACCAGCGAGAACAGGGCGTCGGCCATCTTGTTGTCGACCTGACTGCCCGGCTGCATGAAGACGGTGACCATGGCCGAGGGCGGGTGGTAGCTCGCGCCAAAACCCGGCGAGTCGGGCTTATCGATAATGACCGTCGCGGTCTGCACGCGGGGCATGCCGGCGATGATCTGGCTGAGCACCTTGCCCTTGGCGATCATGAACTGGCGCTCGTTCTCCCGGTTGGTCGAGAGGTAGCTGCTGGAGCTGTTCTCCACCAGCTTGTCGAACGCGTCGTAGGCGTTCGCGTTGATCTTGCCCGACGCGGCCAGCGAGCCGATCGCATCGAACTGCGCACCGACGGGCACGAAGACCTGCCCGCCTCGGACCTCGGCTTTGATGTCCTGGGCTTCGAGCAGCGCGACGATCTCGCCCGCGCTGCCGTCGGACACCTCCAGCGGCACCATCTCGGGGGACCCCGCCAGCCAGACAAAAATGCCACCGACCAGCAGCATGATCGTGAGCAGCGCACCGATCAGCCACTTGGTCGTAAAGCTCCAGTCGCCGACCTGCGCCGCGATCTGATCCCAGTAGCTTCGAAGGAATTGCATTGGTCGGCCTCCATGCCGGGGCAGCGTTCAGCCATCAGCCGTCAGCTATCAGCTTTTTGCTAAGGCAATCCTGGTACGATCAGCCGGCCTCGTCCTCTGGCTAAAGGCTGATCGCTGATTGCTGAGAGCTCATATCACACGCGGATCTGCTTCACCTCGTCGTAGGCGTCCATCAGTTTGTTGCGGACCTGGAGCAGCATCTGGAACGCGATATCCGCCTTCTGCTTGGCCATGAACACGCTCTCCTCGTTGCCGCGGCCGCTGGCCAGGTCCTCGACGGCGAACTGCGCTTCCTGCTGCAGCTTATTGACCTGCTCGATCTGCTGGAGCATGACCTCTTTGAACTGCGGGCCCTGGATCGGACGCGCGGACTGGGCCGCCTGCTTGTTCTGCAGCGGCGAGACGCCTTGATTCGGGATGAGGCCCAGCGGGTCGGTCATGTTCTGGAGATCGGGGAACAGGGATCAGATCGTTGTGTCTATTCAAAAGCGCTACGCGATCAGGCGTAGGGATGTGTTGATCATCGACTTGGTCGCCTCCGCGACCATAATGTTTGCTTCGTAGGCCCGGGCCGCCTCCATCATGTCGACCTGCTCCATCATGGAACTGATATTGGGGAAGGCGACGTAACCGGCGCGGGGGCCTTGCTTCGCCGCCAGCGGGTGGTCGGGCATGTACTTGTACTGGAACTCGCTGGGGTCCAGGGCGATCTCGCTGACGTGTACGCCCATCGGGCTGCCCGTCGCCGGGTCGCCGGGGGTAAAGATCGCCAGGCGTCGACGGAAGGGGTTGTTCTCACCGTTGGCGTCCTGGATCGCGTTGGCGTTGGCCATGTTGGCGGCGATGACCTCGGTGCGGGTCCGTTGGGCGACAAGGGCCGAGGTCGTGGTGTCGAGGGTTCCAAACATGCTGAGCCTTTAACGGTTAGCCATTAGCTTTTGCGTGTCACGGGCTCTTGCTGGCTAATGGCTAACAGCTAAGAGATATGAGCAAACGAGGGTCAAAGCCGCTCGCGGATGGCGGTCTCCAACAGGTCGAACTCGCTCTTGAGCAGTTCGATGCTCATGCGGTGGGCGGTGGTGTTCTCGACGAGGTCCTGCATAATGTGTTCCAGGCTGCGATTGTTGCGGTCGTGGAACAAGATGCCCTCGTTCTTGTCGCCGGGGCGGAACTCGAGGGCCTGGCCGCGGACCCGGACCTGCCGGGTGCTGCGCAGCTCGAGCTCGCCGCGTTGGGGGTTGCCGCTGCCCCGCCGTCGGCGGATGGCGTCAGCGAGCTGGTGCTGGAATGCGCCGGTATCGAGGTCCAAGGGCTTGAAATAGGGTGTGGAGATGTTGGCGATGTTGTGCGCAATCAGCTGGTGGCGGCGTCCGGTGAATTGGATCATCCGCTCGAGCGTGGGCATCGCGCCGCTGTCAAACATCCCGTTGATCACGTCAAACCTCCGTCGCCAAACTCAGCCCGGGCCGGGTCCCGCCACCAGCCGTACCGCCCGATCGGCAAGCAATCGGCGTGCCCGAGGTCGTGTTGTTCGATCACAGCGTCCGGCCGGACACGCTCGCTGAAATCATGGCAGGCAAACCCGGGGGCACCGCGCAGGTCCTGCGCGGCACCGGCCGATCTTGCGCGGCGGGTGAGCTGTTTATACCGACTGGGCGACAAGGTTCTGCTCCTTCCACTTCTTGAGCTTGAGCCCGAGGGTGCGGACCCCGATGCCCAGCGCCTGGGCGGCGCGGGTTCGGTTGCCGTTGAACCGGCCCAGGGCCTGGACGACCTGCTCACGCTCGACCTCTTCCAGTGAGCGGACCGCCAAGCCATGCGACGAGGCGTGCCGCATACCGGCGGGCTCGGCCTGGTTCAGTGCGTGGGGGACCTGCAGCGGCGGGCTGCCCAACGCGGTCGGTGCGGTGGAGCCGGCCGCGCCGTTGTCCTGCGCCATGGCGGGGGCGGGCAAGGCGGGTGTTGGGCTCGCGGCGGGGTCTTGCCGTGCGATCAGCCAGGGCTCGATCAGCCGGCCGGGGATCAGCCGGTCCTTGCAGAGCACACTCGCCCGCTCACAGATGTTCTGCAGCTCCCGGACATTGCCCGGCCAGTGGTATGCCGCGAGCAGGCCCAGCGCATCAGGATCAAACCGCTTGGCCTCCCGCCCCTCCCGCATCGCGACCTGCGCCAGGAAGTGTTCGGCCAGTAAAGGCAGGTCGCCGGCGCGCTGGTGCAGCGGCGGGATCGGGATCGGCAGGACGTTGAGACGGTAATAGAGGTCTTGCCGGAACGTGCCGTCAGCGACCGAGCGGGACAGGTCGCGGTTGGTTGTAGCGATCACCCGGACATCAACCCGCATGGTGCTCGACGAACCGACACGCTCGAACTGGCCTTCCTGCAAGACTCGGAGCAGCTTGGCCTGGAGCTGCGGGCTGATCTCGCTGATCTCGTCCAGCAGCAGGGTGCCGCCGTCGGCCAGCTCAAACCGGCCCTTGCGGAGTTGGTCGGCGCCGGTGAAGGCGCCGCGCTCGTGGCCGAACAACTCAGACTCGAGAAGCGAACTGCTCAGGGCGGCACAGTTGAGGCAGAGCATGATGCGGTCGCGGCGTTGGCTGTGGGCGTGGATGGTGCGGGCGACGACCTCCTTGCCCGTGCCCGATTCGCCCTGGATCAGGACCGTGCCGGAGGACTGGGCGACCTGGCGGATCTGCTGGGCGAGCGAACGCATCGGCTTGGAGCTACCCACCAGGGCGGGCCCGGCCTCGCGCGGGCCTACGGGATTGCGGTCACGCTTGAGCGCATCGTTCTCCTGGCTCAGTCGCCGGTGCTCGATCGCGCGGCGGACCACCATCACCAACTGATCTCGCTCGAAAGGCTTTTGAACAAAATCAAAGGCCCCCTGCTTCATGGCCTTGACCGCGTCGCCGACCGTGCCGTAGGCCGTCATCAGCACCACGGGGAGGTCCCGGTCGGTCTCACGGATGGCTTCGAGCATCTCCAGGCCGGTCATCTCGGGCATCATCAGGTCGGTGACGACCGCGGCAGGCCGGTGCTTCTTGATCTTGGCCAGGCCGTCTTCGCCGTTGACCGCGACGACGACGGTGTAGCCGGCGCGCTGGAGGATCGCTCCGACGCTGTCGCGCATCATCTGCTTGTCGTCAACGACCAGGACCTTGGTACTCATGCTGCGGCTCCCGTGGCCGGCGGGGGCTGGAGCCGGCGGTGTTCGTGCTGCGTCGCGCTGGATCGCCAGGGCAGGCTGAGGCGGAAGACGGCCCCGCCATCGTTCACGATCGTGACCGATCCGCCGTGGGCATCCACGATTCGGTGAACAATCGCCAGACCCAGGCCCGTACCCGTACTACGGGTGGTAAAGAAAGGGTTGAAGATGCGATCGATACTTCCTTTGGGAATACCCGGGCCTGAGTCGGCCACGACCAGGGTGCAGCCGGCCTCGTCGGCCTCGGCATCGAGGGTCAGCACACGCTCCGCCGATGCTTCGCTACTCGCCATGGCGTCCACCGCGTTGCGCACGAGGTTCAGCAGCGCCTGCTGGAGCAGGCCCGCATCCGCATCGATCCGCAGCTCGCCCTGCCCCAGATCACGACGGACAACACGGACCTTTGCGTGATCGATCCCCGGGCGATGCGAGGCCAGCACGCGGTCGAAAATGTCGGCTACTCCGGCCGGCCTAACCCGCGGTTCGATCCCGCGGGCGAAGCTCAGCACATCGTTGACAATCGCGCTCATCCCCTGCACCGCCGAGCTGATCTTGCGGACGTTGTCCAGCGCGAGATCGGCCGAAGGCTCGGGCCCGGCCAGGTCTTCGCCGACCATGCCCAGGTACAGCTGGATCGCCGCGAGGGGGTTGCGGATCTCGTGGGCGATCCCCGCAGCCATCTCGCCCAGGGCCGATAGCCGCTTGCTGCGCTGGAGCTGGGCGTTCGCGCTGGTCAGCTCGCGGCGGAGGCGGACGACCTCTTCCTGCAGCCGCTCGTGGCTCTGCTGCATCCGTTCGGTTGCCAGGCTGTACGCCTCAATGATCTGAGCCAGGTCATCGAGCTGAACCGCATCCTTAGACGTTGCCAATGCTGCACCGTCGGCGCTGATGGATGGGATCGGGTTGGGTGTGGTGCTGATCAAATGGATTTGAAGTTGGTGTCAGTCGGAACGAATCGATGCCTGGCCGGTGTCATGCGCGGCGGTCGGTATACCGGGCCGCAGCCTGCACGCCCGGCTTCGGGCCGTAGGCGCTGATTGCCGCGCCGGCGCCAGCTGCCTGCTGCAACTGTTGTCCCACCGCGTCGCGGGACTCGGACAGGCTCCTGCGTCCTTCGTCGTCCTGCTCCATAATGGATTCGAGCAGCGTGCGGACCTCCTGCACCAGCGACTTGATCTGGCCGTTGAGCTTGCCCCCCGCCTGCTCGGCGATTTCACCGATGCGGGCGCGGTAAGGCGCGATCTCGGCGGAGCACTGACCGAGCATGTCGATCAGGCCCTGTCGCCGCGCCAGCAGCGAGAGCAGCTGCTCGGTCTCACCAGACGCGATAAGCTGGCCCTGCTGGTCGGCGAGGGCTTTGAGCTGGAGGTAGAGGCCGCGCTGACGTTCGAGCAGGTACAGCACCTGCTCGGCTTCCTGAGGTGATTGGGATGGGGAGGCGGGCTTGGTCATCCATGACCTTTCGCATTTGGAGGCCGACCCTTCCTGGGCCGGGGCAAGGAATTGCCGTGCCGGAGGGCTTATCGGTCCGCGCAAGAACGACGCTTGAACCAAAGCGTCGCGCAGCGGGTGCGCGTTCAACTCTGCTGGAACAGTTGGCTGAGTTTCTGGCCGTGCCTTGGCTCCCTCTCCCTTCCAGGGAGAGGGCGGGGGTGAGGGGCGAGGCGTGGGATCAACCGCGGTACACGATCAGCCCATCGGCAGGCAGCGCAAGCGTTCTGTCCGCAAGCTCCTCTTCGATTTCGGACACCCGACCCTCCCCCCAACCCCCTCCCTGAGAGGGAGGGGGAGCAAGGCGGCATCGGCCATGATTCACCCACGCCGCTCGAGGGGGTGATCACGCGTCACTCCGCCCCGACACCGGCCTGCCCGCCGCCGTTGGCGTAGAGATCGAGCTGGGTGGACCAGCGCAGCCAGTCGTCCCAGCGCTGCCTGGTCATCAGCGAGTCGGGGTGGTCAAAGACCTCGGGCGGGAGGCGGTCAAAGAGCTCGTTGGCCTGGCGGTGCGCGGCCTTCGCGCGTTCGTAGTCGCCCATCTCCGCAGCGCAGTTGATGATCTGCACCCACGCGACCAGCGAAGCCGGGTGGCTCTGCCAGCGTTGGGCAGCGTCCTGGTAGAGCAGGATGGCGTTGGCGTAGTCGGCGCGGGCGTAGGCACAGTCGGCCATGTAGAAGTAGGCGTTACGGTGATAGATCCGCTCGATGGGGTCCATCGCCTCCGCATCACGGTCGTCGAGCTCGGTCAGCGTCTGGAAGTAGTACATCTGCGCTTGCTGCAGGCGCTTGAGCCGTTCGTTCTGGGCTTCGAGCCGATCGAGCTCGCTGCGCGCATCACGGGCGCGCTTCAGCAGGCCCGCGGCGCTGAGCCGGAGGCTATCGGCGAGCATGAAGCGTAGGCGTGGGCCGTGCTTGGCCTGCCACTTCTCGCCGTCTTCATCGTCAAGTGCCGTGGTAAAAAATCGGCTGATCGCCCCGCCCTCTTCGCCGAGGACCTCGATCGCGCGAGAGTAGTAGGCCGCGTTGTCCTGGCCACGGCGATAGTACAGACCGCCGAGCTCGACCAGTGCATCACGGAAGTACGGGCTGGTCGGGCCGATCGAGGGGTGGCCCTCGGTGACCCAGCGTAGCAGCTTCTCTGCCCGCTCCCAGTCCTCGACCGCCTGGTAGGCCCGGGCCAGCGGGACATAGGCCTCAAAGGCATAGGCACTGTTCTGCGACTCGCGGGTCAAGGCCTCAAGGTGCTCGATTGCCGCCTGGGGCATGCCCGCAGCGAGATAGGCCCGGCCCAGCTCGTAGCGGGCTTCCTCGCGTTTATCGCTGTCGCCCTGCATCGCGAGGAAGTCGGCGTAGACCCCGGCGGCCTTGTCCCAGAGCTGGCCGCTGGAGTAGGCCTGGGCCGCGGCCCACAGCGCCTCGCCGTGCTCATCGGTGAGGTGGGTGAGCTGGCCGGCCCGGGCATAATATGCGTCGCCGGCCCGCTCGTAGTACCGGGCCGCGTCCTGGTAATGGATCCGCCGGGCCTGGAGGTTTGGGTCGGCACCGCGCGGGTCGGCGGAGGGCTCGAGCGCTTTGGCTTTATCAAGCGATTGGTCGGCCAACTGCTCGAAGGCCTGGGCAAAGCTCAGCCTCAGCTGGGGGGTGATGTCCGGGCTCTGCAGCCGTTCGATAGGCTCGAGCAGGTCCAACGCGTTGAGGTAGTTGCCCCGGGCGTACTCCGAGTCGGCGCGCTCGTGCAGGTAATCGCTCAGCTTCTTGCGGCGCGGGTCCCAGTCCGGGACCCGCTCGGCCAATAGCCGGTCGACCGCGAGGCTAAAGTGCTCGACCCCCTCGGCAAATCGCCCGGGACGAAGCGACTCGGTCAACCCCAGCCCCGTCAACGCCTGGATCGAGGTCGGACCCATCGTGTCCTTGTCGTAGGCCTGGCGAAAGAGCTGATAGGCCCGCTCTTCACGCCCCGGGCTTTCTTCCTGGGCCAGCTCGATCTCCGCCATCGCCAGCAGGATCCTCGGCTCCAGCGGGCTGCCTTCGGCCACGTGCTGCTGTGCCGCACGCAGCTGCATCTTGGCGTTGACAAACTCACCCTGCACCGCCAGGGACTCGCCCAGCAGGACCTTAAGCGGCGCGAGCTGGGCCTCGGTGGCCCCCTGCTGCTTCAGACGCATCAGCCCGCCCTCGACCAGCATCGTGGTCACGGCGTCGGGGTCGCCGGCCTGGAGCAGGCGGCCGCCACGGATCTCCATCGCCCAGATCCGCCGGCTCAGCCGACGGGCCCGGTCCTGATCCGCAGCGACCTCTTCTTCAAACCGCTCCAGCAACCGGGAAATCACCGGCGAGGAGGGGTCCGGCTCGCTCTGGCGGCGCCGCTCGATCAGCGACATCACGATCTCCTGCCGCTCGTTCGGCGAGGTCGGCGGCATCCGGTCCACCACCGCCAGCGCCGCGCGGTCCTCCCCGAGCGCCGCCAGCGCCTGCGCATAACGGCGCAACGCCAGCACGGGCAGCTTACGCCCCAAGCGATCGGCGTCTTCGTAATACCGCGCAATCTGGCGCAGGTTCTCCTGATCCGCCTCGCCCGCGATCCCCTGCCAGACCCGGTTGTCCAGCTGACGGAAGCGCAGGTCCGCATTCAGCTGCCAGTAGTAACCTTTAAGATCGTCCCCGGCCGAGGCGATAAACAACTCGTCCTTGCCCAGGGTATCCAGGTTCTGCTTGGCTTCTTCAAGCTGGTTGGCCTGAATCTGCGCGTCGATCGTCGCCAACGACTTGTCGTAGTCCGGCGGGTTGAGCCGGGGCAGCGCGAGGTACAGCCCAACCGTGAGCAGCCCCAAACCTAACAACAGGACCGGCACCTGCCAGGCCTGGGACCAGGCCAACTCGGGCGTGCCAACCTCGATCGAATCGGAGCCGGCGAGGTCTTCGGGTTGAGCAGTGTTCGCCGCCAAGGGCCATCCAAACAAAGTGACGCGGCCTGGGCGAGATCAGAACGGACCGACCGCGCCGGCAATAGGCCGATAACGTTGGATATCGACGCGGGATACGGGAGGACTTGAAAGGAGCCGACAGATCACGCCGCCGGTTTAGTTGCCCTTGGCGCGGCGCTGGAGTTCCGCGTCGATGAAGCCCTGCAGATCGCCGTCGAGCACGTACTGCGGGTTGGGCTGTTCGTAGTTGGTGCGGTGGTCCTTGACCCGGTTGTCGTAGAACACGTAGCTGCGGATCTGGCTGCCCCAGCCGCGATCGACGCTGCCGCCGGTCGCGGCTTCTTTCTCGGCCAGGCGTTTTTCCTCTTCGATCAGCTCCAGCTTGCCGCGCAGCATCGCCAGCGCGATCTTGCGGTTCTGCTCCTGCTTACGCTCGACCGACACCACGATCATGATCGACTCGCTCATGTCCGGTGTCCTATAGACCAGCCGCACCGCCGAGGCGACCTTGTTCACGTTCTGCCCGCCCGGGCCCGAGGAGCGCGCGAAGTTGGTCGCCTCCAGGTACTGCTCGTCGATCTCCGGCCCGCCGGTGTCGGGGAACTCGGGCACCACATCCACCGTGCAGAAGCTGGTCTGCCGCTTGCCCTCGGCGTTGAACGGGCTGACCCGCGCCAGCCGGTGCGTGCCCCGCTCGGCCGAGAGGTAGCCAAACGCCATCGGGCCCTTGATGTACAGGCTGACCTCCTTCAGCCCCGCCTCCGTGCCGTGCGTCTTGCTGTACTCGCTCACGTCCCAGCCCATCTTCTCGCAGTAGTACAGGTACATCCGCATCAGCATCTCGCACCAGTCGTCCGCCTCGGTGCCCCCGGCCCCGGACTGGATCGACAGGTAACAGTTCCGCCCGTCGTACTTGCCCGACAACAGCGCCGCCGTCTCCAGCTTGTCGAGGTCTTTGATCAGCCCGTCGAGCTGGCCGTCCACCTCCTCGCGCGACTCCTCGTCGTCCATCTCCTGGGCCATGCCCCACAGCACCACCGCGTCGTCGACCTTCCCCGCCACCTCGTTGACCGGGTCGATCCGGGCCTTGATCCCCTTGAGCTCGCCGATGACTTCGTTCGCCGCGTCCTGGTTGTCCCAGAAGTCGGCCGCGCCCATCTTTTCTTCAAGCTCCTTGAGCCGCGCCGCATTCTCCTCGACGCGCATGGAATCGCGCATCGCGTTGATACGCTGCTGGATCTCATCGAGGAGGCCGGGGATGTTCTCGTGCTGCATGGGACGGGGGATTGTACCGTGCCCCCGGCAGGTATGATGCAGGCACGCCGATCATACTTCAACGATAAACTCTCGGTCTCAGTCGTATTGAACGGGGCACGATGCCAACATTTTCCGACCTCATCCTCCGAGAAGATGACGACCAAAAACTCGCCAACCTACGCCCGCTGGTGCCTGTGGACGAGGACGAGCAGGAGGTGATCGATCGGCTCGTCGAGGCCTGGTGCGACCCGCAGACCGGCGGTCCGCTCGAGCGGATGGACTGGTTCGGAGATGAAGTACCCGATCACCCGGCGGTGCTCGCGGGGGTTGACCTGATCAACGCGAACACCCGCGAGCCGATCGACCTGGGGCAACTGCTGCGCGCCGTCATTGAACGGCTGGAAGCCGGCCCACCCACCACCCCCAAACCCGATCCGGCCATCATCCTCATCGGCTGCCGCATCCATACCTGCAATGCGGCAGGCCTGACCGTTCCGGCAAACCTGAAGGCCCTTGGCTGTCTATTTAATGAAAACACAGACTTCAGCGACGCGGCATTCTCGGGAGAAAACACAGACTTCCGCTACGCGGCATTCTCGGGAAAAAACACAGACTTCAGCGACGCGGCATTCTCGGGAGAAAACACATACTTCAGCCGCGCGGCATTCTCGGGAAAAAACACAGACTTCAGCCACGCGGCATTCTCGGGAAAAAACACAGACTTCAGCGACGCGGCATTCTCGGGAGAAAACACATACTTCAGCCGCGCGGCATTCTCGGGAAAAAACACAGACTTC
>JBCDHS010000026.1:0-49161 GCA_038749735.1 Planctomycetota bacterium
CGCGGGGAAGAGCAGCTTGCCTTCTTTTTCGAACTTGACCAGGTTCTTGATGCCGGTCGTGGTCTCTTCCGAGACGCCCTTGCAGTTCTCGGCGACCTTGGTCCAGCGGCCGGGGTTCTCGGCGAGGTTCTTGCGGAGGGTGTCGAGGATGACACCCCACTCTTCGGGATCGTTTTCGGCATCAAAGGCGGGGACTTCGCCAGCGGCTTCGAACTCAACGCCCTTGTGGATCAGCAGGGTCGCGTCGCCGCCGTCGTCGACGATCAGGTCCGGGCCCACGCCGTCGCCGAAGTCGAGCGCGGTATCGGTGCACCACCAGTATTCGGGGAGGGTTTCGCCCTTCCAGGCGAAGACGGGGATGCCCTTAGGCTCGGCGATGGTGCCGGTCGGGCCCGCGACGACCGCGGCGGCGGCGTTGTCCTGGGTCGAGAAGATGTTGCAGGAGACCCAGCGGACCTCGGCGCCGAGTTCGACGAGGGTCTCGATCAGCACGGCGGTCTGGACGGTCATGTGCAGCGAGCCCATGATCTTCTTACCGGCCAGGGGCTTGGTTGCACCGAACTCTTCACGGCAGGCCATGAGCCCGGGCATCTCCTGCTCGGCAAGCATGAGTTCTTTGCGGCCCTGCTCGGCGAGGGCCTGGAGGACTTCGACGGTCGCGCCGGGCTTGAGTTTGTACTGCAGGCCGTTGGCAGCGGTATCGATGGTCAGGGTGGGTACGGTTTGGGTAGCGGTCATGGTTATTCCTATTGGCTAGGGTTAAGGTTTTAAAAGGGTCGTTTTGGGGCGATGGGCCCGCTCTAGGCAGGCTTGCTCGCTGTGGTCAACAAGAGGGCCGGCCCAGTCGCATTGGGCTGGGGGGGCAGCGCGTCCCAACGCGCGTGGTCAAGGCCGGCCTCCTGCATCATGTTCGTCAGGTGGCCCGGCTCAAAACCGGCATGCCGCTGGCCCATCTGCCGTCTAAAGCCTTCGCGGTCGTGGGCGAGCAGGTCCAGCACGACGGCTCGCCCGCCGGGCCGTAGTACGCGGGCCATCTCGCGTAGCGCCGCCTCCGGCTCTTGCAGGTAGCTGAGAACCAGCACGCACAATGCACCATCGCAAGCCCCTTCATCTATAGGCAGCTGAGCCAGGTCGGCCCGCTTGAAGGTGATGTTGTCTGCGCCGCTGGCCCGCTGCTTCGCGGCCTTGAGCATGGCCGGGCTGCTGTCGATGCCGATGACCCGTTTAACGTACCGGCTCAGGTCAACGCTTAGCGACCCGTTGCCGCAGCCCAGATCGACGACGGTCCAATCCGGCGGGAGCAGGCCGAGCATCGCATCACGGGAAAACGCGCTGCCGTAGAGCTCGTCGCGGATCCCCTCCCAGTGAGCGGCGGTGTCCTCGAAAAAGGCCTGGGTGTCCTGCTGCTTCTCAAGGACCAGGTGCCGCAACCGCACCCGGTCCTGAGCCAGGGCGGGCCAATCGGTCGACTGCTCACGGGTCAGGGTCCACAGCTCGCGCTGGGCCGGTGCCAACTCATCCAGTAAGGCTTGGTAAAGGTTGGTGGTGCCCTGTCGCCGATTAACCACCCAGCCCTCGTCTGCGAGGATTTTCAGGTGCCGGGAGACGGTGGATTGGGGCATCTGGACGACCTCACAAACCTCCGAGACCGCCAGTTCCTGCTCCACCAACAGCGACAAGAGACGGATGCGCGAGCTGTCGGCGAGCGAGGCCATCCATTTAAGCAGGCGGTCGGGATGGGAGGCGGTTACGGCCATTTGATTCATCCATAAATCCGGATGGATTGCTGTTAAGTATATCGTCTAAATCCGCTTTGTCTCTTCAGGCCGACTGATTCATCGGGCTAAGCAGGGGCAGGTCGCGCAAAAAACCTGATCGATTGGGCACCAAATGTCGTACAATTCGTGCTCGTGAAACGGTTTAGCCACATAACCCGTATCGCTTCACGGTGGGCCCCGCCTGCACGGATTGTTCTGGTGGTTTGCTCTGGCCTGGCACTTCTTCCGGGGGCGGGATGCAAGATGGAGACCCGGGTGGTCAGCAGTTCGTGGGACCCGCTGCGGGAGCTCGCTGACCCCGAGCCGGTGTCGCGCGACCTTGACCCGCGCGACCCGCGGGTCGTTTCGCCACGTGGGTATGCGGTCGAGCTTGCGCGCTTTAGCGGCCCGGACGCTGCGGCGCGGGCCTTTGATCTATCGGCACGTCTCCGCGAACAAGCCGGGCTGGCGGGCCTTTGGACCTCGGATCAGAGCAGCCAATCGATCGTTTACCTCGGCCGGTTCCGCGATCCGCGCACCACGCAAGCGCAGAACGCGCTGCAGCAGGCCCGGGGCACTCAACTCGGCGGGCTCAAGCCATTCAGCCGCGCTCAGATCGTCCCGCTTTCCGGCGGGGAGGCGGCCACACTGCCCGAGAACGATCTGCGAAACCACACCGGCCAATACGCCCTGCAGATCGGCTACTACGACCTGGGTTTCGGGGCCGACTTCCGTAAGGCCGCCGAGGACCGGGTCGATCAGCTTCGTGACCAGGGTCATAGCGCCTACTACTACCACGGCCCCAACCGTTCGCTCATCACGCTGGGTCCGTTTACGTATGAACAGGCCTTCATCCGCAGTGGGCAGGTCGATGTCTACACCGCGCAGGTGCTCGATCTGCAGCGGGCCTTCCCCTACAACCTGCGCAACGGCCAAGAGCCGCTCGAAGCGTTCACCCTTGAGGAGCAGGGGATCCAGCCCTCGTTCGTGGTGCTGGTGCGGTAGCCGCGGCGATCAGGTTTGCGTGAAGGCTGTTGACCAGCACCTGCTTGACCCTTGACATGGTCGGGCATTCACTGCCAAGCAGTTGTCGCATCGAGACAACCGACCGCCCCGTCAGACCACAGGGCACGATGAGTTGAAAGTGACGCATATCGGGATCGACGTTGAGCGCCAGGCCATGCATGGTGACATTTTTGCGGATGCGTACGCCCAGGGCGGCGATTTTTGACAAAGCGTTCTGGGACGGCTTGGCTGATTCGGCCAAGTCGGGGGCATCGACCCAGACGCCGGCGGCACCGGGCTCGCGCTGGCCGGCGATCCCCCACACCGCGAGGCTGTCGATCACGGTCTGCTCCAGCAGGCGCATGTATCGGCTGAGGTTGAGCTGATAGTCCCCCAAGCGGATGACAGGGTAGACGACGATCTGTCCTGGGCCGTGGTAGGTGATGTCGCCGCCGCGATCCGTCTCGTGGGTCGCGACGCCCGCCTGCGCGAGCTGCGCATCGTTGGCCAGCAGGTGGTCACCCATCGTCTTACGGCGGGTCAGGGTGATCACCGGCTCGTGCTCGACCAGGAAGACGACCGGGCCGGCTTCGCCGTCGATCACCGCCTGGTTGCGCCGATGCTGCAGGTCGAACGCCGGGCCGTAGGCCAGACGGCCTAAGTCTCGCATTTCCGGGAAGATGGGGTGCTTGGGCGTCATCGGGTTCGACGGGATCGAAGATCTTGGTTTATCATACGCAATCGAACCTGACCGACGCCCATGCCCCAGATTCACCGCACCGCGATCGTTGATGACCAGGCCCAGCTTGCCGAGGACGTGGTCATCGGCCCGCACTGCGTGATTGAAGGGCCGGTCACGCTTGGCCCGGGCTGCAAGCTGGTCTCCCAGTGCTATCTACGCGGGCCGCTCACCCTCGGGGCCAACAACACCGTCTACCCCTTCGCCACGCTCGGCCTCGCGGCACAGGACTGGAAGGCCGACCACGAGTTCCCCGGCCCGGGCACGCTGATCGGCGAGGGCAACATCTTCCGCGAGGGGTCCTCGATCCACCGGGCCTCCAAGGGCGACAAGCCAACCACCATCGGCGACCGCAACTACTTCATGTCCGGGGCCCACGCCGCCCACGACTGTCAGGTCGGCAACGACTGCATGTTCGCCAACAACGCCCTGCTCGGCGGGCATTGTGAGGTCGACGACCGCGTCATCATGGGCGGCAACTCTGCGGCGCAGCAGTACTGCCGGCTCGGCCGACTCGCCATGCTCGGCGGCTGCGAGGGCATCACCATGGACCTGCCGCCCTTCTGCCTGATCCACCACACCAAGCAGGTCTCGGCGCTCAACCTCATCGGCCTCCGCCGCGCGGGGCTACGCCCCCACCTGCCCGCCCTGCGCGAGTGCTTCAACCTCTTCTACCGCCACGGCTACACCAACTCCAAGTCCATCACCCTCATCGAAGAACGCCTCGGCGGCGACGCCCTGGTCGATGAGTTCCTCGCCTTCGTCAAATCAACCAACCGCGGCATCACCGGCTACGGCGAATCCTTCAAGCACCGCCCCTGGCTCAAGCCCGATTTCTTCGAGGGCGAGGGCAACGGGGAAGAGTAAATAGACAAATTCCGCGATGACCGAATCACCGTATCCCTACGCGGTGGCCACGCGGTTATTCGTTGAAAGATCTGAATCCCGCCGTCCACCAGAGGAACATCCGGCTGACGCGTGGCCCCCGAACCTCACCTCGCTTGGCCGAGCCTTTGGGTGGCCAAAGGTAACACACCGGTATGCCGATCAGGAGCAGGCAGGGCAAGAGTAGGGCCGTCGCGCAGAGCCCGATGATCGCCGCGTAGAGAGACACATCCCCGTCACCGAAGAGCATCGCCGCGAAGCCGGCCCCCATCACCGCGAGAAGCAGCACGGCGACAACAAGAACAGCCGCGATGGCAACGGCAATCCAGAGCAAAACGTCGTACCAGGCCATGCACGAGTCTCCACGAACAACCGGAGATTGCCTCCTACCGCTGCTCGACCTCCCGCCTACCCGCAAGCATCTCGGCGAGTTTACGGCGGTTGTTGCTCGGCGGCTTCGCCTTGGCCGGGTTAACCGCGGGCTCCTGCGGGGCGTCGTCCGACACCTCAGGGATGTCGACATTGAACTCTGCGGAGGTCGGGGCGGTTTCAGGGGTTGGGGATCGGTCTACGTCCACGCCCTCGGGGGGCACGAACGACAAGGCGTCGGCAGACCCCTCAGTCGATGAATCTGCGGCGGCGTCAGGCTGGGCCTCGGCGGCCTTGTTGAGCAGGTCTCGGCTGATCTCGCCGGTCGGGCTTCCGGGGGCGTTGATCTGATCGAACTGGACACGGACACGTTTGGACACGCCGCGTTCCTGCATCGTGATGCCGTAGAGCGCGTCGCAGCCCTGCATCGTCCGCTTGTGGTGGGTGATGATGATGAAGTGGCTCTTGTCCAGGAAGCTCTGGACGATGCCGATGAACCGCTCGACGTTGGCCTCGTCCAGCGCGGCATCGACCTCGTCGAGGATCGCGTACGGGCTGGGCCGGCTCTTGAAGATCGCCATGAGCAGCGCGATCGCGGTCATCGTCTTCTCGCCGCCCGAGAGCTGGGAGAGCGCCCGCGGCTCCTTGCCGGGCGGCTTGGCCATGATCTCGATGCCCGATTCGAGCACATCAATGTTGCCGTCCTCGTCCGGCTGGAGGAACACATCGGCCTTGCCCCCGCCGAACAGCCGACGGAACAGGCCGTTGGACCCGGCGAAGTTCTCGCGGACCTCGTGGTAGGTCTGCTCGAAACGCTTGCGCGAGTCGTCGTTGATCTGCTCGATCAGTTGCCGAAGCTGACGCTCGGCCTCCTCGATGTCCTTGACCTGGTCGGCCAGCTCGTCCTGCTTGTCTTCCAGCTCGTCCTCTTCGCGGATCGCGTCGATGTTGACCGTGCCCAGGCGGGCGATCTTGCCACGCAACGCTTCGATTTCGGAAGAGACCATTGACCAGTCGATGTCGAAAGGGTCTTGGGTGGTGGGCGTCGGGGCTTCTGTCGGTTGGTCTGCGACAGGTGGTGATGCCGTCGCCGCCGGGGGCTGAGCCTGCCGGTAGCGTTCGACGATGTCGATCTCGAGCTGCTCAAAGCAGCGCTGCTTGACCGCGTCCTGCTTGACCTCGTGCTCTCGCTGGCTCATCTCCAGCTTGTGTACGGCACCTTCCAGCCGCTTGACCTGCCCGCCGTGGTCCTTGACAGCGTCGCGGAGCGACTGCATCGAGCCGTCTTGCTCGTCGAGGCGTGTCTGGGTCAGTTCGCACTGGGTGACCAGGCCATGGAGCTCACGGTCGAGCATCTCGACCTGCTCGGCCGCGTGATCACGCTGTTGCTCGAGGTCGGCGATGCGTTGGCGGTAGCCGGCGAGCTGCTGCTCGACCTTGGCGTGCTGGCGATCGACATCCGCCGAGGCGACCTCGTGCTGCCGGGCCGAACGCTCGGCCGACCCGAGCTGCTCGGCGACCGCACTCAGCTCGACCCGCAGCGTCGTGACGTCCTCGCGGGCCTTCTCGGCCTGGTCCTGCTGGTCTCGGATCTGCTGCTCGATCTGCGTGACCGCGTCCTGGCGGCGCGTCGAGTCGGCTTCGAGTCGCTGCCGCTCCTGATCGTGGCCCGCACGTTTCTCTGCCGCCTCAGCGAGCTGGGTGTGGACCTGTTGAGCCTCCTCGGCGATCGAAGGCTGCTCCCTCTCTAACATACGGACCTGCCCGGTGATGCCATCGAGCTTGCTGGTCAGCTCGGCTCGGCTGGCCGAGAGACCGAAGATCGACTTCTGCAACGCGCTCTGGGTCTGCTCAACGTGCACCGCCTGGTCGGAAAGCTGGCTCAGGGTCGCCTGGTCCGAGCTGATCAGTGCTTCGACTTCGGCGAGCTGTGCATCGAGAGACGCCAGCTCGGATCGGCGGGAGATCAGGCCCGACACCGCCCCGGCGTTCATCGGCCCGGCGAAGACCCGGCCGTCGGCCTCCAACAGTTCGCCCCGCTCCGTAACGAACCGGTACCCGGCCGGGAGGGTATGCCGCAGCAGCAGCGCGGCGTCGAGGTCGCGCACCTTGAGGGTCTGGCCCAACACCCGCCACACAACCGGGCCCAGCCAGTTCGGGAACCGGACCAGATCGATCACGGGCTGGGCCGGCACGCTGCGCAGCTTGTCCAGGCTCGCGGGCAGCGGCGGCTGGTCGATCGCCATCACCGTAACCCTGCCGCCCAGCGCTTCGATCACCGCTCGGCCGGTGGTGTTCGAGCAGATGTCCGCCAGACGATCCACGACCAGTGCCTGCTGGTTCTCACCCAGCGCGGCCTCGACCAGCTTCGCGTGGGCGACGTCGGCTTCGATTAGCTCAGCGAGCATCCCGCGCACCAGGCCGAATGGGCCCGGGTCGCTGGCCGACCTTTCCGCTGCGGCCTGAGCGAGGACCGCCTTGACCGGGTCGCTGACCCCTTCGAGGTTGTCTTGCATCTCCCTGAGCAGTGCCTCGCGCGACTTCAGGGATGACCGCTTTTCCTTCTGCGCCGAAAGCCGATCAGCGATCTGACCGATCTGTTCGCCGAATCGGCTCGCCAACTGTTTCTGTGCCTCGAGCTGGGCGCTCTCCTGTTCGAGCAGAGACTCGGCCTCCTTTAGCTGCCCGCTCAACGCGTCGCGGCTGGACAGCATCGCCTCGAGCTGATCGGCGATCTGGCCGGAGCGGGTGTCAAGCTTCTCCCGCGTGCTCGTCAGATTGTCGCTAAAGGTATCGAGCGAGCGGATCTCCCCCTGCAGCGATTGGGCACGGCGGAGCATCTGGTTGATGCCCTGCTTCTCGTCTTCGAGCGACGACTGGGCTTGAGTCAGCTCACGCTGCAACGCCTGGCAGGTCTGCCGCGCATCTTCCAGGCGTTGCTCGCCGGAGCGCTTGAGCTCTGCGAGTTCGGCGACCTGCTCGCGCATGGCATCGAGTTCGTAGGTGTACCTCGCCTTGGCCTGGGTCAGCTCATCCAGCCGGTCGGCATCACGCTTGATCTGCAGCTTCACATCGCCCAGCGTCGATTCGGCGAACTGCCGGTTCTGGTCCTGCTGCTGCTGGTCGGCCTGGGTCTGGATCCGCCGCTGCTCGATCTGCTTGAGCTTGCCGGCGATGGCTTGCCGCTCGACATCGGCGTCGGCGAGCGACGACTCGTGCCGGGCCAGCTCACGCCCAGCGGCCGTGCGATCGGCCTCGGCCTGCTCCAACTGCTCGCGGACCTCGACCAGCTCGGTGCTGAGCTTGTGGAATTCCGCCAGGGCGTACTGGAGCTGAAGCGCCTTAAGCCGGGCCGAGTGCTCCTGGAACGAACGGGCCCGCGCGGCCTGCATCTTGACGCTGCGCAGGCGGCGCTCGGTATCTTCCAGCCTCTGGCGGCACAGCGTGAGGTTCTGCTCGGTGCGGTCGAGCTTGCGCTCGGCTTCCTTCTTGCGGGCCTTGAAGCGGGAGATGCCGGCGGCCTCTTCAAAGATCTGGCGGCGCTGGGCGGCGTTGGCCTCGAGCATCCGGGCGACCTTGCCCTGCTCGATGACCGAGTAGGCATCGGTCCCGATGCCGGTGTCCATGAACAGCTCCTTGATATCTCGGAGCCGGACCCGCTGGTTGTTGATCAGGTACTCGCTGGTACCATCGCGGTAGAGTTGCCTGGTGACGGCGACCTCGTCGAGGTCGATCGCCAGGATGCGCGTGCCATCGTCACGTCTGGGGTTCTCGAAGGTCAGCGTGACCGACGCCATGCCGCTGGGCTTGCGGGCGGCGCTGCCGTTGAAGATGACATCGAGCATCGCCGAGCCGCGCAGGCTTTTGGGCGACTGGTCGCCGAGGACCCACTTGATGGCGTCGACGACGTTGGACTTGCCGCAGCCGTTAGGCCCGACGATGCCAACGATCGGCTGGTCGAAGGCGATCTCGGTCTTGTCGGCGAACGACTTGAAGCCGGCGAGGGTGAGCTTGGCTAAACGCATGCGAGGGGGTGACCTCCTGTCACGGTCGGCGGCGAGGCCGAGGAATCCGGGTGCCGAGTCCATTCGGCGGCCCTGCGGCTAAACGTAAACCACCGCCCCGGGCGGCGTTGCGTCCTGACGAATATATCGTCCGGACCACGCATTGCACTGGCAAATTCGGTCCGGCGGCCTCTCACGGGGTGTGCAGCAGGTCCCGACAGACAAACGACTCACGGCGCGGGGGCTTGCGGGGGGTCGGCTTCACCAAAGTCGTCCCGCTGCGGGGTCGCGGGACCAGACCCATCAAAGTCCAGGGGCGCGGCGCCGCCTTCTTCGATCTGCTCGCGCTCGAATTCATCATTCCCAAACTCCGGACGCTCCTGCTGCTCGTCGTCACGCTGAGCCCGGGCGACGCTCTCGGCGAGGTCGTTGTAGTTGACCGCGAACGGCGCAGGGATCTGGTAGGCCTCGCAGAGCTGGTACAACGCATGGACCACCGTGCTGTACGGCAGGTCCGGGCCGATCTGTGCCAGGTGCGGGCTGCGGCTGTAGCCCAGGGTGAAGGCAAGCGTCGCCACGGTGGGCTGGATCCGGTAGGTCTTGCTCTGACCCGATCCGGGCTGCTCGACCCGAACAACCAGGGGGAGGGACGCGTCGGGCGGCCTCAGCGCGATCAACTCGGCGATGCCCTCAACCATGTTGCCCTGGTCGTCCCGGCCCGGCATCTGAACCATCCGCGCCAGGGCGATCTTCCTGGGCTCGGGCTGGACGGTCGTCCGGTTAGGCACGGCCAACAGTTCCTTCTCAACCTGGCTGATCAGCTCCTCCCCTCGAACACGCAGGATCACGGTCTCACCGCGGATGTCGCCGACCTTAACCTCCCAGTAGGCATCGACCTGCGCGCCGTCTGGCTCGTTCGCGGCCGGCTCAACCACCGCGACCTTGCCGCTGCGGTTGATCGGAAGGAAAGCGGCGTCGCCCTCGTTCAAGCCCGCCAAGGCGCCGAGCATCGAGTCGATCGACGCGCTGCGGATGGTCAGCGTGTCGCCGACCTGGCGGAAGGTCGAGGGGCGGAAGCCCAGGTCGTCACCAAAGATGACCACGGCCGGGTAGCCCTGCTCGGTCGCAAAGACCATGGGGTATTGCGAGGGGACACGGTCGATAACATACTTGAAGTTCGCGCCCTGACCCACCACGGTGCGCTCGATGATCTGGTCGGCCCCCATGGCCAGCGCCTCGTACGCCCCCAGACGGATCGCCATGTCCGGGTCGTTGAGCATCTGGCGGACGGCGGACCGGGCCTCGACCGACTGGCGAAAGGCAACCAGGGCCCGAGCCGCCCGCACCCGATCTTCGGTCTCGCCACGAAGGGTCAGCGCGGTCAGCGGCTCGATCGACTGATTATCCTGCAGCCAGGCCCCTGCTTCGAGCGCAGCGAAGCGAACGGCCAATAGATCGGCGCTGTAGTACTCTCGCAGGACCGGGACGGTGTTGCGCCCCATCGCCTTCCAGGCGGTACTCACCCGGTCGGCGCGGTCGGCTGGGTCCTGGGCCAGCGCTTGGGCCAAGCGGCGCGCCTGCCGGGGTACAAAGTCGCGTGACGGGTCCAGGTACATGTGAGCGATCAGCCGGAGCAGCATCTCCGGATCGCCGGAAAAACGCTCGGGGATGTTGATCTGGATCTGGACGTCGGACTTCGCGACGGCGGTCTTGATCCGGTCCTCGGGCCCGGCGGGGAAGCGTTCGTTGATGCGGTTTTCGATCTCACGCGAACGGGACCAGCTCGGGTTGTTCAGAATAAACTCGACCGGGTAGGCCTGGGTGACGATGCCGCCCTTGATGACGACCGCCTGACGGAGGAACTCGTTGTTCAGGTCGTTGCCGGGCCGAACGGGGTTAACGTACATCGGCCCGGTGGCGGTGGCCTGGGAGCGGGTAAAGAGCAGGCGTTTGTCCAGGCCCGTGGCCGAGAGCGTGGTGGGCCAGAACAGCCGGCCGCCGGCGAGAGAGGTCGATGTCTGATCGATCATGGTGACCAGCAGGTCGAAGCGTGTCCCTTCCGCAGCGCCCGGCGGGATGAGCCCCTCGACCGCGACGACGGCTGAACCGGAGTCGGCCATGACGCGTTGGGGGGTGAAGCTTTCGGTGCCGAACTCGGCCGAGCCGATGTTGTTGCGCCCCATCTCGGTGACGAGCCAATCACGGAGGAAGGAGGGGACCTCGTTAGACCCGGTGCCGTTGAGGGCGACGACCATGCCGTAGCCCGAGACCAGGCGGGGCTGGTTGTTGGTGAATCGGCCGAAGGACTGCACCGTGCCGTAGAGGTAGGACTCACCGGTGAAGGTCGGGCCGGGGGCCGAGGCGGCGGGGTTCTCGCGGGTGGGGTTATCTGCGGCGCAGCCGGGCAGGAGAGCCAGGCAAGCCGTCAACACGACGAGCACGCCAAGCGGGTCGCGGGATAAGCCGCGGAAGGGTCGGGCGAGGGCGCGATTCAACATCATGGTGGGACACACTGGCCGAGGACCGGCGGGCAGGAACAGGGGTGTAGGTATTGTCGGCGGTCAGGCGCGGGCGGTCAAGAATAAAAGCGGCCGTAACCCGCGTGGACGACGGCATTCAGCCGCGCCGAGACAGCAAAAAGCCAGGCCCGGATGATGATCGAAGATACTGCGCCCCCCTGCCGTTACACTCTTGTCATGCAAGCCGACATCGACCGCACCTTGCTCTCCGCCAAAGAGATCGCCGTACGGCTGGACGGCCTGGCGCGCCAGATCGCCACCGATCTGGAAGCATCGACCGGGCTATCCGATCCCGACCACCCCACCAACACCCTGACCCTCGTGCCGGTCATGACCGGCAGCATCATCTTCGTCGCCGACCTGGTCCGCCGCCTTGACCTGCGGATGAAGATCTTCCCGATGTCCGTCACCTCCTACCCCGGCACGGCGACCGCCAGCCAGGGGGCAAGGATCGAGCAGGGCCTGGACCGCGTGCCCAACGACCTGACCGGCCACCATGTTTTGCTGGTCGATGACATCCTCGATTCCGGATCGACCCTGCGGACCGTCAGCGCGGAGCTCAAACGCCGCAACCCCAAGACGCTGCACACCTGCGTCCTGCTGCGCAAGCCCCGTCCCGAGGCACTCGCCCTTGACGTGGATTACGTGGCCTTTGACATTCCGGACGAATTCGTGGTGGGCTACGGGCTGGACTTTGATGACCAGTACCGCAACCTGCCGGAGATTGTCACGCTCAAGCCGGAGGTCACCCGGGCCTGAGCCCTGGGGCGATTCGCATGATCCGACGAGCCGACGACGTTGCCACCCCCCAGCGCACGCGCCTTAAGCGTCGTGTTTCAACACACTGGCCTAAGAACCGGCTACCCGCCGAGGCGGGCACGGGTGACGCAGAGGCGGTGGACCCCGCCATAGCCCGCGCCTCGGCGATGCTGCCCCGCGAACTGCTGCAGCCCGGCGAGGTCATCGTCCTGCTGCTCAAGCCCAGCCCGCTGTTCATCCTCCTGATGCCGATCCGGTTTATCGCCGCGGTGGTGCTGATCGCCATGCTCGCCAGGCTGCTGATGAACAAGGGCATCAGCCTGGGGCTGGGTTCACACGACCTGGTCGTCACGGTGGTCGCGGTCATCGGGCTGCGTCTGTTCTGGGAGCTGCTGCACTGGCTCAGCCACGTCTATGTCCTGACCGACCAGCGGGTCATCCGCGTCTCGGGCGTGCTCAACGTCCATGTCTTCGAGGCGCCGTTGAAGCAGGTCCTCCAGACCGACCTGGTCCTGCCGCTGGTGCTGCGGGTCTTCGGCCTGGGGACGATCGCGTTCGCCACCGCCGGCACCGCCACCCGCGAGGCGTACTGGCTGCTGCTCGCCAAGCCGCTTGAGGTCCACCAGAAAGTGGTCGAGACGCTTCGGCGGTACGGGCGCTGACCCCGCCGCTTGCGGCTTAGCGCCATACGCCGGTACGCCATTAAACCAGTAAACCAAAAAAACAACTCCCGCGCTAAGCCGCAAGCGGCTACTCCGCGCGATTGCGCAGACGCACGCTCGCCGCGTGCCCGTCCAGGCCCTCGGCCTGGGCCATCGCCGCGATGTGACGGGCCGCGTCGGCATGCATCCCACCGGGGTAGGCGACCGTGCCGCTGCGCTTCATGAAGGTGTAGCAGCTCACGCCACTGGCAAACCGGCCGGTCGTGTCGGTCGGCAGGGTGTGGCTGGGCCCGGCGTAGTAGTCGCCCGCCGCCACCGGGGTGTCGCCGAGGAAGAACTCGCCCCCGTGCCTCACCTTCGCCAACAGCCCCTGGGGGTCGGCGACGGCGAGGTTGACGTGCTCGGCCGCAAAGGTATCCACCCATGCGGCGGCCTCGTCGATGTCTTTGACCAACACGGCAAACGACGCGTCCTTGAACGATGCCTCGATCGCATCACGTCGGCCGCGTCCGGACAACTGCTGCTCGACCGCATCGGTGATCGCCTCGATCACCGCACGGTCCCACGCGATCAGAAAACACTTGCCCGGGTCGTGCTCGGCCTGGGCGATGAGGTCCGCCGCCACACCCGTAACCCGGCAGGTCTGATCCGCGACCGTCACGATCTCGCTGGCCCCATAAAAGGCGTCGATCCCGACCACGCCATTGACCCGCAGCTTCGCGGCCTGGACGATCGGGTGGCCGGGCCCGGCGATGAGGCTGACCGGGTCGATCGTCTCGGTGCCGTACGCCAGCGCCGCCACCGCCGGCGGGCCGCCGATCCGGTAGACCTTCTCGATCCCAAGCAGGTGAGCCACCGCCAGGGTGATCGGCGAGAGATCACCCGCCGGCTCGCCCTCTTTGCGATACGGAGGCGGGGTGACGACCGTGATGTCCTTCGGATCAACCCCCGCGACGATCGCCGGCACCGCGAGCATGATCAGCGACGAAAACAAGACCGCCGAACCGCCCGGCACCAGCAGGCCCACCGGCGAGATCGGCGTCCAGCGCAGGCCCAACTCGGCGCCCGCGATCGACACCGCCGCCGGGTCATACGGCTTGATATGTTCCTGGTAGGCGCGGACGTTGGCGATCGCGGCCTCGATCGCTTCACGAAGCTCACCGGTCAGCCCACACTCTGCCTCGGCCAATTCGGCGGGGCCGACGCGCATCCGCTCGGCGGCAAAGCCCGGGTCGGTGAAACCCCGCATGTGCTCGACGATCGCCGAATCGCCCCGCTGGCGGGTCTCACGGATCAGTTGACCGGCCAACTCGGCCCAGTTGCCTTCCGGGTCCGCCGCGCCGCGCAACGAAGACAGCCGCGCTTCGAGCCCGGCCCGGTCATCATCAACGGTCAGATCAAAAACGGGGAACATCGGCACGCACCTCGACAAGCAACCCATCCGCAAGTCTAGCCGATTCACCTCGCCCCAACCTGCACGCGAATCTACAGATTGCTGCGTCGCCGAACAAAGAGCCCGCCCTGCCGGGTGATGCTCCCGCGGATCTCCAGCATGGTGAGCTCGACCTGGATCTGGCTCGCCGGCTGGCCGGTCCAGGCCACCAGTTCGTCGAGCGACCGTGGCTCATCCAACAACGAAAGCAGGGGCGTCCCCGCTTCGGACGAGGCTTGCTCGCCTTGGCCATCCATGGCGACCGTACCCAAATCTTCCGTCCCACCCCCGCGTTGCGTCTGCGCCGCAACCGTTAGCAAAGGCTTCTGCTCACCGATCACATCGAGGATGTCAGAAACGCCGGTGACCAATCGGCCCCAGCCCTCCTTGAGGACCTCGTGACAACCGACCGAGTAAGGCGAATCCACCCGGCCGGGCAAAACCATGAGCTCCCGGCCGTGCTCGTCCACACATCGGCGGGCGGTGCTGAGCGCGCCGCTGCGTTTGCCTGCTTCGATCACCAGCACACCGACCGAGAGGCCCGAGATGACACGGTTGCGGCGCAGAAAGTTTTCCGGCCTCGGCTCGGTGAGCATCGGGAACTCACTGACGACCGCGCCCTTCTCGCCGTCGGACTCAACGATCTGGCCGAACAGATCGGCGTGGTCCTCGGGATAAGGCTTGCCGAGCCCCGAGCCGAGGACCGCGAGGGTGCGACCCACCCCGCCGCCAGCCGCCCGTAACGCCCCACGGTGCGCCGCGACGTCGATGCCGTACGCCCCTCCGCTGACGATGGTCACGCCCGAGCCGGCCAGCGCATTACTGAGTTGATCGGCCTGCTCCCGGCCGTAGTGCGAACACTTGCGTGAGCCGACCACGGCCAACGACAACGCGTCATCCCCGACCAGCTTGCCACGCACCCAGAGCAGGGGCGGGGCGTCGTGGACCTCACGGAGCAGCGCGGGATAACCCGGGTCTTCGATGCAGATCAGGTCGGCCCCGTGCCGGGCAATCGTGTCGGCCTCGCGTTTGAGCAGGTCCCCCCCGGCCGTCGTATCGATCGAGCGTTTGAGCTTGCCGGCGTTCTTTGCCGCGATCCCCTGCACCTCGCCGAGTTGCACCGCGCGTGCCCCGAGCACGGCCTCAGCCGAGCCGAGTTGCTCGACCAGCCTACGGATCAGCATGGGTCCCAGCCCCGGGGTCAGGGTCAAGGTCAGGTAGGCTCGTGTGTTGGGCGACATGGCCGAAGTGTATCGGCAAGCCATCCCAGCAAGTGACGTACCTTGTCACCCAGCTCGTTTGTCACAGCATGGCGAGGAAAACCGAGTTAGTCGCCGTGCGGCTTCTTGCAGCCGCGCTGCTTGACGAGGGTGACCTGGTTGCCCGAATCGTTGAAGCTGACTTCGGTCATGTAGGCGCGCATGAGCATCACGCCGCGCCCCGAAGGCCGGCTGATGTTCTCGATCGCGGTGGGGTCGGGCAGCGCGTCGGGGTCAAAGCCCGGCCCCTCGTCACGGACCATGAGGGTCGCTTTGTCGTCATCGATGCTGAACTCGATGTGGACGGATTTGTCATCCGCTTCCTCGTTGCCGTGCTTGACCGCGTTAACCATCGCCTCGTCTAGCGCTAGGCGGATCGCAAAGACCGCTTCACGGGGGAAGCCGGCGTTCTCGATCATCTCAACGATGGCGCTCTGGACCTGGGTGGCTTGGTCCATCCGGCTCGGGATCACCCAGGATGAGGAGTGTGCTTCAGCCATGTCGCCGCGTGGGTCACGTGCCCGAGCTGCCAGGCATGAGGCCTGCCGGCGGTCAGGCCGAACGTCCAGCCGGTCTCCACCTGGGCTGGAGGGGTTTACTGGAAGCTGGCCAGCGCGGCCTCATTGTTATCGTGGATCTGGAAGAGCTTGTTCAGCTTCGTAATCACGAAGACCTCGTAGATCTGCGGGTCGATATTCGACAGGCGAAGCTGACCGCCCTTTTCCTTGACCTTGTTATTGATGGTGATCAGCGTGCCCAACGCGGCCGAGGAAAGGTGCTCGACCGAGTCAAAGTTCAGCAAGATCTTGGGGTTTGAAGAGGCAACGATGAGGTCGGTGATCTCATCGCCGATCTGCTGGATGCTGGCCTCTTCGAGGATGTTGCGGTCCAGAAAGCCGACCACCGTCACGTCACCGCTGCTGTCCACGACCAGGCGCGAGTCCTGAGTTGCCATCGACCGGTCTCCAAAAGGGTTGGGGCATGGCGAACCGTATCCGCGCGGGTCGGGGGTGTCAAGCGATCACCAAGCCCAAGGCGCGGCCAGATGCTTCATCGAATCGCGCGTGAACCGGCGGGCTCTTGCAGCGTCCAGGACCCGGTGGTGTTAAACTGGTGCGTCCCGCGATCACGGAGACTGGACATGAACAGCTCGTATAAAATCGCCCTGCTCGCCGCCTTCGCGGTCCTCGCGATCGTGATCGGCTACTACGCCTTCTTCTCCTCCGATCCCAGCCAGGCCAACGAAGGGCCCGAGCCCAACCTCGCAGACAACACCAGCCCCGGCAGCACGGACAACAAGCCCACGCCGCCCGGGCCCCGCAATCCCGCCCCCCGTCCGGCGCCCCAGCCTTCTCCCGAACCCCAACCGCAGCCCGGACCCGATTCCGAGACGAGCCCCGGCCGCGAGATCACCATCGGCCCGGAACCGGGTGAAACGACCGGCCCCGTGATCGAACCCGAGGGTGGGGCCGATCAACCGATCGATCCAGAGACGCCGCTCGCTCCGGCCCCGGTGGTCGAGCCGAGCCCCGAACCAACATTGATCGACCCGGCGGTTGAAATCGACCCGGCCATCGGGCCAGCCGCCCCAGGCCCCGAGAGCGAAGACCCCGCGCCCGGGCCGGAGACCGCCGTCGCCCCCCGGGCCCGCACCTACACCGTTCAGCCCGGCGACACCCTCTCGGGCATCGCTCAGGAGGTCTATGACGACGAGACCGCGTGGATTGATATCGCGCAGGCCAACGGCTCGATCGACCCGACCCGTCTGCAGCCAGGGCAGGTGCTGATCCTCCCCGACATCGACATCGCCGACCAGCCCGACCCCGAGCCGCTGCCGGTCGCGCCGGGCCTGGAGCAGACCTACGAGATTCAGCCCGGCGACAACCTCTCGCGCATCGCCCAACGGTTCTATAGCGACCCGGACGCGTGGCAAGTGATCTACAACCGCAACCGCGACCGTATCGGCGACAGCCCCAACCGTTTGAAGGTGGGCATGACGATCATCATCCCGCCCCGCTACGACGGCGCCAACTAAATCGCGTCCGAATGCTCAGCGCGGCAAGATGGGTCAAGGGCCATGCGTCAGGTGCGTCAGAGCCAAGCCCGCCCATCGCTTTAAGGGCGAGCTGACTTGTCTAGGCCTATCCGCCCAAAGACAAGGTTTGCCCAATCGGTCGGATTGGCGTATGGTTAGAGTCCATAGGTTTATGCCGTCCTGATCGTCGGCCGAGCCTCCCCGACCCGAAACCAAGGAACCCGCCCCCATGAGCGAAGCAGCCATGTTGGATGTCCGCGACACCGAGACCAGCGAGAAATATTACAAGGTCGGCTACGACCACGAGCTTGCCGGCGACCGGGTCGAAGCGATCAAGGCTTACGAGGCGGCCTACACCGCCGACCCCGAGAACCTGAGCGTCTGCTTCCGGTTGGCGTACAACCTCGACTTGCTGGGGGAGGAAGACGAGGCGATCCACCTTTACGAAGAGTGCTGCCGGGCCGATCTTCCCTCACTCAACGCGCTGATCAACCTCGCGGTGATGTACGAGGACCAGGGCAAGTACGCCCAGGCCGAGCGTTGCGTGCGCCAGGTGCTGGGCACCGAGCCGAACCACCCGCGGGCACGCATGTTCATCAAAGACATCATGGCGAGCAAGGCGATGCTCATCGACGACGAGCACGAGGCCAAGCTAGTCAAGCAAGACGCGCTGCTGAACACCCCGGTCACCGACTTCGAGCTGTCCGTCCGCACCCGCAACGCGCTGCGGAAAATGAATATCCGCACGCTGGGCGACCTGCTGCGGGTGACCGAAGCAGAGCTGCGTAGCTTCAAGAACTTCGGCGACGCGTCGCTGGAAGAGATCAAGGCCATGCTTGCCCAGAAGGGCCTGCGGCTAGGCCAGACCGTCGAGCAGCACCAGGAAGAGGTCAAGCAGGCGGTCTACGACCAGCTCGCGGCGGAGACCGGCGACAGCTCGATGCTGGCCAAAAGCGTGAACGAACTGGAGCTGTCGGTACGGGCCCGCAAAGCATTAGCGCTTCTGAACGTGGCGACGCTGGGTGACCTTTGCATGAAGACCGAGGCCGAGCTGATGGGCGTAAAGAACTTCGGCATGACCTCGCTGGTCGAGATCAAAGAGAAGCTGGTTGAGATGGGCCTGGGCCTGCGTTCGTTGGATTCCTGATCTGAGTCCACGCATTCAATTGATCAAGTTACCCCGCCGGAAGGCGGGGTTTTTCGTGAGACAAGATCGAATTCATGAGCGATCGGTCCAAGATCATCCAGCGGCAGGCGGCGCGGGTCGTTTTGCTCGATTCACAAGACCGCGTCTTGCTCTTGCGTTGTCAGGAACCGGGGGCTGACCGTGCGTTCTGGATCACGCCGGGTGGCGGGCTGGAGGGCGGGGAGACGCACGAAAAGGCGGCGGTCCGCGAGCTACGCGAAGAGACGGGGATGGTCGATGTCGAACTGGGCCCGTGTATTTGGACGCGGGAGCACACCTTCCCCTGGCTGAACAGAACGTACTGCCAGCGCGAACGGTTTTTCCTGGTCCGTTGTGACGGGCACGAGGTCTGCGCGGACCAGCGGACCGAGGAAGAACGCATCGTGCTGACCGAGCACCGCTGGTGGTCGCCCCCGGAGTTGGCCGCGGCCAAGGACGAACACTTTGCCCCCCGCAGCATCGCCGATCTGCTAATGCGCCTGATCCACGAGCCGTTGCCTGACCAACCCATCGATGTCGGGGCATAAAAAAAACAGCCCCGCCATTGCTGACGGGGCTGTGGATCGATCGTTTGCTGTCGTTGGGTTTACTCGCCTTCGGGGAAGAAGCGTTCCATTGCACCCTGCAGCATCGCCGCCATCTCGCTTTCCGGGTCCACATCAATCGCGGCCTGCAGCGTCTGCTTCGCGGTGACCTTGTCCTGCAGGATGAACATCTGGATCTGCGACTTGCCGGCCAGGGCTTCCTGCTTCACCGCCGTGAGGATCCCTTCCTGGCCGAGGAAGATGTCGATTTTCTCGATGGTCATTTCCGGGTTTTGCCGGGCCGACTGCATGATGGACTGGAGCTCGGCCGACTGCTCCTGGGCGACGTAGAGATCCTGGTAGTGGCCCTTGAGCCCGGCCTGGTTCTCGGCGTCGAGCTCCATGATCTGCTCGACCGTGGGCTTGTAGTGGGCCAAGGCCATGTCGTCACCCAGCACCTGCAGCGCCGCGTGAAGGTGGCGGGCCTTGTCAACACCCTCGGCCTCGGCGGCGGCGGACAGGTGCTCGTCCCGTTCCATACGGACCTTTTTGAGCTCTTCCAGGTGCGCAACGTAGGCGTCCGGGCCTCCGGCCTGGTAGCCGGTCTGGGCGTAGGGCCGGCCCTCCGCGTCGGTCAGGAAGATCGTGGGGTAGCCGCGGATCTGGTACTTATCTTTCAGTTCCGCGTTCTGGGCCTTGATCTCTTCCGACTGTTCTACCGCGCGGGGGTAGTCCAGCTCGACCAGCACAAAGTTCTCGGCGGCGTATTGCTTGAATTCGTCGTGAGAAAAGACCTCTTCATTTAGCCGGATGCACCAGCCGCACCAATCCGAGCCGGTGAAATCCAGCAGCAGGTCCTTATCTTCGGTTTCGGCGGTCTGTTGGGCACCGGCGAAATCTTGGGTCCAGCCTTCCCCGCCGGCATAGGCAGAACTGGCCAGCAGGCCAGCGACGGAGAGGGCGGCGAAGTGGCGGCGGAAGAATCGGGTCATGGGGGTCCTTTCCTGAGTAGTCGGTGGTCAAATGTAGCTTTCAAGCTCCGAGCTATTCTCGGCTTGTGCGTGTCCCGGACCATCCGTTACGCGGGCCGGGTCGTACCGGTTCACGGAACGTGGGGTCCGGCAGGAAGGAAAGACGCCCCACCCCGCAGGTGGGTTACCGAGCATATGCCGCCCCGCCGCTGCCGGCCTGCTTGCTCAGTCGGTTGTGGACGTACAGGGCTTCGAGCAGGAACTCACCAACCGAAGCGAGCATGCCCGGGTCCGAGGCGTCTACCCCCAGCTCCGGGGCAAGCTTCTCTGACGCGGCGAGCAGCCCATCGACGTGCTCCATCCCCGCGACCAGTTCCTCGGCCGAGACGGTATCGCCCACGGTCAAACGCAGCCCGCTTTCGAATTCCGAGCTGAGCTGCTCGTACTCGTCGATGTCGGCGATACGGTCGAAGACCGCCTTGACCGCCTCGCCGAGCATCGAGACCACCAGCCGGTCTTCCGCATCGTCACCGTCATCGGCCATCATCAGTTCGATCTTGCCCCGGGTCGAGGACAACACGTGCTGCAGGTCGCAGACCCGCGCGACCACGACTTGTTCGCCGGTGACCAGCCCGCGCCGTTCGGCAGATGACACCATGGTCTCGAGGCAGGCGATCGCGGTGCGCACGCTGACGCCCGAGGCCTGATTGATGTGCGGGCTGGCGCGGGCGGCGGCGATCGCCTCCTCCAGCACACGGTGCATGAACGCGGGCACGGTCACGCGTGGCAGCCGGGGCTTGGCGGGTTCGCTGGGGCTCGGGCCGGGCTCACGATCCAGCCAGGCGTTTTCGGCCGTGATCCGCATGCCCTCCTCGATCGTGCGGGGGTAGTGGGTGCGGATCACGCTGCCGATGCGGTCCTTGAGCGGCGTCACGATCCGGCCGCGGTTGGTGTAGTCCTCGGGGTTGGCCGAGAAGACCATGGACACATCCAGGTTAAGCCGGACGGGGTAGCCGCGGATCTGGACGTCGCGTTCTTCCAGCACGTTGAACAGGCCGACCTGGATCCGTGGGGCGAGGTCGGGCAGCTCGTTGATCGCAAAGATCCCGCGGCTGCTGCGCGGGATCAGTCCGAAGTGCATCGTCGATTCGTCGGAGAGGTACCTCCCCTCGGCGTGCTTGACGATGTCGATCTCGCCCAGCAGGTCCGCGATCGTGACGTCCGGCGTCGCCAGCTTTTCGTGGTAGCGCTCCGACCGGTGCAGCCAGCGGATCGGCGTGTCCTCCCCGGCCTCGGCGATCCGACGCCGGCCGATCTGCATCATCGGCTCGACGGGGTCGTCGGGCACCTCGAGGTCCGCGATCACCGGCACCCACTCGTCCAAGAGCGACGGGAGCATACGGAGCATGCGGGTCTTCGCCTGGCCCCGCAGGCCCAGGAAGAGCATGTCGTGGCGTGCGAAGACGGCGTGGACGACCTGCGGGATCACCGTGTCGTCGTAGCCGCGGATACCCGGGAACAGCTCTGTACCGGTCCGTAGACGCTGGATCAGGTTTTCACGAAGCTCGTTCTTGACCGAGCGATAGCGATAGCCGGTCTCAAGGAGCTGTCCGAGGGTCGCAGGCTTGGGGTGCTGGGTCATAGGCGGTTTGAACGGATCGATTTGAGCGGGGTCGGGCCCTGGCGGCGCGGGTTGTGCAGGGCCGGGCAGGAATAAGTCGATGGAACGCTAGAAGCGGAAGGGGGTAAAGTCAATGCCCTCAGGTGGTTGCTTGGCCACCACGTCGGGTATGATGCTGGTTTGGTCGGCCTCGGGTCGGCCTTGGAGCAACTGACCCGACTCGAGCCCCTTGTTCATGAGCCGATTGCTCGTAGCCGTGTCTTCCCCCTGGGCCAGCGAGAAGCTGGCCGGCCCGATCGCAGACCTGGCCGTTCGCCTGGATGCTGAGGTCTTTGTCGCACACGTCGCCACCCTCCAGGAGGCTGATGAGCACGAGTCCGACGCCACCCAACGCGGCGAGCAGACCCTGCAGTTGCTGACCGATGGGCTTAAAAACGCTGGCGTGCAGGCCGAGGGCATCATGCTCTTCTCTGACGATACGGCCAAGGCGATCCTCAACACCGCCCGGGCCCGCAACTGTTCGCTGATTGTCCTAGGGCTGACCGGCAAGGGCGTGCTCAAACGGCTGATCGCCGGGGACGTGCCCACCAATATCATCCGATCGGCCGACGTCCCGGTGCTGCTTTGCCCGGCGAACTGGGACGGGGCGATCTGAATTTCGCCCAGCGCGCTCGCTTTTTCTCTGGCATCACGATCCTTCTGGTTGATAATGGGGTGGCATGCTTTAGAGGGCCGCCAGGGTGCAGCCGCGAGTCGTGGAGGTAAGTAGCGTGAAGTCAAGGGCTGGAATCTTCGGGTTGGTTTGCAGCTGCGCCATGCCCATCGCGGGGCAGCCCGAGATCGCGACGACCGGCCAGGGGCAGGTCAATCTCAACTCGGCCACCCTCGGCGAGCTCTCGGGTATCACCTATGCCGGGGGTGATCAGTATCTCGTCGTCTCGGACACCAACAGCACCCTCGCCCCGCTGACCATCAATATCGACCCGGCCACGGGGCAGATCACCGCCAGTTCCCTGGGCACCCCGGTGACCCTCGCCGGCGTGGCCGATCTGGAGGGGATCGCCTACGACCCCCGCGATGCCAGCGTCCTCATTGCCGCCGAGGCCGACCAGAGCATCACCCGCTTTAACCCAGCCACCACGGCCAACCTCGGCTCGGTCACCGTCCCCGCGGTCTACGCCAACGCCCGAGCCAACTTCGGCCTCGAATCGCTCTCGCTCGATCCGGTCGGCTTGAACCTCTGGACCGCCAACGAAGAAGCGCTCAACGGCGACGGCCTGCTTTCCACGGCCAGTTCCGGCAGCGTCGTCCGCCTGCAACGGTTCGATGACCAGGGCGTGGCCGACCACCAGATCGCCTACCTCACCGATGCGTATCCCGGCGATAACCTTTTGGCCAACATCCCCGAGCGGTCGGGTGTCTCCGACCTGCTCGCGTTGCCCTCGGGCGACCTGCTGGTCATGGAGCGTGCCCTGGGCGGCGCGATCATCCCCGCGTTCCGCAATCGTATCTACCTCGTTGATGATGAGAATGCGACCGATACCACCAACACCCCTGCGCTGCAGGGCGCAAACTACACCCCAGCCGACAAAACCCAGCTGATCCAGGTCGATGCGGGCTTCACCAACTTCGAGGGCATCGCCCTCGGCCCCCGGCTGGACAACGGCGACTACGCGGTGATCCTCGTCTCCGACGACGGGGGCGACCCGGGCACCAACCCCCAGGCCCTGCTCTCGCTGCGACTGTCCGGTATCGCCCTGCCCGGCGACCTGACCGGCGACTTTAACGTTGATCAGGACGACATCGACCTGGTGCTCAATCGCTGGGGACAGGATGTGACCGCGGGCAGATGGCTCTCCGGCGACCCGTCGGGCAATGGCCAGGTGGGGGCTGAAGACCTCAACATCGTCCTGCGTGGCTGGACGGCCGAGCAGGAACCGGTCGTGAATATCCCCGAGCCGAGTTGCCTGGCCACGTTGTTGAGCGGGACCATCGCTTTAACGCACCGGCGCAGATGAGCCGGTTGCTCGGTCTTGCTAGACGCGTTGCCGATAGAACACACCTTGGTGCTTTGTAGACTCGACGGGGCATGGTGGCACATTCTGATATTCTGATGCACCTGGGTGGCCCGATCGGGCCACCCGTTTTGATCCCCTCCGCCCAGGGCCTGGCACGTGACGAATCCGACACCACTCGAAAACCCCGATGTCGTCCTGATCGGCAGCGGCATCATGTCCGCCACGCTGGGCGGGATGCTCAAGCAACTCCAGCCCGAGCTCAAAATCCAACTTTACGAAGCCGCGAAAGAGTTCGCCCTCGAGTCCTCTCAAGGCTGGCACAACGCCGGCACCGGCCACGCGGGCATCTGCGAGCTGAGCTACACGCCCAGCCGCGGGGAAGACGGCGAGGTCGACATCAGCGTAGCGACCCAGATCTTCGAACAGTTCGAGGCTTCCAAGCAGTTCTGGGGCCACGCCGTCCGCAGCGGGATGATCGATGAGCCTGCGACCTTCATCAACCCCGTGCCGCACATCGCCTTTGTGTTCGGCCAGGGCCACGTCGATTTCCTCCGCTCGCGCTTCGAGCAGATGAAAAAACACCACTTCTTCGACAGCATGGTGTACACCGAGGACCGCGAGACGATCAGCCAGTGGGCCCCCCTGCTGCTCGCCGGCCGGGACCCGGACCAACCCATCGCCGCAACCCGGATGGAGTCGGGCACGGACGTGAACTTCGGCTCGTTCGCGGCGCAGACCGTCGCCTGGCTGGGCCGGCAGGCGGGCGGCAGCGCGCTGACCGGGCACCGGGTGACCGACCTGAAGAAAAAGGACGGCCGCTGGCAGGTCACCGTCAAGGACCTCGCCTCGAAACGCACCTTCACCACCTCGGCCAAGTTCGTCTTCATCGGGGCCGGCGGCGGGAGCCTGCCCCTGCTCCAAAAATCGGGGATCCCTCAAAGCAAGGGATTTGGTGGTTTCCCGATCGGCGGGCAGTGGCTGGTCTGCGACAAGCCGGAGTTGGTCGATCAGCACACCGCGAAGGTGTACGGCAAGTCGCCCGACGCCGCGCCGACCCTCGCCGTGCCCCACCTGGACCTGCGGGTCATCGATGGCAAGAAGGCGCTGCTCTTTGGGCCCTACGGCTCATGGACAACCAAGTTCCTCCACGAGACCGGAAAGCTCACGGACCTGCCCGGCTCGATCCGGCTTGATAACATCGCCTCGCTGGTCAACGTCGGCCTGCACAACCTCCCGCTGGTCCGCTACCTCATCCAGCAGGGCCTGCAGAGCATGGACACGCGGATGAAGGAACTCCAGAACTTCTTCCCCGACGCGAAGAAGGAGGACTGGAAGCTGATGGACGCAGGCATCCGTGTCCAGGCGATCAAGAAAGAAGACGGCGCAGCGGGCATTGTCCACTTCGGCACCGAGGTCGTGACCGACGACGAGGGCAGCATCTCCGCCCTGCTCGGCGCCTCGCCGGGCGCATCAGTCTCGACCCACATCATCCTCCAGATCGTGAAGCGCTGCTTCGCGGACCTGCTGTCGACCGAGGACGGCAACGCCCGGATGCGCCAGATGGTCCCGGGCTTTGATGTGGACCTGAAGGACAGCTCAAACGCCGAAGCGCAGAAGCGCTGGAGCGACGAAGCGGTCGCTTCACTGAAGCTGCAGTAAGAAAAGCCCCGATCAATAGGCACCCTAATGTGATGGCTTAGAAAGCCGCCACGTAACGGGTAGAGGACGAGTCATATGACGCTCGTCCACAGGGGGTTACCCGGCGACGATTCAGATAACTCACGCTTCTTTATTGATCGGAATGTGTAAGAACGTGTACGAGAAGTACCTTAGGTGGGGCAGGCTTCCAGCCTACCGTCACGACGACGTCGTGAAAAGGCCTGTTTCGAGCGGCGCTCGAACGGCGGGCAAGATGCCCGCCCCACCTTCTCGTACACGTTCTAAGACTGGTCAGCGAAGGACGAATCGCCGAACTGCCCGATCACGCCCGCCGCTTCTTGAGCGACTGCCGCTGCAACCAGGCGGCGTACTGGACCATACGGTCCTGCAGGTCATCACCCGCCTTGCCCTCGGGCAGGACGTACTCCAGGCCGAGATACAGCCGGCATTCGTCTATCGGCGCAATGTGTGCCAGGCGGGTGGTGATCTCGGCGTCTTTTGATTCACTCCCGATGTGCAGCTCCGCGACAAGCCGGCTGTACGACTGTACCTCGGCCATGGTCCGTCGATTCGCCTTGAGAACCACGCCGATGCCCCCGCCCCCGACGTTGACCAGCAGCGCCTTCATCGACCAATGCGTGTCCGGGTCGCCGCTGCGGACTTTGATCTCGGCATGGTCGGACGTTGCAGACTTGGCCCGGAAGAAAGAGCGGCGCTGATCGATCCTGACCTGCTCGCCCTTCTTCAGTCGGTAGCAGGTCAGCCTCAGACTGTCGTTGACCCGGTGCAGGACAACTTCCAGCACCCGGCTCTGGACCATCAGCCGCTGGCCGTGGTTGATCACCATCACCGCGACCTTGTCACCGACCGCCAGGGCGTTGTCCATCATCGCGGCGTCGGAGCGCTCGGCGAGCATCGTGCCGTCCGGCTTGATCCCGAAGACCCGGCTCTTGTACACCTTGCGCAGCGGCTGGCCGTCCGCGCCCTCAACGGTAATGATCAGCTCCACGTTCGCGTCGCGGCGGGCCTCCTCGCGGACGGCCCGGTACCAATGGTCGTGTGTCAGTCGGCTCACGGTCCCTGGACCTCACTAAGAAGAATCTCATTAACCCTATCGGGGGGATTCCGATGCCGCTAAAGACATATCCACCAACATCACACGGCGGTTAGGATGGGCGGCATGGCGATCCTGACCCACGGCTCGGACCTGTCGCTTGCCCCGACCATCACCCCGGTCGTCCGTGCGACCGACGGCTCGGTCAGGACCGCGCTGGCCAGGCTTGGTGCGGCGGGCTTTAGCAGCGTGCAGCTCGACGCGGCATTATCGGGCACCCGGCCACGCGAGCTCGACAGTACCGCCCGACGCGACCTCATCGCGACCGCCCGGCGTGCGGGGCTGACCATCGGTGGACTCGACCTGTTCATTCCCCGCGACCACTACACCGACCCGGCACACGTCGATCGGGCCACCCTGGCGACCCTGGCCGCGATCGAGCTGGCCGGCGACCTGGGCCGGGCCCCCTTGAGCGTCAATCTGCCGATCGACTCGCTCCATGACGATGTCGAGGCCGCCCTGGTCGCGGGCCTGGAAGCCAGCGGCGTCACACTCGTCGTCCACGCCGAGGATCAGTTGGAAGCACTCGCCAATTGGCTGGGTAAGATCGACTCGGACCTTATTGGGGCTGGCCTGGACCCCGCCGTCTGCCTGGGCGGGCGCTCCGACCCGACACAGACCGTGCAAGCGATGATCGGGCAACTGGCCGGGGCAAGACTCAGCGACAACCCGCGCGGCCTGGCCGATGGAAGCCGATGCCTCGTCGGCAGCGGCGACCTGGACCTGATGAGCTACCGGATCAGCCTTGACCTCGCCCCCCGCCGCCGAGGCCCGGTCGTGCTCGACCTGCGTGGGCTTAGCCAGCCGCTTGACGCGGCGGCACTGGCGCGACGGGCGTGGGACGACGCGGGCGTGTCGCTTTAAACACACTACCGCGTGTCTTATACGATTTGGCCCGATTCTGTTTCGTCCAGCCCCTGGGCCTGTGGCGGGTGGAGGTGGATATCGCCCTTCATCAACCCCAACGAGCCGAGCAGCCCGTAGAAGACCGCGTACAACCGGTAGATCACCAGCATCATGGCGACCTGGTGTGTGGTGGCGCGGGCCGGGTCGGAGATCAACGCGACGGCGGTCACATCCATCGCCCCAAGCCCCAGCGGCCCGGAGATCGGCAACGCCCCGACCAGTGCCGCGACCGGGATCGTACCGATCATGAACAGCAGCGGCTGCTTGACGCCGAACGCATACGCGGCACAAGCCAGCGACAGCGCGATACAAACATGGATCGGGATGCTCATCAGCACCCCCAGGGCGATCTGCCGTTTGTGGCCACAGTAGGCCACGATGGCCCGATCGACCCCCCCGATCAGGCCGCCGCCCGGCAGCTTACTCAGCAACCAATCGAACCCGCTGGCCCGACGCAGGTGCGGGTGGGTATAGACGTACCCCGACACAAGCAAGCCGACAAGCAGGCCCCACATCGCCAGCGTGATCTTGCGTGGTGTCTCCTGGTCGAGCATCGTCAGCCCGAGCAACGACACCAGCAAAACCAGGCCCAGCAGCCCGCAGAACCGGTCCACGACTACGGTCATCACAGCCGTGCCGCGCTGGTTCGAGTGCTTGGCGGCGTAGTACGCCTTCATCACATCCCCCCCGGTCGCACCGGGGAAGCAGAGGTTGAAAAACACCCCGACCATCGTCAGGCGGAACGATCGGCCGTAGGCGACCTCCATGCCGCGTGCCCGCATCAGCATGAACCAGCGGAGCGATCCGATTAGGAACGAGGGGGCAAAACACAGCCCACCGAGCAGCAGCAGCCCGACCTTCGCCTCACGGAAAGTCGTCATCACCGACGGGCGAAACCGGGGCTGATCGGGCTCCACGCCGATCGCGCTCTTGGCCAGCCAGACCGGTTCGGGGATATGGGCCCAAGGGTCGGCCCGCCCGCCGACCAGCAGGGCGTCCTCGCGCTTATCTAGAACATAGAAACTCGCCCCATCGGGTCCCCCTTCGATGTCGGGCCCGACCACATAACCCGGCGGAAGATCCACCCGGTCTGACCAGTTCAGGTTGTAGACGATGAACGCGATGCCCGCAGCGGCGATTGATAGTCTCAGGATCAGGCCGAGGTGTTTATTCATCGCCGTGGTTGGAGCTTGCGTTGTGCCAGTCTGCCCGAGTGATCCGTTTGCCCCGATCGGACCAAGTACCTACGCCAAACTTGAACGTCAACAGGCCAGAAAATAGTGCAAATCCTGCGCTCTCGCATATACTCAAGTAAATTAATAATCGGAGACTTTAACATGCGGTGCCAACTAGCCTGCCTTCTCGCTCTCGCCTTTGCGGTTGTATCGGCCCGACCCGCTGTCGCGCTGGACGACGAACACTGGCGTATCGCCAACGGCTCGATCGACAAGGGGATTGCCTACCTGCGGACGACCCAGAACGAGGACGGCTCGTGGATGCCCGAGCCGGGCCCGGCGATCACGAGCCTGATCGTCACCGGCATGCTCGATCAGCCCGACATCGACGCCAACGATCCCACCGTCGCCAAGGCCCTGACCTATATCATGTCCAAGCAGTTCGAGGACGGTTCGTTCCGAGAAAACGAAGACGGCATCCTCTCCAACTACAACACCGCCATCACCCTGTCGGCACTCGCGCGGATCGACAACGACCCGAAGATCGCCGAGGCCATCCGCAAGGGCCAACAGTTCCTGATCGCCAATCAGTGGCAGGTCGGCATGGTGGACAGTGATGGCAACGAGGTCACCGAGGACCACCCGTACTACGGCGGCTTCGGGTATGGCCGAAAGGGCCGGGCCGACCTGTCCAACACCCACATGACCCTCCAGGCCCTGCACGACACGGGGGTTCCCTGCGACGACCCCGCGTTCCAACGCGCCCTGGTCTTCCTGAACAAGCTACAGGCCTACGAAGGCAACGAGACCTACGGCGATCAGATCGACAACGACGGCGGCTTCATCTACGCCCCGTCGATCAATCGTGACCACATCAACACCCCTGAGTCCAAGGCCAGCCAGGACCAGATCGACGCCGGCAACCGAGGCGAGACCGTCTCGGGCCTGCGGACCTACGGCGGGATGACCTACGCCGGGTTCAAGTCGCTGCTGTACGCCGAACTGGACCGCGACGACGCGCGGGTCCAGGCCGTGCTGGGCTGGATCGCCAACAACTACCGGCTGGATGTCAACCCCGGCATGCCTGAGGATCGCCAGCTCCAGGGCCTGTTCTACTACTACATGACCATGTCCCGCGCTCTGGACGCCTGGGGCAGCTCGATGGTCACGGTCAATGAAGGCGAGGGCCAGGTCCAACGCGACTGGGCCAACGACCTGATCGACGCCCTGGCCAACGCCCAGAACGAGGACGGCTCGTGGGCTAACATCGCCCCGCGTTGGCTCGAAGACAAGCCCGCCCTCTCGACGGCCTACGCGATCATCGCGCTCAACGCCGCGATCGACTGATCTTCCTTTACCGGCGATGACCCAGTTCTGACGGCTAATGTAGGCGATGAACCGGCAGAGATTAAGCTCGCATCGCCGAGTTTCGGGCCCAGCGTCGGTCCAGTCGTTGGGCTCTCGAAGGTCGGGTTCAGGCGCAACTGCACCGCGCTGATACCGAGCGTGTTAATGCGATCGATCAAGGAGTTCGGGCACTTGGGCTGGGCCGGCCAGGAACAGAAGGCCAAGGCAAGGGCTTGGTCGGCGGGGCGGGTATTACGGGTTTTACACAGCTCGCCTTTTACGCGTGAGGGCCAAGCAGCCGGCGAGAATAAACGTCGCGAAAGAGGCAGGCTCAGGCACATCAGGCCCCGCAGACCCAACGACAAAACTGCCAGAGAACGAGTCCTCGCCGAGAATCGTGTCCGACGGAGCCGACGAGACCACCGGGATATCTATCTCGATCGGGAGCGCAAGGGCCGGCAGGGAGTTATCCGTAAAAAGCTCGAAAAGTTGAACAGTATAGTCGTAATTACCCTGCGCCAAATCTCCCAGCAGTTGGTCGATGGTTATCGGAGTAACCGCGGGTTGGACGGTCCCTGGGAATTCCACAAAGATCTGAAGCAAAATATCGTTCGGCGTCTGGAATATCGGGCCTGTGGTGCTGATCGCCGTCAAATTACTATTCGCGAGATCGAAATCGATTCTCATGGTGGTAGCTTGGCCTACCGGCGCTGGGTCTTGAGGCAGAATCTGAACCGATCTGATCGCGGGCGGGGGATCATCAATAGGAATAACAGAACCAGACTGAGCCAAACAAGGCTGAGACAAAACGATTGGCAATAAAGCCAGCCCGAAAGCACGCCGAATCGCTGGCATCAATCCTGAGTAAAACTTCATACTGTTATTCCCTTGTGTCAAAGTAACGGATCAACCAAGACATAGAAATACCCACACAGGGATGTGCTGTAAATACTCTTTTTGACTTACACTTCCCATTTGACCTCCTCGACTACGCCGCCGGGGTGCTTTTGCACGAATTTTACCACACGCATGACTCTGGCCGAAGCCCCGAGCCGCCGGAAACCGGTTGCCTCGGGCCGCTGGGCGGGATCGGCGGGCCATTTCGGTGCCAATCTGGCTTGTCGGCAGACGACGCGGCGACACCGATCGCCTAGCCCGTGAAATACTTGATCAATTTCTCAGCGTCACGACGTTCATGTCGGTCCCGACCTGACCGAGAAGGCCGCGATCCGTCGGAGCATCGCCCGGTACAGGCCACGCGGCACGGCGACCTCCGCCATCTGGAAGGTGACATACCTGGCGTGGCAAACCATCCGCGTCCCGGTCTTGATCGGCTTCACCCGCAGCGTCGTCAGCGACCAGTGCTTGATCTTGCCAGGCAACGCGATCCGCCGCAGGAAGTTGCCCGGCCCCCGGAAGTTGTTGTACGCTAGCGCGTGCAGTTGCAGGCGGACCTGGTTGGCGTCGAAGCTTGTGCACGACAGCCGGGTCCAGCGGATCGCGTGCTTGCCCTGCTTGATCCACCTCCGGGGGTGCTCGGCCGTGCCGCGTTGGTTGTAGAAGTGTGGCACTTGTTGGGGCGATCCCGCTCGGTTGGTGACAATGAACCCCGCCTGCGGGAACAGTCCGTCCTGATGCCATGTGACCTTCGATACCACCCGGCGAGGCTTTTCCCAGCTCTTGGCCTGGTACTGGAAGTGGTGATACCGCACCCGCGGCTTCTTCGAAGGGCGGCCCACCGGCCGCTTGAGCAGGGGTTCGATCTCTCGCTCCAGGATGGGGTTGGCTTTGAGGCGGATGGCGTAGCGGTAGCCCTCGGCTTCGAGCAGCTCGTAGAGGTCGGGGATGGCGAACGCCGCGTCGCCCCGGAACCCCCGGAAGACCTTGTCGGCTTCCCGGGGGCGATAGCGTTCAATCACCGGCCCCCAGCACCGACCACCAGTCGCCGGCGCTGGCGACGTTGCCCGGTGTCAGCTTCGCGGACTCGACGTCACCATCCTGATTGAACAAGAACAGCGGTGGTAGCCGTCGCAGCCGAAGTGGCCGCTGTAGGCCGTGCCCTCCTGGTCGCCGTGCGTCGGGCTCACCGAGCTGTCCATGTCGAGGATGAGCTTTTTCATCGGTTTGTGTTCACGGACGGCATCCACCCACCGGCCAGTCAGGCCCATCAACGCTTCGAGGTTGCCCGGCTCGGTGAGCGTCTTCGTCTCGAAGCGGCCAATCTAACTGGCCGATGCCGCCTGCTTGGTGCGGGCCCGTCCGCCCACCACCTGACGTATCACCGGGTCGATGCTCAGCCGGTGGGCATCATTGACATCTTCATACCCCGCCAAGCGGCTATAGACCGACTGACGCAGCAGGGCCACCGTGCTGCGGTAGATATTGCGGCCAATGCGGGAATCAAACAACTCATCCGCCGCCGATTCGGTGAGCCTCATCGCTTCATCCAGTTCACGGTAGACCAGCAGCCCAGCGTCAGAGCCGATCTTCGCGCCCCGGAACGCCAGCCGCAGCCGGGGCTCAAAACCAACACGCAGCACGCCGTTTTGCCCGTCACCCATCCGGTGTGCCCCTTGTTCGATCGCGAAGTGAACGAATCCGCTTCAATAGACGGGGAAAACGTGCTTGGCGTTCCATAGATTCAGGAACTCATATGGGGAATGTGGGCTTACAGCATCAATGACCACCCGGCCCGGCCCCTTGCCGGGCTTTTTCTTGCGCCTCCCCCACCCATGCCGATAGTCCCATAACCCAGCCCGCCCCGACGGAGCCGCTGATGAACCGTAAGAAGCTCTTTACCGCCCTGCTGACCGCCGGCATCCTGCTGGTGCTCACCCCGCTGGTGCTGCGCATGACCGCAACACCCGCGCCCGGGGCAGAGCCCGCCCCGCCCGATTTCTTCCCGGTGCGCAACGCCGACACGGGTCAATGGGGCTTTATCGACGCCAAGGGCAAACTCGTGATCCCGATGGTTTTCGACTGGGCCGGTGACTTTCGCCACGGACGCGGCCTGGTCGAGCACGACGGGAAGATGGGCTACATCGACGAGGCATTCAAAACACAGGGCGACTGGGCGATCTCCCCTCGGTTTGTCTGTCGCGATGAGGCCGACACCCCCGCGCGCGGATTTGCCGAGGGGCTGGCGCTGGCAAGAGACCCCGAGACCGGCCGGTGGGGCTACCTCTCGACCGATGGCTCGTGGGCGCTCGAGCCAACCTTCGCCGAGTCGATCTACTTCCCCGGCCTCCCACCGGTCGGCCCGTTCTCCGACGGGCTGGCGACGATCCAGACCATCACCGTTCGGCCGCAGAACGTACTCGATGCGGACGGGAAACTGGTCAAGGACGAAGAGGGCAACGCCGTGAAGCAGGACCAGCCTATCGAGCGCTGGGGCTACATCGACACGAAGGGGCAGGTCGTGATCGAAGCGAAGTTCCTCGGTGCCCAGGATTTTTCGGAAGGCCTCGCCGGTGTCCGGTTGCGGTCGCACGACCGGTGGGGGTTCATCAACCGTTCGGGCCGGACCGTGATCAGTCCGAATTTTGACGGCTTGGGACGATTCGTAGACGGCCTGTGCCCGGCGAAGCAGGGTGGCCTCTGGGGCTACATCGACCCGGCTGGCAACTGGAAGATCGAGCCAACCTTCGCCGAGGCCGGCGACTTCAGCGAGGGCTTGGCGGCGGCCCGGCGAGACCAATACTGGGGCTACATCGACTCGGCTGGCAACTGGGCCATCCCCCCCCGCTACGACGACGGCCTGGGCTACGGCTCAGCCGCGGACCCGACGCCGTTTGAAAATGGCATCGCACGGGTCACCGAAGAAGGTCAAATCAAGTACATCACAACCCGGGGCGAGGCCGTCTGGCCCAAGTAATCAACTCAGCCGGCTACTCCAATCGTCGGACGCGCGTCTCTAGCGCACGCATCTGCCGCTCGATCGCGTCCATGCGTCGCTCCATTGCCGGGAAGCGGTTGCGATCCAGCCGTTCGATCCGGGTCTCGGTCGCCTGCAACCGGCGTTCGATGTCTCGGCGGTTGCGGTCGTCGTCGCGGTCTTCACCGTCGTCATCATCCGCGCCGCGCTCCAACTCATCGACACTGATCTCCAAGGCACGGATGCGCAGCACCAGGCTCGGCCGGGAATCGCGTTCCTGCCCGACCAACCGCTCGAGTGAGGCGACCCGCTCCTTCAACTCGGCGACCTCCTGCTTCAACGCTTCGTCGTCCGCGGGCGGCGGCGGCTCTGGGTCGTCCTGAGCCAGGGCAGGTGAGATCAGATAAGCCGTCACCAGCAAGAGACCGGTCAGCGGCAAGAGAATATAGCCAGGCTTCATGTTGGGCTCCGTTTCGAGACACCTCCAGTTTAATACGTATCCCACAAAAAACGAAGGCGTTCATTGCTTCATGAGCCGCCGGGTAACCCCCGGCGGACAACCGTCAGGTAGCTCGTCCGCGATGTGTGACGTGGCGGCTTTCCATGACCTGACGAGCGTATGAATTTTTTGGGATGCGTATAAGGCGCGAGGTATCAGGTGCCTCAGCAGAAAGCCAAAAAGATGAATCAGACCGCTTGCTTGCTCTGTCGGCCCTGAGTGTCGCCCGAGGCGAGTTGGATCGCCATGCGGATGGCGGCCTTCATCGAGCCGGGGTTGGCCCGGTTCTTGCCGACGATGTCGTAGGCCGTGCCGTGATCGACGCTGGTGCGGATCACCGGCAGGCCGAGGGTCGTGTTCACCGCGTCGTCGAACGCCAGCATCTTGACCGGGATCAGCCCCTGGTCGTGGTACATCGCCACGAACAGGTCGTACTTCTTCAGGTTCGGCGCGGTAAAGAGCGTGTCGGCGGGGAACGGGCCCCGGGCGTCGATCCCGGCCTTGCGGGCGACCTCGATCGCGGGGGTGATCAGCCGCTGTTCTTCATCACCGAACAGGCCGTCCTCCCCGGCGTGGGGGTTGAGCCCGCAGACCGCGATCTTGGGTTTGGTGATGCCGAGGCGCTGCATGGACTCGTGGCCCAGGTCGATGGCATCGAACGCCCGGCCGATCGTGAGCTGGTTGCGGATGTCCATGAGCGGGATATGGATCGTCGCGAGGACGACGTTGATCTGCGGGGCGTGGAACATCATCGCGACACGCTTGGCCCGGGTCTTGTACTGCAGGTATTCGGTGTGGCCGGGCCAGCGGTCGAACCCGGCGAGCGACCAGGCCGTCTTGCTGATCGGCCCGGTGACGATGGCGTCGATGCCCCCTGCGTCGATCGGGCGGACCGCGGCGCTCAGCGCATCATCGATGAACCGTCGGCTCGCCTGACCGCCCTGCCGGGTTGGCTGCTGCATCGCCGAGCCCAGCAGCGAGTACTCGTCGTAATCCAGGCAGACCACATCGTGGACCAGTTCGTGTTCGGCCCGCGCGGCGTCGTGCTGCAACCGATGCCAGTAGGCATCCAGCTCCGCGAGGTCCGCGGCGTAGGCGAGCTGCTCGTTGAGACCGAAGACGACAAAGCGTGCCTGACGACGCAGGTCATTGTCGGCCAGGGCCTTCACAATCACTTCGGGACCGACCCCGGCGGGATCGCCCATCGTGATGCCGATCACGGGTTTGCGGTGCAGCACCGGCATACACGTATCGTATCAGCGCCGCCTCAGCCGGACACACCAGAAGCCGGTGAGAAACCGAGCCAAAATAACACGAGGGGCTGGCTTGGTTGGATCACGCTTGTCGGGGCTTGACGCCCATCAATCCGATACGATGACGGTATGGATCAGACCAACGATGTTGCCGAAGTAGCGGTGCTGGGCGTCGGCCGGATGGGCCGGCACCACGCGCGGACCTACGCCCGCCTGCCGCAAGCGAGGCTGGTCGGCGTCGTGGACTTCGATGAAGACCGGGTCGAGACCGTGGCCGACGAGTACGGCTGCACCGGGTATACCCATGTCGAATCGCTCCTGGCGGCGCACCCGAGCCTCAAGGCGGTGACGGTCGCCGTGCCCACTGAGCATCACGCCGACGCCGCCCGGCCTCTGCTGGAGCGCGGGATCGCCTGCCTAATTGAAAAGCCCATCGCGGGCTCGGTCGCCGAAGCACAGGAACTGGCCGACTTCGCCCGTCGGCACCACGCCGTGTTGCAGGTCGGCCACACCGAGCGGTTCAACCCGGCGGTCCGCGCCGTCGCCAAGATGGACATCACCCCCCGGTTTATCGAGATCACCCGCGTGAGCCCGATGACCTTCCGCTCGATGGACGTGGGCGTGGTGATGGACATGATGATCCACGACCTGGACGTCGTGCTTTCGCTGGTCAATCGGCCGATCAAAAAGATCGATGCGGTAGGGATCAGTGTGCTGGGGGCACACGAAGACATCTGCGACGCGAGGCTGACCTTCGAGGGCGGTTGCGTTTGCACCTTCACCGTGTCCCGCGTCGCGCTTAAGACCGAACGCCGGCTTCGGCTCTTTTCCGAAGACGCCTATGTCTCGCTGGACTACGGCAACCGAAGCGGCATCGTCGTCCGCATGACCGCGAACGAGCAGTCGCTCGACGAAGTGCGCGAGAAGCTGCGCGGAGGCCAGGACCTCTCGGACCTGAACTACATGGACCTGGTCGCGATGGAAGAGCTGACGATGGACCTGCCCCCGGGCCAGGAAGACCCGCTGACCGCGCAGGCTACCGCCTTCCTCCACGCCGCGATCACCGGCGGCGCCCCAGTCGTGACCGCCGAGCACGGCTACGCCGCGGTCGCCGCCGCCGAGCGCATCGTCGAGACCGTCCGGGCCCATCAATGGGAGGGGCTGGAACGCAAGGCATTTGAAGGCCACGCGTAAGCCATGGACGGCCTTTCTATCATCCTGCTGCTGACCCTGCCGCTGCTGGTCTTGTGCAGCGGCCTGTTCAGCGGGTCGGAGACCGCGCTGTTCTCCCTGACCCCGCCCCAACGCGCAAGGCTGGCCAAGACTCAAAGCATCGCTGCACAGTCCGCGACCCGGCTGCTCCAACAAACCCGGGCGCTGCTGGTCACGCTGCTGATCAGCAACATGCTGATCAACGTGTTGTACTTTACGCTCAGCACCTTGCTGCTTGACCACTGGCTCGATCAGGGCAAGATCGGCGGAGGGCTCGCGGCCGGGGGCGCCCTTGCGACACTTCTGGGCATCATCGTTTTCGGCGAGGTGCTGCCCAAGCAGATCGCCGCGCAGAAGGCCCTGGCCTGGTCAACCCTGGTGGCCGTCCCGCTGCTCGCGGTCCACCGGGTCATCGGCCCGGTCCGCGCGGTCGCGCAGACCGTCGTGATCACCCCGCTCGCCCGGCTGATCGCCCCGCCGAATCGTCCGCCCGAGCTCTCACCCGACGAGCTGGAGACCATGCTGACCATGAGCCGACGACGCGGCGTCATCGATCAGAACGAGCAGCAGCTGCTGCAGCAGGTGCTCGAGCTTGGCCAGATCAAGGTCCGCGACCTCATGGTCCCGCGCGTGGATATCCGGGGGCACGACATCCACGCCAGGCCAACCGAGCTGCTCGAACTGGCCAAAGAGACCCGCCTCAAGCACCTGCCGGTCTACGACGGCAGCATGGACCTCGTCCTGGGCCTGGCGCGTTCACGCCGCGTGGTGCTCGACGCGCCGGACACCGCCCAGGCCGTCCGAGACCTGCTCACGCCGGTGCACTACGTGCCCGAGATCGCCACGGGGGATCAGCTGCTGGCGAAGATGCGCGAGGCGGGGGTGACCTTTGCCATCGTCGTGGATGAGTACGGCGGCACGGCCGGGCTGGTCACGCTGGAAAACGTTGTCGAACACATCGTCGGCGACATCCCCGGGGCCTTCGAGGCTGAGTCTGAGCCGGTGGTTGAGCAGCTTCGCAAGGGGGTCTTCAGGGTGGGCGCGGAGCTGTCGGTCCACCAGTGGGACGAGTGGTTCGGTCGCAACCCGGTCATCATGAAGGCGGCGGGCGACGCGGCGACGCTGGGCGGTGTTGTGCTCGGGCTGCTGGGGCGGCTGCCCGGCGAAGGCGAAGCCGTGGTGATGGGCAATGTGGTGGTTTCGGTCGAGCGGGTCCAGGGGCGGCGCATCGAGTCGCTGATTGTTGCGCTCAGCGGCAGCGAGCCGATCACGGAGGGTAAGCCCGATGCTTGAGCCCATGATCATCATCTGGGGCCTGCTGATGCTGGTGGGTTTTGCGGGATCGGCGCTGTTCTCGGGCATGGAGACCGGCTGCTACCGGATCAACCGGGTCCGCCTCTACGTCCGCGCGTCGCAGGGCAACCGACAGGCCCGGCTTTTGGACAAGCTCATCAACAAGCCGGCCGCGCTGCTGGGCACCCTGCTGATCGGCAACAACCTGATGAACTACCTGGGCACCGCCGGGCTGGGTGTGATCCTCGCCGCCGCCGACCTGCCGGTCTGGGAGGCCGTGCTGATCAACACCGTGCTGGTTACTGCGGTGCTTTTTGTGTTTGGCGAGACTCTGCCCAAGGACCTCTTTGCCGCGCACGCGGACCGCTTGATGTACCCGTTTGCCCGGGCGCTCAGCGCGCTGCGGTGGGTGTTTACCCTCACCCTGGCCCTGCCCGTGGTGGTCGCGCTGAGCAGGCTCGCGGTGCGGCTGTTCGGCGGCGGTGAAGGACCGCTAACCCCGCGCAAGCGCGTCGCCGAGATGGTCAACTGGGGCGCGGGCCTGGGCCTGCTCAGCGACGAGCAGACCGAGATCGCCCGGCGTGCAATGGCGATGTCCGCCCGCACGATCGGCGGCGAGGCAACACCCTGGAATCAGGTCCTTACCGTCCGCGAAAACGCGACACCGCAAGAACTGCAAGCGCTGGCCCGGCGCACCGCCCGCTCGTCGTTCCCCGTCCTCGACGCGAAGGGACAGCCCGTCGGCGTCCTCGACCTGCTCGACGCCCTGCTGCTGCCCGAGGCCACGGCGCAGCCCGCGCGGGCGGCCCAAAAAAACGCGGTCTTGCTCGACGCCAAGACCCCGGTCCGTCAGGCGCTGGCCCGGCTGCAGCGAGAACACCTGGGCATGGCCATCGTCACCGGCAACACGTCCAGGCCCATCGGGATCATCACGGTCAAGGACCTGGTCGAGCCGCTGACCGGCGAGATCACGCAGTGGTAAACAATGAGATGGTTCCCCGCCGACATCGCCGAAGCCGTGGCTCAGGGCCTAGCCATACGGGCCCGGGCCGACGACGCCGAGCACGCGGTCTATGGCTTCGACGCGCTCGACGAACTGGGCCTGCACCCGCTGATCCATCAGGCGTTGCGCGAAGCCGGCTTCGGCGTCACACCCGAGCAGCGCTACCCCGGCCACTGGCACAAGCAAAAGAAGTCCCACGGCCTGCGCTGCGACGCCGTCATCACCCCCGGCCACCAGCCGCTGCGCGACCCGGAGGTCCGCGACACATTGTTTGATGACGGCTCGGCCTGCGACCCCGAGGCCGCCTACTGGCTGGAGATCAAAACCGTTGCACAGTACGAGACCTCGGGCCCGTTTGCACGCTACTCGGCCGAGCTGCTCTCGCCGGTGGCCAAGGACGTGAGCAAGCTGTGGTCGGACGGCGTGATCAAGCACGCGGGCCTGCTGATCGTGCTGTTTACCCAGGGGCACGAGGTCGCGGAACACGACCTGGCGGCATGGCACGAGAGGTGCCTGCGCAAGGGGCTGCCGGTCGGGCCGCCGGCGGTGCGCGGCCTGCCCATCACCGATCGCATCGGCAACACCTGGTGCACCGTCGCGGTCTTTGGTGTACGCGGCGTGTAGTACGAATCCCAAAAAATTCATCCGCTCGTCAGGTCTTGGGAAGCCGCCACGTCACACGTGGCGGACGAGCTGCCCGACGCTTGTCCGCCGGGTGTGACCCGGCGGCTCATGGAGCAATGAACGCCTTCGTTTTTGTAGAATACGTATTATACGCATTCAAACTAAGCGCAACGGCTTGCCTTGGCTCCCATTCTCTTCCCGGGTGGGAAGGGGAGCGAAGGCGTAAAAGCTATCGAATAGGCCAGTTGCTTTAATTGCGCTAAGAACGCGATCAGGAAACGAGCATATCGACCGATCGTCGAAGCTCGGTCCCCTCGTCGAGGCCGTGCCAGAAACCAACCGTGGGCTCACCCAGCCGCCACGACAGCACCGCCCGCTGCCTACGGTGCAATGTCGGGAAGTTCACCACGCCGCGTTCAAAATCCTGCAGGTCCACACCGACCAGGTCCAACTCGCGGACCAGGTCGCGCAGCCGCCGCATCGCATCGCGGTAGTCATCTTCAAGCACGCGCGGGTCGGCGCCGTGCAGGCCCAGTTCGACCCGCTCCATGGTTCGTCGCAGGATCACCACCTGGTCGTGCAGCTCAACGATGTCGGCAACGACGCGCGACACAAAGGGCAGCGAACGGTTCGCCTCTTCGACGCAGAATGTCCGCCTGGCCCTGGCCTTCTGATTGATGGTCGAGGTGCTGCTCATCGTCATCTCAACTTGCTCCGTCACGCTTAACTGAATGCGGGGCATCCGCCCCCAAGCCCCTGCAGTATCGGCAAGCCGCGCGTGCCACTACAACGCCCCGCAGATCAGGCAGACGTTATCGCACCAAGTCACGATCTATACGGACCTGAACTATGTCCAGGGCACGCTGTGTTGCGGAGAGGATCTGGGCTATGAAACCAGTTCGGCCGCTTGCCCTTCACGCCCCAGAAGGCGGTAGTATGCCAAGCGCACGTCGATCACCAGCGAGAAAAGCAGGGGCACAACGATCAGGGTAAACAGCGTGGAGACCACCAGGCCGCCAACCACGACGCTGCCCAGGCCGCGGTACAACTCGCTGCCGCTACCGGGCATCAGGACCAGGGGCAGCATGCCCGCGACGCTGGTGGTCGTGGTCATGAAGATCGGCCGAATACGGCTTCGGACCGAGGCGCGGATGGCCTCGCGGGGTTCGAGCCGGCCGGTGTCATCGCCCTCGCCCTCGCCAACGCCGCGCATGAAGTTGAGCGCCTGGTGGACGATCAGGATCGCGTTGTTGACCACGACCCCGATCAGGATGACAAACCCGAGCATGGTGAGCGTGTCGAGCTGCTGACTGGGCACGTAGTGGTGGACGATAGCCAGCCCGATGAACCCGCCGATCGTCGCCAGCGGCACGCTGAACATGATGACCAGCGGGTAGAGGAAGCTCTCGAACAAAGCCGCCATGAGCAGGAAGGTAACCAGCAGGGCGATGAGCAACCGGCTCCTGGCCAGGCTGTTAAAGCTCTCCCGATCGAACCCGGTCCAGTTTCCAAGCATCGCCGTGCGGACGTCATCAAGTTTGCTGGCCGAGCCCGCGTAGTTGACCTGGATCGTCGGGTCGATCGCACCGCTGTCGCGCAGCTCGGTTTCGAGCGCGCGGATCTGACGCGTGGCCTCTTCCAGCGGGACGGTGTCCGGCGGGGTGACGCTGAGCTTGACCGACCGCAGCTCCTCGATCCGCTGGATCTCCTGGGGGGCATCGGCGCGGCGGATGACCGAGACCTCGGACAGCGGGATCGTCCCGGTCTCGCCGGTCGGGGTGAGATAGACCAGCGGCAGCGCCGCGAGCTGCTCGGGGCTGTAGGCAAAGCCGGTCTGGCTCTTGGCGACGATGTCGATCGACTCGCCGCCCATGCGGTAATCGCCAACGATCAGGCCGTCAACCATCGCGCTGACCGCTCGGCCCAGCGCGTCCACTTCGATGCCCAGGTTCCGCGCCTTGACCTCGTCGATCTCCAGCCGAAGCTCGCGCGCGGACTTATCGAAGTTCGTCGGCGAGGGCTGGAGGTTCATCGGCCCGTACATCGCACGCAGCCGGTCCTGCATCGCCGAGGCTGCACGGCGGACCTCGGCCAGCTCCTGGCCGGACACCTCGACGTCGATCGCGCGCGACCCCGAAGCCCCCCGGCCAAAGATCGATGACTGCTGGGCAAAACCGATCGACCCGGGGATCGAGCTGGTCGCCGACGAGAGCAGGCCCTCGATCGGCTTGATGTTCTGCTTGTCCATGCTGGTCGCGCCGTTGAAGACCGAGCCGTTGAAGCTGACAAAGAAGTAATTATCCAACGCGGGGATGTTCTCGATCGGCTGCTGGGTAAACGGGTTGAGCGGCGGCTGGAGTTCCGCGAGCTCATCCTGTGACTCGGCCTCCCAGTACGGGCGGATCTGCGCCTCGACGACGTTCGCCATCGCCTCGTCGCGCTCGATGTTGTAGCCCGGCGGGTTGATCATGATCCCGAAGACCAGGTTCTGGTTGCCCCGAGGCAGGTAGTCGGTCGGCGGCATGAGGACCATCGCCCCAACCAGCGAGGCGAGGGTAAAAAGCGTCACGATACCCACGCGCACCCCGACACCGAACACCCCGCGGTGCGTTGTGAGATGGATCAGCCGGCTATAGCCGGAAGCGAGTCGGCCGAATAGTACGGCCGGGCTTAGCGCGGTTGCATTCGCTTGCCCTCGCTTCTTGCGTTCATGGAGCAGCCGGGCCGAGGACGTCGGGATCACCGTGACCGAGACGATCAGCGACAGGGTTACCGCGCCGCAGATCGCCAACGCGATATCACGGAACAGCTGGCCCGCTTCTTCCTGGATAAAGATCACCGGGATGAAGACGGCGAGGGTGGTGAGCGTCGAGGCGAGGATCGCGCCCCACACCTCGCGGGTCGCGTCATAGGCGGCCTGGAAGCGCTTCTTGCCCATGTTCAGGTGGCGGTCGATGTTCTCCAGCACGACGATCGCGTTATCGACCACCATCCCCACCGCGAAGGCAAGCCCCGCCAGCGAGATCACATTGATGTTTCGCCCCGCACCGAACATGACGACGAAGGTCCCGATGATGGAGATCGGGATCGCCAGGGCGATCACCAGTGTCGGCCGGGCGATGTAGAGCACGACCGCGCCGACCATGAGCAGCCCGCCGATCGAGCCGTAGTAAAACGGCACCCCCGCCGGCAGCCACAGCACGAGAAGCATCAGCCCGACCAAGAGCGGCGCGCCAATCAGCACCAGCATCGGCCGCCGACCCAGTTCAAGGAACAGGAGCAAAGCGATCACCGCCAGCACCCCCCCGATGATGAGATTGCTGCGGACCAGCGCCAACGCGTCGTAGATGTAGCCCGTCTCGTCGTAGACCTGTTCGAGCTGGAGCTTGGGCGGGTTGGCCAGCCCCTGCTCCCGGGCGATCTGGACCGACACGCTCTGGAGCAGGCCCTTGGTCGGATCGTTGATCTGGTCGATCCGCTGGCGGACCTCCTGCATCACCTGGATCACGTTGGACCCCGACTCGCGGTACACCGGCATGGCGATCGCCAACTCGCCACGGGCGCGGACAAACGACCGCCGCTTCTGGTAGTCCAGCGTGACCTCGCCGAGGTCGCTGATGTAGATCGGCCCGCCGTCCTCGTCGTACGTCACGATCGTGTTGCGGATGGCGTCGAGGGTCTCGTACTGGCCGATGGTCCTTACCCGCACGTTGTACTTGCCCTCGGCCAGGTCGCCGGCCGAGACATTGACGTTACGGGCACGAAGCGCTTCGCCGAGTTGGGGCACGGTCACCCGCCGCTGGGCGATGGCCTTGGGGTCGAAGTTGATATGCACTTCACGCTCGCGCCCGCCGTAGACCCGGACCTCGCTGACGCCCGGGGCACGTTCGAGGGCTGGCTTGATCCGATCCTGCGCCAAGTCGCCCAGCTTCTGAACGTCAAACCCCGGGTCATCCGAAGTCAACAGCAGCCACGCGATCGGGCTGCCCGGCCCCGCCTCGCCCGTCGTGATGACCGGCTCTTCCACATCCGCCGGGTAGTCCGGGACCTCGCGCAGCGCATCGCTTACCGCCACCCGCGCCGCCTGCAGGTCCACCCCGACCCCGAACTCCAACTCGATCTCCGACTGGCCCTGGGTCGCGATGGCCGTCATCTTCTCCAGGTCCGACAGGTTCTTGAGCGCGTCTTCCTGCTCCTCGATGATCTCGCGCTCGATCTCTTCCGGGCTGGTGCCGGTCCACTCGGTGGTCACGGTGGTGATCGTCGGGTCGACGTTCGGGGTGAGTTGGATGGGGATCGAGGTCACCGCCAGCGCTCCGAACAGCAGCAGCAGGATCACGCCGACGGCGATCTTGACCGGGTTGTTCAGGGTAAAGCGGACGATGTCCATCGCAGCAGCGGTCTTGGGTCAGAGGGCGGGTGGGTCAGAGCGCGGGTGGGTCAGTCGGCGTTTGCGGTGGGATCGGCCGCGACCTCGGCGGCGGAGTCGGGCGGGTCAGTCGGGTCGGCGGGGTCTTGTGGGTTCGCATCCGGGCCGGGCGGCGGGCCGGGCTTCTCCAACGGCGGGCCGGGCGGGACGACGATCAGCGGTCGGGTCGGCCAGAGCGACTCCTTGCCCTCGATCACGACGGCCATCCCCGGCGCCAAGCCCATGCCGGGCGTCTTGGGCAGCGGGCGGATCGCGAATCGATCGCCCTCGCCGAACAACACCTGCACGTCCAGCGACATCGCCTGAGGCATCGGCGGCGGGCCACCCTCACCGCCTGGTGGGCCACCCGCACCAGGCAGCATCAGAGAGAGCCATACTTGCGGGCCATTCTCGCTAAATGCCATCGCGTCGCGCGGCACGGTCAGGTAGGTCGCTTGGGCATCAAGCGGCACCCGGGCAATGACACTCATCCCGACCTTCAGCCGGCCGTCCTCGTCCTGAAGCCGGACCTTGACCGGGTAGGTCCGCGCGGCATTCGCTCCCACCGGGTTGATCGCCGCGACCCGGCCGGTGGCCGTCCTGCCCAGCGGCTCGATCACGACATCGATCTCGGTGCCGATCCTGAGGGAGGAGATGAACTGCTCGGGCACATCAATGACCGCATCGATCTGCCCGCGCGAGACGATCTCGACCACGTTGGTACCGGGGTCCAACCACTGGCCCGCCTCGGTGTGCTTCGCGGTGACCGAAGCGTCGAACGGGGCGCGTACTTCGCTGCGATGGGCGATCTGCTCGGCACGATGCAGCGCCGCCGTCATGGCCTGGACCCGTGCGGCCTCAGCTTCGGCCGTAGCCAGCGCATCATCGAGCGCCTGCGGGTCGGCCGCGCCGCGCGCCTTGAGCGTCTCCAGCCGCGCCAGTTCACGGTCGGCTTGACGCCTGCGAGCCTCGGACTCGGAAAGATCGGCCCGCGCCTGCTCGACCGCCAAATCCGCCCAGACCCCATCAATCCTCGCGATCAGCGTGCCCGGCTCGTTCTCGGTCGGACCGGTCAGACGATCACCCACATCCACCAGCACTTCGAGCACTCGGCCCTCGACCTCGGACGCCACCGTCGCTCGCCGCACCTCACGGAGCCGGCCCACGACCGAGACGCGCTGCTGAAGCGTCTGCTGCTTCACCTCGGCCACGCGCACCGCTGCCGGCGGTGGGCCCTGGGGCTGCTGGGCCATCGCCGCCATCTGCTGCTTGGCCAGTTCCTCGGCCCGCTGCTCGATCCGCCCCGCCGAGAGCCAGTCCACGGCGAACAGGACCGTCGCGCCGATCCCCACGATGATCACCGCCGAGGCGAGCACCATCCATAACCCAGTGAGTGATTTTCCCGTGAGCTTGGCCACGAACCCGCCTTTCAATTACCTGGTGGATTGCCTGTGCCGGTTAATCAGCCTATAGTCGTACGGTGTACGAGCATGGGATGGTACACTGTACGAAGCCTAGGGCGTCCGGTCAATCTCGTCTGGGATCGCGTCCAAATTCCTTAGATTATCCTGCGTGGAGAATGCAGACCCCATGGCCCCCACCACCACGCACGAAACCGAGACCCGCCGCAACCTCGCTCAGCACTGGAAACTGGCCGATCGAGACACGCGCCGCGAGATGATCGTAGAGGTCGCCTTCCGCATGCTCCAGGACGACGGCGAGGAAGCGGTGACGATCCGGCGGATCGCCGGGTCGCTGGGCGTTGGTGCCATGACCCTGTACACCTATGTCGATGGGCTGGAAGACCTGCACCGCCGGATCATCGCGCGGGGCTTTGAGATCATCCACGCCAACTGCTCGAGCGCATGCGATCAGGGCCGTGCCCACGACGACGACTGGATGCCCGGCGCCCGGGCCTACGTGCGCTTTGCCATCGAGAACCCCAACCTCTACCACCTGATGTTCGCCACGCCGGTGGACCCGGACGACGAGCAGTTCGAGCAGATCATGCAGGGCGGGTTTGCGGGCCTGCACGAAGCGGTCCGTCAACGACTCACCGCGGCCGGGCTAGTCGGCAAGGCCCTGGACACCGAGACTTGCCGCGCCGCCGGCCGGTACTGGATCGCCCTGCACGGCCTGGCCACCCTCGCCATCGCCGGCCGCATGCAGGTCCTCCACGGCAAGCTCGACGATGTGCTACAGCATCTGGTCGAAGCGACCGCGCCGACCAGGGAATAGGTTTTGTCGCGCTGCTGATCGGCTGATCCATTCAAATCTAAACTACGAGTGACGTAGCGACTTGCCGTCATCAAGGTCCGGCGGAATCTCATCCTGCTGGATGTACCTGTACCCTGTCGCTACGGCCCAGTCGGGCATGCCCAACAATCGACAGAACCAGGAATGACGCCACGACTCAACGATGACATAAGGCAGTTGCATCAGCGGCCACAAAAACGGAACGACCCAGCCGCGCCCGAGCGCGTTGCATATTGTGGATATGCCGCTCGTAGGTCCACGCGAGCAGTACTCAACAAACTGTCGCCCGTCGCGGTAAAGCACGAGGCAGAGGATGTCATCATCGGCAACAAGTGCCGCGAGCACATCGCAACCTAGACCTTGCGACAACTTGCAGCCCAGATCATCAATAAGCTTGCCGTCCAGGTCATTGGTTTGCTCTTCATAAATGACGCACCAGCGCTTGTACCGGGGCGTCACGTAGGCATCCAAGTCGTTGCTGCGAAGAAAAGAGAGGACCGACTCTTGCGTCGGCCCCTTCGTCGTGAAGTTGCAGTAGAAATTGCCCATCCCGGAAAACCACTCAGTCCGCCTCGACGTACTCCCACACCGTCACGACCTTGCGCTGCACGCCCCACTGCAGAGCGATCTCGTGGGTCGGGTAGAGCAGGTCGAGCTTGTTGCCCTTGATCGCCCCGCCGCGATCGAGCACGGGGACCGGTCGGCCTCCGTTATAGCCGGGGATGCTGAGGATCGTGCCGAACGGGATCGCCGGGTCCGCGGCGACCAGCTTCATGCCGTTGGTCCAGACACTCATGCCCGACGCCGTGATGCCGTCGGCCCACTTGCCGCACGAGCGATGATCCGGGCTGTAGGCCGTCGTGGACATCGTCATCGTCCGCACCGGGCGGATGGGTCGGCCGTCATAGACCGCGCCGGTCCAGACCCTGCCGCCGACCATGATGACGTTGCCCGACCGGTCGTAGCGGGCACCTTCGACAACCATGGGGGACGCGGGGGCGGGCGTGGCCTGGGTCGACTCGTCCTGGTCCGGCGCGGTCTGGCGTGCAGGTCCCGCGGGAGCCGGAGCGGGCTGCACCTCAACCCTCGGGGCGGGACGGATACCCATCGGCCGGTTGTTCCAGGGAACGCCCGGCCTCGCATCCACATCGACCGCGTCCCGACCGTCTTCCAGCGCGGTAAGCGGCACCGGCTTGCCCGGCTGCTCAAACGCACGCGCCGCCGACCAGCCCAGCAGCAGGCAGAACGCGCTGATGCAAACCCCTGACGTGCCCACCAGCAGGCGCTGGCGGGTTACGATTTGGCGTATCGATGGGGACTGTTTGTCGCTTCGCACGTGTCGCATCGGTTTCTCGGGCTATGGGTCTGGATACGCGGCGTCACGATCAGAACTGGCCCGTCACCTCTTGATGAGGATTTCATTGCAAGCAATAGGATACCCGCGCAACGCACCGGCGAAAGCGCCAGTACCCATAAAAGTCATGTGAACGCCGTTTTTCGGCCGATATCGCCGCTTTTGATCCCCACTGTGCGTTGCAATTTCGCGCGGCCCCCTCACAACCCGTACAACCAGCCACCGCCCAGACGCCCGGCTATACTCTCGGCCCCAACCCGCTTGCCAAGCGAAGACCACGCCTACCCAGGCCCCAACCTGGCCAACCCCGACCAAGGACACGAACCATGCAGACCACCCTCATCTTCCTCAAGCCCGACACGGTCCAGCGCGGCCTGATGGGGCAGATCATCCAACGCTTTGAGGAAAAGGGCCTGACTTTCGTCGGCATGAAGCTGATGCCGGTCAGCGAAGACCTCGCCCGACAGCACTACGCCGAGCACGCCGAACGCCCCTTCTTCCCCGGCCTGCTCAAATTCATCACCAGTTCACCCGTGCTGGTCTGCGCCGTCCGCGGCGTCAACGCCATCGCCGTCTGCCGCAACCTCATCGGCGCCACCAACGGCCAGAAGGCCGACCCCGGCTCGATCCGCGGCGACTACGGCATGTCCGGCGGCAACAACCTCATCCACGGCAGCGACAGCCCCGAATCCGCCGAACGCGAACTGAAACTCTGGTTCACCGACGAAGAAATCGTTGACTTCGAACGCACCGCCAACCAGTGGGTTTATGACCCGTCGGACCTGTAAACGTGGCGTAGAGATACAAAAACGAGATAAGTTCATCCTGCGACCACGCATGTTCTAGCGTGGTGGGGCTATCACTGTTCCTAATCTCGATACACAACTAGTCAATAACCTAAAGCATACCCCGGCGGTATTGATCTGCGATGTAGATCACGACGTTCAGTAACATGGCAAAAAAGAACCACGTACCAAGCAAAAACAGAATCGTGCGGGTCAGCAGTTCTCTTCTCGACTGATTTTTTCGGTAATGCAGATGAAAGCCGTAGGCGATTGCGGTCACGAGCACGGCGAGCGGGATCGTAAACCAAAGCGAATCAATCGGGATCAGTGCGCAGAGTATGAACACACCCAACCAAACGAAGAGGACGCCCGGGAAGATGCTGTATTCTCCGCCTCCCCCACCGCGATAGCTTCTAGTGTTTGGCTCATTATTTTCTAAGTGATTGCTCCCGTATGAGAGAGGCTTACCCCAATATTCTTCTGCAGCTTCACGGTTCAGTTGATCTCGTATGTCTTGGTCCATGCTTGATTCTCACTAAGTCTTCAAGATAAAATATATTTGCTAAGGGTCTTAGTAAGTTAAGCGGCCAGTAAACTACTACTGGCCCTATGAAAACAAGGAAAAACCGCTACGACCGGCGTTCTCGAATCACA
>JBCDHS010000027.1:0-47393 GCA_038749735.1 Planctomycetota bacterium
CGGCCGCCGAAGCCGGGCTTGGGGAGGATGGTTTCGATGAATGGCCACTGCTCATCGGTCAGGTCCGAGGGGTAAGACGTAAGACGTCCGTGTCATGCCCGATCTATCGGGCGCATCGGGGCTTTTCGTACACGTTCTAAGACGCTGCCGGACGACTTGGTCAACTACGTATTCCGCATAATTCTCGGGCGCGTTTGGCGCTTCTTCGGTTCTGGGCCTAGAGTTGAACAAACTCACGCCAAAGGCTGCAAAGCATCACCAACGAGCCACGGCTCGATCACGCGAATTAAATGGGATGGTTAGAATTTTGAGCCCTCATCATGACTTGCTGGCCAGTTATGCTCGCAGCGCAACAAAACGATCTGTTTGATATTCCATGGCCGCGCTACATGATCGACGACGCATCACGTGTGCGGCTGGGCGGTGTCAACGGTGGCGGGCAGATGCATTTCGTGACGGGCTGAGATGATGGCGGGATGGTCAAGCTGTACGTCGACTCCGGGCCGGGTAAGTCGAGACCCGCCGGACCTGCGAAGAGGTCGATCAGTTCGGGGTATTCTGGTACGAGAACTTCTTGGATGTGGAGCCTTAATCACTAATGCCGAGCCACGAATCGTTCTGGGACAAGATCGCGGACAAGTACGACCGCAGGACGGTCAAGGGGCCGAACTACGCGGCGCGTCTGGACCGTGTCGCGGGCTGGGTCGGGCCCGAGGCGCGTGTGCTCGACGTCGGCTGTGCCGGCGGGCAGATCAGCATCGACCTGGCCAAGCGTGTTGGCTCGGTGCACGGCATCGATGTCGGGGGCCGATTGATCGCGTTGGCCCGCCAGCGTGCCCAACGGGAGGGGGTCGGGGGCGTCACGTTTACCAAGATACCGATCGAAGACTCGATGCTGGACGGCAAATCGTATGACGCGATCACCGCGTTCGCGGTCCTTCACCTGGTCGACGACTGCGCCGCTACGCTCGCACGGATGCACGAAGTGTTACGGCCCGGCGGGAGGCTGATCATCGAGGTGCCGTATATCGGAGACTGGGGCCTGCCCATCCGGGCGTTGATCCGGGGAATGCAGCTGGTTGGCAAGGCCCCGCCGATCCACTTCTTCAAGCAGGCCCAATTCGAGGCGATGCTCAGGGATACCGGGTTCCAGATCGAAGAGAGCAAGGTCTATAACCCTAAGGCCCGCCAGCAGTACCTGCTGGTCCGCAAGCCCGGCGGGTAGGTTTGGCAAGCAGATTGCATGTCACACCCCGTGGTCACGCGGTCACGACCGCGCCAGTTGGCGCTTAGACGAACCAGGAACCTGAATGCCTGCTGTCTTGGCAGGCGGCTTTTGAAAGGGTGACAGATGAGCATGGACCCGTATCAGCGCAGCCACCATCGGGCGGGACTGCACGCGTGGGTGGTAGCGGCGACGGCGGTGGCGGCGATCGGGATGCCTCGGGCCGCGGTGGCGGTCGATGAGGCCGGGGTGTGGGGCGCTCCGTGGTTACAGGTCGATGCAGAACACGCCACGCATGCCGATGTCACCGGTGCCCAACACGCCGGGCGCGAGGCGGGGGCCTGGCTATCCAAGCTTGAGCGGGGGCAGATCGAATCGGCCTTGGAGCGCATGCTCCTGCCACGTGAAGCCAACGCCGAGCGCGCGTTGCGATCGGGTCTGATGCAATGGTCAGCCCGAGGCTTCGGCCAGCCGGAAAGCTACCAGCCGCTGACTCAACGGCAGTCGGGGCACTGGGCGTTGTGCCTCTGGGAACGAACGGACGACCGGGCGACCGACGCAGAAGGACTCGTGACCATACGCGGCGGCACACTGGCGATCGCCCTATACAACCCGGCCGGGGACGACCCGACCGACCCGGCCTCGCGCTGGTGGGTGGTGCCGAACGGCTACGCGTCAGACCCGGCACTCGCGCCGCTGTTCAACGCCGACTACCACCGGCTCTACACTTGGTTTGACAGCAACTTCATCTCATAAAGCCCGGAAACAATCAAGCATCCGGATAGACCCCCGCCCCCGGCCGGGCATTGTGCGGCGAGAGTGGATCGCAAATACCATATCTTTGCCCTAGCTCACCCAACCGCAGGACCACCATGGAAACCAACCCGCCTGAGAATCCCCATCCGCCGCAACCGCCCCAGCCGAACTACCCGTCACCGCCGCCTGCCCCGCGGCGCGAGGCCGCCAACGCGTTGGACGCGATCATCCCGACCAACCCTCTCGCGGCGGTGTCCTGCTACATGGGGATCTTCTCCATGATCTTGTGCATCATCGGGCCCCTGCTCGGCCCGATCGCCATCATCCTGGGTGTCATTGGGCTGAAGAAGTGGAATGTGGCAGAAACTGATTACGGCAAGACCACCAGCACCATCCGCGCCTACATCGGCATCGTCACCGGCAGCCTTGGCACATTGATCGGTCTGGTCGTCATCATCATCCTGATCAGCAACAACATGTGATCTTTTCGGAGCGCCGTTCTTGATTGGATTTCTTCATGCCTCGCTTGGAGGATCGCTCTTTTCGAGTTATGCTTCACGCGTTAGGACTGGTCTTTAGTCCAGCGCGTTGAGCGGATTCGATTTCACCTTCGGCCAAGATTGCCGCCGCAACGACCCGGGAGTCTTTGTATGTTTGGTTCGGGCAGAGTAGCCGGTGGTGCAGCGGCGCTCATTGTCGCGTTGGGTCTGGCGGGACTCAAGGGCTGGGCACGATACTCGGCGAATGAGAGACGGCAGGAGCAGCGAGCGGTGGATCGTAAACAGGCCCAGCGCGATCAGGTCAACCGTTATCGCGAATCAATGAACCAGCGGATGGATCAGTATTCGGTACCCCACCGAACGACCCGACCCCCCATGATCCAGACACCACGGATCAACATCAATCCCCCCACCCCGCCGAGCAACCCCCGGCCGGTCGTCAACCCACGGCCCACACCGGTCCAGCCACCAAACCCTGTGGTCCAGGTTCAGCCCGAGCCCGCAGACATCACGGTCCCGCCGGGCACGGTCTCCCTGCCCGGCAACCCGCCGCGCCACCTACCTGCCCCGGACTCCAGCCCAGTGGTACCGACCCCTGAGGTCAAACCGCGACGCGAACTGGTGCTGGAACACTCGCCCGTGCCGGTCGATGCGTCGCTGGAGCCCTACGCGTTTTGGACCTTGGCGGAAGGCTACGACGCGTACCTCGATGAGCCGATTCAGATCAATGGTTTTTCGGTGCGTTCCTCGATCGAGTTCCGCCTGAAGCGTCAAAACGCGCGCGAAGCCGAGTGGGACGCACCGCGCGGCACGCGCGGTGTAGGCCTGGGCATGCGCGTGGATCAACTGCTGCCTCGCGACATCGGGCTGACCTCTTCGGTTTTGAATGATGAGGAAGGCCGACAGGTCTTCCGACTCGGCCGACGGCAGGAGCGAACACGTGGCGGAGCAACGATCACCTACCTCGACCACCACGGCCTGCTGATCTGGAAAATTATGGTGCCCGCCAGCGAGAATTCACAACTGGCAACTTGCTACTACACCGCCGTCGCCGAGGACAAGATGGTCGTCCTCACCGCCCGCTACGACAAGGACAAGTCCGAGCAACTCAACGGCTTCGACGCGATCGCCTGCACATTGACGTATTCGCCGTAGGCGGGGTGAAGCCCTGGTATGATGGGGGCATACGGGGTCAGGTGTCTATGACATCATCAGTCCTCATTGAGGATGTACCAGTCGCGATCGAGTTGCCGCGATGACCACAGGTTGAAGTGGGAGCTGATCGGCGAGGCCGATGACCCGTGGACGATTGCGTCGGGGTTGCCGGTGCCCTGCTCGATGCACAGCGCCCAGTCGTCGCCCCGCCCATCGGCCAAGTCCCTGAACCAAACGCTTGGGCCGGCGCTCGGACCAAGTGCTTGCATCCCGCGGGTTAAAGCTGCGGCCACACTCCGGACAGGCCGGCCGGTTTAGCCCACGCGGGTTGTACCCACGGTCGAATCAGTACATCTTGCCCGCCTACTCGGGGCTGTTCCAGAACGCGGGGTCGAAGCCCATGGCGAGCATGACCGGCTTGAAGTGGTGGGGCTCGGGCGGGGAATCCGAGAGCGTCACCGTATCGACATCGTGACGGATCTTCTCGCCCTGCTCATAGCGGTAGCGGAGCTCGACCGTCTGCCCATCGCGGCTGATCAACACGATCTCGGCGGCCAGGTCGCTGCCCAGGCCCCATGAGCCATCGACAAACCCGCAGCAGTAGACGTCGGCCATGGCCGGGGGGAGGCCTTGGGTCAGAAAAATCAGCACCTCGCGGTGGTGGTACACGCCGGTGCCGTGCCCCATGCTGTACCGCACGCGCACCAGCGACCGGCCCGGGCCCAACGCTTCCACGCCGCTCAGCCCGGAGCGTGGATACGCGCCCAGCTCGATCGCACCGCCCAGTGCCGTCAGGGTGTACACCGCCGAATCGGTGTCTGCTTGCTCATGGAGCGCGAAACCGTGCCCGGAAAAAACCTGCTCGCCGGCCGCGGCAGGGTGAGCAGCGGGTGCGCGTTCCCTGTCCGGGGATGCGGTGAGATCATGGCGTTGAGGCGAGGCAAGCGTTGACGCGGATACAGGCTCGGTCTCGCTACAACCTGCCACCAACCATGTCACCGAAAGGAATAAAGCCGACCAGATCAAGGGTTGCGTCATCATGCGCCGCTCTTTCAGTTACAAGCCTCGCGTTGTAGATATCGTATCGACCATGCCCGTGTTCACACTGTTTTTGTTCTTGCTGGTGCTCTTGCTGCCGGCCTGCGCATCGACCCAGGGCCCATCGATGATCCCGGGCGAGCCGGCCCTGGCCGGGCTCGAACGCCGCAGCGTGACGAGCTCCACCCAAGCCGGTCAGCAACGGACCCTTTCCTATGTCAGCACCGACCCGCCCGTTGGCACCCGGGTCATCTTCATCCACGGTACGCCCGGGGACGCGGCCAACTTCGCCGACTACCTCCAGGACCCCATCCCCAACACCGAGGCGGTTGCGGTGGATCGGATCGGGTTCGGGCATTCCTCGCCGGGTCCCGGGCGGTTCGGTGCGCTGACGGGATTTACCGATCATGCCGAGTCGATCGCGCCGCTGCTCGTTTCACCTGACGGCGGGCCGGTGATCCTGGTCGGCCACTCATTGGGTGGCCCGATCGCCTGCGAACTGGCTGTCCGGTACCCCGACCGCGTCGCGGGGCTGGTGGTGCTGGCGGGGTCGCTGGACCCGGACCTTGAGCGTCTTTATTGGTACAACTACGCCGGGCTGATACCCGGGGCGCGTTGGCTGGTGGGCCGGCCGATCCTGACCGCCAACATCGAAGTGTTTGCCGCCAAGCGCGAGGCCCGTGCGTTGGCCGAGCGTCTGGACCGGATCACCTGTCCGGTCACCATTATCCATGGCAAGCGGGATGAGTTGGTCCCTTTTGCCAATGCGGGCTACCTGGCCGATCGGTTATCTCATGCAGAGCACGTCAGGCTGGTCGCGATCGAGGACGGACACTTCCTGCCCTGGACCCGGCCCGGTCTGATTCGCCGTGAGATCGAGGGGTTGCTGCCTTGAACAACACAACCGCCCCTGCAAGGGGCGGGCAGGGGCGGTTGGGCATCAACTCGGGCGGGGTACCTTGGCATCAAACGCCCGGATTAGCGGAGGAAGTCGCCCTCGATCTCACCGCGGATCTTTTCCATCGCGCGGTTCTGGATCTGGCGGACACGCTCCTTGGTCACGCCGATGATCTGGCCAACCTGCTGCAGCGTCAGCGGCTTGCCGTCGTTTCGGGTAATTGGCGGCTTCGGCTCGTTAAGGACATCCGGAGCCACAAGCTGGAACCGGTGCTTGATGACCTGCTGCTCGATATGGCTGAGCTCGGCCTGGTTGGTCTCCACGATGCGACGCACCTCTTCGGCGCAGTCTCCCTCGTGGCCCGCCCGCTTGGTCTCCATGTAGTCCGAACGCTCAAACTCCGGGTCGAACCCCGTCGGGAAGATCGAGCGGTACTTGCTCAGCTTCATTCCCGCCCGGCTGAACGCTTTGAGGATCGCCCGGCAGGCATAGGTGGAGAACTTGAATCCGCGGCCGGCATCGAACTTGTCGGTCGCCCGCAGCAGCGCCATGTTCCCCTCGCTGACCAGGTCCGCGAAATCAACCTCGCTCATCCGTGTACGCTTGGCCATGGCCAAAACCAGGGCCAGGTTGGTCTGTGCGATCTGGTCCCGGTAGGCCTCGGCCTTGCGGTACCAACGAAGCATCTCTTCGGCCAACTCAAGGTCAAGGTTCGGCCGATCCAGCAGTTCTTCCCGGATCAGGCAGACCCGGTAGCGGCAGTAATTGAATTGCAGGAACAGCGCGCGCTCTTCCTTAGCGGTCAGCAGGACACTGCCGGTGTTCTTGGATTGACGTCGCATCGCTTCGACACTGTCCATCACCGGGTGGTACCAGGAGGTATCCGGCTTCTCGATCGGCGGGGCGTCGTCAAAAACCTCTCTCATCGCCTGCTCTTGCGGCAGGTGGAAGACCTCGGCGTCGGTATATTCGTACTTGCCTTCGAGAACAAGCTTCAGATCGGCTTCATCTCGGGCCGAGAGTCGGCGCCGGCCGGTCGTCGATCTCCCGGCCGCACGCAATCCGCCCCGACGGGCAACACGGGCCAGCGGCGAATTAGCAGAGGTAAGCTCGGGCATGATGTTCCTTTCCTTGGAGTCCCTGATACGCCGGGGGTTCTTGGTGATCCGTCCACAAACCTACCTACTAAACGGCCGCCGACCCCATTCTGTTCCTACTACTTTAGAACGATTATAAACTTTTTTTTCGTTCAAATCGTTCACCTTCATTCGAGAATACCCGTTTTCAAGGCCCCTAAAAGGGTTTCCAAGGTTGTATTTCGTTCTTGTAAGGCAAATGGATTCATCATCGGGTCAAGAAGATCGACGATCGCAAATCCATGGCTTTTCAATGGTTTTGAGGGCTTGGGCCAGCGTTTGACCCGATCCGGCAGGGGTCCTAGACTCAACCGCTAAGCGGTCCAGGGGTCATGGACACCCCGCCGCGCGTACCCACTTGCCGCCAAAGGAGCCGATCATGGCCTATACCCTCCCCGACCTGCCGTACGCCTTTGACGCCCTGGAGCCGAGCATCGATGCCCGGACCATGGAGATCCACCACGGCAAGCACCACGCCGGCTACGTGGCCAAGCTCAACGCCGCGGTCGATGGGCTCGACGTGCCCGATTGCCCCTGGACACTGTGTAGTCAGTTGGACAAGCTCCCGGCCGAAAAGCAGGCCGCCGTCCGCAACAACGGCGGGGGTCACGCCAACCACACGCTCTTCTGGGAGATTCTCGCTCCCAGTGGCTCGGGCGGCGTGCCTTCAGCCGAGCTGGCCGAGGCCATCGAAAGCGACCTGGGTGGGATGGACGCCTTCAAAGAAGCCTTCAGCAACGCGGCCGCCACCCGCTTCGGCTCGGGCTGGGCCTGGCTGGGTGTGAAGGACGGCAAGCTCGCGGTCTGCTCGACCCCCAACCAGGACAACCCCGTGATGCCCGGCGACGCCTGCGGCTGCATGCCGCTCCTCGGCCTGGACGTCTGGGAGCACGCCTACTACCTCAAATACCAGAACCGCCGGCCCGATTACATCACGGCCTTCTTCGACGTGGTCAACTGGGCCAAGGTCAGTGACTACTACGCGAAGTTCAAGGGCTGAGCGAAAGAGCCCAAAGAACGGCCCAGCCGCGCGGCGTGTCCGTGCGGCTTTCTCATTGACGCGGCGCGCGTGACGAGCGATGTTTTTGTCGGCAAGACGCGGCCGGCGATACGATGGCTGAATGAAACTGGGACGCCATCTTGTGATCGAACATTTGGAAGATATCTCCTGGCGTGTGCTGAAGGAGTACCCGGAGATCGTGCGGGAGATGATCCGGGGCAAGTCGGGTATCTACGCACTCTACCGGAGGAATCAGCTCTACTACGTTGGGCTGGCAAGCAATCTGCGAAACCGGATCAATCAGCACCTCAAAGACCGCCACGCGGATAAGTGGGACCGGTTCAGTGTGTACCTGACCTGCGAAGACGGGCACATGAAGGAGATCGAGTCTTTGCTGCTGCGGATCGTCAAACCCGTGGGCAATCAGGTCGGCGGCAAGCTGGTCCGGTCGGTGAGTCTCCGGCGTCGCCTGAATCAGGACATGAAAGAGCGAGACGCTGACCGGCGGGCCAAGCTGATCGGTGGGCGAGTCGCCAGGCAGCGAACGCGGTCGAAGATCGCCCGCCCCACGCCGGGCCAGCCCGCGCTCGCCGGTGTCGTTGATCGTGCGGTTGCGCTGCGGGCGTGGCGCGCTGGGTACCAATACCGAGCGTCGCTTCGCAAGACCGGACAGATCTATTACGAAGGCGAGCTATACGAATCGCCATCGGCGGCGGGGAAAGTCGCGACGGGCAAGGCCTGCAACGGCTGGGCCTTCTGGCATTACCGCGACAATAAATCGCGGCAGTGGGTCCCGATCGGCAGGCTGCGCAGGTAGGCGGTCAGCCGTACCCACCACAGACAGACAGGCCATCACGCATGAACCACGCGAATCGGCTCGGGCTTGGCCCTGGCCGTGATCTCGAGCATGCGGCGGAGCGCGACCATCGCGTGCCGGGTCGCCTCGGGGTGCACGCCGATCCGGTTGACCACCTTGCCCTCGGCGAGGTTGTCCAGCACCCAGAGCAGGTGCGGCAGGTCGATGCGGTACATCGTGGTGCACAGGCACTGGCAGGACGAGAGGATGCGGGCCTCGACGCCGCGCTGCTTCGCCTCGTTGACCAGCCGGTTGACCAGGTGGACCTCGGTCGCGATCGCCCACCGGCTGCCCGGCTCGGCAGACTCGATCGCCTGGATGATCCCCTCGGTGCTGCCGGTCATGTCCGTCCGCTGGCACAACTCATAAGCGCACTCGGGATGGGCGATCACTGTCACGTCAGGCCAATCGGCCCGGACCTCGTCAACATGCTCGGGCCGGAAGAGCTTGTGTACCGAGCAGTGGCCTTTCCATAGGATGAAGGTCGAATCGAGCAGGGCCTGCTCGTCGTTGCCGCCCAAGTCCTTTTTGGGGTCCCACAGGCACATCTGCGTCGCCGGGTCAAAGCCCGCGGCCGCGCCGGTGTTTCGGCCCAGGTGCTGGTCCGGCAGGAAAAGGATCTTGACCTGCTCGCCGTCGGCCAACGGGGTGTCGCCGCCCTTGAGCGCCCAATCGAAGATGGCGTCGCAGTTGGATGACGTGCAGACCGCACCGCCGTGCTGGCCGCAGAAGGCCTTGATCGCGGCCGTGGAGTTCATATAGCAGACGGGGATCACGCGGACCTGCGCCCCGGCCGTGTCGAATACCTCGTGCATCTGCTCCCAGGCGTCGACCGTCTGGTCGTAGTCGGCCATGTCCGCCATCGAACAACCCGCACCCAGGTCCGGCAGGATCACCGACACATGGTCGTCGGTCAGGATGTCGGCCGTCTCGGCCATGAAATGCACGCCACAGAAGACAACGTACTTCGCGTCTTCCTTCTTCACCTGCTCGGCGGCGAGTTGGCTGAGCTTGAACGAGTCGCCGGTGAAGTCGGCAAAGCGGATCACCTCGTCCTGCTGGTAGTGGTGGCCAAGGATCACCAGGTCGCTCCCCAGCTCGGCCTTCCGCGCAGCGATCTCTCGGGCGAGCTGGCCCTCGCTCAAGCTCAGATAGCGATCGGGTAGCGGCGGCTGCCACAGCATGGTGCAGAGCTCCTTCGGGGAAACATTGAATTATAGACGGATTTCACCGCAGAGAACGCTACGATCTCTGCGGTGAAGCCGAATTCACTTCGTCCCCGACAGCTTGCGGACCGTATGGTCAAAGCCCTTGACCATGCCCGCGATGACGCCCCAGACGATCATGGCGTAGCCGCCCGCCACCGCAAGCCCGGCGAGGACGAGGTTGACCCGGCTAAAGCCCGCCATCTCCTGGTAGTCGCTCATAAACTTGTAGGGCTGAACGATCATGATGATGTTGGTGGTTGGGGAGAAGGCGTTGAGGATCGGCCCGATCAGCGGGATGTTCTGCGACGCCGGCAGCCCGCACAGGCCGAGCACCAACGCCCCCAGCCCGATGATCGAGACCGACCAGACCACCGCGCCCAGCACGCCCTTGGACTTGAGCGAAAAGTTCATCCCCGTCGCCACGCACACGGCCACGAACGGCACCAGCATCAAAAACATGACCAGCCCGGCCTCGGGGAGCATTAAAGGCTGGACACTGCCTCCACCTGCATCTCCCACACGGACCTGACCCCATTGGAGCAGCGAGCCAACGAACGTGTACGCACTGACTAGAAATACCGAGATGACCGGCAACGCAATCAACACGCTCAGGAATTTGACCAGCCCGCGGAGCTTGCCCCAGATGTAATACTTGGGTGTGATCGGTGTGGTGAGCATGATGTCCAGCGTGCCGTCCTCGCGTTCCTTGGACACACTCCCAGCGGACATGTAGAGCGCGACGAGGGTGATGATCGCGACCTCGGCGACCAGCAGCGTGATAAACGCGGGGATGAACCATTCGGCGGGGGTCTGCACACCGCTACTCGCGGTGGCCCCGGCCTGACCCTCAGTCCAGTACGGGTCGGTGTGATAGAAAAACAGCAGCAGCCCAACGGCGATCAGGCCCACGGCGAGGAAGCCGTAGCGGGCAATGATGCCGGCGGCGAGCTTGCCGCGGGTATTGGCCTCGCGCCAGGCGATCGGGTTGCCATCGCCCAGCTCCCGGGCGTTGCGGCGGCGCTCGGCCCCGCCCTCGGCGATACGCAGCTTGCTCTTGAGCCAGACCGCGAGTCGGCTGTCGCCCGTGCCGACCTTCCGGACCCAGAGCGAGCAGAACACGATCATCGACACCGCGCTGCCCAGGGAAAGCACCGCGAAGGCCGCGAAGGGACGGCCGAGGTAGAACGCCACCGCACCGGGGTGGCCGGCAAGCTGCTCGGGCCCGGGCGGGCTGTAGTTCGCCCGGTTGATCGTCGCCTCGAGCACCAGCAGCGGGTGCAGCGGGGTGAGCACGGTGGTCTGCCCGGGGTTGGACCCGATCTGCCGCAGCAGGAAGATGTCCAGCGAGCCGACGACGATCAGGAACGCGGCGATCGAGATCACAAAGACGAACACGGCCTTGCGTCCGCCGGTCCGCAGCACCGACAGCATCACGGCGATCGCGCCGACGAACACCGCGGTGAGCGCCGCGACGGCGAAGGCGATGAAGATGCTGCTCACCGGCACGCCGCCGAAGACGAGCATGATCGCAAACAGCGGGAGCCCGGACAGCAGCAGCGCGAGGATAAAGAACAGTCGGCCGATCAGCGAGCCCAGCACGATCTGCAGGTTGCTCAGCGGCGTGGTGAGCAGGATGTTGTAGGTCTTGCCCGACTGCTCGGAGGCGATGGCCCCGGCCATGAAGATCGGCGCGATCAGGCAGACCAGGATCACCTGGACGTAGGCGATGACGCGGAAGACCTGGGCCCCGCCCTTGGCCAGGTCGTTGAGGTCGACCGAGTCGCTCAGGCCTCCCGCCGCGATCATGCTGATGACCACCAGCCCGATCAACGCGCCGAGGTAAGCAATCCGGACCAGCGCGTGCTGCAGCCGACGGGAGCCGCCCTGCACGATACGAATGACCTGCGGGTTGCCCGGGACCAGTCGCCATAGCCAAGAATAGAGCGCCTGCATCTGCGAGATAGCATAGCGGATGTCGTCGCACCACTATAAGCGGGTAGCTGGAGAAGCGCGGTGTCTCACACGAGCTTGATACGACACGCTCGGTGTATGGGGCATCCGCATCCGCTCGCACGCTTAAGCGCCATGCGTCAATGATGGCCGTTGCCGCCTTGCTCCCACTCCCCCGGAAAGGGGAGGGAAGCCAAGGCAAGGCCAGAAACCAGACCAATTGCGCTCAACAGGCTTCGATAGCCGCCGCGCACCCCAACCTGAAGCACGACGAGCACCTAACCCTTTACGCTGGGCTTAATGGCGTCAATCGTGGTCGGCCGTCGTGACCAAACGATTCGTCTCTGAAAACAGCCTGTGGCTGAGTGGATGGACGCTTGCCCCTTTGATCATCTGGATCGTGATCGTCGTAGGCCTCTTGATCCTTCTCGGCGGTCAGGCAGACCTCGTCGAGATTCACGACTTCTGGACCTACTAGTTCTGGACCCCGGCTCGCTGGTAAGCCCAGCCTCGCATCAGCCGCCGCGAAACCACGCTACGCTACAATCGGGCCATGCCCCAAGTGCTGCTCATCACGCTCATCGTCCTGGTCCTGGGGGTGGTCGTCCTCCAGGTCCTGATGCTGGTCAAAGCCAGGCCCGGCCCGCAGGAGGATGCATTCACCCCCGCGCTCGACCGCCTGGAACGCGAGCTTGCCAACCTGCCCAAGGCTTACCGTGAAGAGGCGTTGCAGTCCCGCAAAGAGGCTGGCGAGCTTGCGGCCCAAGGGCGGGACGAACAGGGCAAAGCCGCCAAAGACCAACGCGAAGAACTCTCGGCCAAGTTCAACGCGTTCAGCCTGCAGGTCAAGGACAACGTCGCCGACCTGGGCACCCATCAGCAGCGCTCGCTCAAGGACTTCGCCGAGCGGCTGGAGAAGCTCACCGGCACCACCGAGCAGAAGGCCGACGCGTTGCGGCAGATGATCGAGAAGAAGCTCGACCAACTGCAGCAGTCCAACGAGCAGAAGCTCGAGAAGATGCGGCAGACCGTGGACGAGAAGCTGCAGACCACGCTGGACAAGCGCCTGGGCGAGTCGTTCAAGCTCGTCAGCGATCGGCTGGAGAAGGTCCAGCGCGGCCTGGGCGAGATGCAGGAGTTGGCCACCGGGGTGGGCGACCTCAAGCGGGTCATGACCAACGTCAAAACCCGCGGGGTCTACGGCGAGTTCTCTCTGGAAAATATCATCACCCAGACCCTCACCCAGGACCAGTACGAGAAGGAATACAGCGTCAAGCCCGAGACGGGCGAGCGTGTCGACTTCGTCGTGAAAATCCCCGACGAAGACGGGCGGCACGCGCTCTTGCCTATCGACTCGAAATTTCCCATCGAGGACTTTGAGCGCATCCAGCAGGCGGAAGATCCCAAGTCGGCCGACGAGGCGCGCCGGGCCCTGGAGAAGCGGGTGCTGGGTTTTGCCAAGGAGCTGGCGGGCAAGTATCTGATCGAGCCGGTAACCACACCGTACATGATCCTCTTTGTCCCGACCGAGGGGTTGTACGCGGAGCTGATCAGCCGGGCGACGTTGTTTGAGGACATGCAGCGGCTGCGGGTGATGCTGGCCGGGCCGACAAACCTGATGGCGATGCTGCACACGGTGCAGGTGATGTACCGCAACCAGGCGATCGAGAAACACGCCCAGGAAATCGGGCAGATGCTCGGGGTGGTGAAGAACGAGTTCGGCCAGTTCGAAGAGATCGCGCTGAAGATGCAGAAGAAGCTGGAGGGCACGGCCAAGGACTTCAACGAGAAGATCGGCCGCCGCGCCCGCGCGATGGGCCGGGCGCTGAAGACGATCGACGCCGGCGCGGATCAGAGCCCGATCGCCCAGCTCATGGGGCTGGAGGAGGATGAGCCCGCCGAGATCGAGACCGGCCAGGAACCAGAGGGGGCCGGCGCGTGAAACGTTGGCTGCGACGCTTGGCGTTTGTCTTGCCCGGCGGCTTCGTGCTTCTGGTCTGCATCGGCTGCATTTTCGGGCCCGATTTCATCGCACAAAAACGTGCCGGGAAGTATGAGCCCGCCGCGGCCACTGCAGAAGCACGCCCCACGCCGGTCGCCTCAGCACCCGTTGCCGAGAAACAAACCGAGCCCCACACCTGCGGCTTGCACGCGGCGCGTTCGCTCTACGCCGCCTACGGGCTGGACCCGGACAGGTTCGATCTGCGTTTCCGCCTGGGCACCGACGCCAAAGCTTTGCGGTTTGATCAGACCTCGACCGGCACGCTCCACCCGGACCTTTACCGAGTGCTGCATCAAGACGGGTTCACGACCCAACGCCTCGACCTGGAATCACCCGACGCGGCGAGCTGTCTCGAAGAACACCTTGATCGGGAGCAACTCGCGCTCGCATTGGTATATCGCGGCACGTACCACTGGGTCCTGCTCGCAGGCCATGAAGAAGCGGGACGTGCTCTGGTGATGGACTCTCTGCTGGATGAGCCCAGTCCACAACCCATCGCGTTACTCCTGACAGACGACGCGTTGAGTGTCACCCTTGTTCAGCCGAGCGATCGGCAGGAAGGCCCCAACAATCGTCATCGTGATGGGATCGGCGAGATGCTGGATGCATCGCGGAGAAAATAATGCAAGTCACTCGTACGATCTGTCACGACTGTTGAAGGCTTCGCAGCGATCATTCGCTGGGCTTGTGGAAACCCGCGGCGTCGCGGAGGGCACGGTAGCGGGTGTTGATCTCGTCGATACGCGATTGCTTTTGCTCGATCGGCTCGCTGGCCTGCGCTAAAGCCTGCTCGGCGGCTGTAACCGCGGCGAGGGCGTGCTGGTGCCGAGCCTCGAGTTCGGCTATCTGCTGGGGCAGCGCCTCTATCTGCTCGGTCAGCTTCTTCAAGCTGGACTCGGACGATTCGACATCAAACGCCGCGTCCTCGACTGCGAACTCCAGCTCTTCATCCGGGGCCGGTGCGTTGGCCAAGGCCCGCTCTGCCTGGGCGAGGCTGCGCTTCATGGCCTCGACGCGTTCGCGCTGCCTTTGCACTGCGGCGGGCCCGTCAGCGAGCTGCTGCTTGGCTTGATCCAAATGGTTTTGCGCGTTGTCCCGGTCGGCCTCGGCCTCATCGATCTTCAACTGCAAGGGGTGCAGCGTTGCACGGAACTCGACGATCTCATGCTCGACGGCCTCACGCTCGAGCCGGACACGGGCCGATTGCCACTTCGCCCGCTCGCGCTCGGCGGCCTGGATTTCTGCCTCGGCCGGGGCGATCGCTTCCTTGGCCTGGGTCAGCTGCTGCTCGGCATGCTGCCGGGCCTGATCCAACCGGGCGCGGCGTTCTTCGGCCGGCTTCACCGCGGCGCGGGCCTGGCTCAAGGCCTGACGCGCGGCCTGGATCGCCTGGCCGGCTTGGTGCAGCTCGGCGTTCGTTGCCTGGTGGTGCTGGTTCTTCGTATCGACCGCCTGGGCCGCGGCTTCTTGGGCCTGCCGCGCTTCGGCGAGCTTTGTATCGGCGACGCTTCGGGCCTCGGCCCGCCGCTCGAGCTCGGCCGACTGCTCCGCGAACTGACGGGCCAGGTCCTCGGCTTGGCGGCTGAGCTGCTCGGCGCGGCGCTTGAGGCCCTCGTCTTCGGGCGACTGGGCCGAACGCTCGGCCGCCTGCTGGGCTTCGCGCTGCTTCTGATCGTGCTGGCGGGTAAGCTGGTTGACCCGGCCCTGCTGCTGGTCGTGCTCGCGGGTGAGCCGGTCCATCTCGGCATTGGCCTGCTGCATTGCCCGGTTCGTTTCGCCGGCCTCGCGTCGGGCCTGGTCAAGGTCAGCGCGGGCCAGATCGCGGCGTTGAATGGCTTGGTCTCGTTCGCGCTCGCGCTGGGTGACCATCTGCTCGGCTTGGGGCACGGCCTGGCGCGCGGCGGTCAGGGCCGCGTCGGCTTGTGCGAAAGCCTGGGTAGCGGCCTGGGTGGCGGCGGTCTTCTCATCCAAAACCGTGCGCACCTGTTGCAGCGACGCCTGGGCCCGGCTCTGCCGCTCGGCGTTGTGGGCCAGGGCCATCTCGAGTGTCGGCGGGTTGGCCGAGAGCTCGGTGACCTGCTTGGCTTCGCCGTCGAGGGACCAGCTGACGAGCTTGCCGTTGATCGAGCCGGCGAAGACCCGGTTGCCGGTGGTATCGAAGCTGGCGCTCAGGCCCAGGTCGTCGAAGCAGTGTGCCTCGTGCTTGAGGTTGCCGTTGGCGTCCCAGACCTTGACGCGCTGGTCCCGGCCGGTGGTGACGATTCGGCCGTCCTCGGTGAAGGCGACGGACTGGGTCCCGCCGTTGTGGGCGTTCCAATTCTTGACGCGCGTGCCGCGGTGCATTTCCCAGAGTCGGACCTGCCCGTCCTCCGAGCAGGTGGCGAGCACGTTGCCGTCGTACCGCCAGGCCAGGCCGGTGATGGGTTGATCGTGGCCGTCGAGGGTCAAGAAGGGCTGGCCCGACTCGGCCTCCCAGATAGATAGCCCGCCGTTGCGGTCGGCCGAGGCGAGCAGGATCCCGTCGGGCGAGAAGCCCAGCGCCGTGATCCACTCGGTGTGCTTGTCGATGCGGTGGACGATCTCGCCGGAGGCGACGCTGAAGACCTTAACCAGCTTGCTCGGGCCGCCGAGCGCGACCAGGCGCTGTGACGCGTCGAGGTCGGCCGCGAGCACGCTGTCGACCTCCTCGCCGATCTGCGCGACCGCTTCGCCGGTTTGGACGTCGTAGAGCACGACACGCCCGCTCATCCCCGCCACACCCCCGCCAACCAGCATCAGCCGGCCCGCCCCGGGGAACTTGATCACCTCCGGCTGGCCCGGCTCAAACGGCAGGACGCCGAGCAACTCGTTCGACTGGGTGTGGTAGACCAGCACCTGCTTCTGCCCTGCCACGGCGACGATCGGCGACCAGGGGTGGCCGGCGATCTCGGCGACCGCGCCGGCCCGCGGGGTGTGGTGGATCGGGCCCAGCGGCATGTCCCAGGGCATCACCGGCGGGCCCGCGGGTCGGCCGACGGCCGGCTCGCCCAAGCTCAGGTCGACGGCCGGGCGGCGGGGCGCGGCCGCCGCGCTGCTACTGGTCTCGCGGCAGCCCTGCTCGATCCAACGACGCACCAGTTCCAGCTTCGCGTCGGGCAGCTTGTCACCATTGGGTGGCATGACCGGCTCGGCCGTGTGCGCCATCACCGCAAGCAGCTGCGACGCCCCCGCGTCCATCGACGTCACGATCTCCCCCGCCGATCCCCCGGCCATGGTTGCGCTGTAGCTGGTCAGGTCCAGCCCGCCCCGCGCCCGGTCGGGATTATGGCAATTGCTGCAAGACTGCATGAAGATCGGTCTGATGTGATCCTGGAAATTGATCACGTCCTGCGCAAAGCCGCTCCCCGCGCAAGCCATGCTCAACGCGATCACCGACCGGCGGATGGGGCGGATTGGCTTAGGCATCGACTGACATCTCATGTTGCTCGGCCTGCGGTTTCAGAGCGTAGGCTCGCTCACCGGGGTTAGTGGTTGAACATAAACTCCTTGCTGTTCAGCAGGGCCCAGAAGACGTCCTCCAGCACCTCACGTTTGTTCTCGGCCGTGCCGACCAGCGACATGATGCGCTGTCGCTCTTCGTCGATCGGGGGCCGGCTCAGCGTGGTCAGGTACAGGTGGGTGACGATCTGCTCGGGGGTCTGGCCCTGGTTGAGCATGCCCTTGACCAGGCCGCCGCGGCGGATCTTCTGGTTGGTCGTGTTGCCGTTGATCAGGTGCAGGGCCTGGCTGAGGTTCGGCTCCATCACGACCTCGCAGGAGCAGACCGTATCGCGGGAGGCCCGGCCGAAGGTCGTCAGGAAGTAGGTCGAGGTGTTGCCGTCGATGATCTGCACGGCCCGGGCGCCCCGGGGCAGGCCACGGAAGTCGTCGGTCGTGTGGGTTGCCTGGGTGATGCAGTCCAGCAAGACCTCCGCGCGGATGCGGCGGACGTGGGCGCGGCTGAAGTTGGTGGTGTCGCCGGCGTTGGAAGCATTGGGCACGGTCGAGCGCTGGTAGGTCAGCGACCCGGTGATATCCCGGACCAGTTGTTTCATGTCATAGTCGGTCTCGACCAGCCGAGCCGCCAGGGCATCGAGCAGCTGCGGGTTGACCGGCGGGTTGGAGACACGGACATCGTCCACCGGGTGGGTGATGCCCCGGCCCAGGTAATGGTCCCAGACGATATTGGCCAGGTTGTGGTTGAACGCGGTGTTCTCCGGGCTGGTCAGCCAGTCGGCCAGGACGGTGCGGCGGTCGGTGCCGCGGGGGACCTCGGCGACTTCCCCACCCAGGAAGGTCGGGGCCATATTCTGGTTGGTGACCGGGTGCTTGACCTCGCCGTTGCCCCGGTTGAAGACGACGCGTTCGCGGGGGTCGCCGCCGGGCTTGCGGGCGAGCTGGGCGAAGAACGCGGCGAAGCCGTAGTAGTCGTCCATCGTCCAGCGGTCGAAGGGGTGGTTGTGGCACTGGGCACACTGCATCCGCGCTCCGATGAAGACCTGCACGGTGTTCTCGGCGGTCTTGAGCGTGTCGCGGTCCAGCTCGTAGAAGTTCGTCGCCGGGTTGCTGAACGTCCCGCCGTTGGCCGAGACCAGGTCGTGCACGATCTGATTCATCGGCCGGTTGTTCGCGATCTGGTCGCGCAGCCAATCGTAGTACAGCACCGCCGCCTTCGGGCTCAGGTCGCCCTGGTTCTGATTGCCGCTGCGGATCATCAGCCGCTCGGCCCACTTCATCGCCCAGATGTCAACGAACGCATTACGCTCCAGGAGGCTGTCGACCAGCCGCTCGCGCTTGTCCGGCACACCCGAAGCGACAAAGGCCTCCAGTTCATCAACCGGGGGCAGCTGGCCGACGATGTCCAGGTACACCCGGCGCGCGTAGGTGCGGTCGTCGCAGACCTCGGACGGGACGATGCGCATCTTCTGGAGCTTGGCGTTGACTAGTTCGTCGATGTAGTTGTTGGCCGGGAGGTCCTCGGGGTAGGCCGGCTCGTCGGGCTTCTCGCGGGGGATGACGATCACCGGGGTGCCGACGGTGAACTCGCCGTAGCGGGCCATCACAAAGGCCTCGCCCCGGTCGCCGGCGGTGATGACCCCGTCCGCGCCGATCGCGGCAGACACCTCGTTGCTGGTCATCAGCACGGCGAGATCGGTCACGTCGCGCGTCGTGCCGTCGGAGTAGCGGGCCAGCACGGTGATCGGCTGGGTGGCGTCTTTGCCCTGCAGGACGATGTCCAGCGGCATGATCTGCACGCCGGTGAGCCGGGCCACGCCCTCGCGGTCGTCCGGCGCGCCCGCGTCGAGCCAGCGTTTGAGCGTCTGGTAGTTAGCTGAGTCTTGCTCGAAGAGCTTGCCGCCGGTGTGGGGCACCGCGCCGATGGACTTGGTCAGCAGCAGCGACCGCTCGGTGTCGGCGAGGTTGATGCGTCGGCCGGGCAGCTCACGGGTGATCGCGTGGTAGTCCGTGGCCGGGTCGTAGCCAAAGAGCGTGAGGTGGAAGCCGTCCTGCCCGCGGGCAACGCCGTGGCACGACCCGTTGTTGCAGCCGGCCAGGGCGAGCACGGGCATGACGTCCAGCCGGAAGCTGATCTCCCGGCTTTCCGCCGCTTTCCCGACGGTGACCGGGATGGTCGCGGTCTTGCCGCCGTGCTCAACGATGAGGTGGGTCTGCCCGTCGCTGCCGGGGCGGAGGGTGTTGTTCTCGATGGTCGCGATGCTGGGGTTTTCAACCCGGTAGGTCGCGGCGTCGGTCAGGTCGCGGGTCACCCCGTCGGGCCGGCGGATGCGGACGACGATCCCTTGTCGGTCTTCCCGGGTGGTGAGCGAGACGGCGGGGGGGTAGACCTCAAGCTCGTCGATACGGGTGGTGGTGAGGTCGAAGTCGGCGGGACTCACGGCAGAGACGGCGTCAAGCGCCTCCGGGGAAGATGCATCGGGGGACGCATCGTTGGCTTGGGTTGACAGCACCATCGTCAACAGGACACCCGCCGCCGACAGGCAGGCCGCGGGAGGGGCCAGACGTGTAACGATGCGAACCGTCTTGAACAACATAGCTTTCCTCAAAGCGGCGATCGGGTCTGTCGCGATCGCATCGGATTATTCCCCCCCCTGACGCTCGCGCTCGGCTTCGAGACGCAGCTGTTCAAGCCGAGAGAGCTGGCGTTCTTCCGGCCGGTTCGGCTGGGGCGCGGGGTTGTTGTGTGCCGGTTGTGGTCGGGCCCGGTCGATCCGGAGCGTCCCGCCCATGCCGAAACGATGCGTCGAGGTCTCACCATTAACCGGGACCTCGATCTCACACAGCAGCGACTTGTGCTGGCCCACCGGGGTATTCTGGCTTGTGGTCACGGTAAACACGGCCTGCTCCTGACCATGCTTGATCGTCACCGGCTCAACCGAGGTCTCCGCGGGCAGGCCCAGCAGCCGGAGCTGCGCCTCGCCCTCCCAGGCCTGAGGGTGCTGCAGCTTCACCACCACCTGCCCGGTCTGGCCCTGCTGGACAGCGGCCATATCGATACGCCCGTCCATGAACGGTTCGCTCACCGAGACATCGAACAACTGGGTTGAGACCCAGACGCTGCCGCCCTGGATCCCCTCCCCAAACGCGATCACCGCCAGGGGCCAGCGGTTGGTCGCCGCGTTACGTTCGGCACTGATCTCGTAGAGCCCGTGGTCCTGATCGGGCTTGACCTCGACCCGGCCGGCCGCGCCGAGGCCCGGGGGCCGCCACAGCATGAACAAGCGGACCCGGCCCTCGTAGCCTTCGTCCCTCACCACGTTGATGCGCAGGTTCTTCTTGCCCCCACGGACCAGCGGGGCGGCCGGCTGGTCCGCCTCGATCCGGAACGGCGCAGGCTGGGTCACCGCCACCGGCAAGGAGTACAACGCGCTGGCGTAGTACATCGTCCGGTTCGGGTTGGCCTGGATCACCGGCACGGCGTGCCGCATCCCGCCGACCACGCGCTCGCCATCCGCCTCGCTGCGTGTCGCCGCACGAGGGTCCACGATGCGATAGCCGGTCGGGGAGCCGGGGTCGGCCTCGAAAACAACGGGCATCTCGTTGCGGCCGTTCGGGCACCAGCCCGTGTACCCCACCCCCTCGGGCAGCCCGTCAATCGACAGGTCCAGGTCGCCATCGACCCGGTCGCGGTCCACCCGGATCAGCGTCGCAAAGCGGTTGCCCGCCGGCACGGCGATCGCCTGCCGGGACTGCGGGGCGTTGCGGTCGTTCTCGTTGAGGTAGGTGCGCAGGGCCCGTTCCTGCTCGCCGACCTCCAGCCGGTAGACAAAGTCTTCGCCGCCACGGCGCAGGTGGTCCCGGACCCGGACGATGTACGCGCCGTCCGCGGGCACATCGAAGTCCATCCGGCTATCGACCCGGCCTCGGTCATCGTCGTTGCCGGCGATGTGCTTGTTGTCGGCCGCGTTGAAGATATTGATCACCGGGTCCAGCGGGCTGCCCAGGGCCCGGGCGTAGCAGTTCAGCCGAAGCTTCTGACCCTGCTTGGCGGAGAACTTGAAGAAGTCCTGCTGGCCCGACTCGGTGATCCGGCCGTTGAAGGCGACGGGTGCCGCCGTCGGTGCGACCGACTCCATGTGCCTGATGTGGTTGTTCCGGGGGTAGCTCTCTTCCAGCACGTTGGTCAGGTTGTTGACCCGCAGCCGATGCGGCGAAGGCGGCGTCTGGCCATCGATCTCGGGGAAGAACCGGTAGTGGTTGTCGACCCGGTCGGGCAGCGTGATGCGTTGGATGAACGTGCCGCGCGCGTCGCCAACCACACGCAGGTTCATCTGCTGGCCCGGCTGGCCCCCGGCGGGGTAGACCGCCGTCGGGCGGGGGAAGGAACCGACCTTCATCAGGTACCAGTTGTTGTCGCCCCCACGGTAGGCCGAGTCGCGCACGACGATGGTGTACCGCCCGTCTTCGGGGACGATGAGCGAAACAAACGGGTCCTGCGCGAGCAGGGCGGTATCGTCCACCGAAACAACCTCAAACTGGTCCTCATCCAGCAGGGCCACCGACAGGTCGCTCATGCCCCGGCCCAGCCGCATCGAGTTGATCTCGATCGACAGCCGCTCGCCCTGCTTCGCATCCAAGGAAAAGTAATCGACATCCTCCTGCGTGACCAGGCCCAGAACAACCTTGCCCGCCTCCAATGGCTGAGCGTTGTCAAAAGCGTTGTTGTTTTCCTCGTCTTCCTTGACGATCGGCTGGTCGATGACTTGGAAGGTCACCATCTTGGATACGCCGGTCCGGGTCACCAAGCGGACCTGGTGTTCGCCCAGCGGGGCGTCCGGGGCGATGACGAGCGTGGCGTGGACCCGCTGGTGCCGCTCGATCTCGATGTCCTTAAAGGCCAGGCCCGGGGTGTGGAACAGCACGGCGTCAGTGTCGTGCAGCCGCTCGCCGGAAAAGATGACCCGCACCTCCGTGCCACGCTGGCCGGCGACCGGCAGCAGGTTGTTGAGCAGCGGCGAGCCGGCCCAGACGAGACCCGCAGGCCCGACCGATCCCAGCAAGGTGGTGGCGCAGAGCGAAAGCGCGGCCAGGTTTCGGCGAAGCAAGCTCGATCGGGTCATGCGTTGTCCTTCAAGCAATACGGTGCAGGTTGCTCCATCAGCGACCCGTTTCTCTTAGGTATGTGCAGCGGGGTAGGTCCCATCGGCTCGTGACGCTAAGCCGGCCGGGCCAGCACCTCGGTCAGCACCCGCCCGCCGTCGACGATCTCGATCGGCCGCTCGCCGGGCGACATCAGTTCCTTGTCCGCGACAATACCGAGCTGGTTGTAGATCGTGCAGGCAAAGTCCTCGACGCTCACGGGGTTGTCGCCCACGGCCGTGGACGTCGCGTCCGACGCGCCGTACACCATCCCGCCGTGGAACCCACCGCCCGCCGCCGCGACCGAGAACACCCGGGGGTAGTGGTCCCGGCCGCTGTCGTTGTTGATCTTGGGTGTCCGGCCGAACTCGGTGGTCAACAGCACCATCGTCCGGTCCAGCATGCCGCGCTCGCTGAGGTCATCGATCAAAGCGGCAAAGGCCTGGTCCAGCGGCGGGACGTTGTTGGTCATCGCGTCCTGGATGTTCTGGTGGTGGTCCCACGTGCCGATCACGGTCGAGACGAAACGCACACCCGACTCGGCCAGCCGCCGGCAGAGCAGCAGCCGCATCCCCGCCGGGGTCTTGCCGTACTTCTGGCGCATCGCCTCGGGCTCGGCCTTGAGGTCAAACGCGCTGCGGGCGACGTCGCTGCTGATCATCGTGTACGCCCGCTGGTAGAACTCGTCCATCGCGTCGAGCGCGTCGCTCTGTTCCATCGAGCGGAAGTGGTTGTCCACCGCGTCGAGCATCTGCTGCCGCCGGGCGAACCGCTCGTGGTCGATATCGTTGGGCAGCGATAGGTCGCGGACCTGGAAGTTCTCCCGGGCCGGGTCGTCGCCAATTCCAAACGGCCCGAACTGGTTGGACAGGTAGCCCGACCCCGCGTGCTCGTTGGGCACCCGGGGCACGCAGACGTAGGGCGGCAGCTCGCCGTTGGGCCCCAGCTCGTGGCTCACCACCGAGCCCATCGACGGGTACGAGAGCGCCGGGCTGGGCCGGTAGCCGGTGAACATGTTGTGCGTGCCGCGTTCGTGCGCCGCCTCGCCGTGCGTCATCGAGCGGATGATCGTCAGCTTGTCCGCCACCTTCGCGGTGTGCCGCATCGGCGCGCCCAGCTGAATCCCGGTGACGTTGGTGTCGATCGGGCCGAACGGCCCACGGTACTCCGTCGGGGCGAAGGGCTTGGGGTCCAGCGTCTCCTGCGCCGCCATCCCGCCCGGCAGGAAGATGTGGATGATGCTGTCGCACGCCGGGTCCTTCAGCGCGTAGTCCTTCTGCTCGGCCAGCGCCCGCATCTGGAAATAGCCCGGCAGGGTCAGCCCAAGCCCACCGACCAGCCCGGTGTAGAGGAACTCGCGCCGGCTGGGCCGCATGGCGTGATCACCACGGCCGCAGGGCGTAAACACGGGCTTAGACTTCTTGCCGAGCTTGGTCATGTCGGGTCTCCGTAGGCCGTCGATAAGGGGCGTTCAGAAAAATAGTCGCCAAAACCGAATCACAGGAGATGCGTGCAAAAGGTGCAGGCGCACGGAGAATGCGACGGGTCGGCGAAAGCATTATTACAGATATCGGCGTTCGGCCTAGCAGAGGCCGAGGTTTTCAGCAGCCATACCCGAGTAAAAAACGCCCCGGATAGACCAGGGGCGTTCTTAATCCTTTACAGGAGTGATAACCCCTCAGCGGCGGCGGCGAAGCAACGCGAGGCCACCGACGCCGAGCAACGCGAGCGAGCCGGGCTCGGGCACGGTTACAGCAAAAAAGGCGGTGTCTCCCGACGAGGTGTCGCCCTGGAAGTACACATCGAACTGACCGGCGGTATTCACGCCAATGTCCAGGTTGCCCCGGCCGTTCTCAATATCCGTCAGCGTGATGCCGGGGTCGGGTAGCAGGTCACCATCCAGATCAACCTCGTCTCCGATCCGGGCAACGACCTCACCATTGACCAGGAGGATATCCGTAGCGCCGGCTCCCTCGCCCCAGACCACCGCCCAGTCACCGGCCTCATTCATCACCGCCGCCCGGATCGTCCCGTTCAACTCGGTGCCGTCTCCCAGCGTGTCTCCTTCGCGGAACAGGATCACCCCGTCGATGGCGAGAAACTCGTCATCATCGTTCGCCCCGGTGTCCAGGTCGCCGGTGATCAGTGTTTGCCCAGCTTCGTTGACGGCGAAGAAATCAAAGTTGTCCCATGTATCTGACCCGTCACCACCCGATGCAATCGGGACGACCACGTTCTCCTGGACATTGCTGCCGCCGGAGGTGTAGACCGCACCATTTAAAACAACCACGAGGTCGCTTGCCGCAGGCTCCGCGAGATCGCCAAATACATCGATCCAGTTGGTTCCGTTGGCCGACACGCTGTAGTCGAGGTCAACGAAATCGACCACCCCCCCCAGCAAGCTATCCCCAAACGCCAATAGTTTGGTCGTGCCGTCATCGGTAAACAATCCGGTGCCGGCGAAGCTGCCCGCGGGCTGATCAAAGCTGGCAACAAAATGCACCGAGGTGCCATCGGCCGTAATGCCGGGGCGGTTCGGCGTACGGTAGACCGGCCCGGACAGCGCGGGCACAGCGCTGCCCTCGATGGCCACGATACTGGCGTCGCGATACACCGCCTCGATCGATCCATCGATCCCAACCCGGTACGCAATCGATCCGTTATTCGCAAAGTCGAAGTCGTTGACCAGGAAGCTAATTACGGTCTGACCGTCAACCGTCCCCTCGCCGGCCAGGATGGACAGCGGCGAGAGGCCGTTGGCGGTCCCCGCGATGAAGTCCTCATCCCCTACACTTGAATCCGTGAAGCTGAAGGCATATCCGCCCGCCTCATTCGCACGGATCGCTTCGAGGGACGAAGCCGTCTCCCCGGCGACCGTATCTCCCTCAACAACTAGGGCCGAGGGCGTCGCCTGAACCAAAACCGGAGTGGTGGCGATCGCAAGGGCGGTTAGCATACTGCGTGTGTCGTATCGCATGGTCTTTTCTATCTCACTAAAAAAAGGGAATTATGAATCCGTTTCCAGCTCTTGGGAAGTAAACGGTTTACAGTCAATCATGGCTGCCGGGCTCGAGAGGCGAATCAGCGGTTGGGGGCCCGTGATCGCAGCGATCTGCTCGGGGGTATGGCCCGCGTCCTCGGCGAGGTGGCGGGCAAAAGCCTCGGTAATCTCCACGCGCTCAAGCTGGCCCTCGACCACCGCGACTTGTCCCGGTGCATCAATCGGCACCAGGCGGTCATCCCCGACCGGGCAAACAAACTTCACAAACAAGACACCGCGCTCGGGGGTCTCAGGGATGCCGAGGGTGATCCAGCATCCCTTGGGCTTACAAACCTCGACCACCACACCCTGGACCCGGATCAATTCGCCTTCAAACAGGGCGGGGTCCGTCAGCACCTCGCTTACCATCACCGTATCGCTAAGGTCACCCGTGATCTCTCCGCCAAACCGGGTCATCTCGGGCGGGAGTTGCCCGCCGTCAACCGGCGTGGTCAGGTCGTACGCCGTCGAAGAAGGGCCAGTACCACACCCCGACGTAAGCGCTGCGAATGAACTAAAGAGGAATAAGCGCACAACACGATTCATCGGTAGGTCTCACTGAATCAGGGGGATTTGCGGAATCACTTTTACCGCTCGGACCGGAAGCCTAACGCCGGCGTCGCGACAGCGCGAGGCCACCGCAGGCAAGCAGGGCAAGCGAGCCCGGCTCCGGAACGACCAAGCCAAAAGGCCGGGAATCTGTGCTGAAGAACAAGGACGCGCCGCTGCCATCAGCGGCCCCCACAAACACCCCATCATTCGTACCCTCCTCCGTCCAATAGAGATTGCCGCTGGCGTATTCAAGATCATTGGGGGTCGAAGAGGTCGCGGTCTGGATCGCGTTTAGATCGTAGAGCTGGGTGATGCCGCTGCCGTCGAGAAGTGCCCGGCTGACGTCTTCGTTATCTGTGGAGTTATCGACCCAGTACAGATAAGTCCCGTCTGAAGTGATCCCCCGAGGCGCACCACCGGGCGTATCAAGCACCTTGCTGACCGCCCCGCCGTTGATGCCAACTTTGAAGATCGCGTCCTGCTGCGTATCGGCGAAGTAGATGTCTGAGCCAACCACGGTTAGATAAGTAGGTATACCGGGAGCAAAAAAGCTGTTGTCCACCAGAACCGTAGGCGTTACCGCGGTGCCCGGGCTGACCAAGTCGGAAAGAGCAAGCTTAGAAACACTGCGGGTATTGAATTGTGCGTCTGTGAAGTACAGCGCATCGGTAGCGGCGTCATAGTGGATATCATTAATCGTGGTATCGGCCGTCGTCGTGAACGTAAACTTCTCAACTAGCTGGTTGGCTTTGGTGACCCGGTAGATGAAATTATCTGATACTCCGGGGGCGTGAGTGGAGAAGAACAGGAAATCATCCGAGCCGGCAAGCGCCCGGGGTTCGGTGGCCTGCCCGGTCAGATCGACAAAGGTTGTGGCTGTGCCGCCGTCCGGGCCGACTACGATCTCCGGGAATGTCGCATCGATCGCGGTAAAGATCTGGCCGGTAGAGGGCAGGGCGATGACCCCGAGGGTCAGAGTGAATGCAAAACGGCAATACATTTCTTTTCCTTCCGTATAAGCCGTTCTTTCACGGCAGGCGATGCGAATGAAATATATAAGCGAAGCATCTTAGAAGATACGCATTTGAAATCAAGTCTCAACTGCCTAGAATCGCGTCATGCAACCCCGCAGACGCCAGTACGCCTTTACCCTGATCGAATTGCTGGTCGTCATCAGCATCATCGCGCTGCTGATCGGGATCCTGCTGCCCCTGCTCGGCCGGGCTCGGCGGTCGGCCCAGACGATCCAGTGCGCCAGCAACCAGTCGCAGCTGATGGACTCCACCGCCGCCTGGGCCGCCGACAACAAGGGCCAGGTCATGCCCTTCAACCCCGATGCCGCCCCGGGTCAGGAGCACTTCATGTCCTCGCCGGTCTGGGCCTACCGCATCGGCGTGGGTGCCAACGCCAATGTCGACGCCCGCAACCACGGGCTGCTGCACACCCAGGGCTACGCCCCCGGGCCCGACATCTATTACTGTCCCACCCAGACCGCCGAGCCCTGGCAGCCCGGGTTCTACGACGACCCATGGGGGCAGACCGGCACCCAGGGCATCGTCAGCACTTCCGAGACCAGCGGGTCCGTCTACCTGCTCCGCTCCAGCTACCAGTTCGGCACATTACTGGAAGACCCCATCGGCGACCGCGTCCGCACCAAAACGACCCTCGAGGAATGGCCGGCCGAAAGGCCGATGTACCACGACCTGATCGTGGGCAGCCAGTTCGATACCGATGCCCACGGCAAGGAGCAGGGGTTCAACCTCGCCTTCGCCGACGGCTCGACCCGGTTCGTCGCCTCGCCGAGGGTGACGTCCCTGCTCGGGTTCATCACGGTGCTGGACTGGCGCGGCTTCGACGACGTGATGGACGAGTTGCTGATCAACGATTAGCCGGTAGCACCGCGCCCGGTCGAGCGTTCCAGGACCGCGCCGATCCGATCCCGGGTCCGGCGGTACCGGGCGTAGCCCAACCAGCCAACCCCCAGCCCGGCCGGGACAAGGGATAGGCCGATCCAGGCGACCCAGCCCGACGCGAAGTGGAAGAGCGTCACCCCCGCCAGCGCCAGCGCGACGGCCGTCCGCAGCCAGGCGAGCAGGGTCCGCTCATTGGCCAGCAGCGTCCGGTCCAGCGCGAGCGCATCACGCAGCAGAAGCTCGTGCTCGCCGTACGCCGAGTAGACTTCGTGATCAGAATCGGGCATCCCCCCTAGCCTACCGGCTTAGGTCACTAGTTGCCCGGCCAGGCTCGCCGTCTTCTGGCGCTTGGCCTTGCCCGGCCGGAAACTCCACCAGAACCGGGTCGGCACGGCCAGGGCTACCCCCATAATCATGAGCTGGCTGAAACAGAACCACGCCAACGACTGCATCGCGCCGTCCATGAACCCGTAGCTGTGCAACCCGACTTCGAGCAGATTCGTACCGAACCAGGACCAGGCGGTGATGATGTTGCCGCTGACCGCGAGGACCATGATGCCCCGGTCCTTGAGCAGGTTGCCCCAGCGGGCGTGGAGGATGATCGCGGTGATGAGCACGATCATGATCGCGCCGTTCTCCTTCGGGTCCCAGCCCCAGAACCGGCCCCAGGACTGGTCGGCCCAGATGCCTCCGAGCACCGTGCCCACAAAACTATAGAGCAGCGCAAAACACGTCACGCCGTAGACCATCCCCGAGAGCAGCCGGGCCGACTTCTTGTCGAGCAGCGGGGTGAACATGCCCAATACGATGTAGAGGATCGCGAGGAAACCGGCGAGGAAGACCGCCGCGTAGCCTAGGGTGATGGTGATGACGTGGGTGCCCAACCAGAAGTTCGAGTCGAGCACCGCCTGCATCACACCCATCGTGTCCCCGTCCATCGCCAGGTTGTGGGCGATGAACAGCGTGGCGACGCCGACGATCGACGAAGCGAGCGACGCGATGCCCAACCGGCTGAACAGCTCGGTCACCAACGCGAAGAGCACGGTTCCCCAACCGATAAAGATCGCCGAGGAGTACAGGTTGGTCACCGGTGGCCGGCCTTGCAGCCACATCCGCACGATCAGCGCCCCGGTGTGTAGCACCAGCGTCAGCGCTAGGACCCCCGTGCCGGTCGCCCACAACGACCGGTACCACCCCGGTCCCAGCACGGGTCGGAGCATCAGCGTCAATAGCGCGAGTACCCCGGCGAAGGTGTACAACGCAATACCCAGCGCAAACGGCCGGAACGCGTTGAACCACTGTTCAAACTCCGCCTTGCGCACGTCTTGCCGTGCTAGCCCTTCTTTCAGGGCCAGTTGCGCCTGCACCGCATCATTGATCTCCGCCGCGTTACCGTCTTGAAAAGCGATCAGCACGTCGCGCCATGTCGCCCAGCCCGCCCGTCGAGAGGCCGCATCGTTGATGCGCATCCCGGTACCCGACGCCGCCGTCCAGAGTGGTTCCCAATCTTGCTCGGCCGAGTCGGGCGGGATCAGGTGCGGGCGTAAACCGCTTGCGAGCTGGCGGTACAGATTGACTTTATGAGCCAACTCGAGGAGGTGCTTCTCAAAGCGGGTCTGGTCTTCGTCATCCTTCTGGCTTGCCGCAATCGATTGCTCTTGAATCTCGGCGGCGGCGGGGGCAAGGTCGTTGATGCTGAAGTATTTGCCGTCGTCCTGGGTCTTGCCGATCAGCCCGAGCAGCTCCGGGTCGTCGATGCGGAAGACCGCGCGGTCGCGCGCCTCGGGCCTCCCGGTCAGGATCTCGGTCAGCCAGCGGATCGCCGAGCGGTCCGCCTCGTTTTTGTCCTCGCTCTCCAGGAGCATCTCATCGACCATCGACTGCTTGCCGCTGATCTGCAGCAGGGCGTTGCGCGCGACCGTGTCCAGTGGCTTGACCCGCCCGTCCTCGGAGACCGGGATCGCCCCGATCGCGCGGTAGTCCACCTGCCCGTCGGGGGCCGGGCCGGGGCCGGTGGCGGATACCGCCTGCCGCGCGAGATAGCCCGCGGTGATCGTCAGCACCACGATCGGCAGGGCGATCTGCAGGGCCCGTGCGATCGAGAATGTGGGTTGAGTTGAAGGGTTTTTTTCAAGCGCCATGGCATTGCTCTTGGCGGGTCGGTTCATGGTTAGTTGCCGATGCCTTTCGCCGCGGTGCGTCGGCCGTACCGCAGCAGCGACGCGCCGAACTGCGCACACAGGCCGACCGTTACGATCACGCACGACATATACGGGATCCACGACCCGGGGTTGTCCGCGGTCTGGAGGAAGGTGCCGGTGTTCAGGTTCGTGCTTGCCTGGAAGAAGTTCTGCTGGTAGAAGGCCTTGCCGTCGTGCCGCAGCGGCTGGTTCATCTTGACGAACACGTCGCGCTTCTGGCCCTGGGCGTCGACCAGGTGCAGGTCGCTGGAGTAGTTTCGGGCGGTTTCGGTGCCGGTAAACTTGTCGGCCCTGAAGTCGCTGAGCTGGAGTGTGTATTCCAGGGGCGTCCGCTTGAACCGCAGGTACGCCCGCCAGGGTTGGCCGTTGATCTGCACCTCGATCGGATCGACGATCGAGTAGGCCGAGACGGTGTGCCGGCCGATGACCCGGCCGTCGCGTATGAGCGAGATCACGGCGGAGGGGTGATCGACGTTTTCGTCCAGCCCGTCGTAGGGCTCTTCCTCGGCGACACTCCAATGGATCGAGCTCGGGTCGTCCGGGTTCGGCCCCTCGGGCACGGGGGTGCTGTTGGCCATGTAGCGATCGACGCGGACCGAGACCGGCAACTCGGGGTGCTCGATCGGCTTGGCCTCATCGGCCGAGCGGACCAGCATCGAACGCGGGATGACCACGTGCCGCTCTTTGCCGCTGGACAGCGGCGTGACAAAGGCGAGCTCGGCCTCGCGGATGTCGTAGATGTAGTTGCTTCCGCCAAACTCGGGGATCGCCACCTGCCCCTCCTCCGCCGCGAGCCCGGTCACGAACTCGCCCACGAGCATGAGGACCAGCCCCGCATGGATAAGGACGATGCCGGCCTTGCGCGAGCTGAAGAGCATCACCGTCGCGACCGTGCCCAGGGCCATCGGCACCGTCCAGATGCCTAGCATCAGGATCACGTCCTGCTGGATCGCCTTGGACAAATCGGGGATACCGACGGTCAGCCCGAAGAGGACGACGCTGACCAGCGTCAACGCGACGCCCAGGTAGAACTTCTGCCCGGTGGCCTTGACCTTGTAACGCACCGAGTGGGCGGCGATGAGGTTGATGATGAGCAGGCCCATGATCAGGAAGCCGCCGGGCATCGGGAAGCTGCCGGGGATGGTCTCGGTCGCCTGGGGCCAGAGTGCTTCGCGGAAAATATCCAGCGGGACCATCACCCACAGCGAGCGGAAGTAGTCGTTGATCGCGACCCAGATGCCCACGGCGGTCTGCGCCAGCGTGCCCACGAAGATCAGCACCAGGCCGGTTGCCAGCAAGGCAATGGTGATCCGCAGCGATGAGAGCCACTCACGCGCGGCGTACGCTGCGGGCAGGATCGCGACCCCGGCCAGGGACAGCAGCAGGAAGAACCCGCCGTCACCCATCGACCGCCTCACCTGCAGCTCAACCGCGAGCAGGATAAATGGCACGGTCAGCACCGCGAGCGCCCCAATTTTGATAGCGAGCCTTGATGAAGCGGTCACGGCCGATCTCCTTCCGGCCGCCTCAGCAGGGGCGGGGGATCAGGATCTTCACCCACGGACGGTTCTGCGAGCAGCGCGTCGATATCGATCGGTTCCTGGCCTTGGTTTCGAAAAGAAAAGATTACGCGGATAAACTGTGGCCATGCTTTTTCAACGGTCTCTCGATCACCGGTCAGCTTGAAAAACCATGTCTGAAAAGGTCGGCCCTTCGCATCGTTAAACGTATAGACCGCCACACGCATGTCCGTCGGAGCGTGACGGTTCATAAAATCGCCTTGCATGCGAACGATTTCAAGGCGCTGAAAACCTGTGTCGTAGAGCAATTCTCGACTCAAGCGATCGCGGAGGCGTTCGTTGAGCCTTACGGCAAAGAAGAACTGGTCGCGCCAGCGACTGATATTGGCCTGCATCCCGCCGCCGTCGCCGGGGACGACCGAGACGGTCATCCGGCCGGGCAGGTCTTCGGTCTGGCCCGCGAAGCGGTAGTCGGCGATCAAGAGGTCGGAGAAGTCCTCGGTGGCGACCCAGCCGGCCGGCACCTCCCACACTCGGCCCTCGTGCGAGTCGTCCCACTTCGCCGTATTCGGCCAGTCGTAACCGGCCACGGGCGTGGTCTCATACACCACGATGTCGTCCCGCTCCCCACAGGCGGTCAGCAGCGTGAGCGGCATCAGAATCATGAGGCTTAGGCGTCTCATCGGGGCGGCATTGTAGTAGGGCAAATCAAGGGTCGTCCCGGCCGAACGAGCAATCCGACCTCATCGGCCGACCTTCTCCCACTGCCGCTCCAGCCGCTGGACCGAGACCTTCTCGGCCGTACCCAACTCCTGGGCAAACAGCGAGACCCGCAGCTCCTCGATCAGCCAGCGGAAGACCTCCAGCTCCGGGTCGACCCCGCCCTGCTCGCGCAGCTGCGTGGCCCGCTGGGCGTAGCGGTTCCAAAGCGGGGCGACCTGCTGGACGGCCGGGATGTCTTGGTCGTTACCCGTGCCGCCGAGTTTTGCCAGCCGCTTCTCGATCCCCGCCAGGTATCGCGGCAATGCCGTCAGCCGGTGCCACGGGGTGTGCAGCAAAAAGCCCCGGGCCTGCAGGTTTTGCAGCTGGATGCGGATGTCCTGGCGCGCGTAGTGATCCGATGGCAGCCGGCTCTGGCCCAGGTGCAACCGGACGTTGTGCCCGGCCTGCAGCACCGCGCTAACGACCTTGCGCACCTCGGCCTCGGCCTGGTCCAGCCGCTGGAAACCCACGCGCTGGCGGGTGATGAACTGCTCCTCATCACCGACCTTGTAGCCGTCAAAAAGAAACGCCCGGTCGGTCATCAGCAGGACCAATTGCTCGCGCAACTCGGCCGGGCCGCCGTGGGGCGAAAAGCAAAGGCGGAGCTGGTCGATGTCCGGCCACTGGTCGGCGCGCCACTTCAGCTCGCGCTCGGGCTCGAAGCAGAACAGCCGGCGCAGGCCGTGGCGGGTCAACGCCCGTGCACGCGCTCGGCTATCGACCAGGCGTAGCAGCACCTGCCGCTGGTCATCCACAACCGTGGGGTAGGCCTTGAGCGCGACGCCGGCCCGGGTCGTCTTGACCGATCTGGGCAGCGTGCCGAACGACCAGGTCTGCGTGCCGGGCTGGCTCCAGCGCTCTTCGTCCATGCCGGCGTAGGCCGTTTGCTGGCTCGCGCCGACAGCGCGGCGGACCTGGGCCAGGTCGCGCCCCGCGGTCAGCTCCTTGCCGTGCTCATCAACGACCCGGAGGTTGAATCGCAGGTGGTCTTCGAGCTTTCCCAGATCGAAATCGGTCACCGCGATGGCCAGCCCGGCAACCTTGCCTAATGCTTCAGCGGCGGCGGACTCGAAATCGCCTTCGGCAAAACCGATGTGTTTCATCGCCCGCCGCGCCGCCTCGGGGGCCGGGCCCAGGGCCTTACGCAGGTCCTTGGGCATCGTCTTGACCAGCCCCGCCAGCTTTTGTTCGATCAGCCCGGGGACGAGCCAGCCCAGCCGACGGTCGTCGAGCCGGGCCAGCGCCTCCCGCGGGATCGTCAGCGTTAACCCGTCTTCCCCGCTACCCGGCTCAAACCGGTAGTCCAGCTTGAAGGATGCCTCGTCGTCGACGTTGAGTCGATCGGGGTAGCGCTCGGCGGTGACGCCCACGGGCTGCTGAGCCAACAGGTCTTCTTCAGTCATGACCAAGCGCTCGAGCTCTCCCGGTTCGGCGGTCTTGAGCCATTTGCGCAGCAGCGGTTTGTCGTAGATGTGCCGGGGCAAACGCTGGTCGTAGAAAGCGAACTGCGCCGCGTCGTCCACCAGCAGGCCACGCCGACGGGACTTGGCTTCCAGTTGATGGATGCGCTCGATCAGCTTGCGGTTGTGCAGAAAGAAGGGTGCATCGAGGCTGACCTGCCCGGCGATCAGGCCCATCTGGATGAAGAGTTGGCGGGCTTCGACCGCGTTGACCTTGCCCAGCGCGACCGGGCGGGCGGGCACGAGGGTCAGCCCGAAGAGCGAGACCTTTTCGCTGCAAAGGGCCGAGCCGGTGTCCGGGTTCCACCGCGGGTCACTGTGATTGAGCTTAACCAGGTGCCCGGCCAACGGCTCGATCATGCCCGGCTGGACTCGCCCGACGGTGTGGGCGTAGCGGCGGGTGGTCTCGACCAGTTCCGCGGCGACGACCCACTTGGGCTTGTTCTCGAACAATGCCGAGCCGGGCCAGAGGTGCAGCTTCTGACCGCCCGCGCCCGTGTACGCGAATCCCTCGCCCTTTGTCGCGATATTCGAGAGCAGGCCGGTGAGCAGGGCCCGGTGGATGGCATCACTGCGTGGATCGTTGATTGGCTTGTCTTGCTCTGTGCTCTGACGTATTTCGCGGCCGGGCAGGTCCTCGGCTAATCGTCGGAGCTGGCGGTGCACATCCACCCACTCACGCATGCGCATATAGTTGAGGTAGTTCTGCCGGCAGGCCTTGCGGAGTTGGTTGTTGCTCAGCTTCTGCTGCTGTCGGTGGTAGAACCGCCAGAGGTTAATGAACGCGAGGAAATCGCTTCGCGGGTCGGCCCATTGCTCGTGCGCCGCGTCGGCCTTGCCCTGCTGGTCGATCGGCCGATCGCGCGGGTCCTGCACCTCCAAAGCCGACGCGACAACCAGCACCTCCTCCAGCACGCCCTCCTCCGCCCCGGCCAGGACCATGCGCGCCACCCGCGGGTCCACCGGCATCTTCGCCAACGCCCGGCCCAGCTTCGTCAGGTCGTAGTGGTCGTCGATCGCCCCGAGCTCGTGCAGGGTCTTGTATCCATCACGGATTATGCTCGGCCGGGGCGGATCGATGAAGGGGAACCGCTCGATTGCGCCGAACTTTAACGCGGTGACCTGCAGGATCACCGACGCGAGGTTGCTCCGTTGGATTTCAGGGGTGTTGAACGCGTCGCGGGAAGTGAAGTCCTCTTCCGAATACAACCGGATGCACACGCCCGGGCCGACCCGACCGCAGCGGCCCTTGCGCTGGTCGCAGCTGGCGCGGGAGACCGGCTCGATGGGCAGGCGCTGGACCTTTGAGTTGGGCGAGTATCGGCTCACCCGGGCGGTGCCCGTGTCGATGACATATCGGATGCCGGGCACGGTCAGCGAGGACTCGGCGACGTTGGTCGCGACCACGATCTTTCGTCGCTTGCGTGTTGTGAAGATCGCCTGCTGCTGGGCATTGGTCAGCCGGGCGTAGAGCGGTAGCACGTCCGTCGGCGGGTTGCGCCGGCCGAGCCGATCCTCGAGCAGGCCGACCGTCTCGCGGATGTCGCGCTCGGTGGGCATGAACACGAGGATGTCGCCGCTGCCCCGGCCGTGGGCAGTGAGCTCTTCGACGGCGCCAAGCACAGCCAGGGTCTGGTCGGCGTCTGGGTTGTCCTGATCCAACTCAGGCGGGCGGTAGCGCAGCTCGACCGGGTAGGTCCGGCCGGAGACCTCGATCACCGGCGCGGGCCGGCCGGTCTTGTGGCAGGTGAAGTGTTCGGCGAAGCGCTGGGTGTCGATCGTCGCGGAGGTGATGATGAGGCGTAGATCGGGCCTGTCGGCGATGATCTGCTTGAGGTGGCCCAGGAGGAAGTCGATGTTGAGCGAGCGCTCGTGGGCCTCGTCGATGATGAGGGTGTCGTAGGCCTCGAAGCGCCGATCGCGTGCGGCCTCGGCCAGGAGCACGCCGTCGGTCATCAGCTTGATGTAGGTCTTCGGGTTGGTCTTGTCGGTGAAGCGGATCTTGTAGCCCACCGCCTCACCGAGCGGCGAGCCAAGCTCCTCGGCGACCCGGCTGGCGACCGAGCGGGCCGCGAGCCGGCGCGGCTGGGTATGCCCGATCAGCCCGTCGATGCCCCGGCCCATCTCCAGCAAGAGCTTGGGCAGCTGCGTGGACTTGCCCGAGCCGGTCTCCCCGGCGACCACCACGACGGGGTGATCGCGGATGGCCTGCTGGATCTGCTTCACGGCCGAGGTGATCGGCAAGGCGTCGTCGTAGGTCACCTTGGGGACGCCGGCGGCGCGCTGGTCGCGTCGCTTGATCGATGCGTCGAGCTCGCGCGCGATGCGGGCGAGGTTTCGGCCCTGTGGCTTGCCCCGGGACAGGGTGTCGGCGATCGACGACAGGCGCCGGCCCAGCCGGGCCCGGTCGTAGGCCATCGCCCGGCCAAGCCGAGCGTTCAGGTTGGCCAGTTCTTCAGCCATCGGGTCGGACAGGGTAGCGTAGCGGGCTGGCAACGTTTGCAACCGCGAACGCTATCGGCCCGATGTCTAGACGATGCCCACGTTGCTCCTCGCTACCGCGTTAGGCCCGCTGGACTGGCTGATCCTTGCCGGGTACTGCGCGGTGGTGCTGGCGATCGGCTGGTGGGCGTCGCGCGGGGGCCAGGACGACGAGAGCTACTTCCTCGGCGGGCGGAAGATGCCGGCCTGGGCCGTCGCCATGTCGCTGACCGCCACCGCCTTGTCCGCCGCGACCTTCATCGGCGGGCCGCAGGACGCCTTCGCCGGCAACCTCTCCTACCTGATGCTCAACCTCGGGCAGGTGCTCGGCGTGCTCGTCGTCGCCTTCTTCTTTATCCCCGCCTTCTACCGCGCCGGGACGATCACCATCTACGGCTACCTCGAACAGCGCATGGGACCGGGCACCGGCACCGCGGCGGGCGTCGCCTTCCTCGTCGGCCGACTCCTGGCGTCGGGCGCACGCCTGTTTATCGCCGGGATCGCCTTCTCGCTCATCCTCTACGGCGATCTGCAGCTCAGGCACCTGCTGCCCGCCATCGTTTTCTTCGGCATCCTCGGCACGGTCTACACCGCATTGGGCGGCATCAAGGCCGTCATCTGGACCGACACCCTCCAGCTCATCATCGTCATCGGCTCGGCGGTCCTGGCGATCGTCCTGCTGATGCGCGCGATCCCGCTCTCGGTCGGAGAGACCCTCGGCGTCCTGGCCGACACCCGGCTGACCGATGCAGAAGGCAACGACGCCGGCAGCAAGCTGCAACTGCTCGACCTCTCGCTCGACCACACCAAGGCCTACACCCTGTGGGCGGCGTTGGCGATGACCGCCTTCAACGCCGCGGCCTTCGGCACCGACCAGGACCTGGTCCAGCGCCTGCTCACCACCCGGTCACCGCGGCAGGCCATCGGCTCGTTGCTGGGCGCGATCGCGCTGAGTATCCCGGTCACCGCGTTGTTCCTGGTCATCGGGCTGTTGCTCTTCGTGTTCTACACCCGGCCGGATGTGATGGGGGATAGCGCGCCGCCCGAGGCGCTGAGCGATTCACGAGCGGTCTACCCTCAGTTCCTGCTGCACCACCTGCCGGCCGGGGTGCGTGGCCTGGCGCTGGCGGGGTTGTTTGCGGCGGCGATGAGTTCATTGGACTCGGCGATCAACGCGATGGCGTCCAGCGCGGTGGCGGATGTCTGGCGACCGATGAAGCGTGTGCTGGGTCGGCATACGAAGCGGGGCGATGAAGAGCCGAAGCCAGCGCCGGGCACCGATGCGTCGGTGTCCCGCGGCATGGTCGTCGGCATGGGCGCGCTGCTGACGCTGTTTGCCGTGTTCGCGGCCGTGGCCTACGACCCCGAGAAGAACACCCTGATCAAGTACGCGCTGGGCATCATGACCTTCGCCTACGCCGGGCTCTTGGGCGTGTTCCTCACGGCGGTGCTGACCCCGAGGGGCAACCTCTACTCGGTCATCGCCGCGCTGCTGGCCGGGGCCGGGGTCATCGCCGGGTTCAGGTTCACCCCGATGATCCTCGACGCCGCGCAGGTCGATACGCTGGGCAGGCTCTTGGGTATCGACTCACCGTTCGATCTTGCCTTCCCCTATGTCATGCTGCTGGGCACGGCGGTGAGTGTTGCGGTGTGCTGCATGGGTAAGACACCGATGGAGATCCAGGGAGCAACGGTTTTCGATGAGCCGATGGGCCATCAACTGTCGTAGTCGGGGCTGGGCTGCGTCGCTCGGGGTTGTCTTCGACTACCCTTCTTCAATGCCCGACTTTTCCCGGCGCGACATCATCGGTGAAGTGATGGATCAGCCGGGCCTGCCGGTGGAACAGCATCGCAAAGCCTTGCGGGCACTGCGGCGGATCAACCAGCTCTCGTGTACCACGCTCCAACTCGCGCGGACGATCGCCCGGCTTGTTCCCAATGATCCCAACCGCACCTTGCGCATCCTCGACATCGCCTCGGGCGGCGGGGACCTCGCGATCGGCCTGGCCCGCTACGCCAAGCGACGGGGATTGGGCTGGTCCATCACCGGCAGTGACATCAGCCCGACCGCGATGGATCACGCCGCTTCGGCGGCCAAGCGAGCGGGGATCGATGTATCGTTCGTCCAGGCCGATGCGCTGGCGGGCCTGCCCGGGGCCTACGATATGGTCGTCTGTACCCTGTTCCTGCACCACCTGACCGACGAGCAGATCGTGAAGCTGCTAAGCCAAGCCAGCCGCGCCCAACACATCGTGGTCAGCGACCTGCGTCGTGGCCGGTTCGCTTACGCAGTGACCTGGCTGGGCACCCGGCTGGTCACGCGCAGCCCGATCGTGCATGTCGATGGGCCGCGGTCGGTCCGCGCGGCGCTGACACCCGGCGAACTGGGCGCGCTGGCCCAAGACGCCGGGCTGGTCGGCGCACGGGTCCGGCGGCAGTGGCCGATGCGGATGATGCTGACCTGGACCGCACCTTGATCGCTCGTTACGACATCGCGGTGATCGGTGCCGGTGTGGCGGGGGCGATGTCGGCGCTCTTGCTTGGACGCCGGGGCCACCGCGTGCTGCTGATCGACAAAGCCCGGCGGGGGCGGAACAAGGTCTGTGGCTGCTGCCTTAATCCCCGCGCGATTGCTGAACTCCAGGCTGCGGGACAGGACCACGTCATCGATGCCGCGATGCCCCTGTATCAGGCCGAGGTTCACGCCGCGGGCCGGACCGCGACCCTTGGCCTGCCGGCCGGCGTCGCGGTGTCGAGGCAAAGGCTCGATCAAGCCTTGATTCAAGCGGCCGAACAAACGGGCGTCACGTTCCGGGACCAGGCGGTCGGCCGGGTCGAACCGAATGGGGTCCGGGTCTTGCGTCAAGGCGAAGCCGTGCGGGTGCGGGCCGGGGTCGTCTTGGTCGCCGACGGGCTGGCTGGGTCGGCCCTGTCGGGGCATCGTGACTTTGCGCGTCGGGTCCGGCCTCAGTCCAAGCGTGGGTACGGCGCCCACCTCCCCGCGGGTCGCCACGACCACCCGCTTGAGCGGATCAGCATGCGCTGCGGGCGATCGGGCTACCTCGGCGCGGTGGTGTTGGAGGACGGCTCGCTGGACATCGCCGCAGCGATCGACCCCGCCGCGGTCAAGCGGGCGGGCGGGATCGCCCCGGCGGCGCAACAGATCGTTGACGCATCGGGCTTGCCCTTGCCGACCAGGCAGGGGCTGGATGGGTTGAAGTGGAACGCGACCCCGCCGCTGACCGGCCGACGCCCCCGGCGTTGGTCGCCCGGTCTGCCGGGTGTGCTGCTGATCGGCGACAGCGCGGGGTACATCGAGCCGTTCACCGGCGAGGGCATGGCCTGGGCCCTGAGCGGCGCGCGAGCCGTCACCGGCATCGTCGAGCCGATCCTGTCCCAAGGCTGGTCGGACCGGCACGGCAGGGCGTGGGACACCGCCTACCGCCGACACGTCGCACGCCAGCAGTGGCGCTGCCGGGCGACGGCGGCATTGCTGCGCCGGCCGCGCCTGACCGCCGGGTTGGTCGGCCTAGTGGCGGCACTCCCCGCGTCGCTTGACTCGGTCGTCGGCCATGTCCTGACACCGGGCCGGCCTGTGCAGCAGGCCTTTGGGGGGACCCCGTGAGCGCACGAATCGTTGGGATCGGTTGCGTGACCCCGCCGGGCCTGATCGGTCAGGGCCGGATGGCCGAGCTGTCACGGCGATACAACGCGACGACACCGCAGCAGCGGGCGCTGATCGACCGGGTCTACCGCGGCACGAAGATCGATCAGCGGGCGTCGGTGCTCGGGGCGCTGGACGACAGCTCCGATGCAGCAACGACCGACAAGCACGGGTTGCAATCGCCACCAACGGCAAGCCGATCGGCTAACCTCGTCGCCGACGAGAACATCGCGCTTGCGTTGGATGAGATGGCCGGGATGCTGCGTTTCTATCCCGAGCCCGAGGGATCGCTGGATGACGCGGGGCCGAGCACCGCCGACCGGATGGCCGCGTACGAGGCGTTGTCCCTGCCGCTCGCGGCCGAGGCCTGCCGACAGGCCATCCGCGACGCGGGGGTCTTGCCCGAACAGGTCACCCAGTTAGTAAGCGTCAGCTGCACCGGTTTTTCCGCCCCGGGACTGGAGGTGCGTTTGATCGAAACACTGGGGCTTAATCCTGGGACCGGGCGGACCAACATCGGGTTCATGGGCTGCCACGGCGCGGTGAACGGGCTGCGGGTGGCCGGCGCGTTGGCGGCGACCCAGGGCGATCCGGATGCGCGGGTGCTGATGGTCTGTACCGAGCTCTGCACGCTGCACTTCCAGTACGGCCAGGACCCGCAGCTCGCCGTGGCCAATGCCTTGTTCGGCGACGGTGCCGCGGCCGTCGTACTGGCCCAAGACACACACGCGATGGGTGACCAAGACATCCGCCTGCTTGACACCCACAGCACCGTCCTGCCCGGTACGGCCGAGCACATGTCCTGGCGCATCCGCGACCGGGGGTTTGTCATGGCGCTGTCCTCCGAGGTGCCCCGTCTGATCGAGGAGCACGCCCAAGGGGTCGTCGAGCCCTGGCTTGCGCGACACGGGCTGACGGCGGCTGACGTGGGCGGTTGGGCGATCCATCCCGGCGGGCCGAAGGTCATCGGCGCGGTCGAGTCGGCGTTGGGGCTGGCTGTCTCGGCCGGCGACGCCTCGCGCGCGGTGCTGGCGGAGCGGGGCAATATGTCCTCCCCCACGGTCTTCTTTATCGCCCAGCGTTTACGGCTTGCCGAGGTGCCCCGGCCCTGGGTCTTGCTCGCCTTCGGCCCGGGGCTGGTGATCGAAGCGGCGCTTCTGCAATAACCGTGGTCTGAAGGTGGTTGTATAAAAATAGACTGGCCTACGTCAGTTTACTGTGCCAATATTCTGGGCCGGCCCTCCCAAGCACTTACCGTTTTTCCCCATTGGAGTCTGTCGTGATGAAACGAAACCTGACCACCTCCCTCGTCGCCCTCGCCCTGGGCGGCGCCCTGGCCTTCGCCTTCTGGCCCGGCACATCGACGCCCGCGCTAGCCAACCAGGACAGCGCATCGGATCAGGCCAAGCTGGCTGAGGCCATGGCGGTCATCAATACGAATTTCCGCAGCGCCCGTCGCGGGGCGCGCGATGCCTCGAAGAACGCGGAGACGGCCGATGCCTTGTCCGAAGTGATCGTCGCCAGCATCGCGTGCAAGGACCTGATGCCCAGGCTGGTCGCCGAAACCCAGGGGGCAGATCAGGCCGAACTCATGAAGACCTACCGGCGGATCATGAACGACCTGATCATCGTCCTCGCCCAGGCCGAGAACGCCGCGCTGGCGGGCGACAACGAGAAGCTCGGCGAGCTGCTGCGTGAGGCCAACGAGGTCAAGGCCGAGGGCCACGAGCTGTTCATCCCCGAGGACTGATCCGCTCTGGTCCAACTCAACAACAATCGAGATAAAGCCCACGGAGATTGATCCGTGGGCTTTGCTCGATTGGGGTATGCTCGGGCGATGGTTGGTGCTGCCACAATCAAGCCCAGCACCCGCATCGTCGCGGGGTGCATGACCGGGACCTCGCTGGACGGGATCGATGTCGCGCTGGTACGGATCGACGGCCGCGGGCTGGGGATGAAGGCGACACTGATCAGCCACCTGGCTGAGCCGATGCCCGGTGAGCTGCGTAAGACGCTGATGCACCTGGCGTCGGGCAACGCCGCCGAGCCGATCACGTATCTGCGCGCCGCCCGGCGGCTGGGCCGGTTCCACGCCGATGCCCTTACCGCACTGTTGAACCAGCACCCCGGCGAGCAACCCGACTTTGTCACCGCCCACGGCCAGACCATCTGGCACGCCCCGCATGCCCGGCATGGCGATTCCGATGAACTGGGCCCAATGAGCTGGCAGCTCTTCGACCCCTGGCCGATCGTTGAGCGACACGGCGTGCCCGTCTGCTACGACCTCCGCCAGGCCGACCTGATCGCCGGCGGCGAGGGCGCCCCGCTCACGCCGATCGCGGACTGGGTGATGTACCGCTCAAGCTCACCCCGTACCGTCGTCAACCTGGGTGGAATCTGCAACTACACCTACCTAGGTGTTTCGGGTATCGACCGTATTCGCGCATCAGATGTTTTTGCCTGCAACATTCTTCTGGATGGTTTAACGCAACGCTTGTTCCCCGGGAAGAAATTCGATGCAGAAGGACAGATCGCGGCAAGAGGCGATGTCTTGCCCTTTGCAGAAAAGTACCTTCTTAAAGACCGTTTAGCACATTCTGAAGCTGTAGAGGGCACAGGCCGTCTCCTCGTTGACCGTCGCAAGTCGCTAGGGCGTGAAACGTATACCCCGCAATGGGTTGATGGTTTTATTCAATCCGCTCCGCCCAACACAACCGCTGCAGACATCCTTTGCTCAGCCGTTGAATCCATCGCCCATCGCGTCTGCAGACCATCTCCCGGAGAATTGATTTTGGCTGGCGGTGGGGCTCGCAATAGCTTCTTGCTAAAGCGGATTCAAGCTCACGCAAAACAGGCTGCTTGTTTGAACCAAGTGCTTCTCTCCGACGAGCTTGGCATCCCCTGCGAAGCGCGGGAGGCGATGGGGTTTGCCGTGCTCGGGGCGTTGTCGCAGGACGGTGTCGCGGTCTCGCTGCCGCAGGTGACCGGGGCGGTGCGGCCGGGGGTCGCCGGGGTGTGGGCGGGGTTGCGGTCATGATGGGGGTCAAGTTGATCCAAGCCCACGGCGACACGCCATAGTCTCACTGAAGAGCAAGCCCATTCAAGCCGCGGCCCGTCATCCCGTAGCACCGTAAGCGGCTGATACGCATCCCAAGAAGGCCAGAGGGGGCCTTGCTTCGATAGCCGCCGGGTAACACCCGGCGGACGAGCGTCAGATGACTCGTCCGCCACGGGTTACGTGGCGGCGAGCTGAGCCAAATCCACCTGCGGATTAAATGGCTTCTATGGGATGCTCTGTATTGCTCGGTAGGCCTTGGCACGTCGAGTAGAACCCATCACCATGCACCGTTATCTGACTGCAGGTCGCCGCCAGACCTGCGATACTGCCCCCCATGCCACCCGATGACCGGGGCAGCGCCCTGGAGGACACCGCCGACCGAGGTCACCTCGCCACCGAGCAGCGGCTCGCGGCGGCGGCGGCGATCGATGCGTTGTCCATCGAAGCGACCCTGCGGCTGATGAACACTCAGGACATGGAGGTCCCTTTGGCCCTGCGCAAGGCGATCCCGGTCATCGCAAAATTGATCGGGGTCATCGTGGCGGGGATGCAGCACGGCGGCCGGCTGGTCTACTGCGGTGCGGGCACAAGCGGTCGGCTTGGTGTCTTGGACGCCAGCGAGTGCCCGCCGACGTTCTTCAGCGACCCGGGCCAGGTCGTCGGCCTGATCGCCGGGGGCGATACCGCGCTGCGCAATGCCGTCGAGGGGTCCGAGGACAACCGCAACGGCGCGATCCCCGAGCTGAAGAAGCTCAGGATCACGGAACACGACACGCTGATCGGTATCGCGGCGGGGGGCACGACGCCGTACGTCTGGGGCGCGATCGACTTTGCCCACAAGCAGGGGGCGACGACCGCGCTGATGACCTGCGTGCCGGTGAAAACGCTGATGACCCGGCCGCGCGCCCCGGTGGTCAAGCCCAACGAGCCGGTCAGCATCCCGCCCCGCCCCGAGCTGCCGGCACCGGTGTACCACGCGATCGAGCTGCTGGTGGGCCCGGAGGTCTTGACCGGGTCAACGCGGCTCAAGGCGGGCACGGCGACCAAGCTGGCCCTGAACATGATCACCACGAGCACCATGCTCCAGCTCGGCAAGGCCTGGGGCAACCTGATGGTGGACCTCCGCGCGACCAATGACAAGCTGCTGGACCGGGCCGTGCGGATCGTCGCGACCCAGGCCCGGCTGTCACGGGAGGACGCGGCGAAGGTCATCGAGCAGGCGGGCGGCCGGGTCAAGCCCGCCTTGATCATGGCTATCCGGGGCGTTGATCTGGGGCAGGCCCAGGACCTGCTGGAACACCACGACCAGAAGCTGCGTCCGATCCTTGGCCCGCCGCGCTAGGGCGGACACGTCACATCCGGTCCGATGCAGCACACGTCCCGGCGGTCTACCATGCCGCCATGCGAGACCACCCGACGGTCCCCCACGACAAGCCGTATGTCCCCGGAGCCCCCGCGCTCGAAGCGGCGACGGATTTTTACCAGGTCATGCGTCGCCGCCGGTCGGTGAGGATGTTCTCCGACCGGGCGGTGCCGCGCGAGGTGATCGAGCAGGTGATCCGAGCGGCGGGCAGCGCGCCCAGCGGTGCGAACAAGCAGCCTTGGCGTTTTGTCTGCGTGCAGGACGCCTATCTGAAGCGGCAGATCCGCGAGGGTGCTGAGGCAGAGGAGCGGGCGTTTTATGAAGAGCGTGCCAACGAGCAGTGGCTCGACGACCTACGCCCGCTGGGGACCGACCCGGACAAGTCTTTCCTCGAGGTCGCGCCGTGGCTGATCGTGGTGTTTAGGCTCACGCGGGACGATGACGGCGGGCAGGTCTACTACACCAGCGAGTCCGTTGGTCTGGCTTGCGGCATGCTGCTCTGCGCCGCCCAGCACGCCGGGCTCGCCACCCTCACCCACACCCCCAGCCCGATGAATTTCCTCGGCACGATCCTCGGCCGACCGGCGAACGAGCGGCCCTACCTGCTGATCCCCGTCGGCTACCCCGCGCCCGACTGCGTCGTCCCGGCCGCGGCGGTGGCCCGGAAACCGATCGATGACATCATGGTGGTGCGATGAAGCGAAAGACCGTTCAGCTCTGCTTGGTCATCTTGCAGATCACGAGCGTATTGGGCTGCAGCGAGCCGATCCCTGCCCGGACACGGCCGCTCCCGGAGGCGCCCGCCGAGCTGAGTATCGAGGACGGCTCGCTTTTTTCGGCGTTGCGCGCCGCGTCGGTGACCGTGCTCAAGGACGGGCAGATCGCCGGGGCCGGGGCGTTTGTCGACCCCAGCGGCCTGGTGCTTACGGCAGCCCATGTGGTCAACCCCGACACCGCGCGCTACCAGGTCGTGCTTCCCGACGGGCTGACGGTGGTCTCGGCCGGGGTGGTCGCGCGTGACCTGGGGCACGACCTCGCGCTGCTGCGGGTGGATGGACGGGCCTTCCCCTACCTCCGGCTCGCCGCCGACATGCCGCCGGCCGGGGCATCGATCTTTGTCGTCGCCGCGCCGTCGTTTTACACCGATACGCTCCTGCCCGGCCGTATCGCGCGCGATCGACCGAGCTTCACGCTGCTGGGTAGCCTGGACACCTACGTCGCCAGCTACCTCATCACCGCCGATACCCCCAAGGGTGCCAGCGGGGGCTGCTGGGTGAATCGCCAAGGCGAGATCATTGGGGTGCAGTCTGCGTTCATCGGTGACGACCAGGCCTCGCTGGGTCTGGCCTTCATCGCCCCGGTCAACGCCGCGCAGCGACTGGTCACCACCGGCGGCGACATCCCCGCCTCGACCCTGGGCGCCGAGCTGGTGGCCTTGCGATCCCAGTCCCCCGGCTATATCGACCGCTTCCCGCCCAACTCCCGCGGAGCCGCCATCCACCGCATCAAGCCCGGATCCCCCGCCGAAGCGGCCGGCCTGCCCCGCGAAGCACTGATCACCCACCTCAACGACCAGCCCGCCCACGACCTCGACCCACTGCTGACCATGATGCGCCGCTACCCGCCGGGCACGACGATCCGTGTCCGACTCATGCTGCCCGACAGCCACCGGCAGAAGACCTACAACGTCACCCTGGACCGGGTGTCCTGGTAGCGAAACCTTAGAAGAGCAAGCTGCTTTTCAACATCCCCTCACGTTCGGCTAACCCAGGTTTGACATTGATTTAGAACATTAAAGCCGATACTATCCAAAGCAATTCATTGCCTGTTACCTGTTGATCTGCCTATGCAAGCCGTGACCGCACTGAACTCGCACGTTCTGGTTCTCAACAAGATGTGGATGGCCGTCCGCGTCGTCGATGCCCGCCGGGCCTTCGCGCTGCTGTGCAAAGGCCTGGCCGAGGTCATCCGGGTCGACGACGGGTCATACACCGGCTACGACTTTGGCGACTGGACCGACCTTTCCGATACCCGGCACCGTTTTTTTCACGCGCCGGACGGTGAGGAGCCCTACGAGTGGGTCCGCACCGTCCGGATGCAGATCGCGGTGCCCAAAGTCATCCGGCTACTGGGCTACGACAAGTTGCCCCGCAACGAGGTCAAGCTCAACCGCCGCAACATCTTCGCCCGGGACAACAACCGCTGCCAATACTGCGGCAAAAAGTTCCCCACCTCTGAACTCTCCCTGGACCACGTGATCCCGCGCAGCCAGGGCGGCGGCGCGAGCTGGGAGAACCTGGTCTGCTGCTGTGTCGGTTGCAATACCAAGAAGGGAGGCCGCACCCCGCGTCAGGCCGGCATGCCCCTGATCCGCAAGCCCACCAAGCCCAAAACCAACCCCGTCCTGCATATCCGCCTGGGCACCGGCAAGTACGAGTCCTGGAAAGCCTTCCTCGACAACGCCTACTGGTCCGTCGAGCTGAAGTAGCAGGCTCAGCGACCAGGCATCATCCATAACAGACCAACGCCAATAGAAGTGGCCGGTGCTGCGCGACCCCCCCAGTCCCAACGCAGACACCGACTTAACCTAGGAAGTTCTCGCGAACAATCAAGCTAGGCCGAACTTGCTTGTACTCGAACCCGGCCGCCTTCTTCAGCTTCGTCCCCTCGTGCTTGATCGCCATGTCCTCGGCCTTGTTCAGCGCCGCTTCCCGGTCCTCCTGGACGTGGCGCCCTGCTGGACGCTCGCCTTGAGTATCGCCGACACCTCCTTCACCTTGCCCTTGGTTACCCAACTCCAGCCGCCCCGTTAACCTAACGCGGCTCAGCAGACGCACCAAAACCCAAGCCGCCCTCAATCCGCCCGCACCCCCCAGCAGCGGCCGCACGCCAGCCCGCGCAGCCCCGCCACCGAAGACACCCAGCCCACGAACCGCTCCTCTGCCCCCCGATCCACCCCCCACGCCGGACCCGCCCCCGACCCGCAATCAAACAGCCCACCGTCGACCGGCGCATACAGCACACCCACCTCACGCCCAC
>JBCDHS010000028.1:0-45955 GCA_038749735.1 Planctomycetota bacterium
GTCGCCCCCCGCCTTCGTGCACACACACTCGAGGTGTTGCGGGCGACGCGCCGCGTCCCGCTCGACGCCCACACACCCCACCGGGGGACGTGGCGCGTCGCCCGCTACACGTGGCGTGATAACGCTCTAGCGGCGTTGGCTTCTCGGTGGGTTATGTGAATGTGTGGCGCTCAATCTCCGCAATGAATTGGTCCAGCAGGGTGCCCAGGACATCGTGCCCCATCGCCGGGATCGGCATGAGCACCAGGACATCACCCAGCGGGCGGATGATGATGCCGCGTCGGCGCAGCTTGTCGCAGACGGCGTAGCCGGTGCGTTTGGAAAAGTCGAAAGGCTCGGCCGTGCCGTCGGGTCGGCGGGTGCCCAGCTCGATCCCGACCATCAGGCCGCGCTGGCGGATGTCGATGACGTGCGGGTGGCCGCGCAGGGCGTCGAGCTTGCGGGCGATCAGCTCGGCCGAGGCCCGGGTGTGGGCGATCATGTCCGGGCTGCCTTGGGTGGGCTGGTCGAAGAGGTCGAGCGAGGCGATCGCGGCCGCGCACGCCAGCGGGTTGCCGGTGTAGGTGTGGCCGTGGAAAAGGGTCTTCTTTTCGTGCAGTTCGCCGGTGAAGGCGTCGTAGATCACGTCGGTGGTGAGCGTCGCGGCCAGCGGCAGGTACCCGCCGGTGATGCCCTTGGCCAAGCACAAGATATCGGGGCCATGGAATCGAAAGTCTATTTCGTCTTCCGGCCAGCAATGCGACAACTCGGCTTCCTGTTCAAATCCAAACATGCTGCCGGTCCGCCCGAACCCCGTCGCGACCTCGTCGAGGATGAGCAGCACGTCGTATTGCCGGGCCAACCGCGCGACCGCGGCAACAAAGCCCGGTGGCTGGCAGATCATCCCGGCCGCGCCCTGCATGACCGGCTCGATGCAGATGGCAGCGGTTTGGTCGTCTTGTTTTTCGAGTAGCCGGCGTAGCGCGTCGAGGGAATTCATCAAGAGCGAATGTTGTGCCGCGTCGTGCTCGCTTGGCCAAGCATGCGCGCCGTGATGGAGATGGCCTTGATCAGTCAAGACGCTGGTTTGCCGCAGCGCATCGACTGCCGGGAAGCTGCTCACCTCAAACACCATCGAAACAAAAGGCTTATGGAACAGATCGGAGTAACCAACGGACATCGTGCCCGTGGTGTCGCCGTGGTAGGCACCGGCCAGGCCGATGAACTTGTTCTTCTCGGGTCGGCCTTGGTGGTACCAGTAGCCGACCGCCATCTTGAAGGCGACCTCGACGGCCGTCGCGCCCGCGTCGCTGTAGAAGACCTTGTTGAGCCGGCCGGCGGCGTCGGCCTCCTCGGGGTAGCCGCGGTTGACCCGGTCCACGAGTTTGGCGGCAAACTCGACCGCCGGCGGGCTGGTCAGCCCCAGCATCGTGGTGTGGGCGATGCGGTCGAGCTGGTCGCGGACCGCGGCGTCGATCTGGGGCACCCGGTGGCCGTGCACGTTGCACCACAGCGAAGAGACACCGTCGATGTAACGCTCGCCATCGGCGTCGATCAGGTACGGGCCCTCGCCATCGGTGATGACCAGCGGGTCCTGCTCGCACCACTGCCGCATCGGCGTGAACGGGTGCCAGAGGTGGGCGTGGTCGAGCGCGGCGAGGTCGCTCGAGATCGCTGGTGGGGTAGCCTGCTGCATCCGGCAAAGCTTAATCAAACCGGCCACTGGTGTTGACCACCACGCCGGATCAATCCCGCTACACTACGCGGCTCTTGCACGCCGTGATACCTCCTCGCCCATGAAGCTCAGCATCGTCATTCCGGTCTACAACGAAGCCCAGACCCTCGACCAGCTCGTCGACCGGGTCCTCGCCTCACGGCTGGACGGGATCGAGCGTGAGATCGTCATGGTCGATGACTGCTCGACGGATGGGACCCGCGAGGTGCTCAAGAAGTACGAGGACCGCCCCGGCTTCTCCGTCCACTACCACGACAAAAACCAGGGCAAGGGCGCCGCCCTCCGCACCGGCTTTGCCCAGACGGCCGGCGAGCTTGTCATCATCCAGGACGCCGACCTGGAGTACGACCCCAGTGAGTACGGCAAGCTGATCGCACCAATCCTCGACGGCCGAGCCGACGTCGTCTTCGGCTCGCGCTTCGCCGGGGGCGAGGTCCACCGCGTGCTCTACTTCTGGCATACGTTGGGGAACAAGTTCCTGACGACGCTCTCGAACATGTTCACCGATCTTAACCTGACGGACATGGAGACCTGCTACAAGGTGTTTCGGAAAGAGGTCATTGACCAGATCAAGGTCGAGGAGAACCGCTTTGGTTTCGAGCCGGAGATCACGGCGAAGGTCGCCAAGATCAAGGGCACGCGGATCTACGAGGTGGGTGTGAGCTACGCCGGTCGGACCTACGAAGAAGGCAAGAAGATCGGCTGGCGTGATGGCCTGCGGGCGCTGTGGTGCATCTTCAAATATAACGTGCTGCGATGAGCGGGGATGGGGATACAACGCCTTTCTCGCCGGCCACGAGTTACTCTGAAGCCGAGCGCGGCCCCGCACTGTTGGGCCGGTGGTGGCTTGTTATCGCCTTGCTGATCATTGTGGGCAGTGCGCTGCGGGTTTGGCGTGCGTTTGTCGGCCTGCCGATGCGTATCGATGAGATCCGTGTCGCGGTGAACATTGAGGCCCGGGGCTATGGGGGCCTCGCACAGCCGTTGGATCATCAGCAGGGTGCGCCCGTGGGCTTTCTCTGGCTCGTCGAGACGGTGGTGAATCTGTTTGGCAGCGTTGACTGGGCCTATCGCCTGGTGCCACTGCTGGCTGGTATCGGCACGATGGTGATCGTCCCCTTCCTTGCCCGGCAGGTGGTAGGTCGGCCCGGGGTGGTGATCGCCACCGCCCTGGCCGCGCTCTCGCCCTGGGCCATCCAATACAGCAGCGACCTGAAGCAGTACTCGCTGGACGCGATGGCGACGGGCGGCGTCCTGTTCGCCGCAGTCGTAGCCCTGTCGCCCAGAGCGACTTGGAAGAGTCGGCTGGCCTTTGCCCTGGTCGGCGCGACCGCATTGTTCTGTTCACACTCGGCGATGTTTGTGACCGCCGGCACCGGCCTGACGCTCGGTATCGGTGCGTTGTGCCGAAGGCAGTGGCGCGAGGCAGGTCAACTCGTCGGCGTCGCGGTGTTCTGGGGCGCGGCGCTCGCGCTACTCTGGTGGGTCAACCTCCGGCATATCTCCGGCCGGGACGACCTGATGGACTACTGGGACCAGGACTTTATGCCCCTGCCCCCGCGCACCGCCGCGGAGTGGGGGTGGTACGCCCGCGCCCCGATGGAATGGCTCAACACCAGCGGTTACTACTTCAACCCCGTTGTGCTGGTGTTTGTGTTCTTCGGGCTGTTTGCCCTCCGCCGGCATAAGCGATTGGCGGGTTTGCTGCTCGCGCCGGTCGGGTTGACCCTCGCCGCCTCGGCTGCTGGCGAATACCCGTTTGCCAACCGGATGATCGCTTTTCTGATGCCGGCGACGATCCTGCTCCTGGCCGTAGGTTTCGATTGGGTCATGCACACCGCTCGATGGGTCGGCCGCGTCAGCAACGCGATTCAGCCCAAGTTCAAGCTGCTCTACCGGCAGGTCCCCGAGTTGATCGCACTGGGCCTCGCGGTGCTGAGTTTTGTTGTCACGCTACCATTTTCACAGATCAATCAGCCGTGGATGGGGGGGCGATTCGACGTCGTCCGACCGATGCGGGACATTCAACAGAATCGGCAAGCTGATGAACCGATCGTCCTGGGCAATGCGCTGTGGTGGTCATACATCAGTTGGTACGCGCCGCGTATGGGCATGCCTCACGACCCCGGCAAGCCCGGCTTCCTGAACCAACGCATGCCACGCGATCCGGCGGATGAGTACGCTGACCAGCTTCGCGACAATCTCGCCGGGTACGACCGCGCCTGGGTCCTCGCCGCTGACGGTATCTGGATGGGCCACCACCCCAAATGGCCGACACTCGGCGACATGCACGATACCCGCGCCACCACCCGCGCTGTGTTGGAACAACTCGGCACGATCAAGGCAAGCTACGACTACGCGAATGTCACGGCCTACTACTACGTGAATCGCTCTTCAAATGAATCCCAAGTCAGCGAGTAGTGCAAGCCACCGCCTTTGGCCCACCCCTGCTACAATCCCGCCTTCCCAAACGCCCCGGCCCTGTGGCGGAATTGGCAGACGCGGTGGATTCAAAATCCACTTCCCTAACCGGAGTGAGGGTTCGAGTCCCTCCGGGGCCATTGGTTCGGTCACGTTCAAAACAGTGCTTTATCAACTTGACCAGCTGGTTCAACGCTTTTTGCCGAACAATCGCTGCGGCGTGGTCTTGTGGTGTGTTCTACGATTTCTCCTACCCCCCGATGCAACGGGCCTGTGGCTTAACCTGCACCGGACATTCCAGCTTTCTTGCGTAAGTCTGGCCCCCGTGCCGCGTCCTGCGGGCAGTAGCGCGCATCATCGTGCCGGGCCGCCTCTGCTGGGTGATATCGGTTGAGTCTTTTTGTTTAGGACGCCGGCATCATGATGTCGTGATCTCCTGCCTTCTAGTGATACTATTTTCTTATTGATTGAGTGGTGTTGACTCGAATCGGTAGCGGAACAATTTTGAGCAGCCCTATTTTTCACATCACGACGGTATTGGGGCTGGTCGCGGCCGCGGCGCTGTCGGTTGGTTGTGGTGAGTCGGACGCGACGCATCTTGAGGGCGAGGCTTGGGCCGAGCAGCCGGGTCCGGCCGGCGTGGTTCGTGCAGGCGGTCAAGAGGCGGGCGTCCGGCCCGAGCGAGTTGACTTTAACCGTGATATTCGGCCGATCCTCTCGGAGAACTGCTTTGCCTGCCACGGTGCCGACGCCCACGAGGCCAAGGCGGATGTGCAGCTGCACAAGGCGGATTTTGCCCACGACGGGTACCTGATTGTCCCCGGCGAGCGCGGGGACAGCGAGGTCTGGCTGCGCATTACCGATGAGCGTGACCCGATGCCGCCGGCGGACTCGCACAAGGCGTTGACGGCCGAGCAGAAGGCGCTCATCGGCCGATGGATCGACCAGGGCGCCGAGTACATGCCGCACTGGGCGTACGTTGCCCCGCAGATGACGCCGACGCCCCGGGTCGATGACACGGACTGGTCTGAGCACTGGATCGATCACTACATCCTTGCCCGGCTTGAGGCGGAGGGCCTGTTCCCGGTCGATGACGCGGACCGGGTCGCCCTGATCCGCCGGCTGAGTTTTGACCTGACCGGCCTGCCGCCGACCCCTGATGAAGTCGATGCGTTTGTGAGCGACGCCGCGCCCGACGCCTACGAGAAAGTCGTCGACCGCCTGCTGGCCAGCCCGCGTTTCGGCGAGCGGATGGCGGCTTACTGGCTGGACGTCGTCCGTTTTGCCGACACGGTCGGCTACCACGGCGACCAGACCCAGCGCATCACGCCGTACCGCGACTGGGTCATCTGGGCGTTTAATCAGAACCTGCCGTACGACACGTTTGTGAAGCATCAGCTTGCCGGCGACCTGGTCGAGGGCGCGGACACGAACTCGCTGGTCGCCAGCGCTTACAACCGCCTCTATCAGAGCTCGCACGAGGGCGGCATTCAACGGGCCGAGTACGAAGCGATGTACGACGCGGACCGGGTGAGCAACTTCGGTGACGCGTTCATGGGCGCGACCATCGGCTGTGCACGGTGCCACGACCATAAGTACGACCCGATCACCGACGAAGACTTCTACAGCCTCGCCGCGTTCTTCGGCCAGGTGGACGACCTCTGGCACCTGCCCCCGGCCGAGGGGGGCCGGTTCAGCCAGGCGACCAACACAAACCCGACACCCCGACACCCGGAGATCGAGGTCCTCTCACCTCTGGATCAGCAGCGCATCGAGCAACTCGAGCAACGGCTCTCGCAAGCCACCACCCCGGCCCAGCGACGGGCGCTCCAGCAGCAGATCGACGCGATCAAGCCGCGGAAAGTCATGATCAGCAAGCAGCTGCCCGAGGACGCGTACCGGGCGGTCCGCTTCCTCCCCGCGGGGAACTGGCTGGATAACACCGGGCCGATCATGCCGCCGGCCGTGCCGGCGTTTCTCGGTGAGATCCAGACCCAAGAGGGTCAGGTGCCGACCCGTCTGGACCTGGCCAACTGGCTGGTCACGAATATCGAGCACGGCGGCTCGGGCGAACTCAACGCCCGGGTGATGGTCAACCGCCTCTGGTACCTGATGTTCGGCGACGGGCTGACGACCTCGCTCGGCGACTTCGGCGGCCAGGGCGTGCCCCCGACCTACCCCGCGCTGCTGGACCGGCTGGCGCTTGAGTTTGTCGAATCGGGCTGGGACATCAAGGCCATGATGAAGACCCTCGCCATGTCCCGGACCTACCGGCTGTCGTCCGAGCCCACGTCCGAGCTGCTCCGCGTGGACCAGAACAACGTCCTCTTTGCCCGCCAGAGCCAGGACCGGCTGCCCGCCGAGATGATCCGAGATAACGCGCTTTGGGTCAGCGGCCTGCTCGTTGAGCAGCTTGGCGGGGACTCGGCCCGGCCGTACCAGCCCGAAGGGTACTACACGCATCTGAACTTCCCCGTACGCAGATACAAGCCGAACCTGGACAACAACCAGTGGCGGCGGGGGGTGTATACGCATTGGCAGAGGCAGTTCCTGCACCCGATGCTTAAGGCCTTCGACGCGCCTAGCCGGGAGATCTGCACCGCCAAGCGATCGGTGAGCAACACCCCGCTCATGGCCCTGGTGCTGATGAACGACCCGACCTTCGTCGAAGCGTCGCGCAACTTCGCCCAGCGCGTCCTGACCGAGGGGCCGGCGACCGACCGTGAGCGCCTGGACTGGGCAATGCGCCAGGTGCTGTCCCGAGAGGCAAGCGATGATGAGGCAGCGATTTTGCTCGGCCTGCTCGCAGAAAACCGCAGGGTCTTCAGTGAGAACAGGGACCAGGCGCTAGAGCTGATCTCGGTCGGCCTGTCACCGCGCGACCAATCCCTGAGCGCGGCCGAGCACGCGGCGTGGACCGAGGTCTGCCGGGTGCTGCTGAACCTGCACGAGACGATAACCCGGCCATAAACTTTGGGCGCCCTGTCCTTCCGGGCACTGCCCAAGAGGATCAATCATGTCCAAGAAACTCGATATCGCTGAAAAAGTCCACCAGCAGTATCAGCAGATGGAGCGGGTTTCCCGCCGCCAATTCCTTGGGCAAGTGTCGATGGGTCTTGGCGCGATGGCGCTGGGCAACCTCATGGGTGCCGAGCGTGCCATGGCGTCGGCCGCGATGAGCCCGACCCGGGGTGTGGTCAACCCGCTTCACCTTGCGCCCAAGGCCAAGCGGGTGATCTTCCTCTGCATGGCCGGCGGCCCCAGCCACCTGGAGACGTTCGACTACAAGCCCAAGCTCGCGGATATGGACGGCCAGCCGATGCCCGAGGCATTCACCCGGGGCCAGCCCCTCGCCCAGTTGCAGGGCAAGCCGCTCAAGTGCCTGGGACCGCAGAAGGCGTTTAACCCGCACGGCGAGAACGGCACGATGATCAGCGACTGGCTCCCGCATATCGCCGGCTGCGCCGACGACATCGCGGTCATCCGGTCCATGGTCACCGAACAGATCAACCACGACCCGGCCCACACGTTCATGAACTGTGGCACTCAGCTCAGCGGTCGGCCTTCCATGGGCTCCTGGATCAACTACGGTCTCGGATCGCTCAGCGACAACCTGCCGGGCTTTATCGTCCTGGTCTCCAATGCCAAGTCCCGCAACCCCCAGCCGATCGCCTCGCGGCAGTGGTCGTCGGGCTTCCTACCCTCGCGCTATTCGGGGGTCGAACTCAACGGCACCGGCGACCCGGTACATTACGTCTCGAACCCCAAGGGCGTCAGCAGCGTCCAGCAAGAGCACATGATCAACGCGGTCCGCGACCTGAACCGCCTACGCGAAGCCGAGCACTACGACCCGGAGATCGAGTCGCGGATCGCGCAGTACGAATTGGCCTTCAAGATGCAGTCGGCGGTGCCGGAGCTGACCGATTTGTCTGACGAGCCCGAGTCGGTGTTTGAGGAGTACGGCGCGACGCCGGGCGATGGCTCGTTCGCGAGCAACTGCCTGATGGCCCGGCGGCTGGCCGAGCGCGGCGTGCGGTTTATCCACCTCTACCACCGCGGCTGGGACCACCACGACGGCCTAATCAAGCACATGGACAGGTGCTGCCTAACCGCCGACCAGCCGACCGCCGCACTGATCAAAGACCTCAAGCGCCGCGGCATGCTCGACGACACGCTGATCGTCTGGGGCGGCGAGTTCGGCCGGACCCCGATGAGCCAGCGCGGCATCGGCCGGGACCACCACATCAAGGGCTTCTCGATGTTCGTCGCCGGTGGCGGGATCAGGGGCGGCACGACCTACGGTTCGACCGACGAACTGGGCTACCACGCCGTGGACAACGTCTGCCATGTCCGCGACCTGCACGCGACCATGCTCCACCTCTTGGGCATCGATCACCGCCGGCTGACGGTCAAGTTCCAGGGCCTGGACTACAAGCTCACCGGCGTCGAGCCGGCACACGTGGTCAACGACATCATCGCCTGATCGATGTAGGATCCATTGAGAAGATGTGTCAGGTTTTCGCATCTTGTTCTCGGCCGTCGTGTGACGCCCCCATGCGTTTGCACACCACGGCGGCGTCATCGGGTTACACTCCCCACGATGCCCGCCGCCGCGTCGCGTACCATCCTGTTCACGGTCTTTGAGCCCAGCGGCGACACGCTCGCGGCGCGTCTGATCCGTGAGCTGAAGGAGCGGGACGCGACGCTGATGTTTACCGGTTTCGGCGGGCCGAAGATGGCCGAAGCCGGGGCCGACCTAATCCAGGACACGACCGACCACGCGAGCATCGGCGTGTCGCAGGGCATCGTCAGCGAGATCGCCGGCCACCGCGCCCGGATCAGGCTGCTCAGCCAGTGGCTACAGCACAACGACATCCTCGCCCACGTCCCGGTCGATAGCCCGGCCGCAAACTGGGCGCTGTGCAAGCAGGTCCGCCGCCACCGGCCCGGGGCGCGGATCGTACACCTGGTCTGCCCGCAGATCTGGAGTTGGGCGTCGTGGCGGATCCACCGGCTGCGTCGGCTGACCGATCATGTGCTCTGCCTGCTGCCCTTTGAGCCGGGCTGGTTGAGGGAGCGCGGGGTCAAGGGTGATTTTGTCGGTCACCCACTGTTTGAGGAGAGTGCCAAGGTGCTCGCCGAGCCGATCGATGCCGGCCTGCCATCGGTTGGGACGGACGGGATCCGCCTGGCGCTGATGCCGGGTTCTCGGCCGGGTGAACTTCGGCTGAACTGGGAGACGATGCTGCGGGTGTATCTCGAGGCGGAGCGTCGGGTGCCGGGGCTGGTCGGGGTGGTCGCGGCACGCAAGGCGGAGGACCGGGCCGTGCTGGAGCGGATCGCCGAGCAGTCGGGACTGGCCTGGCCCGACTCGCTTACGGTAGAGCCGGGCCGATCGACCGAAGTGATGCACTGGTCCGACGTGGTGCTGGTTAAGTCGGGGACCTCGACGTTGCAGGTCGCGTCGATGGGCAAGCCGATGGTGGCGTTCTACAACCTGGAGCGGTGGAAGTGGCACGGCGTGGCGCGGTGGCTGATTCACTCCCGGACGTTTGTGCTGCCCAACATCATCAGCGAGTGGCAGGGGGCCGGCCGGGTGGTGACCGAGTTTGTGCCTCATTTTGGCGATCCCGAGCCGATTGGTGAGGCGTTGCTACCGCTGCTGAGCGATTCCTCGGCTCGAAAAGCGCAGGTCGATGGTCTTAAACGAGTTGCCGGGGCGTTTGCGGGGGTTGATTTCGCCCAGGCCGCCGCGGATACATTCCTGCAGGCGCTCCGGGCGTGACGCGTTGAGTCCCAGCGGTGTCCTGAAATACAAAGAAGGACGCCGTTTCGGGCGTCCTTCTTCGTGAATAGGCTCTTCGACGCGATGGCGGTGAGTGGGGCGGACCGTTCGCCTGAAAATCGGAGCGGCGTCTGCCGGTCGCCCGGTCCGGCTCACACGGCCGGACGTATCAAGGCGGGTGAATCACTTTGACTCACTTCTTCTTCTTGGTGACCTTCTTGCGGGTCGTCTTCTTCTTGGTGGCCTTCTTCTTGGCGACCTTCTTCTTTGCAACCTTCTTCTTGGCTACCTTTTTCTTGGCGACCTTCTTCTTGGCTACTTTTTTCTTCGCAACCTTCTTCTTGGCTACCTTTTTCTTGGCAACCTTCTTCTTAGCGACCTTTTTCTTGGTGGCTTTCTTCTTGGCCATGGCGTGTTCCTTTCGTGGTACGCGTCGGAGCTTGTTAACAATGTAACGGTCGTGGTCGAATCAAGTCAACCATAAATACGAACAGCGCACAATTTATCGTCGCACAGCGTGTGATCCCTTGAGCAATTCAGTGCGCTTTATGCGCTCAACTTCATGTCACCTCCATACGCGATGAGCAAGCGCGGGACTAAACCGTGACATGAGGCCTCTTTCATATCGTTGGATCGATGGTTTTGACTTCTGATGGTTGGGTGTATTCGACCCCCGGACCAAGCAACTTTAAAGCCCGCGACATAACGCCGCGGGCTTGAGCGCACGGTTGCGATCAACGTGGGTTAATCGTCGCCGATGATCCGTTCATAGCCGGCGGCGATCTTCTCTTGCAGGTGCGTGGGCACCGGGTCGTAGTGGCTCGGTTCCATGGTGAACGAGCCCTGCCCGCCGGTCATGCTCTTGAGCTGGCTGGCGTAGGTGCTGACCTCGCTCAGCGGGACCAGCGCATCAATCAGCGCCATATCGCCGGGCAGCACATCGGTGCCCTGGATGCGCCCGCGTCGCCCGGCAAGGTCGCCGGTCAAATCGCCCATATGACCACTGGGGGCGGTCACCTCGACATGGACCATCGGTTCGAGCAGCGTGGGTTTGGCCTTGGCCACGGCATCGAAGAGGGCCTTCTTGCCCGCCGTGATAAACGCGATCTCCTTGCTGTCGACCGCGTGGTACTTGCCGTCGTAGACGCTCACGCGGATATCCTGCAGCGGGAACCCAGCGACATAGCCCTCGGCCATCCCCTGACGAACCCCCTTTTCAACCGCCGGGATCAGCGCGTGGGGGATGCTGCCGCCGAAGGTGTCGTTGACAAACTCAAAGCCCGCTCCGCGCTCTAGGGGCTCGATCCGCAGGTACACCTCGCCGAACTGCCCGGCCCCGCCGGTCTGCTTCTTGTGCCGATGATGCCCCTGGGCCTTTAGCTGGATCGTCTCGTGGTAGGCGATCTTGGGCGTGTGGGTCTCGACCTCGACGTGGAAACGGGTCTTGAGCTTCTCCAGCAGCACGCGCAGGTGCAGCTCGCCCAGGCCATGGATCACCGTCTCGTGGGTCGTGGGGTCGCGGGTGATCTTCAGCGTCGGGTCTTCTTCCTGCATCTTGGCGAAGGCGTCGGCGATCTTCTGCTCGTCGCCCCGCTTGGCCGGGGATACCGCCAGGCCCGACATGGGCTGGGGCAGCTGGATCGGGCGCATGTGCAGGTTGTCTTCGTCGTGTGAGTCGTGGAGGACCGCGTCGTAGTGCAGGTCGTCGATCTTCGCGACCGCCGCCAGGTCGCCGGGGATCGCACGCTCGATCTCGACGTGCTCGGACCCTTGTATCTTGAAGAGGTGGCCGACACGCACCGGCTTCTTGCTCTCGCCTTGGTTGACGTCATCGATAAACAGATGCGAGTCCGCGGTCACCGTGCCCTGATGCACGCGGAAGCAGGCGATCTTGCCGACGAACGGGTCGACCCGGACGTTAAACACGTGCGCGATCACGTGCCGGTCCGGGTCGGGCTCGGCATGGACCTCGTGCTCCAGGTCGGCCCCGCGGATGAACGGGCGTGGGTTGCCCTCAAACGGGTTGGGCGCGAGGGTGAGCAGCATCTGCGTCAACGCATCGATCCCCACCGGGTTGTCCGGGTCCTGGTGCGGCTGGGCGGCGGTGAAGCAGATCGGCACGAGGTGGCCCTCGCGCATCGCCTTCTCGAACGGGTCGTGTAGCTGCTGCGGGGTGACTTCACCCTGTTCGAGGTAGACCTCCATCAAGGCTTCATCAACTTCGACGACCTGATCGACGATCGCGGTGTGGAAGTCGGCGACGTCACCCAGGTCGCTGGTGCCCTGGGTCTGCCGGAAGCAGTCGATCACGCGCGTGCCGCCGTCGGCGGGCAAGTTGATCGGCAGGCACTGGGGCCCGAAGGTTTCCTGGATGGACGCGACCAGGCCGGGCAGATCGATGTTATCCGCGTCGATCTTGTTGATGATAATCATCCGGCATAGTCGGCGTCGCGCGGCACGCTGCATCATCCGGCGGGTGACGCTCTCGACCCCCGCCTGGGCCGAGACCACCACCGCAACGGTCTCGACCGCGGGGAAGACCGCCAGCGCCTGGCCGGTGAAGTCCGGCGAGCCGGGGGTATCGATCAGGTTGATGTGCCGGTCTTCAAGGTCGAAGTGCAGGATGTGGGGGTAGAGGGTGTGGCCGTGGGTCTGCTCCTCGTCGGTGAAGTCCCCGATGTTCTGACCCTTCTGGACCGAGGCGGGGCTGAAGACGCCGGCTCGGGCCAGGAGGGTCTTGGTGAGGGTGGTCTTCCCGGTGCCCGCGCCGCCGGTGAGGGCGAGGTTGCGGATATCGGTGGTGGTGTAGGTGGAGGTCAGGACCGCCATGAGGCACGCTCCTTTCTTGGCCGGAACCGGCCGGGGTGAGAATCGCGACGCACCGAAGAAGGGGTGGCGGCTGCGTCGGGTCGCCGCCAACTTTAACCATACCACCCGTAAGCTCCTTGGCCTACCGCTTTTCAGTGACTTTCTAGAGTCGCTTGGTAAAACGCCTTAATGCTCAGCGTCAAAAGGTAAAAGACGAAGTCTCTCTCATTTGTTCTCATCTAGACCGTAGGCAGCATGGCCTTGCTGGTTTAAGATGCATCTGCCGATCGTTTGGAACATAGCTCCGGATCGCACGTCCCTGGTCATAACCTTCTATTTTGGAGTTGATGTTGAGTCAAGACACCCCGCACCCGCCCAGCGAAGACGACCTCCGCCAGGCCGAGATGCTGGTTGACGCTTACGACCGTGCCTGCGCCGAACTGGGTAAGGTCATCGTTGGTCAGCAGGATGTTATCGAACAGCTCATGATCGCCGTCCTCGCCCGGGGCCACTGCCTGCTGGAGGGGGTGCCCGGCCTGGCCAAGACTTTGATGGTCCGTTCGCTCGCCCAGGCGCTCGACCTGAGCTTCCGCCGCATCCAGTTCACCCCCGACCTGATGCCGGCCGACATCGTTGGCACCGACATTATCCAGGAAGACCCGACCACCGGGCACCGCCAGCTGATCTTCGAGAAGGGCCCGATCTTTTCGCAGATGATCCTGGCCGACGAGATCAACCGGACCCCGCCCAAGACCCAGGCGGCGCTGCTCGAAGCGATGCAGGAGCACAGTGTGACGGTGGGGGGCAAGACCTACATCCTCGACGAGCCGTTCTTCGTCCTGGCGACGCAGAACCCGATCGAGCAGGAGGGCACCTACCCGCTGCCCGAGGCCCAGCGTGACCGGTTCCTGCTGCTGGTCAAGGTCGACTACCCCGATCGAGATCAGGAGCGGCAGATCATCCAGCAGACTACCGGCAAGATCGCGGCCGATCTCGCGCCGGTGCTGACCGGTGAGCAGATCATGCAGTGCCAGGAGGTCGTGCGCAAGGTGCCGGTGCCCGACCACGTGCTGGACCTGGTGCTGGATTTGGTCCGTACCAGCCGGCCCAACGACGCGGACGCCCCGGCCTGGGTCAAGGAGTTCATCGAGTGGGGGCCGGGCCCGCGGGCGTGCCAGCACCTGGTGCTCGCGGGCAAGGTGCGTGCGCTGCTGAAGAAGCGGACGCACGTCACGGCCGATGACGTCGAGGCTTTAGCGCTGCCGGTGATGCGTCACCGGATCGTGCCGACCTTCGCCGCCGAGGCCGAGGGCATCACGGTGGATAACCTGATTGCGAAGCTGGTCGCGGTGGCGAAGGGCCACAAGGCCGCGCGGGTGGTGTGACGCTAGACGTTGATCCATGAAGCCCGGCCCGTGGCGGGTGGGGAACCCACGGTCGGAGACCTTAGGTTTCTTTCCGCTTTTGCAAAGTCAAGAAGAGCATGACGCTCACCAACCACATCGCGCCCGACGACCTGAAGTCGATCAGCAACCTGCAGCTGCTGGCGCGGACCGTCGTCGAAGGGCTGAACACCGGGCTGCACAAGTCGCCGGACAAGGGCGCTTCGATCGACTTCAAGCAGCACCGGCCTTACGTGCCCGGCGACGACCTGCGGAACCTGGACTGGAAGGTCTTTGCCAAGTCCGACAAATTCTTTATCCGCGAGTACGAGCAGGAGACCAACCTGCAGGCCATGCTGCTGCTCGATGCTTCGGGCAGCATGAAGTACCGCTCGCCTTTGCGTAAGGACGCGATCAGCAAGCACGAATACGCCGTCCGCCTCTCGGCCTGCCTGGCGTACCTGATGATCCGGCAGGGCGACTCGGCGGGGCTGCTGGCTTTCGACACCGAGGTGCGGGCCTACATCCCCCCGCGCGGCCGGGCCGGCCATGTTGGTGTCTTGCTTGACGAGATGGCGAAGTCGCAGACGGCTGGGGAGACCGACCTGGGCAAGGTACTCCGCGATGCGTCGAGCAAGATCAAGCGACGCGGGCTGATCGTGCTGGTCAGCGACTGCTTCGGCGATGTGACCCACTTGCTCCGTGGTCTGGCGCACTACCGCCACGCCAACCACGACATCCTCATCCTCCAGGTTTGGGACCGCGACGAGTTAGATTTTCCCTTCAAACGTTGGCACCGCTTTGATTCTTTGGAACGGCCCGGCGAGCACCAGATGCTCGACCCCGCGCAGATGCGCCGGGCGTACCTGCAGAAGCTCGGCGCGTTCCGCGACCAACTGCGTTCGGGCTGCCGCAAGCAGCGGATCGACCTGGTCGAGGTGACGACGGACGAGCCCTACGGCGTCGCGCTGGCGGCCTACTTAGCCAGGAGGCAGGCGATCTCGGGGCGGTCGCGTAACGCCTCCGGAGGCCGGGGGGGACGCCGATGACCTTCCTCAACCTCGCCCTGCTCGGCGGCGTGCTGGCCTTCAACGTCCCGCTGATCATCCACCTGCTCAGCAAGAGCCGGTACAAGCAGATCGACTGGGGCGCGATGTTCCTGATCGAGCAGGTGATCCGCCAGAACCGTCGGCGGATCAAGCTCGAACAGCTGATCATGCTGCTGGTGCGCTGCGCGATCCCGGCGCTGCTGGCGCTCGCCTTTGCCCAGCCGATCCTGAATGGCTGGCAGGATCTGGTCGGCGACCAGCCCGGCGCGGCCGTGGTCCTGCTTGATTCAAGCTACTCCATGCAGGCCCGCAGCGGGGGGAGCGACGGCGGGGGCGGTCTCTCGCGCTACGAGGTCGCGACCGATCAGGCTCGGCAGCTGATCACCGCGATGCCCGGCGGCAGCGAAGCCGGGGCCGTGCGCGTCGGCGGCGGCTATCGGCCGGTCGTCGGCACGCTGACGCCCGAGCGTGATCGGCTTGCGGGCAAGCTGAACGATCTCGAAGCCGACCTGCCGGCTGCCGATGGGCATGATGCACTTCGTCGCGGGGTCGAGCAGCTCTCGACCGGCGACCTGGCCAAGCGTGACGTGGTGCTGATCAGTGATTTTCAGCGAGCAAGCTGGTCGCGCGATTCCGGGGCGGAGCGCCAGCGGCTGGTGGAGCTGGTCGAGTCGTTGCCGGTCCAGCCGGCGTTGACGCTGATGCCCGTGGGTGGGGAGATCGGCCGCAACGCCGCGGTGATGTCGGTCGGGCTCTCGGCCGACGCGATCGGTGCGGGTCAGAGCTTCCGCGTCCGCGCGGTGGTGGCCAACACCGGGGCGCGTGACCTGACGGATCTGCCGGTAACGCTCCTGGCCGACGGCCTGGAGGTCGACCGCCAGCGTATCACCCTGGAGCAGCAGGCCAGCGGGGACGTGGTCTTTGGGCATAAGTTCACCAGCGGTGGTGGCCACACCCTTGAGGTCCGCGTCGGGCCCGACGATCTGCCGGCGGATGATGTGTACCGGGTCGCGGTCAATGTGCTTAGCGAGCTGAAGGTGTTGCTGGTCAGCGATGAGTCGGGGCGTGCCTTCCCTCAGAACGAGACCGACTTTCTGGAAGTCGCGCTCCAGCCCTTTGCCGCGACGCCCAACGCACCCTTGGCCGACCTGGTGCAGACCACGATCATTCACCCCGATCGGCTTGACGGTGAAGCGCTTGAGTCGGTGCGTGTGGTCGTGCTGGCCAATGTACCCCGGCTGACCGACCAGCAGGTGGAGGGGCTGCGGGCCTTTGTGGAGGCGGGCGGCGGGCTGCTGGTCTTCCCCGGCGACCGGGTGGAGACGGCCTGGTACAACCGGGTGCTTTACGACAACGCCGCGGGCATATTGCCGGCGAAGCTGACCGGGCTGTCCGGCGTCGGGCTGGGCTTTACGACGCCGGCCCGGATCCGCAGCCAGCGGCACGAGCATCCCGCGCTGCGGCCCTGGAACGACCCGGCCAACGGCGCGATCGATACCGCCGAGCTAACCAACTGGTACCAGCTCGACCCATCGCGGAATGCGGCAACACTGGCGGACCTCACGGTGGGCAGCCCCGCGCTGGTGCAGAAGGTCGTGGGCCGGGGCGTGGTGATCCTCTCGGCGGTGCCAGCCGATGCGGATTGGGGCGACCTGCCGACCCGGCCGATGTTCCTGCCGCTGGTGCAGCGTTTGGTGACCTACGCGGCGACCCACGCGACCCCGCCGCGCAACGTCGAAGTCGGCCGGCCGATGTTGGCCGGGCTCGAATCGATGCCGGACGACAAACAAGCGGTCTGGGTCGATCCGAAGGGCCAGCGGATCATCCGCCCGGTAACAAACCAGGCCGGTCGGTTCCTGACCGAGCTACCCGAGGCCGACCGGCCGGGGTTCTATCGGCTTGAGCGTGGCGAGGGTGAGGTCGAACTCTTTGCCGCCAACCTGTCTCGGGAAGAGAGTCGGCTCGATCGACTGACCGACGACGAGATCAAGGAGCTTGCCTCATCGATCGGCGCAGAGGTCGTGGAGGATGCAGAGGCCTACCGGGCGCAGGACGAGCTGCGTCGCAACGGCAGGCCGGTGTGGAAGTTCATGTGGATGGCGGTGCTGGTGCTGGTGTTCGGTGAGCTGGTGCTGCAGCAGTGGTTCGGGAAGGGGGGCCGGGCGTGACCGAGCTGCGGTTTAATGGTGAGCTTCCGCTATGGCTAGCGATTGCTTTGGCTCTGGTCGGCGGGCTGGCGGCGTTTTTGTTGTACCGGCGGGAGCTGCGCTCGGGCTGGGCGGGTTGGCTTTTGCCGACGCTACGAGCGCTGGCGGTGGTGCTGATCCTGATGATGCTGGCGGGCCCGGAACTGGCGCACGTGACCGGCGAGGACTATCGTGGCCGGGTGCTGGTTCTGGTCGATAGCTCGCAGAGTATGGGCGTGGCCGACTGGCAGATGCCGCTGAACGAGAAGCTGGTGCTGGCCGATCGGCTGGGGCTGATCGAGGTCTCGGGCGACCAGGCGGCATGGATCGAGGCGGCGGGGAAGCTGACGTCTGCGTCTGCGATCGCGAGCGACAGCGCGTCATGGAACGCAGACCCGGCGGGCTCGGCCGCGCGTTTTGCCGAGCAACTGGCCGCGGCCAAGACCGCGCTGGACCAGGCCGACGGCGAGCTCGCCCTTCGGTTGCAGAACGAGCTGGTTGGCCCGGCCGAGCAGCTTAAGGACCGCGCGGCCGACCGCAGCCCTCGGCTTGTCGTAGCGACGGGCCAGCGCATCGCCGACCGGTTGCCGGACTGGCAAGAGCAGTTGGCCGACCGCCTGGACCGCCAGACCGAGGCGCGCCTGGCCGGGCAGGGTGCCGGCGGCGAGCTGGCTCAGCTTGACGAGATGACGCGCTGGCAACGCACCGAGCATCTATTGCTCGATCTGGACGACGGGGCGTTGTCTCAGGTTGCCCAAGACAGTGACGTGACCTTAATCACCTTGGCCGGGGGTGACGGCGAGAACACCGTGGTCAGCAGCGCGGACCCGCAGGGCCTGCCCGATGAGCTGCCCGGCCGGCCGGAGGCGGGGGTGACCGACCTGGCCAGCGAGCTTGAGCGGATCTTCGCCGAGCAGGGCGGGACGGACCGGCTCGCGGTCGTGCTCGTTAGCGACGGCCGGCAGAACCAGGGCCCGTCGCTGGTCGAAGCGGCGCTTCGGGCGCGGTCGGCGGGCGTGCCGATCCACACGGTCGCGGTGGGGACGACGCGGATGCCCCACGACCTGGCGGTTGCGGATGTGACCCACCCGCCGACGGTGCTGGCCGACGGGCGGATCGTGGGGACGATCAAGCTGATCGATGCGATGCCCGCGGGCCAGCGTTTTTCCGTCCAGATCGTGAGCGGCCAGACGGTGCTCTGGGAGCGGACCCACATGACCGGCGGGGCGCAGGGCGGGGGCCGGGCGGGTGCAGGAGCTCGAATACGCTTTCGACGCGAAACAGGCGGTCGAGACCGCCGAGCAGGAGACGCCCGAGGGCCTGATCCTCAATCAGCTACCGATCCCGATGCAGGTGCGTCTGGTCGGGCTGGAGGGCGATACCCAGCCTAAGAACGACTCGATGGATTTCCAGGTCCGGTCGGTGCAGGGCGAGCGGAAGATGCTGATCCTCGCGGGCCGACCGCGCTGGGAGATGCGATACCTCGATGCGATGTTCTCTCGTGACCCGCGCTGGGAAGTGACCACCCTGTTTGCTTCGACCGGCGACGGCAAGCCCTGGCCGCGCGGTGATGAAGGCGGTGCTTTTCCCCAGACCCGTGATGCGTTGATGGCTTATGACATCATCGTGCTCGGCGAGCTTCGGCCGGGCACGCTCAGCGATGGCGAGTTGGGCTGGCTCTACGAGTTCGTCGCCAACCGGGCCGGGGGCATGATCGTGATCGACGGCCGACGAGGCGACCTAGCCAATTACGCCCGCTCTCCGATCGGTCCGTTGTTGCCGCGACGCAGCAATGATCGGGGCCGTCGGCCGCGTCTGCTTGAGCTGACCGCCGTGGGCCGGACCTCGCCCGCCACGCTACTTGAGATCGACACCGAGCGCAACGTCAAGCTCTGGGCCGAGCTCGAGCCGCCGAGCTACATCGCCCCGGTCACCCCGACGCCGGGCGTGGATACCGTGCTGGTCCAGGCGCGGGTGAGCCAGAACAGCAACGAGGCCTGGCCGGCGATCCTGTCCCGCCGGGTCGGCGCAGGCTGGGTGTGGTACTCGGCCGTAGATGAGACCTGGCGTTGGCGGCGCGACCACGAGTCGCTGTATCAGCAGAAGTACTGGCACCAAGTGACCAACCGCGTCATCGAGCCGCTGTACGCGGCCGAGGACCGCTATGTTTCGCTGGGCGTTGACCAGGCCGTGGTCGAGTCGGGTTCGTCGCTACCGGTGCGGGTGCGTCTACGCGATGACCGGGGCCGGCCGCGCACCACCGCCGACGCGTCGGTCTACCTGAGCACCCTCGAGGGAAAGCGTGTGATGGAGGCGAGCCTCACGCCCGACGCGGTCGAGGGCGGCCGGTTCACCGCCGACCTGGAACCCCGCCTTGCCCCGGGCGTCTACCGAGTCGGCGTCCGTGTGGACGGCCTGTCAGATACCGACATCCTCGCCAAGACACTCATCACCGTCCGCGGCAACACCGAGACCTCTGGCGAGCTGGCCGATGTGACCCTCAACCTCCCGTTGCTCTTGCAGGCCAGCGGCAGCTCGCTGGGCCGGACTCTCCGCGAGTATGAGATGGATCAGCTTCCCGATCTGCTCGAAGACCTCAGCGAGTCAACCCGGCAGGAGACGGTGACCAAGCTCTGGCAGAGCTGGCCTTGGTTCTTGTCGGTGGTGGGTCTGCTGGCGTTGGAGTTTGGCTTGAGACGACGCCTCGGGATGCTGTAGACGAATTAAGTCAGGCAGGAAGACCTGTCCTGTAACAGGAGTTTGACCATGAGCCACAACCTGATGCAACCGCAGACCCGCGCCGCGCTGCGCGCCCTGGCCGCCCGACGCCGACGCGTGCTCTTTGCCCGCGGGCTGTTTGCCCTAGTGCTGACCTTGTTGGTGGCGATGGCGGCGGTGGCGATGATCGATCGGCTGGTCGTGATGGGCCAAGGGGTGCGGCTTGGGCTCTCGCTGCTGGCCTACGCGGGGGTGATCGCGGTGGTGTGGTTGTCGTCGCTGCGTTTCCTGGTCCGCTGGCCCGGCGAGGCGGAGCTTGCCCGATTGATCGAACAGGCCGAGCCGCAGCTGCGCGAGGACCTGGTCAGCGCGGTCGAGCTGGCGGATGATGGCCAGGGCCTGGACTCACCCGCATTCCGGGAGGTGCTCCAGCGCAATGTCGGCAAGCGTGTCGCCGGGATCGACCCCCAGCGGGTGCTGCCCTGGAAGATGATCGCGTGGTGGGCGAGCGTGTCAACCGGCGCGGTGGCGATCACGGTTGTGCTGTTGCTGACGCCCGGCCTGCGCTACGGCGAGATGCTGACCCGCGCGATGCTGCCCACGTCCGATCGAGACCGCGTCTCGAGCACGGTGATCACACTGCTTGACCCCTCTTCCGGCGACGACGGCCGGGTCCCGATGAATGAGCGCGTGCCGATCCGTGTGCACGTCACCGGCGGGTCGTTTGACAAGGTCGAACTCGAAGTCGATCGAGGCCAGGCCGGTCGGGAAACGCTGCGCTTTGAGAAAACGCGGCAGCAGGATGAATACACCATCGAGCTGCCCGTGACCGATCGCCCGGTGCGCTTCCGCGTTGCCGCCGGCGATGGACTGACTCGATACTACGCGTTGAACCCGACCGCTCGGCCGCGCATCACCGTTGCCGCCCAGACCACCACCCCGCCGCGCTATACCGGGTTCGACCCCAAGCGAACCACCGGTGAACTCGGCCCGATCTCGGCGCTCGCCGGATCAGTCGTCGACCTGGTCCTGACGGCAGACCAGCCGATCTACCAGGCCGAGTTGCGTCTCGAATTGGCCGGTGAGACATCGGCTATTCCTCTCGCCGTCGACCCCGCCGACCCGACCCGGCTGCGTGGATCGGTCCTGATCGACCGCTCGGGCGACTACCGCGTCTACCTCGTTGCCGCCGACTCGGGCTTCGACACGCCCGACGCCCAGCGGCACGAGATCACCGCGCGGCCCGACGAACTGCCCAGCGTCACCCTCGATCAGCCCACCGGCTCGGAAGGATCGGCCCGCGATGCGCTCATCCGCGTGCTCGGCAAGGCCAAGGACGATGTCGCCCTCGCTTCGGTCCGGCGCGAGGCCCGGGTCAATGGCGGCGCGTGGGTCGCCGTCGAACTCGAGCCCAACCGGCGAGGCCGCGTCACAGAAGCCATGGACCTCATGGACCTGAGCCTGAACGTCGGCGATGAGATCGAACTACGCCTTGCCGCCACCGACCGGGCCGACAACACCGCCTACTCGGAATCCGCCCGCCTGATCGTCACACCCGACGGCCTGCGTCGGCTCGACGCTCAGGCACTGGATTCACAAAACGCGCTGCTCAACGCGCTCGACCAGTCCGCCGCCACCGCCCGGCTCTATGCCCAGGCCCTCGAAGCCTACCGCGAAGCACAAACCCGTAACACCCCCGCGACCACCCGCCAGCAGCGCCTCACCCGCGTGCGCTCGGCCCGGCTGGCGCTGCAGGACAACCACGCGATCGCTGAGTCCCGTGTCATTGCCGCGCTCGACCTGGCCACCCACGGCAAAGAAGCCGACCACTTCGTCCGCATCGGCCGGCGGATCGCGCAGCCATACGCCTTGTCGGACCGCACCGACCTGCTCGGCGCCAGCCGCGGACAAGTCCAGCAACTTAGCCACGCCGCCTACCGGGACGCCGAGTCCTACGAACACGCCGGCGACCTGCTCCGCGGCTCGCTCACCCTCGCCACCGCCGAGGCGGCCGACCTCCAAATCGATAGCCTGCTCCAGGCCATCCGTCGTGTCCGGACCGGCCTTGCCCTCGACGACGCGGTCGACCCCACGCTCGCCGATCAGCGGCTCTACCGCCGGCTCGTCGGCATCCTCGCCCAGACCCGGCAGGCCCAGGCCAGCCTCAACGCCACCGCCCGCCTGAGCCAGGACAACAACCTGAAGCGCAACGCCGAACAGGCGAGCAAGCCCCTGAACGAGTCGCTCGACACCATCGAAGCGCAGGTCACCCCCCAGAGCACCCGCGCCCGGCTGCTCGAACAGATGAACGACCTAGAACGAGCGATCACCGACACCCAGCGCTTCACCTTCAGCCTGCTGGTCCAGTCGCAGGTCCATGCCCGGCGGACCTACGAGCGCAAACGCGACGAGTTGCCTCTGGATCACACCGCCCTTCGAGACCTGGCCAAGCAACTCGACGATACCTCGGCTTGGGCGTTAACCGAAGCTTTGCTCGCGCGCCACGCCGACCTCGAAGAGCTCTCGCCCGATCGCGACCGCGTCTTTGTCCAGGACCTCAGCCAGGCGATGGCCGCGCTGGATCACCACCGCCAGTCGATCGAATTCGGCAGCTCCGCGGCGGAAGTAAACGACAAGCTCACCACACTCGCCCAAGCCCACGGCACCCTGGAGCGCGTCCACGAGATCCGTGTCCTGCGGGCCATGGTCAAAGCCCTGGGCGACAGCGAAGCCCAGCGCGAAGACAACCCGTTCGCCGGCTTCCGTCACCGTGGCGACTGGCAGGCCATCCACGCCCGCTTCCAGGACGTGCTTACCCGCCTCAATGAGGAGCGTGACCTGCGCGGTGTGTCCCAGGCCATCAATCGCATCCGAAGTGATGAAAACTACCGGGCGATCGACCGCGAGATCGCGCGTCGCAACGACGCCAAGCACACCGTTGACCCTTTGGAAATGGAGCTGTACGCGATCGTGAAGCTGCTGGACCAGGCCCTGACCGAGGCTAAACCGTTCGAGCAGGCGGCGCGGCTGGCAATCGCCGAGCAGCCCCCGACGCTTCCCGCGCGGATGCGGGAGCTTGCCGACCGAGCCGAGGACCTCAGCGAGCAGTCGCGCGATGCCGCCGACCGGGCCGAGCGCGAGCCCTCGGCCCAGGCCCAGCGCGACGCCGCGGAGCTCGCCGAGCAGCAGGAACAGATCAACCGTGGGCTCGAACGGGTCTCGGAAGAGATCCGGCGGCAGGCCGACCAGGAAGACCTGTTTACCGAGGAGGGCCGGGAGCGCTCGCGCGACGCCGACGACGCGATCGCGATGCTCCGCCCCGATGCCCAGGAGGCGGCCCAGCAACTGCGTGAGGCCCAGACGCTCGAAAGGCCCGACCTGCAGGCCCAGGCGATCGACCAGGCCGCCGAGGCCCAGGAGCGCTCCGCCCAGACCCTCCGCGAGCTGGCCGAGCACTTCGAGAACCTTGAGCAGAACGACCCGGCGGCCAGCGAGACCCGTCAGGCCCTGCGCGAGTCCGAACGTGAGCTCGGGATCGAAGACCAGCTCGACGAGCAGTACGAGCGCATGCAACGCCTGGCCGATCTCGCCCAGGCCGATGACGCCGAGCGACTGGCCCAGCTCGAACAGATCCTTCAGCAAGAGCCGGCGATGCAGCGCGAGCTGGACCGCATCGCCGAGGAGATGGTGGAGGGTGCGCGTGATCAGCTCGCCGACGCCTCGGCCCAGGAGCAGCAGCTCGCCGATGAATTGGGCGAGCAGGGCGAACAGGCCGAGCAGCAGCGTGAGCGCCAGCAGCAGGCGCTCGCGCGTCTGGCCGAGCGCGCCAATGAACTGGAGCGCGACCAGGTGCGTGGCCTGGAAGACACGGTCGGCCGGGAAGTCCCCCAAGCCCGTGACGAGGTCCAACAGGCCCGCGAGTCGCTGCGTGACGCCGCCGACCTGGCCCGCCCCAACGAGCAGGCCCGGCAACAACAGGGCGACGCCGGCGAGCAGGACCAGCGCATCGAGCGGTTCGCCCAAGAGGCCCAACAAGCCGCCGACAACATCAACCTGGCGGAGGACCAGGCCCTGCAAGAGCGTGACGAGCAGCGTGCTCAGGCGCAGCAGGCAAGGCGCGACGCGGACCGCGGTATCCGTGAGGGCCAGCCCGCCCCCGAGGCCGCCCGGCAGGTGGTCGAGTCGAATCGGGCCGCAGAGAACGCCGAGCAGGCCCGCCGCGCCGCCGAACGCGCTGCACGTGATGCCGAGCAACTCGCCAACCAGGCCGAGCACCTCGCCCGCCAGGCCGAGCGCGAAGCGGCCGAGCGCGATGAAGACCTCGGCCAGGCCGCGCAGCGGCAGGAGCAGCTCGCCGAACAGACCCAGGAATCGGCCGATGACCTCGAGCGCGCGGGCCGCCACCAGGAACGGCTGGGCAACGAGCAACGCGCCCAGCAGCTACAGGAACAGGCTGAGCAGATCGAACAGCTCGCGGCGCAGGCCCTGCCCAACGCCGGGGAGCAGATCGGCAACGCCGACCGCCACGAGCAAGGCGAACAGTCCGCCCGCGAGGCCGGCGAACAACTCGCCGAGCAGGCCCAACGCATGGCCGAGCAGGAACAAGCTGCTCAACAACAGGGCGATTCCCAACAGGGTGATTTGCAACAAGGCGAGTCTCAACAGGGCCAGCCCCAGCGAGGTGAGTCACCGCAAGCTGAATCCCAACTAGGCAACTCCGGCAGCGCTCAGCCGCAATTGGGTGAACAGCCCGGTGATCTGGGCCCGATCGACCAGGAACTGGCCGAGCAACTCGCCCAAGAGCTCGACCTGCTTGACCAGCAGCTTGCCCAACAACAAGCGTCACCGGGACAGCCAAAACCAGCACAACCATCGGGCCAGCCACAGGGTCAACCGTCCGGGCAGCAGCCCGGCGATTCATCGGGTGAGCACTCGGGTGAACCATCAGGCCAGCAGCCGGGCCAGCCCTCCGGCGAACCATCAAGCGATCCATCGGGTCAGCAGCCCGGCCAGGAATCTGGCCAAAGCGGCTCGGGGCAGAGCCCTTCCAGCCAGCCCGGCGGCCGCCCGATCGACCAGGCGGCCATGCAGCAGGCCGAGAACATCCGCCAGCAGCGCAACCCCAACGCCCCGGCCAACCAGGGCCAGCCCGGTCAAAACCAGCCGGCCCAGCCCGCGCCGATGCCCGGCCAGGCCCGGTCCGATAGCCCGCCGAACGGTCCTGGCTCACCGGAGAACAACGGCGCGGGCCCCGGCCCCGCGGGCGATCAGGCCGAGTTGGGCCAGACCCCCGAGGGCGACGGCGACTGGGGCGACCTGCCCGAGCGGATGGTCGAAGACCTCAACCAGGGCGCGCGTGAGCGGGCCCCGGCCGACTACCTCGACCAGGTCGACGCCTACTTCCGCGCGATCGCTGAACGTGCCCAACAAGACGCCGACGGCCGGGGAGGTGACCGGTGAGCCGGCTGGCGCTATTTGTGATGGCGTTGTTTGGGCTGGTCGCCGCACCGGCTGCCGCGCAGGACAACCCGCCCGCTCCCGACCGGGATCAGGTCGAACAAGCCATCGAGCGCGGGGTGCGCTACCTCATCGCCCAGACCGATGATCGCGACGGGTCGATCGGGGTGCGCAACCAGTACCGCACCGCGACGACCTCCCTGGCCATCATGGCCATGGTCGCCGTCGGCCACCAGCCCACCGACCAGACGCCCCAGGGCAAGGCCCTGCGCGACGCACTCAACTACATCCTCGCCGACGACCGCATCACCCCCGACGGCTACCTCGGCCGGCAAGACGGCTCGCGGATGTACGGCCACGGGATCACCGCGCTCATGCTCACCGAGATGCTCGGCATGGGGGTCGACGACCGGCAGGACGAGCTGATCCGCGTCCGCTGCCGCGCGGCGCTCGACCTGATCCTCCGCTCCCAGCAGGTCGACAAGAGCGAGCGCTACCGCGGCGGCTGGCGTTACGAGCCGGGCAGCCGCGACGCCGACCTGTCCGTCACGGTCTGGCAGCTCATGGCTCTTCGTGCGGGCAAAGCCGCGGGGATGGATGTCCCGGCCCAGGCAATCGACCAGGCCGTGGAATACCTCAAGCGTTCCTACCGGGAGATGGGCCGGGAAAAGGGTGGCTTTGGCTATGAACCCGGGCAGTACCCCCGCTACGCCACCACCGCTGCGGGGATGCTCGCCATGCTCGTCTGCGGCCGATACGAGCACGAACAGGTCCGCCACGCCTCGAACCAGCTCCTGGAGTGGGGCCCGCAGGTCGGCGACCAGTGGTTCTACTACGGCACGTACTACTACGCGATCGGCATGTACCAGGTCGGCGGCGAACACGCGACCACCGCCCAGCGTGAGACCTGGCGCGTGCTCAAGGAACAGCAACGTGTCGATGGATCCTGGCAGAACCGCCACCACCACGAATCCGACCAGGTCTACGCAACCAGCATGGCCCTTCTGGCGCTGAGCGTGCGCCACCACTACCTGCCGATCTATCAGCGGTAGGTGATCTGCACGCAGTCTCGCGGTAACTCATACGCATCCCCAAAAATTCATACGCTCGTCAGGTCATGGACAGCCGCCACGTAACACGTGGCGGACGAGCTACCTGACGCATGTCCGCCGGGTGTTACCCGGCGGCTCATGAAGCAATGGACGCCTTGGTTTTTTGGGGGATACGTATCAGATCGATTTCAGGCCATTGACGCCAAGGCGTTGAGATTCCTGCTCAGCGATACTCACGAATCAAACCTGGATCGATCTCACCCCTCCGTCCGGTACCGCACCACCAGATAGATCGTCGCTTCTTGGTCGCCTACGTTGGTGATGCGGTGGGGGACGTCGGCGGAGTAATGCGCGGTGTCGCCCGGGTTTAACGATGCCTCGCGGCCGCCAGACAAGGTGGTGGGGTCGCCGTCGGGTTCGCCCACTTCGATCTTGACTGTGCCGGTCAGCACGGTGAGTAATTCGCGGGTGTGGGGGTGGTGGGGCTGGGAGTCGAGGCTTCCGCCGGGGGGGAAGTTCATCTCGTAGACCTCCAGGTCGCGGTCCATCCACTGGGGGTTGAGCAGGTGTCCCGAGCAGGCCTGGTTGGTGAAGAACTTGCGGCTGGGGTCGCCGGCCGACACAACCTCGAAATGCATCGCGCGGAACGGGTCTTCGATCAGTTCGCTGACCGGCAGCGACAGCGCCATCGCAATGCGGTACAGCACCGTGATCGACGGGTTGGCCTTGTTCTGCTCGATCTGGCTGAGCGTGCCCTTGCTCACGCCCGAGGCCCGTGCCAACGCATCGAGGGTCAGCCCCGCCTCCTTGCGGGCCCGCTGCAGGCGGGGCGCTAACTGGCTGGTCGCGTGTTCGACCGCATCCATGATCGAAGCGGGGTCCTGATCGGGCATGTGCGGCTCTCGGAGAGTTAATTGAAGCGAGGCTTGTGATTGATGATGTTGCGTTTTATTCAATATACCAAATATTGTATTAATTCATTATAATGACTATGCCGCCCTATTCAACGACAGACGTCACCGGTCTTTCCCTCGCTTGCATGATGAATCAGCCATGATTTTTAAGCGTAAAACGAACTCCATGCCCGCACCCTCATCGGATTCAAGGCCGAGATCGGCCCCGCCGGATGCGGACGAGGCCAGGGTCCATGCAGTAGGGACGGCGCTCCTGGACGTTGCCCAGCGGCACCCGGATGCGAAGGGGGTGAAGGACAAGCTTGCCGACTGGGCGATGCAGGACCAGGCGTTCAAGGTGCAGTTGTTTCGTTTCGTGGACACCTTCCCGACGCTGATCGATCAGGACCAGGTCCACCGGCATCTTGGCGAGTACCTCAGCCAGCCGCCGACGCCGGGGATGGACCCGCCCGCGCTGCCGCCCGGGTTGGGGGTCGGGATCAAGGCGGGTGGCATGATGAAGGGGCTGATGAGCAAGACGATCGCGTCGCAGATCGTTGCGATGGCGAAGCGATATATCGCCGGGGTCGATGCCGACTCGGCGGTCCCCGGGCTGCGTCGGCGTTGGGACGATGGCATCGCTTTCTCGGTCGATCTGCTCGGGGAGGCGTGTGTCAGTGAGAAGGAAGCCGAGGGGTACCGCGCTCGATACCTGGACCTGATCACGACCCTGGCCGAGGAGGTCAAGGCCTGGCCGGCCCATGCGCATCTCGAGCGTGACCACCTGGGCCCGATCCCCCGTGCCAACGTGTCGATCAAGGTCAGTTCCTTGGTCGCCAAGTTCGACCCGATCGATTTCCAGGGTTCGATCGATCGGTGCTTCGGCGCGATCCAACCGCTGCTGGAAGCCGCGGGCAAGCGGAACGTGCTGGTCAACTTCGATGTCGAGCAGAGCAGGCTGAAGGAACTGAACCTCGCCGTGTTCATGCGCTGCTGCGAGCAGATCGATTTTGAGGCGGGCCTGGCGATGCAGGCCTACCTGCGGTCCGGTGATGAGGACGCCCAGCGCGTGATCGACTGGGCCAAGCGGGCCGGGCGGGCCGTCACCGTCCGCCTGGTGAAAGGCGCGTACTGGGACTACGAGGTGATCGCCGCGCAGGAGCAGGGCTGGCCCGTCCCGGTGTGGACGACCAAGGCCGACTCGGACGCGTGCTTTGAGCGGATGGCGGCGCGTTTTGTCCAGGCGATGCCCCGGGCACTAGGCGAAGCGGGCGTCAAGCTCGCGCTGGGCTCACATAACCTGCGTTCGATCGCCGCGACCCTCGCCGAACTGGATAAGCACGGCCTACCCAAGCAGGCGGTCGAACTCCAAATGCTCTACGGCATGGGCAATGGCCCGAAGCAGGCCGCGCTCGACCAGGGCCTGCGGCTGCGCGAGTACGTGCCCGTCGGCGAGATGATCCCGGGCATGGCCTACCTGGTCCGCCGGCTGCTGGAGAACACGTCCAACGAGTCCTGGCTGATGAAGGGCCTGGATGACAACGCGGATGCCGCCGCACTCTTGAGTTCCCCGCACCGGTCGGGCAAGACCGAGGAAGCTGCGGCAGGAAGTGACCACGAACCGAATCTGCTTGCCGGCGTTGAGGGGCTTGCCGACGGCACGGCGTTCCAGAACGAGCCGATGCGCGACTTCTCCGTGCCGGACCAGCGGGATGCGTTCGCTCAGGCGATCAAGTCGGCCGATGTCCCGCGGGTGGCCCATGATTCGACGCTGGAGCAGGCCGAGCAAGCGGTGGACGATGCCGTGCGGGCGTTTCCCGCCTGGCGTGATCGTGACCCAAAGGATCGCGCGGGGATGTTATTGCGGGCCGCGACACTGATGCGCGAACAGCGCGATGCGTTGTCGGGCATCATCATCAAGGAGGCCGGCAAGCCATGGAAAGAAGCGGACGCGGATGTGTGTGAAGCGATTGATTTCTGTACGTACTACGCCCGGCTGGCGCCGCAGCTATTCGCGCCCCGGCAACTCGGTTCTTTTCTAGGAGAGCGTAACGAGGTGTTCTACCAGCCGCGCGGGGTCTCGGCCGTGATTGCGCCGTGGAACTTCCCGCTGGCGATCTGCACGGGGATGACCGCGGCTTCACTGGTCACCGGCAACACCTGCCTGGTCAAGCCGGCCGAGCAGACCCCGGGCATCGCGCAGGTCATGGCCAAACTGTTTTGGCAAGCGGGGGTGCCCCGGAGCGTGCTGCAGTTTCTTCCGGGCAAGGGCGAGACGGTCGGCGCGGCGCTGGTGCGCGACCCACGCATCTCGACCACCGCGTTTACCGGCAGCAAGGCCGTCGGGCTGGACATCATCCGGGCCGCGGGCGTCACCGAGGATCAGCAGCCCCACGTCAAGCGTGTGGTCTGTGAGATGGGCGGCAAGAACGCGATCATCGTCGATGCCTCGGCGGACCTGGACGAGGCCGTGGTCGGCGCGGTCGGTGCCGCGTTCGGCTTTGCGGGTCAGAAGTGCTCGGCCTGCTCGCGGGTCATCTGTGTTGGCGGGGTGCACGACCGGTTCCTCGAACGGTTTGTCGAGGCATCGCGGGCGCTGAAGGTCGGCGATCCAATCGAGCCCGGCACCGATGTCGGCCCGGTGATCGACGCCGCCGCGGCCACCACCATCCGCCGGTACATCGAGATTGGTAGACAAGAGGGCCGGCTCGAACTCGCGCTGTCGCCCGAGGCCGCGACGGTGCAGGGCAAGCCATTGATCGGCCCGCACATCTTCAGCGGTATCAAGCCCGAGCACCGCTTAGCGCAAGAAGAGGTCTTCGGCCCGGTCGTCGCGGTCATGCGGGCCGCCGACTTCGACCAGGCACTGGACATCGCCAACGCGACGCCTTACAAGCTCACCGGCGGCTTGTTCAGCCGGACCCCCAGCCACATCGAGCGGGCCCGGGCCGAGTACCGCGTCGGCAACCTCTACCTCAATCGCGGCTGCACCGGTGCCCTGGTTGGCCGCCAGCCCTTCGGCGGCTTCGGGATGTCCGGCATCGGCTCCAAGGCCGGCGGCGACCAGTACCTCTACCAGTTCGTCGAGCCACGCTGCATCACCGAGAACACGATGCGCCGCGGCTTTGCGCCGGGGTTGGCGAGTTGCTAAAGGCCGGCACACGCGAACACTGATCGTTGCGGGGCCAGGCATTTGCATTTTGCATCGCTGGTTAGCCCTAGCGACCTCTATGATCCAATCCGATTCGATCCAGCTTTCGCCGATCTCCCCAGCCAGACGAACCGCCCCGTCTGAGCCACTTGCCATGGATGTTCAGGGTTCAAATCCAGATCGACGCGGTATCGAGATTGATTGTGCAGCCATCGTTCAACGTCAATTCGGTCGGCTCGGCCGGCTGATAGGTGTGATCCACGCTTTGCAGGGTTTCGATTTGTTGGGCCTCAGGATCGACAACCAGGTAATGCCCTACCCCCAGTTCGGCGTAACGTTTGCGTTTATATCCACGGTCGTTTTTCTCGGTGCTCGGCGAAAGCACCTCAACGATCAGGCTCGGCGGCTTCTCAAGCCAGGGGGTTTCGATCGGTTCGCAGACCACGACCAGGTCCGGGCGAAAGACCGTGTCGTCTTTGATCCGCCAATCGACTTCGTAGAGGACTTCGCAGTGACAATCTTGGTGCTGATCGAGTTGATCTTGTATCGCGAGTAGAAGTTGCTTCGCCACACGCTGGTGCCGGACATTCGGCGCGGGCGACATCGCGACGGCGTGGCCGTCCCACAACTCCCAGTCGCCTTCCCACAGTTCGTAGTCGGTGGTGGTGTACCGTGGCAGGTATGTGGGGGCGGAAGACATGTCTTTATTGTATGGGGTCGTGGTGGGCCGACCAAGACCCTCGGTGCCGCCAGCGTGGGTTTGGCCTTACTCGGCCGTTGGCTCCAACTCCCGGATCTCGATCTTGCGGAACTGCACGGGGTGGGACTCGGCCTGGAGGGAGATGGTCCCGCCGCTGAGCGCGGTGTTTTCCTGGTCGAGGGTCGGGCGTTCGTATTCGAAGACGACCTCGCCGTTGATGCGGTGGATGACCTGCCCGTGGCCGTGGACTTCGAGCTCGAAGGTAACCCACTGGTCGCCGCGGAAGGTATCGGAGGTCGAGCTTCGGCAGTGGGCGCGGACGAGCTTGCCTTCTTGATAGTAGTGGGTGCCGGGGGTGCAGACGTTGCCGGTGGGCCGATCGCGTTCGGCGCCCTCGGCCTGGCCGAGCAGTTGGGCCTCGATGGAGTTGGGGAAGTTCTGGTTTAGTCCCATCGACTCCGCGGTCTGGCCGTGGAACATGACACCGGAGTTTCGGAACGCCCAGCCCGGGCCGCCGGGGCATTGGTCGCCGACGAATCGGTACTCGAGCCGGAGGATGTAGTGCTCGTACTCGGTCTCGAAGAACAGGTGGCCGAAGGTCGCGTTGAAAGGTTGGTCCCAATCGCGGTAGCTGACGGTGATGGCCCCGTCCTCCACGCGGAAGGTGTTGTTGTAGTTGACCCCCAGCTCCTGGCCGACGAACTTGGGCGTCCAGCCGGTGAGGTCTTTGCCGTTGAAGATTGAGACGAAGCCCTCTTCGTCCGCCGCTTCATCCTGGGCCTGGCTCTGCTTGGTCGCGGAGCCCTCACCGGCGGGCTGATCGGCCCGGGTGGGGTTGTTCGTGACGAGGGTGGTGAGTGCGAATAGCACGGCGGGCAGGCACAGGCCGGGCAGCAGGCGGCAGCGGGCGGTGGTCATCGTTATTCCTCTTTGGTTTGGTGGCAGATTGGACGTCGTAGTGTAGCGGCCGCCACGTCGGCCCGGACGATACGGGATTGGCGCACGGGAGTGAAGGGGTATCATCGTAATGGTATGAAAGACGCTCCGTCTCCCGCCCGCGATACCCCGGCTGCCCAAAGTAAGCCCGCGACTTGGACTTTTCTGACCAATCATTCGCACGTGCTGATCTGCCTGTCGCTGGATTCAGATCTGCGTCTGCGAGAGGTCGCGGAGCGGGTGGGGATCACCGAGCGGGCGGTGCAGAAGATCGTCGCAGAACTCGAGGAGGGGGGGGTGCTGATCCGGGAGAAGGTTGGCCGCCGCAACCGCTACCGGATCCGCGAGGGCAAGCGGCTGCGTCACCCGGTCGAGGGGCACCGCAAGGTCCGCGACCTGCTGGACATGGTCCGCGGGAACGGAGGCGAGCAGAAATAGGCCTTTCGTGAAGCTTTGGGATGCTGGGTGTGAAATCTTTGCACCCGACATTGACGTTGTGAAATACGTGAAATATAGTTCGTTTGATTGCCCTGATTCTTTTGGATTCTGTTTTTTGGAGACCGCCATGAACCTTGCGATCCGAGGAAAGAAGATTGATCTGACCCCGGCGATCCTTGACCACATCCGCCAGCGGATGTCCGCTGCACTTGATCAGTATTCGGGGCGGGTACGTTCGGTCTCGGTTTTGCTTAGCGACGAGAACGGGCCGCGTGGCGGGATCGATCAGTTGTGCCGCGTACATGTCCACCTTCTCAACGGCAAGACATTGCGACACACACGCCGGGGGGATGACCTTTATGTCAACGTGAGCCTGCTGGCTGACATTGTGAAAAGTCGGGTGGGGCGGTACCTGGGCAAAGCCCGGCAATACGCACGTACCCCTCTAGCCAACCCCGGGGCGCTGCCCGGTTGATCCCCACCCCGCCGTCGGCGGCAGCAACCTGCCGCAGGCGGCTTACCCTCCCCCGGGGGCGGGCAAACACCCCAGGCCCGTCCCTCTTTAAAAACACGGCTTGTCCGGATAAGCCGTGATCGCCCCCGCGGGGCCTCGTGCCCGGCGGCGGCTTTCGGTTGCAAGCCATCTCAGCTACCCTGCGCGGATGGACTTTGCGGTCATTCTCGACAACATCCTCACCCCGCCGATCCTGTTTTTTTTTCTCGGCGTGTTTGCGACCCTGGTGCGTTCGGACCTGGAGATCCCAACCCAGGTCGCCCGCTTCCTTTCCCTGTACCTGCTCTTCGCGATCGGGACCTACGGCGGCTACAAGCTCAGCCAGAGCTCGTTCAGCGCCGACATCCTGATCATGCTCGGCATTGCAACCGCGACCTCGTTCCTGGTCCCGATCTGGTCGTTTGCGGTGTTGCGCTTGAAGCTGCCGGTACACGACGCCGCGGCGATCGCGGCGACCTACGGTTCGGTCTCCGCGGTGACCTTCATCACCGCCGTCAGCTTCCTCAACGGGCTGGGGGTCGAGTACGGGGGCCACATGGTCGCGGCGATGGCGTTGATGGAGTCGCCGGCGATTGTCGTCGGGGTGGTGCTGGCCCGGTGGTTTGCCAACCGCGGCGGTGAGGCAGAGCCCGGGCAAGCCCGGCACGGCTGGGGTGACCTGGCACGAGAGGCTTTCTTTAATGGCTCGGTCCTGATCCTGCTCGGTGCCTTGGCGATCGGCTTGGTGACCGGCGAGGCCGGCTGGCAGTCGATCAAGCCCTTGGCCTACGACCCGTTCAAGGGTGTGCTGTGCCTGTTCCTGCTGGATATGGGACTGGTCGCCGCCCGTCGGCTTAAGGACTTGAAGGACTCGGGGCTGGTGCTCGTGGGTTTTGCGGTCGTCGCGGCGGTGGTCCACGCGATGCTGGGGATCTTTTTGGCTCGGTTGATCGGGGCCTCGCCGGGCGATGCGCTGCTCCTGGCGGTGTTGGTCGGCAGTGCGAGCTACATCGCCGTGCCCGCCGCGGTCCGGTTGGCGATCCCCAAGGCCAACCCCAGCCTGTACGTGCCCATGTCTTTGGGCATCACGTTCCCGTTTAATGTCATCGTCGGGATCCCGCTGTATTACGCGGTGATCCGGGCGCTGTGGAGTGAAGCATGAAACCGGTCAAACGCATCGAGATCGTCATCGGCGCGGCCCACGCCCGCGGCCTGACCGATGCCCTCAAGCGGGCGGGCGTCCCGGGCTACACCTTGATCCGGGATGTGCAGGGCACCGGCGACCGCGGCGACCGGGGCGGGGACGAACTGACCGACGTCTATCGCAACTGCTACCTGATCGTCGCGGCCCCGGAGGATGTTGTCCCGCCGCTGCTCGAAGCCGTGCGTCCGATGCTCGACCGCTACGGCGGGATGTGCCTGGTGTCAGACGGGCAATTGCTTCGGGACTAGCCGGTTCGCTTGATCTGAACCAAGTCGGGACTGAACTCCTGCTCACCTTGACCTCGATACGGCCGCGCGACTGCCCTCGCCCTGAACCGCAAGGCGTATCATGTCCGCATGCCAATGCCACCTGCCGATGCCGCGCCGCCCGCCGACCTGCCGCTGCGCCGCGATGTGCGGATGCTCGGCTTTGAGCTGGGCAAGGTGCTCAAGACCCACGGCAGCGCCGGGCTCTACGACCTGGTCGAGGAGGTCCGCCAGCTCGCCAAGCAACGCCGGGACGGCGACGAGCAGGCCGACCAGCGTTTGACCCGGCGCATCGCGTCGCTGGATGACACCCAGCTCGAAGAGCTGATGCGGGCCCTGGCCTGCTTCTTTGACCTGGCGAACCTGGCCGAGGATAGGCACCGCGTCCGGGTGCTGCGCGATCGGGAGCGGTCGATCGCCCCGGCCCCGCGCGAGCAGTCCCTGGGTGCCGCGATCGCCGAGCTGCACCGCCGAGGCAAGTCGGCCGCTGAGGTCCAGGCCTACCTAGATGACCTTGAGGTCGATCTGGTCTTCACCGCCCACCCGACCGAGGCCAAGCGAAAGACGGTCCGTAACCTGCTGCGTCGTCTTCGGGCGGACCTGATCGAGCTGGACCGTGGCGACGCGCTGCCGCGTGAGCGGGACGAGCTGGTCAGCCGGATCAAGGCCGACCTGGATTGTTTGTGGGAGACCGACACGCTGCGGCCGAACAAGCCCAGCGTGCTGGAAGAAGTGAACCGCTCGCTGTTCGTGGTCGATTCGCTCTGGCAGGTCGTCCCGTGGCTTTACCGCGGGACCCGGCAGGTGCTACGCCGATACTACCCCGAGGACACGCCGACGCTTGGCCGGGTCGTCCGCTTCGGTTCGTGGATCGGCGGCGACCGGGACGGCAACCCGTTCGTCACCCCCGCGGTGACCCGAGAGACCTTGAACCGTCTACGCCGGGCCATCATCGCCAAGCACATCGCGCAGTGCGACACGCTGTTTAATGTTTTGAGCATCTCCGACAAGCACCACCCGGTCAGCGACGCGGTCCGGGCCCTGATCGAGCGTGGCCTGGCGTCGTTCCCCGAGCTGCGCGATCGGGTTGATCAGGTGGCACAGGGCGAGAGCTATCGTAAATTGCTGCTCATCGTCCGGGCGCGGCTTGTCGCTTCTTCCGAGGCCTCGCCGCTCGATGAGTCGCCCTCCCTGGCCTATACCGACGCCGAGGAATTGATCGACGAGATCGACACGATCATCGCTTCGCTCCGCACGAACCACCACACCGAGCTGGCCGACGGGGCGCTGCTGGACTGGCGTGACCGGGCGGTGGTCTTCGGCCTGCACTTTGCCCGGCTCGACATCCGCGAAGACTCGCGCCAGCTCCACGCCGCGATCGGCGAGGTGGCCCGGCAGTTGTACCCCGACACCGATTACGCTTCGCTTGATGAGTCGGCCCGTCAGCGCCTGCTGACCCTGCCGCCCGACCCCAAGCGCGTCGCGGGACTCGACCTGGCCAAGCTGACCGAGCCGGCCCGGAACACGGTCGAGCTGTTCACGCTGCTCGAACAGGTTGTGACCTCGCTGGGCCGTGACGCGCTAGGTGTGCTGATCATCAGCATGACCCAGCAGCCATCGGACGCGCTGGCGATGCTGTTCCTCGGGCGGCTGGCCGCTCGGCTAAGCGGGTACGATCAGCCCCGCGCGAGCCTGCCGATCGTCCCGCTCTTCGAGACGATCGACGACCTGGCCAACGCCGATCGGACCTTGACCGCGCTGCTGGAAAACGAGCCGTACCGAGCGATCGTTGATGCCAACGGGGGCCGACAGGTCTGCATGGTCGGCTACTCCGACTCGTGCAAGGACGGCGGCTACCTCGCCTCGAACTGGAACCTGTACGACGGTCAACGCCGTCTCGCGCAGACCGCGAGCCGGCACGGTGTCAAGCTCACCCTGTTCCACGGCCGGGGCGGCGCACTGGGGCGGGGCGGCGGGCCGGCGGCGAGGTCGGTCCTTTCCCTGCCGCCCGAGTCGGTCAACCACAAGATCCGCATCACCGAGCAGGGCGAGGTCTTGGCCGAGCGCTACGACGACCCCGAGGTCGCCTTCCGCCATGTCGAACAGGTTGCCTGGGCGACGCTGCTGGTCTCCAGCGACAGCCCTCCGCCGATCGAAGACGCCTGGGTGGAGGCGATTACCGACGCTTCCACCGCGGCGCGCGCCCGGTACCGCGCCTTCCGTGACGACGAGGGCTTCCTCGCCTACTTCGACCAGGCTACGCCGATCAACACCATTGAGAACCTGCCCATCGGCTCGCGGCCCAGCCGGCGGCGGACGGCCCGCTCGCTGGACAACCTCCGGGCCATCCCCTACACCTTCGCCTGGACGCAAAACCGCCACCTGCTGACCGCGTGGTACGGCCTGGGCACCGGGCTCAAGCAGATCGCCCCCGACCAGCTCAAGCAGATGTACCGCCACTGGCCCATGTTCCGGGGCATGATCCACAACGCCGAGCTCGCCCTGGCTAAGTGCGATCCCGACATCGCAAAACGCTACAACGAACTGCTGGACGATGCGGAGACCGGGGCCCGGCTCTACCAGTCTTTTGTGGACGAATACACGCTGACCAGAGACCGCATCCTCGCCCTAACCGAGCAGGATGAACTGTTAGGCGCCATCCCCTGGCTCGCCCGCTCGGTGCGGGTCCGTAATCCTTACATCGATCCCCTTAACCTCATCCAGATCGAGCTGATGCGCCGCAACACCGACCCCCAGAGCGACCTGCTACGACTCAGCGTCCAGGCCATCGCCTCGGGCCTGCGCAATACCGGCTGATGCGGGTCTTGGTTTTAACGGGCAACGCAAAGCTTGCCCTGTGGTCTACAGATAGTCCCTGTTCAGCAGGGCGATAACCAGACCGGCCATGGATCGGCCTGCTTAGGCAACGGGCTGATGCGGACGCGGGTCTGTTTTTCTGTTTTGACGGACCGTGAGTCCTGTTATCGAGCGTGCCCATCGGCGGTTGATCCTGTGGGGTTATCGACCCAGCCGGGGCAGGGCGGCGGTGATGAAAAATCGACATCACCGTGAACCTGTCTTCCGCCCCGGACCCTTGAAGAGAGAACCCGATCGGCACGTGAGACCGAAACACCACCAACCCACCCCCCAGGAAACCACCATGTTCTTCAAGACCTCCCTTAAGTCCGTCGCCGCGACCCTGACCCTGGCCCTTGGACTGTTGGCCGCGACCTCCGCCTCGGCCCAGTTCGGCCCGGTCCCGACCCCCGAGCCAGGCCCCTCGGCCCCGGCCGTCAACGCCCCGATCCCCGCCCTCCAGGGCCAGTGGCTCTGCCAATCGATCAACGGCCAGCAGATCCCCGCTGGCTTCAGCCTCGCCTTCAACTTTGTCGATGCCCAGACCCTGATGGTCGTCGCCTCGGCCAACGGCGAACAAGAGACCGGTCAGTTCCGCTATCAGGCTACTCAGGACGGACGAATCACCCTCTTCGAAGACGCCAACGACCCCACCGGCGAATCAGGCATCTGGCGCGTCGAGAACGGCCAACTGATCATCACCAGCAACACCAATGGTGTGCAGGAAACGGTCGTCTTCACCCGCGGCCAGCAGGGCGGCGGCTTCTAAGCCCGAACCAGAACACGAGCCATCTTCAACAACCCCGCTTAACCGCGGGGCTGTTTTTTATACCGCATAAGCAACCCAATCAAAACACCGGCGTGCGTTGCTTTGGCTGCTAATGGGCAAGGCCCGGCGGAAAAGCGTCCTGGGTTTTGTCCGCCGGGTATTTCGACGCTATCTAAGCCGCTGTAACATAATAGCTTAGTGAGATGTACCGTATTCATTGCCTGGATCGATCCGTTATCCTAGCGGGGCCCGTGCTAGGCAGCCTGAGGAAAGTAACGGGCGTACCAAATCCAGGGCAATCGACCGCTTTGGCGACCATCCCAGCGAATCGGACCTGTCGATCCGGAATAGACCGGCCCAAATTGGTACACTGTACGACCTGTAGTTTGACCCTGGGGTTTTCTGTTGAAACCGCGCATTCTTGCTGACTCAAATACGGTCGCACTGCTCCTGCGTAGTGTGGTGGGCATCCTGCTGCTGATCGGTGTCGGCGCGCTGGTCGGTGTGCTGGTCCGCACGGCACCGAAGATCGAGACCGAGGATCGGCCGCGCTCACTGCGTGTACAGGTCTTCGAGGCCCAGCAGGTCGATCTGCCCCGTCAGTGGCGGGGCTTCGGCACGGTCGAGGCCGAGCGCCAGGCGGACGTCCCCGCCAGGGTCGGTGCGGTGGTCATGCGTTTGCCCGAAGCGGTTGAGGTCGGCCGGGTGGTGAAGGCAGGTGATGTGCTGGTTGAGTTGGACGACAGCGATTTTGTGAAGGACCGCGACGAGGCCGATCAGCGGATCAAGGAGGTCGATGCCCAGATCGCTCAGCTCGCCACCGAAGAGGTGAAGCTGAGGGAACGCGTAGCGGTCGAGGAGCAGGTGGTGACGCTTGCGCGGGCCGAGTACGAGCGTCAGGTGCGGCGTGGCGAGCAGAACGCGGCGTCGGTGACCGACATCGAAAGGGCGTTGCGGACGCTGCTGCAGGCCGAGCGTTTCGTGCTGGAGCTCAAGCAGGCGATCGATTTGATCGGGCCCCGGCGTGAGGGGCTTACGGCGAGCAAGATCGCCGCCGAGCGCCAGAAAGACCGGGCCCAACTCAGTGTGGACCGCGCGACGATCAAGGCGCCGATCGATGGCATCATCGCCGAGGTCGATGTTGAAGAAAACGAAAGCGTCCAGCCCGGCTCGCGCGTGGTCCGGATCGTGGACCCGCGCCTGGTCGAAGTGCCGATCCAGTTGCCCGCTTCCGCGCGGGTCGGCCTGGGGGTCGGTGACCCGGCGACGGTGTTTAGCCGAAGCCACCCCCCCGACTGCCAGTGGTCGGCAACGATCACGCGGGTCGGGGCGTTCAATGCCCCGCAGCGCACCTTCACGGTCTACGCCTTGATTGATCAGACCGGCGTTTCGCTCGAAGCGTTCGCCGGCGGGGCGAGTGACCAGCAGGTGCTCGTCCCGGGTATGTTTGTGACCTCACGGCTCGCGACGACCGATGCCCAGCCACGCTGGGTCGTGCCCGCCCGTTCGGTTCAGGAAGGCCGGGTCCGCCTGGTCAAGGGCAGCCATATCGAAACCATCCCGGTCACCACCGCGTTCGACTACGAGGGCAAGCTCGCGGGCACTGGGCTGCCCGATGACCAGTGGCTGGTGCTCAACGAGTCGTTCGAGGATAGCGACCTGATCGTGCTGAGCGCCTCGCTGTCGATCCTTGACGGGCAGGAGGTGATTGCGGTGCTGCCCGATCCCGCTCCAGCGGGAGACCCAGAAGAACGGCCCGATCGGCTGCCCGAGCGCGACGACGCCGAACGGCCGGGGGCCGGCTCATGAATCTTGGCCTGGCCGAGTTCGGCGTGCGCAAGCCCGTGGTGGTGAACCTGCTGATGGCGGCGTTGATCGTGGCCGGCGTCTACGCCTCGACCACGCTGCGTAAGCAGTTCTTCCCCGAGTCGGACCCTGAAACCGCGACGATCAATCTGCCTTACCCCGGCGCCCCGCCGGAGGAGGTGGAGAGCGCCCTGGCGATCAAGGTCGAGGACTCGCTGCGGGCGATCGACGAGATCGACGAGATCCAGACGACTGTCGCGGAGGGCGGGGGCGGGATCACCGTGCAGTTCAAGGACCGGGCCGATGTCGATCGGGCGATGACCGACATCAAGCGTGAGATCGATGCGTTGCAGGACCTGCCCGAAGAGGCGGAGGAGATCACCGCGCAGCTGATCGAGCCGCGCCTGCCGGTGATCCGCGTGCTGCTGTATGGCGACCTGGACGAGGAAGTGCTCAAGCGCGCGATCCGCGTGGTTCGGGACGACCTGAGCGACCTGCCGGACATGGGCGAGACGCTCATCGGCGGGACACGAGAGTATGAGATCCGCATCGATGTGCAGGAAGAGGCGATGCTGGAGTACGGCCTGTCCCTGCCGGCGGTCAGCGATACCGTCCGCGCGTGGATGACCGAGATCCCCGGCGGGTCGGTCAAGACGAGCACGGGCAACGTCTCGCTGCGGACGATGGGGGTGGAGGAGCGCGCCCAGGCGATCCGCGGGATCCCCCTGAGCGCGGATACCGACGGGCGGATCATCACCGTCGGCGACGTGGCCGAGGTCACCGAGACGTATACCGACAGCGACCTCAAGGCCCGTTACAACGGCAAGCCGGCGATGAGCCTGACGATCTACAAGGTCGGTGAGCAGGACATCGTCGAGATGGCCAAGATGATCCGGGCCTATATCGACGGCCGCAACGGCGAGCCCTTTGAGCTGACCATGGCCGAGCGCGCGGCCAAGCTTATTGCCCGGCCGGGCACGACGGTGAGGTCGGATCGTGAGGAGGCTTGGCGTCTGGGTGCCGAGCCGAGCCGGCCGCTGCCCGAGGGCGCGACCCTGGCCGGCACGACGGACCTCGCACGGTTTGTGGAGGGCCGGCTCGACCTGCTCACCGAGAACGCGATCTACGGGTCGTTCCTGGTCTTCCTGACCCTGCTGGTCTTTCTCAACTGGCGCGTCGCGCTATGGGTGGGCATCGGCCTGATCTTGGCGATCTGCGGCACGCTCATCCTCATGAGTTGGCTCAACCTCACCCTCAACCTCCTGACCATGTTCGGCCTGATCGTCGTCATCGGCCTGCTGGTGGACGACGCGATCGTCGTCTCCGAAAATATTCAGACCCACCACGATGTGTCTGGCGAGGGGCCGATCCAATCCGCCATCAACGGCACGAACGAGGTGTTCTGGCCCGTTGTCGCGACCGTCCTCACCTCGATCTGCGCTTTTCTCCCCCTGACTTTCATCAAGGGCAATATCGGGACACTGCTCGGGGCACTGCCGCTGGTTGTTGCCTGCGCCCTGGCGATGTCGCTGATCGAGTCGCTGCTCATTCTGCCCAGTCACATGGCCCACTCTTTGGAGAAACGCGACAAAGCCAAGTCCACCCGCGTTTCCCGCCTGCTCAAGCGGTACGAGGCGGCCCGCGACCGCGTGATCGCAGAGCGGGTGATTCCGGCGTTCGGCAAACTGCTGGCGGTCTCGCTGCGGGCGCGCTACTTCACTTTGGCGGTGGCGCTGTCGGTGCTGATCGGCTCGTTCGGGATGGTCGCGGGCAAGCGGCTGAGCTTTGTCTTCCTGCCCACCGACGACGCGGAGTCGATCGTGATCGACTACCGCATGCCCATCGGCACGCCGATCGAGGTCACCTCCGATGCCGCGAAGCGTATCGAGCAGGCCGTCCTCACCCAGGGGGCCGAGGTCCAATCGATCGAGACCCTGGTCGGCGGGTCGAGCGATACCGAGACCGGCCAGTCCAACGCCCCGGCGACCCATATCGGGCAGATGTTTGTCGAGCTCAGCCCGGTCGAAGAGCGCAACCGACCGTCGCCCGAGATCACCACCTCGATCCGCCAGGCGATGCGCGGGACGATCGATGATGTCGAGCGGATCAGCTTTATGCAGCAGTCCGGCGGGCCCGGTGGCGCGTCGGTCACGATCCGTCTGACTTCTGACAATTCTGACGATCTATTGGCCGCGACCGACGAGGTGAAGAAGCTCCTGCTGACCTACCCCTCGTTGTTCGACGTGGCGGACACCTCGAACATCGGCCAGGCCGAGGCCCAGGTACGCGTGTTCCCCGATGCCCGGGCGCTCGGGCTGGACAACCTCGCGATCAACCGCCAACTCCGCGGCTACCTCTTCGGGCTCGAGGCCCATACCTTCGCTGAGCGCGAAGAAGACATCGATGTCCGCGTCCGTATCGACGAGCAGACCCGTGGCTCGCTTTACGAAGTGCTCTCGGCCTGGCTGATCAGCCCGCAGGGCCAGCCCATACCGATGAGCGAACTCGTCGATATCGAAGACAGCTCGACCTACGCGAGCATCAACCGCGTGGACCGTAAGCGGGCGGTGACCGTCACCGCCGACGCCGCGGCGGATGTCAGCCCCGAGGAGATCGTCACCCAGCTCACCGGCCCGCCCACGGACGATCAGGGCAAGGTCCTGACCGATGAGCAGGGCAACCCCTTGCCCGCGCCGCTCGATGCGATCGCGGCGAAGTACCCGGGCATGAAGATCGGTTTTGCCGGGAGGCAGGAGCAGATGGCCGACGCGTTTTCCTCGCTGCCCTACGGGCTGATGGCGGCGATCCTGATGATCTACGTCATCCTCGCCTGGCTGTTCCAGAGCTACTTCCAGCCGATCCTCGTCATGTGCGTGATCCCCTTCGCCACCATCGGGCTGATCTGGGGTCACATCATCCTCGGCTTCAACCTGACCTTCCTCTCGCTGATCGGCTTTGTTGCCCTCTCCGGGATCGTGGTCAACGACTCGCTCATCCTGGTTCAGTTCTTCAATATCAAACGGGCCGAGGGCGTGCCCGTCTTCGAATCCCTCGTCGCCGCGGGCAAGGCCCGGCTACGCGCGATCATGCTCACCACGATCACCACCGTGCTCGGCCTGACGCCGCTGATGCTCGAGACGTCCTTCCAAGCCAAGTTCCTGATCCCCATGGCCATCGCCATCGCCTGCGGGCTGATCTCCGCGACCGTGATGATCCTGGTCGTGCTGCCCTGCATCATGCTGGTCTTCGACGACGTGAAGCGCCTGATCTACTTCATCTGGCACGGCGAGAAACGCCCCGACACGTTCAAGCCCGAGGGCCATGCGGCCGGCACCGTGGCGTAAGCCCCGCCTGGTGTAGCGGCAGATACGCAGCGTCCCCGGCAAACAATCCGGCAAACAATCCGGCAAACAATATAGTCGATCGCAAAGCAAGGAAGGCTTAGCAGGCTGCTGCAAAATCGATCATTCTGACCCCCTCTATTTGATAACTGGGGATGATCGAACGGACCGTTGTTGGGGGCAAGACCAGTGTTTCGCCCCGCCAATTTCGACCTCGGCCCGATCCCCGATTCCAAAATGGACTCCGACGAAGACCTATATTTCTAAGCCGACCGACTTACTGCTATGGCCCTTCCCGGTTATACTAAATGATTCGCTCTGCCGCCCCCGGTCCGGGAGCGGCGACCGACCATGCGACTGGAGAACACCGTGAGCACCCGACGCCCCACCATCGGCGGCAACTGGAAGATGAACCTGCACCTGCAGGACGCGAGCGACCTCGCCTCCGCCCTGGCCGACCGGGTCAGCGATGACCGCGTGCAGGTCACCGTCTTCCCCGCTTTCCCCTACCTGCTGCCGGTTGCGAGTGTGCTGCATGAGAAAGGTGCCCCGATCGCCGTCGGTGCCCAGGATGCCTACCATCAGGCCAACGGCGGGTACACCGGCGAGGTCTCCCTGTCGATGCTGCAGGACTGCGGCGCGACGACCGTGCTCGTCGGCCACTCCGAACGACGCCACGTCATCGGCGAGACCGACCCGTTGATCAACGACAAGGTCCTGGCCGCGCTGGAGGCGGGGATGGATGTCGTCCTGGCCATCGGCGAGAAGATCGAACAACGCGAGGCCGGCAAGACCGACTACATCAACACCGGCCAGCTCGGCTACGGCCTGGCGGGCGTGACCAACGAACAGATGGCCCGGGTCACCATCGCCTACGAACCGGTCTGGGCCATCGGCACCGGCAAGACCGCGACCCCCGAAGACGCCCAGAAGGCACACCTGGTCATCCGCCAGGCCATCGGGTTCATGTTTGACCAGGACATCGCCGACGCCGTCCGCATCCAGTACGGCGGTTCGATGAAGCCTGGCAACGCCGCAGAACTGCTCGCCCAAGAAGACATCGACGGCGGGCTGATCGGCGGGGCCTCGCTCAAGCCCGACGACTTTAGCGCCATCATCGAGGCCGCCTCCCCAGCCGTGCCCGCCTAAGCCACCCCGCAGAGCCCCGCCCCACGGAAACCCACCATCACGAAACGACTATGAACCGCTTGCTCAACCCAACCCAACTCCTCGCCGTAGCCGGCGGCCCCGGCTGGCTCGAATGGCTCCTGTCCATCGGCTTCGTGGCGATCTGCATCATCATGATGCTCATCATCCTGATCCAGAAGCCCAAGGGAGGCGGCCTCTCCGGCGCGTTCGGCGGCGGCGCGGGCGGTGGCAGCGAAAGGTCCTTCGTCGGAGCCCGGGCCGGCGACGTGCTCACCTGGCTCACCGTCGGCTGCTTCCTCGCCTTCCTGTTGCTCGCCATGGGCCTGACCTGGCAGATCAGCCCACGCAACTTCGCCGAGGAAGACCCCCAGGCCCAGACCACCGAAGAAACCGGCGGCGCCGGCCAAGCCCCGGCGAGCGAAGAGTAAACGTCCTATCTAGTGTTTCATTGCGCATCAATCGCAGGGTATAGCTTGTTCAGCTTGATGCGTGCATCGGCGGTGGTGAACTACCCGTTCACGCCGATCACGTCTTTGTTACGGGTGTCTTCCCATGCGACGACTTCTCGGGTCAGGATGGTCCGATCAGGGATGCGGCGTTCCAAGCACTGACGCGACAGGACACTGCGTTGCATCTCTGCGACGTTGAGCCAGCGGCCGTGCTTCGGCAGGTAGTGCCATTCGAAACTTGGTTAAGCGGCGTGCTTCGTCCAGCGCAAAGGCTTGATACAACGCCGATGGGTGGTGCGGGCTGAGGTTGGCCATCCCCGCACGCCGGTATGCGTGGCCCCGCTTCGCGGCCGAGCCCGGACGCACCGGTAACGGTTTACACACCTCGCCGATCAGCGGCTTGCCGACCTCATCCACACACCATCGGAAGGTCCGGGTCGTATGGCCGGGCGTACGTGTCCGGCACATCCTCCATGCTCGCGACGAATGATGCATCGGCCGTGAGCGGGATCACTCACTGCTGCTTGAGCCAGGGCTTGATGTCGTTTTTTGAAGCGTCCAGCACACCGTCGCCGGGGCGATCGAATCGATCATCTCCAACCCGACCAGTTTGTCCGCTATCAGCCTCATCGTCCAACGGCTGCGTCCGGACAGCCAGGCGAACTGGCGATAGCGATCCGCTCGGCTTCCTGCTCGCCGTCGAGCTTGCGGTACTGCCGGCCGGTCGGCTTCTTGTTGTGCAGCGTGGCGTCCAGGCGCTCGGACACGAATTGACCGCGGACCCGGCGGATCATTTAATTCGCGCGCTCCAGCCACGCCTCGCGGTGATGGTTTGAGCCGTTCGGGCGTCAGCCTGTTCCAGCTCTCGGCACACGCCGCATCGATCTCGGCCTCATCTTTGAACACCCGGCTGCTCAGGTCGTGTGACCGCA
>JBCDHS010000029.1:0-44486 GCA_038749735.1 Planctomycetota bacterium
GCTGCCCAAACGCGGGATCGTCGGACGGACGTTCGCCTGGCCTGGCCGGTGCCGCCGCTGGAGCAAAGACTACGAAAGCAAACCCGAGAGCAGCGTCGCGATGATCCAACGGGCCATGATCAACCTGATGGTTCACAGGCTGCACAAAGGCTAACACAGTTATTTGTACACGTTTTAAGGCATGCCATCAAGAATGTAAGGATCTCTCCTAAGGAGAACTAAACAACAAACAGCCAAGACCAATTGGAGGCCAATTATGTAATTACATTTAATGACCTATATGTTATATCATATTGCATGCATATATTTACTTATTGCATAAATATGCGTTGACAGAAGATCGTGTTGAGTGGTATCGTTCCACCGCCTGCCGTCATGCAATCTTCATTCTCTATGAATAGCCCCAATCTTGTTGAGCAAACCCAGCCTTGGATGAGGTCGCGCAAATTGGTCTCGGCGTTGGTCCGCAGGCTTGTGCGTGATGGACACCACCTTGACGACGTACTGCAGGACGTCTGGCTTGGAGTTAAAACTGGCATCCAGATCATTGACGCCGATCACCTCCTTGGCTGGCTGCGACGGCCGCTCGCGCTACGCGAGTTCGTCCGCCTCCGAACGATCGAGGCGGGTTTAAGCCGATGAACAGACGTTCGCCAAACACGACACCCCGCCGATTGCACGCCTTTGTCTAGCGAAGGGCTTGTGACGTTCACACGCCCAGGCGTTTTTTAACTTTGAAGGAGATTGAACAAATGAGACCGAGCACCCTCTATTGGAGAAATACCATGCATCGCAAATCACGTCTGAGACAAGCTGTTGGGCTTGCGGTCAAGCCTTATGCGTTGTGCTTGACCACCGCCGCTTGCCTATCGGCACCCGCGATGGGCGAGACCATTGTGCAATACAACTTTAACACCACAGTGCTTGGAAGCACGACGAACGATAGCCAACTTCCAGGTTTTGGCCCCAGCACCCTGGCGGCAGGGCTGAGCGTGAGCGTGAACGGGGTCGATACCTCGAATCTGATCAGACCTGTCGGTAATGGTCAATTCATCCAAGATGATGTGATCAATCGGCCTGGCGTTAATGTCGGTGGCGTCCAAAACAGCTCGACCTACTGGGATATTAACGGCTTCTACCCGCTCCCGAGCACGACGGGACAGCCTGCCGTCAAGGACGACGATGTCTATCTGTCGTTCTCATTCACGCCGGATGCTGGTCAGCAGGCCACGGTCGAAGAACTGTCGTTCGGCGTCAGTGCGTTTGGTGGAGGCCCCGGGAAAATCCAAGTCGAGGTCTACGATGGGGGTGTCCTTCAAGAAGCGAGTGCGGTACTGACGGTGGTCGGCAACGACGTGCCACCTGAACTCGCCGGTAGCCTGCAAACCTTTGATTTTGCAGACTTCACCACGTCCTCGACCGTCGAGTTCCGGCTCTTTGGCTGGGAAAAAATAGGCGGAGGAAACAACAGCGGCCTGCACATTGAAGACTGGACGGTCACCGGCTCGGTGGTTCCCGAGCCATCCAGTTTGGCCCTGGCAGGCCTGGGCCTCCTGACGATGATCCGTCGTCGTCGATGATCTGCTTTTGTATGCACATGGCGGTACGTCCCTAACGGGACGCGGCGCCTTTTCAAGTGGGTTCCTCTGCTGCAAAGGATATGTCGATGCGTCGCGCGTTTACGCTTATCGAACTGCTGATTGTCATCTCCATCATCGCGCTGCTGATCGCGATCTTGCTGCCGGCACTTCGCTCGGCCCGGGTCTCGGCCAAAAACATCCAGTGCAGCAGCAACCTGAAGCAGTTGGGTATCGCCCAATTCGCCTATACCGGTGACAATAAAGATCAATTCACCGCGCCGCTTCAGTGGGTTTGGGCGGGCGCTCAACTCTCTGACGGCTCGCCGTTCCCGCTCGCCGACTTCAAAGACCCCACGGACCTGACGGGCGTTTACGAAGGCACCCTGTTCCCCTACGTCAATGATGTGACAGATATCTACCTCTGCCCGATCGCCGCGGACCGTATCACACCCGATACGTTTAAGCCGTCATGGATCAACGACCGTTTAGCCCGTAACTATGTACAGAACTGGAACCTCGGGCCGTCCGGAGTTTACCCGGATGTGCCCTGGCCGCGCGAGGCTCTGAACATGGGTACGGTCACCAAGCCCAGTGATCTGGTGATGTTTACGGAAGAGAATAGTTTTAGGATCCCGGGCTACAGCAACTTTACGATGAACGACGGGAACCTGTTAGGTCGATTTGGGAGTGGTGGTTCGCCGAACGTTGATTGCTTTGCTTCTTTCCATAATGTGAACGGTAACGACTTGACCTCGGGTGACGCGAATGCCGTGTTCGTTGACGGCCACGTCGAGTACGTCAACCACCGGGAGCCAGAGTTCTATACCTGGCAGAACCCCGATACGGGTACCAACGAAATCATCAGCGCGACCGTGATGTGGTGCACGGATGCGATCCCGGTGGATCGGTAATCACAGCACAAAACGGGTGTTTAGGTCAATGCTTGTTGTGATAGACAAGTACAATTTTCGATCGACCGGTGTTGCGAAGTGGGACCAAAAATACTGCTTGGAACCAAGCCAAGGTGAATTAACCTATCGGGTCTCATGCCGTATTACGCCAGCACCTTTGCCACGCGGCCGTCGAGGGTCACCCGGCCTTCTGCCAGTGCCCTGATCGTCTCGGGGTAGGCTTGGCATTCTTCGTGGTGGACCCGCTCGGCCAGGGCTTGCGGGGTGTCGTCCGGCAGGACGGGGCAGGTTCGTTGGGCCAGGATCGGGCCGGTATCGTACGTCGGGTCGGCGAAGTGGACGGTGCAGCCGGTGACTTTGCAGCCCTGGGCGATGACCGCTTCGTGGACATGGCGGCCGTGCATGCCCTTGCCGCCGAAGCTGGGCAGCAGCGCGGGGTGGATGTTGATCACCCGCCAGGCGTAGTCGTCGGGGATCACCAGCAGCGAGAGGAACCCGGCGAGGCAGACCAGGTCGGCCCCGGCCGCGCGGACGCATTGGAACACCTCGGCAGAGAACCCCGTGCGGTCGTCGTACGACCTGCGTGGGAGGACGTGGCAGGGCAGGCCGAGTTGTTTGGCACGCTCGATGCCGTAGGCTTTGGTGTTTGATGCGACGACACAGGTGATCTCGGCGTGGAGCGAGCCCGCGGCGATACACTCGGCCAAGTTCTGCATCGTGGTGCCGCCCCCGCTGAGCAGCACGGCGAGCTTGATGGGCTGCTCGGGGTAATCAGGTGCGACAACGAGGGGCTGGGGCATCGCGGTACGATACCGGGCCGATGCCCGCCGGACCAACCCAGCCAACCCCATCCGACAATCAGCGCGTGACCCGCCTGGCCCCTTCGCCGACCGGGGCGCTGCACCTGGGTAACGCGCTGACGTTCCTGACCAACTGGGCCCTGGCCCGTCGGCTGGGCTGGCGGATTGTCCTGCGCATCGAGGACCTCGACGGCCCGCGGATCAAGCAGGGCTCGGACGGCCAGGCCATCGATTTGCTGCGGTGGCTGGGGATCGACTGGGACGGAGGCCCGACCTACCAGAGCGCCGATCTCGCACCGTATCGGCAGGCCTTGGAGTCGCTCGCGCAGCGTGGGTTGATCTACCCCAGCGATGCGACGCGGAGTCAGATCGAGGCGGCGCTCTCTGCCCCGCACGAGGGGGACCACGAGCTGCGGTACCCGGGGATCAACCGGCCGGCGGGCGGCGGGTTTGGGCTGGACGCCGACACCCCGCCGCTGCTGGAAGACGACGACACGGCATGGCGGCTGGTCGTGCCGGATGAGGCGGTTTGTTTCGTGGATCAGGTGTTGGGGGAGCGGCGCGTGAATGTGCAGCGGCAGGTCGGCGACTTCGTGGTGGCGACCAAGGCGGGGCTGCCGGCGTATCAGCTGGCGGTGGTCGTCGATGACGCGCGGCAAGGGGTCACCGACGTGGTGCGGGGCAGTGACCTGGTTGATTCGACCGCGCGGCAGTTGTTGTTGTATCGACACCTCGTGATCGGGCCGGTTCCCGCGTACTACCACCTCCCGCTGGTCTACGGTGTCGATGGCCTGCGGCTGGCCAAGCGGCACGGCGACACACGGCTGGTGCGATACAGGGAGCAGGGTATCCCGGCCCAGCGCGTGGTCGGGCTGCTGGCGTACTGGGCGGGGCTAGTGGATCGGCCCGAGCCGATGGACGCGCTGGCCTTTGCCCGCCTGCTCGAGCCCGATAGACTGCCCAGCGGGTCTGTCACCTTTACCCCGGAGCACGAGCAGTGGCTGCAAGCAGGATCGTACTAGCCGGATTGTCCGTGGCCCTGGTGGGCGGGCTGATCACCTTCGCCGCGATCAGCAGTTGTAAGGCCAACCCGCCGGTGACGATTATCCCGCCTGTGCCGGTTGAGCCAGACCCGCAGGCCGAGACCGTGGAGGTGGTGATCGGCGGGCGAGCGTTCAACCTTGAGCTGGCGCTCAACGACGCCCAGCGTTACCAGGGGCTTTCGGACCGCAAGTCCATCGCTGAAGACGGCGGGATGGTGTTTGCGTTCCGGTATCCGCAGGAATTGGGGTTTGTGATGCGGCGTTGCTACGTGCCGATCGACATCCTTTATTTGGATGAGCAGGGCCGTGTGGTCAGCACCTACGCGATGCAGGTGATCGAGCCGGTGGGCGGGTTCCGCTGGCAGAATCCCGCGACAAGCCCGTACCCCAGCAACGGGCTCGCCCAGTTCGCGGTGGAGGTCCGGGGCGGGCTGGTTGAGGCATTAGGCGTTGAGGTTGGCGATCAGGTGCAACTCCCGCTGAAAGAGCTTAAGGCCAGGGCCCAATAATCCGATGGCTCGGGTAGCTGACCGGCGGCATCGGCCCCGGCGGCGTATCCAGGAGCGGGATGATGGCGCGATTGCTGTTGATAAAGGACTCTGGAAGGGCAGAAGACCCGGCCCCCTCCGGGGTGGAGAAAGTGATCAGCCACTGGCGTGGCCACGATCGGCCGCGCACCTCGGTCGCGATGTTGAGCGACGTGCTGAGCGAGCCAGAGCGTCTGGACGACGCCGAGGCCGTTTGGATGCTGCTCGAACGGGTGACGGCCAGCGAGCTATTCAACATCGTCGGCGAGGTCGAAGAACGCCACCTGCCCGCCCTGCTGACCCGGCCCAACGGCAGTGAGATGCTCGGCCAGCCGCACCAGGAAGGCATCGTTGCGTGCCCGCCCGGGACGGACCCGGCCCAGGCCTGTGCGGTCCTGCAGACCCTGCTGAGTCAGGCCCCGGCCCTTGCCACGCTCAAGCGCGAAGCCCGGGTTCTGCAGGCCCAGCACCGCGGCCTGTGCGATCAGATCGGCAAGCTCGACGAAGAACTGCGGATGGCGGCGCAGCTCCAGCGCGAGTTCCTGCCGACCCAGACGCCCGAACTCAACGAGGTTTCTTTCCACGCGCTCTATCGCCCGGCCGGCTATGTCAGCGGAGATATCTACGATGTGACCCGCCTGGACGAGAACCATATCGGCTTCTTCGTTGCTGACGCGGTGGGCCACGGCGTGCCGGCGGCGCTGATGACGGTCTACATCAAGCGGTCGCTGCGCACCAAACGCCTGGTGACCCAAACTGAAAAAGGCTACGAGATCATCCCGCCCGGCGAGGCCCTGTCGAGGCTGAACCAGGACATGATCCGCCAGCAGTCCGGCAAGGTGCGATTCGCCACGGCGTGTTACGGCATCATCGATACGCGCGACTTCAAACTGACCATCGCCCGCGCCGGCCACCCCTTCCCGATGCTGCTGCGAAGCGATGGCCAGGTGCAGACGCTCGAACCCGAGGGCGGCCTGCTGGGGGTGTTCCCCGAGGAGACCTTCGAAGAGACCCGTGTCCAGCTCGACCCCGGCGACCGGATGCTGATCTACAGCGACGGCTTCGAGTGCGCGTTCCCGGACGACGAGGTCCAACCCAACGGCAAACGTCGTGTGGCCAACGAGAACTATGCCCGGGAGTTCCTCGACCTGGGCCAGGGCGACCCGGCCGCGGCGATTCAGCGTTTGGAGGACAACCTCGATACGCAGGCCGGATCGTTGAACCAGAAAGACGACCTGACGGTGCTGTGCGTATCGGTGTCAAAAGATGCGGTGGCCCAGCCGGTCAAGCGATCGGGCAAGCCCGTCGCGGCCTGAGCCTTAACCGACAAAACCCGCGTCGCGGAGCATGTCCATACTCACGCCCGGCTTGGCCCGATCGGCACGAAGACGATTCATCTGATGCACGACCGTCTTGGCGAGGATGTCGGCTTCGATGTTGACCTGGTCGCCCGCCTTCAGTGCGCCCAGCGTCGTCTTCTCTAAAGTGGCGGGGATCAGCGCCACCTCGAACGTATCTTGGGAAACACGGGCCAGGGTCAACGAGACGCCGTCGATCGCGATCGAACCGCGGGGGATGATCCATTGCATGAGATCGGCGCATCCCTCGCCAGGCCGCAACGCAATCCGCCACTCACCGTCCTGGTCGTGCACGGCATCGACGGTGGCCAGCCCGTCGACGTGGCCCTGCATGAAGTGCCCGCCAAGGGGCTGGTTCGGGGTCACGGCGAGTTCGAGATTGACCCGGCCCCCTTCGTGGAGATCGCCCAGGCTTGTCTTGCTCAGTGTCTCGTGGACCACGTCGAAGCCCAGGGACTGGCCGGTGATGTCCACGGCGGTCAGGCAGACGCCCGAGACGCAGACCGAGTCGCCGTGCTGGATCGGGCCGACGAGCCCGCCCCGCTCGATGACCAACTTGCGCCCGGCCGGGGTCGGCTGGAGCTGGGTGACGGTCGAGAGCGACTGGACAATGCCGGTGAACATGGGGTCTGTACTTTAGTTATGAACATGGGCGAGGCGGCACGAATGGTTGGAGATTCGTACCGGTTTCAGTGCGATGATATCATGCCCGGCTCGCTGTTCGGCAGACGCGACCCGACGGACGCCCCTCTCGGCACGCCAACCCCCAACCCCCAACACCCAAGCCCCACATGAAACGTACCCACCACTGCGCCGCCCTCCGCCCCGATCACGTCGGTCAGACCGTCACGCTCGCCGGGTGGGTCAACAACTACCGCGACCACGGCGGGGTCCGTTTCATCGATTTGCGCGACCGCGAAGGGATCACCCAGATCGTCTTCCACCCCGAGGCCAAGGACGCCCACGCGGCCGCCCAGAAGCTGCGCCACGAGGACGTCGTCCTGATCACCGGCAAGTGCATGATCCGCGAGGGCGGGGCCAACCCCAAGCTCGACACCGGCGAGGTGGAGGTCGATGCGACGGCGTTGGACGTGCTGGCCGACGCCGAGACCCCGCCGTTTACGCCCGACGACGCCGACAAAGTTGGTGAAGAAACACGTCTGCGTTACCGCTACATCGACATGCGTCGGCCGCGCCAGCAGCACATCCTCAAGACCCGCCACCGCGTGACCAAGATCATGCGGGACTACTACGACGAGCAGGGCTTCTACGAGATCGAGACGCCCTTCCTCTGCCGCTCGACACCGGAGGGTGCCCGCGATTTTCTCGTGCCGTCGCGCCTGCAGGCCGGGGAGTTCTACGCGCTGCCGCAGAGCCCGCAGATTTTTAAGCAGATCTGCATGGTCGGTGGGCTGGAAAAATACTTCCAGATCGTCCGCTGCTTCCGTGATGAAGACCCGCGGGCCGATCGCCAGGCCGAGTTCACTCAGCTCGATGTCGAGATGTCGTTCGTGGACCAGGACGAGGTCTTGAAAATCAATGAGGGCGTGGTCCGCCGCATCTGGAAAGAAATCCTGGGCCTGGACATCCCGGGCCCGATCCCGCACATGACCTACGACGAGGCGATGAACCGCTTCGGCAGCGATCGGCCGGACCTGCGGTTCGGCATGGAACTGGTCGATGTGACGGATGTGGTCGGCCAGACCGACTTCAAGGTCTTCACCGGCGCGATCGAGGCGGGCGGGCTGGTGAAGGCGATCCGCGTGCCCGGCGGCGCGAGCTTGTCCCGCAAGCAGACCGATGCCCTGGCCGAGTTCGCCAAGCAGTTCGGGGCCGGGGGCTTGCCGATCGTCAAGGTCGAAGCGGGCAAGCTGGCCACCGGGATCGCCAAGTTCCTTGAGCCGATCACGGCCGGGCTGATCGAGCGGATGGGAGCCGGTGACGGCGACCTGATTTGCTTCGGCGTCGATAAGCGATCGGCGATCGTACACCGCGTGCTCGGCGAGCTGCGGGTCAAGCTCGCCCACGACCTGGGCATGATCGAGGACGGGCAGTGGGAATGGGTCTGGATCGTCGATTTCCCGATGGTCGAGTGGGACGAACAGGCCAAGCGCTGGCACTCGACCCACCACCCTTTTACCGCGCCTAAGCCCGAAGACCTGGACAAGCTCGACGCGGCCGATCATGACGCGATCGCTTCGATCAAGTCCAACGCCTACGACCTGGTGCTCAACGGCAGCGAACTGGGAGGCGGCTCCATCCGTATCCACCGGCCCGATGTCCAGGCCAAGGTCTTTAAACTGCTGGGCATCTCGCAGCAAGAGGCGAAGCTGAAGTTCGGCTTCCTGCTGGACGCTCTGAGCTACGGGGCGCCGCCGCACGGCGGGATCGCCTTCGGCCTGGACCGGACGGTGATGCACCTCTGCGGGACGACGAACATCCGCGACGTCATCGCCTTCCCCAAGACCCAGAACGGGGCGGACCTGATGACCCAGGCGCCTTCGACGGTCGATGAGGGTCAGCTCAAGGAGCTTCACTTGCGGACCGTCTTGCCCCAGAAAGCCGCCCCGGCGACAACCTGATGTCCAAGCGAGATCGTACGGTCGTTGCGGTACGATGGCCGGCCATGGGCGTTGGCCCGTTCGAGTTCACCCAGGAACGATCAGCGGCATGAGCGGGATTGCGGGCATTGCGCGGTTCGATGACGAGCCGATCAAGCGGCAGCGACTGGCCGCGATGCTGGAGCGGCTGGCCCACCGAGGGCCCGATGGCACGGGCCTGGTCCACCTCCCGCGGTGCTCCCTGGGGGCGGCCCAGCTCTCAATCATCGACCTGTTCAGCGGCGCCCAGCCGATGCATTTTGAGGGGGATTCCGCGGAAGAAGACGGACTCAACCTCGTCTTCAACGGCGAGATCTACAACCACCGCGAACTTCGCCGTAAGCTCGAACGGCGAGGCCACCGCTTTCGGTCGTCGCACAGCGATACCGAGGTCCTGCTCCGCGGCTACCGTGAGTGGGGCGACCAACTACCTAAGCACCTTCAGGGCATGTGGGCGTTTGCCGTATGGGACGCCCAGCGACGCGAACTGTTTCTCTGCCGGGACCGGGTCGGCGCTAAGCCGCTTTACCTCGCTCGCCGGCCCGGCGAGGTGCGGTTCGCCTCAATGATTAGCTCCCTACTGGCGGGAAGGGCGAGCGGAGAGACGGCAAGCATCAACCCCGATGCGCTCAAGTGTTTCTTGCAGCTCGGGCATACCCTGGGTCATTCCATGATTGCGGGGCTCGAGGAGCTGCCGCCGGCCCACAGCCTGACCTTTAACGCGAAGGGCGGGGAGGAACTAGACCGGTACTGGCGGCCACCGCCGATCAGCAAGACCAGCACGTCGCTGGGCGCGGTCGACGCGCTGCGCGAGGTGATCGGCGAGTCGGTCAGTCAACGCCTGCTGGCGGATGTACCCTTGGCATCGGTGATCAACGGTGGGTTGGATGCGGCCGTCGTCACCGCGGTCGCCCAGCGCCACTACCAGAAAAAAATGGACGGCAAACCGTTGCAGACGGTCAGCCTAACCATTGAGGATGTCGATCGGCCGGACCAGGACCCCGGCTCGGCCCTGGCCAAGCACCTCGGGACACGCCACAACGTGCTTGCGGCAAGGCCCGGGGATATCGTCGAAGACCTGCGCGGGTTCGTCGAGCGCACCGGCGAACCGCTGGGAGACGTCACCCTCTTGCGGACGCTCTGGCTTTGCCGTGCGGCGCGCGAGCGCTTCCAGGTGCTGCTTACGGGAAACGGCGGGGCGGAGTTATTTGGTGGCTGGCCACGCTATCGCATGATGGGCTCGCTGGCTCGGCACCGGTGGTGGATCGCGAAGCTGCCCAACCAACGCCGGCCGCGCCAGGCGAACCGCTCGGGCAGGATGAAACGCCTGCTCCAGGCCGCGACCTCGGGCGAGCACCCCGCCACACAGTACCTCCATCTGATCCAACTGCTCAGCCCGGACCAGACGGCCACCCTGGCCGCCCCGCTGATCGAGCAGAGCCGTCAAGCCCCGTGGCAGGCCCTGCCCGAGTGGACCGAGGAAAGCGACCACGCCCATGCCGCCATGCGGTGGGACCTGATCAACGCGCTGCCCTACCGAGAACTACGCCGCGTCGACCGCGCATCGATGTCCGTAGCCCTTGAGGTCCGCTTCCCTTTCCTGGGTACACCGGTGCTCGACCTCGCCGGCCATCTACCCTCCCCCGTGCTGATGCCGGGCCACCGGCCGATGGGCCTGCTGATCCAGGTCGCCCAAGGACTGCTGCCGAGTTGGGCGATCAGGCGTTACCGCCCCGCCCGAACGCTGCCATTGGCCCAGTGGCTCCGAGGCCCCCTTCGTGATTCAATCTACGACCATCTCGGGGGTGAGCCGCTCTCACGCCTTGGGCTTTCGCACTCGGTCGCCAGGGCCTACATCGAGGACCACCTGTCCGGGGCAAGCGACCATCACGCGGTCTTGTTTGCCCTGCTCCAACTCGCGATGTTGAGCGATTGGCTTGCAGAGCAGGCTGATCTGGCACCGTTCGATAAAGCTTGAACTCGTTGGATGGCTGTGTCGTAACCAATCACCCCCTTTGTCCAGTGGAACCCCGCATGCCCGCCCATCCATCCCGCTTGATCTCAATTTCGGCTTGCTTGTGCTTCATTCTCCCGGTGACGCTATCGGCGATGGGTCAGCTGCCGCCTCTCAGTGAAGAGCATCTCCAGCGTATCGGGCACTGGATCGATCTGCCCGCCCAAGATCGGCCGGACGATGAGGCCTTGCAATTGCCGGCCGGCATGTCACGGCAGCAAGCCGAGCAATCACTCGCACAGCTTTGGGACGCGTATCGTGGCCGGGTCGCCGATGAAGAACTCGGCGAGTTACCACCCAAACTGGGCGAACTGGTTGAGCAGGACGGGGGCAGGCGGATCAATCTTGCTCCAAGGAAGCTGACCATCGGGGCGCACGAGATGCCGTTTGTGCTGGTTCGGCGTGAGACGGCACCGGCCCCCGAGGCCGGTCGGCCCTTGTTTATCTGCACCCACGGCGGCGGGCGAAACAGTCGGGTCGATAGCCCGCACGCCTGGTCGGTCAACACACGCGAGTGGCAGACGCAGGTACGGTTTGCTGCAGGGTACTACCCATCGGAGGGGTTGTACTTCGTCCCGCGCATGGCCGACGATCGGCTTGGCCGGTGGTACCACGGGCTGAATCAGGACGCGTTTGAGCGAGTTGCCGAGCACGCGATCGCCCATTGGGGCGTGGACCCCAACCGTGTCTACCTCGTCGGCATCTCCGAGGGCGGATACGGCACGGCGATCCTCGCGCCCTTCATGCCCGATCGCTTTGGCGGGGCCAACGCCATGGCCGCCGGTGTTGGGCTGGGCAACCCGGCCGAGAACCTCCGCAACCTCGCTTTCCGGACCGACGTCGGAGAGCGAGATACAACTTTCAACCGTGTCGGCTTGGCAAAAGCCTTTCACCAAGCCCTTGATGACCATCACCAGGAGCAACCCGCGGACTACCAACACGCCATCAACGTCCAGCCCGGCCGGGGCCACGGCATCAACTACCGCCCCGGCATCCGCTGGGTCGCCCAGCACCAACGCAACCCCTGGCCAACCCGCCTGACCTGGCTTAGCAAAAAAGTCGATGGCCAGCGGCGCTCCCGGCATTACTGGGTGCAGGTCGATGGCCCGATCCGTGACGGCCGAGACTTCCGCCTCCAGGCCTGGGTCGATCCGGAGACACGCCACATCTTTGTGTCCATCGAACAGGTCGAAATCAAAGGCGATCAGGGCAACCCCACCCACGTCCGGCGGGGCGAGGTGGTCAAGGCAGACCCGCTGACCGGCGTCTCCCTGCGAGTCCTGCTTCATGATGATCTGATCGACCTCGAACAGCCATTGCGGATCAGTGTCAACGGCCGACTGCGATTCGACGGCCAGGTCGAGCGTGATGCCGCCGTTCAGCTGCGCACGCTCGCGGGTTATGGCGACCCGGCGATGACCGCCTCCGCCCAGGTCGTGATCGACCTGCCTGACGTGGACCCGCCAAAGCCCATCGAACGGGCACTGCCCGATCCGCGCTAACACCGTTTCAACCATCCAAGAGCGTGACGCATCACGTTTGCGGGTAGCATGTAGCAAACTCTATGGAGATTGCCGATGCTGCCAAATCATGCAAGGATGCTGCCCGCCCTGATCGTGCTTCTCAGCCTGATGGGTCTGCCCGTTACGGTCGCTGAGGAGGTCACGGTGATGAGCTATAACCTTGAAAACGCCTTCGACGTTTTCGACGATCCCTACACCGGTGACGAAAGCACGGACGCAAAACGAAGTGATGAGATGGTCGCCATCGCTAAAGCGATCGCCTCGGCCGACCCGGACATCGTCGTCGTCCAGGAATTGGAGAACCAGGCCATGCTCGAAGGCCTGGTGCGGACGTTCCTGTCCGATGCCGGCTACGACTACATCGCCTGCGACCGCGGCAACGACGGCCGAGGCATCAACCTCGGGATCATCTCCCGCTACCCGATCCGGTCCATCACCAGCTACCGACACCGGACCCTGACCCACCCCGACGCCCCGGACCGGACCTGGCGCTTCTCCCGCGACGCGATGCAGATCACGCTCGATGTCAACGGCCAACGGCTCGATGTCATCAACGTGCACCTTAAATCCAATAGCTCCAGCCCCGGCGATGAGAACTCCAAGCTACGCCGCACCGCCGAGGCCATCATGGTCAAGTCCATCATCCGCGAGATGACCGACGAACGGCCCAATGCCTATGTCCTGTTAATGGGCGACATCAACTCGAACCTCGAAGAACGCCCCGAGCAGCCGCGCCCCTGGCCCGCGACCGCACACCTGCGGGCACCGGAGTCCGACGGCTCCCAGCTCCTGCACGACGCTCACGACGCCTTGTCGTTCGACGAGCGCATCACCATCCCCGGCCGAGGCCGATACCCCGGGGCGGTGTTCGACTACATCTACGCCAGCTCAGCGCTGCATCAAAATCTCATTGCCGAGAAGTCGATCATCGTCAACGACCCGGGCCTGGTCAGCGGCAGCGACCACTACCCCGTCGTTGCGACCTACAAGATTGGGGACTGATCGACTCGCGACCTTGTGCTAGCCAACCAACCCGCCGGGCTCCTCCGCCGGGTCTCGCAGGAACGGGTTGCTCTGTCGCTCCCGACCGATGCTTGTTTCCGGGCCGTGTCCGGGCAGGACCCGGACCCGATCGTCAAGGGTCAGCAACTGCTCGCGGATCGACCTGAACAGTTGTGGGCCATCCGAGGTCGGGAAGTCATACCGCCCCACCGACCCGGCAAAAAGCGTGTCCCCGACCAAGGCCAACTTGTGGGCCGGCTCGATCAGTGAAATACCGCCGGGACTATGGCCGGGGGTGTGGACCACATCGAAACGAAGCCCGTTGAGTTCCAGCATTTCGCCGCCCTTGAGCAAGCGGGTTGCCTCGGGGGCAATGACCGGTTCCAGCACCGCCGCGCTAAGGTTCAGGATCGTGTCCGTCAGGAAATCCTTCTCCGCCCGGTGGATCAAAATCGGCAGGTCGGAATAGCGCTCGCGGACCGTCCACAGCCCGGCAATATGGTCCAGGTGCCCGTGGGTCAGAATCACCTGTGTCGGCGTCAGCCCCGAAGCCTCGATCGCGTCCAGCATCGGCTGTGGCTCAAACCCCGCGTCCACGATCCAGCACTCGCCGCCCGAAGACACGACGTAGCAGTTGGTCATCCATTGGCCGAGGGTGTGGGTCTGGATCGAGAGGCTTGGAGAGGATGTGGACATCTCAATATCTTAAGCGATCCATGAAAAGCTCATGAATGCAATCCGTGGGCCCATGTAAACAAAACAAGCGCTTGCCGGCTTATTGAATAAAAGCCTTGTTCTTCTTCCCCGTCAAGTAGCTCTCGATCACGGTGGAGCTCAGATCGTCGCTGGCGCAGTAATACGCGATCCCTTGGGTCAGGCGGGTGAGCTTCTCGATGAAATCGACCCACTCCATGCCCCAGTAATCCTCGATCAGCGCGAAGCTGGCAAAGCGTATGCCCTGCTGGGCGCAGAGCATAGCCTCCTTAAGTGTCGCCGTACTCGTCCGCTCGCTCGGGGGGTAGAGCAGGTAGAGCATCTCTTCGCCGGACTCGGGCGACGACTCGATATGGGCCGTCGGCTGGCCGTCGGTAATGATAAAGACCTGCTTGTTGGCCGCGCCGCGTCGGCGCAGGATCTGCCTTGCTTTGCGTAAACCCAGGTGAAGGTTGGTAAAGTGCAGGGGAATCTTCCGGGGGTCGGCCTGGTCCAGCGGGACGCGGATCCGCACCTCCCAGTCCCGGATCGTCACCGGCTTGGGCATGATCAGCGGCACGTCCCGCTCGGGCACCTCATCCGCTAGTGAATAGAACGAGACGAAATCGAGCGTGTCCTGTGGGAACTTCTGCCGGATCAACTCGCTCATCCCCAGGCACACCCGTTTGGCCTGCAGGAAGCGCCCATATCGATACATCGACCCGGACAGGTCGATCAGCACGACCGTCGCACAGTCGGCTTTGCCCTCGGTCTCGTGAAGCACAAAGTCATCCATGCCGATCGGCAGCGGGAATTTCACCCCAACCGGCTTGCTCTTTTCCGGCTCCGCGGTCTTCGCCAAGACGTTGCGCATCGTCGCGCCCAGGTCCACCTCCGACAGCGGATCGCCGAACTCGTAGGGCTTGGTACCCTCGGTACGCTCGGTGGTCTTTCCGCTGCTGGTGGTGGTGTGGCCGTCGCGGTTGCCGCGCTTCATATTCTCGAAGATCTGCAGCAGCGCCTGGTGCTGCATGCCCTGGATCATCCGCGCGGTCATCCGCAGCTGCGGGTTGCCGTCTTCGTCGGTATATTCCTCAAGCAGCCCCGCGTCGATCATCTGCTGGATCAGGTCCTGCTCGTCGGGGTTTTCCAGGTTCTGCAGCGCGTCCATGGCCTGGTCGCCGTACTGCAGGACAAAGTCGATCAACTGCGGCGAGGGGAACAACGCGTCCGGCGAAAGGAAAGGCTTGCCGTCATAGGGGCCGTAGGTATGCTTCACGCAAAGATTGTAGGCCCGCCGGGACCGACAATCCGTCGTTGAGGCCGTCAGCCCCAGGGTCGGACGGATCAGCGCGGGCGCTGGTTTGTGGTGTTTGCCTCGACCGCCGTGGATCAAGCGTGGTTCAGACCGCCCGGCCTGTTCGCATCCTTGGTTCTACGAGGGGTCCTTGGCCTCGTCGGTCAGGATCGAAAGGTCGTCTCCCTTCATCTGCGCGAAACCGCCACTGATCTGCATCGCGGTCTTCGCACCCCCCGTCTCGGTCACGGTGAGCAGCCCTTTGCCCAACTTAACCAGCGCGGGGGCCCGGCGGACCTGAAAGCCCATCTGCCCGTCGTGGGCCGGCAGATCGACGTAAGTCACCTGCTTGGTAAAAACCTCTTGCTCGGGCGTGATCAGGGTGCAGCGGTAGGCGTCAGGCATGGATGTTCCTCAAAGAAGTCTGATCATAGTAGTTGACCCGACATCGCCCTTCAAATACTCGCAGGGCTAGCTTGCAACCACCGCTGGCAGGTACTCACGAAGGTACTGTCCCGTGTAACTTGTCTCACAGTCGGCGACCTGCTCCGGCGTTCCCGCAGTCACGATCGTCCCGCCCCGGTCGCCGCCCTCCGGGCCCAGGTCGATCAGCCAGTCGCTGCACTTGATCACGTCCATGTTGTGCTCGATCAGGACGATCGTGTTGCCCTGGCCGGCCAGGGTTTGCAGCACCCCCACCAGCTTCTTGACATCCGCAAAGTGCAGGCCCGTCGTGGGCTCGTCCAGCACGTAGAGCGTGTGGCCGGTGCTGCGCTTGCCTAGTTCCGTGGCGAGCTTGACCCGCTGGGCCTCGCCGCCGGACAGGGTCGTGCTGGCCTGGCCGAGTTGGACGTAGCTGAGCCCGACCTCGTTGAGCGCGGTCAGCAGGCGGGTGACATCCGCGAAGCTGTCGAAGAACCCGAGCGCCTCCTCAATGGTCATATCCAGCACATCGGAGATGTTCTTGCCCCGGTAGGTGATCTCCAGCGTCTCGCGGTTGTACCGCTTGCCCTTGCAGACATCGCACTGCACGAACACATCGGGCAAAAAGTGCATCTCGATCTTCTTGACGCCCTGGCCCTGGCACGCCTCGCAGCGCCCGCCCTTGACGTTGAAGCTGAATCGGCCGGGCTTGTACCCCCGGATCTTCGCCTCCTTTGTCTTGGTAAATAGGTCGCGGATCAGGTCGAAGACCCCGGTGTACGTCGCGGGGTTGGAGCGCGGGGTTCGGCCGATGGGCGACTGATCGACCTCGATGATCCGGTCGATGTTGGCCCAGCCGGTGAGCTTGTCGTGCAGGCCGGGCTTGACCTTGCTGCCCAGCAGGTGGCGTTTGGTCGCCTTGAGCAGGACCTGGTTGACGAGGGTCGATTTGCCGCTGCCCGACACGCCGGTCACGGTGACGATCCCGCCGAGCGGGAAGTCGATATCGATGTTCTTGAGGTTGTTGTGCCTGGCACCCTTGATCCGCAGGCAGTTCTTGTGATCCAGTTGCCGCCGCTGCTCGGGCACAACGACCATCTCGTCGCCACGGAGGAACTTGGCGGTCAGCGAGTCGCGGTCGAGCTTGACGTCGTTCAGCGGGCCGTGCGCGACGACCTCCCCGCCGTGCTTGCCCGGGCCGGGTCCGATGTCGATGAGGTGGTCGGCGGCGTTGATGGTGTCCTCATCGTGCTCGACGACCAGCACGGTGTTGCCGATGTCGGTGAGGTGGCGTAGGGTCTTGATGAGGCGCTGGTTGTCGCGCTGGTGCAGGCCGATGGTCGGCTCGTCCAGGACATAGCAGCAGCCGACCAGCCCGCTGCCGACCTGCGTGGCCAGGCGGATGCGTTGTGATTCGCCGCCGGAGAGCGACCCGGTGTTACGCGAGAGGTTGAGGTAGCCCAGTCCGACGCTGAGCATGAAGCCCAGCCGGGCCCGGATCTCCTTGAGGATCGGCTCGGCGATCTGCGCGCCTTCCGTGCTAAGCCGCAAGCGGCCAAAGAATGAAGCCGCGTCTTCGATCGTCATCGAGACCACATCATGGATGTTGTACTGAGTCAGGTTCTTGCCCTTGCCCGCTTCAAGAAAAACGTTCAGCGCCGCCGGCCGCAGTCTGGCCCCGCCACACGCCTCGCAGGGCGACTCGCTGAGGTAGGCCGACAACCGGTGCTTAACGAACTCCGAGTCGGTCGACTCGAACCGTCGCTGGAGGTTGGGGATGACGCCCTCGAAGCTGGTGCCGAACTTCTTTTCGTCGCGGTCGTTGGTGCCGTGCATCAGCATCCGCTTCACCGCCTTGGTGAGTTTTTTGTACGGCTGGTTCGCATCAACACCAAAGTCTTTACAGAACCTCCGGATCAGGCGGTTGTAGAAGATGTTCATCCGCTTACCGTTCTTCCGCCACGGCTCGATCGCGCCCTCGGTCAGCGACAAGTTGTTGTCTGCGACAACCAACTCCTCATCGAACTCGAACACCGTGCCCAGTCCCGAGCAGCTCGGGCAGGCCCCGTAGGGCGAGTTGAAGGAAAACAGCCGGGGCTCGAGGTCTTCCAGCGCGTATTCCGGGTGGAGCGGGCAGGCATACTTCTCGCTGAAGAGGGTGTCGGACCAGGTGGGATTTTGTGACTTTGCGGTAGGAGATTGCGTTGAGATAACCACCAAGCCATCGGCCAGCTTGAGGGACAACTCGACCGCATCGGCCACACGTGTCCTGAGCGCATCGGGCTCGGGCGGCTCGTCTTTGTCCGAAGCCCCAACACCCGGATCCGATTTGCCACGCACCACGATCCGGTCCACGACCGCTTCGATCGTGTGCTTCTGGTACCGCTGCTTCTGCGTGGTGAATGGTGTGCCCAACTTGGTCGAGGTGATGTCGCGCAGATCCATTGTCTCGCCGTCGACCCGGGCGCGGACAAAGCCCTGGCGGATCATGCCCTCGAAGACCTCCTTGTGGTGGCCCTTCTTGCCGCGGATGATCGGGGCGAGGACCTGCAGCCGGGTGCCCTCGGGCAGGGCCATGACGTGGTCGATGATCATGGTCGCCGACTGCGACTCGATCGGGTGCCCGCAGACCTCGCCGGTCTTTTCATCGACGTGCCAGCAGCGTGGCTGACCGGCGCGGGCGAAGAGCAGGCGGAGGTAGTCGTAGATCTCGGTCGTTGTGGCGACGGTCGAGCGTGGGTTGTGGCTGGTGCCCCGCTGCTCGATCGCGATGGTCGGGGGCAGGCCCTCGATCGATTCGACGTCGGGCTTCTGGAGCTGGTCGAGGAACTGCCGGGCGTAGGCCGACAGCGACTCCATGTATTTGCGCTGGCCCTCGGCGTAGATCGTGTCGAAGGCGAGGGTGGATTTACCACTGCCCGACAAGCCGGTGATGACGACGAGCTGGTCGCGGGGGATGTCGAGGTCGACGGCTTTGAGGTTGTGCTCGCAGGCACCGCGGATAGAGATCTCGGTCAAGGGCATATGCGGCGATTGTAGGCGCGTAAGAGCTTGCCGGTGTGAAAGCGGATAGGGCATAGCTAACCGTTAGAACGCAGTTCTTTCGATTTGTTACTTTTTCGATCAATCAATGAGCCTCGTCCCGACAGTCCGTCCCAATAACATCTTGAATCGATCTTCTCGATGTAACGCAGCAGTGGATAGGTGTGGCTGTTGGGCCGATAGATCATTTGTAGCCGTAAATATATCCCGCCCACCCCGGCCGATAAGACAGATGGCCCAGGCGACTGATCCAGACCAGCATATTCACGCCTCGTCTCCAGGCACCACGGTTGGTGGGCCTTCGGCAGGTTTTGTTGTGTTTTCAGCTTGCTGGGCGGTCTATACACTGGTCCACCAGCTATTAACCTACGCGCCTTGGTTCCGATTCGACGACCCGGCCGAGCTAAGCATCAACCTTCTCGTCAGCTTCTCGGCCATCGCGGTGCTGATGAACCCAGCGTCGCTCAAGCGTTTTGTCTTGATGTGTGCATTGGCTTTCGGGCTCAAGTTCATGCACATGCCCTTCGTTGCGAATCACCTGTTCTTTACGATGCTGGTCAACCTCGTCATCGTGCTGGCAATCGGAACACGGTGGATCTGGCCAGCCGTGGGGCGTCACCCTGCCGATGCGGCATACGACACTTTCGCACCTACCCTGCGGGCTAGCCTGATCGTGCTCTATTTCTGGGTCGTCGTCCACAAGCTCAACTGGGACTACCTCAACCCCGTGGTGAGCTGTGGGTTTGAGCTGTATGTCACCATGGGTGAGGTGACCAAGGCCCGCACCGGCCTGGGGCTGGTCCCCGTGGCCGACTGGATGGCCTACCCCTGCCTGCTCGGTGCGCTGGCGATCGAGGCCATGATTCCTTTGCTCATCTGGTTCCGCCGCACGCGCAAGGCCGCAATCGCATTAGGCCTGCTGTTTCACCTCATGCTGACGCTGCATTCCAATGAGTACATCGCCAGCTTTTCATGCGTGCTGTACGCGATGTACACCCTCTTCTTGCCCGGGGACATCCGTGAGAACTGGGTCGGGGCATGGAAACAGAGCGGGCTTGGCCGGCGGCTGATCAGCCAGCCCCTGCTGGTGCCGGCGATCACGGTCGTGGTGTTTGTAGTGTGTTGCGCGGCGGTGGTTGTCCTGTCGCTTATCCATGGCCGGCTCCATCGCGATGGGCTTATCGAAGACCTCCACCTGGTCTTTCCCTTTGTCGCCATGCTGGTTTTCTATCTCTGGGCATTGATCTGCATCGCACTTTTTATCCGCGGGGTAAGCCGTCCCTGGCACTGGGAGGGACGAGCCATGAAAGCTTACCGGCCGGCGCAGATCGCCTTTATTGCATTCCCGCTGCTTCTGCTGCTCAACGGCCTATCGCCCTACCTCGGGCTCAAGACCCACCACGCGATGGCCATGTTCTCGAACCTGCGGACCGAGGCAGGGATCTCCAACCACCTCTTTTTGCCTTCAAGCATTCGGCTAGCCAATTGGCAGGACGACGAGGTGGTGGTCCTGGCCAGCAACCACGATTGGAGCATCAAGCCCAATGAGCCCGGCCAGAGATACACCTGGTTCGAGTTCACCCGGGCGATGAGCCAGGTCAGTGACGGTGTAGAAGTGACCTACCAGCGCGGGGACAGCCTGCCGGTCACGGTCTCGCGGGCAGCGACACCCGATGACCCGGCGTTTACGCCGCCGGCGTATGTCTTGCGGAAGCTATTTCTGCTTAAAGAAATCCCGCGGGATGACGAGCCGTGCCCGTGCCGCCACTGACCGCTGAGGCTATCAAGCGTTCCCAAGAGGAGTCCCTGGCACTGCGCCATGGGTTTGCATCGAGCCAAAGGCTGGGTGTCGCTTTTGAGCTTAGAGCGTTGCCGAGGTGTACGGCAGCAGGCCCATGTGGCGGGCACGCTTGATGGCCTGGGCGACCATCCGCTGGTCACGGGCGTTGAGGCCGGTCTTCTTTCGGCTCTGGATCTTGCCGTTGGGGGTGAGGAACCGGCGGAGGTCTTCCGACTCCTTGTAGTCGCAGTAGGTCGTGCCGTTGCTGGACTTGACGACGACTTTCTTGGGGGTGCCGGTGGTAAAGGGGCTGAACTGGCTCATCTGGGTTTCCGTCTTGGGTTGGCAGCCCGTCCACTGATCGGCCACGCGGCCGGCCGGGTCGGGCGACGGTCGGTTGAGCGGCACAGTGTAGCCCAAGCCTATTGCTGTCTCAAGCAGCCTCGAAGTCGACCTGATAAAGCTTGATGTGCAAATCAAACGATCTGCATCAGCGGCCGGTCCGCCTCGCTGATCAGCCAATCGACCTTCTCGCCGCCGGATGCGAGGATTCGGTCGCGATATCGCCCCAGGAACGGCCGCTCGGTGTTGGTATGCCCCGCGAGGATCACGACCTTGCCCTTTTGATAAAGATCGAGGATTTGGTGGTGCTGCATCTCGCCGGTGAGATAGGCGTCGGCGTGGGGGTATTTCTCAAAGAGCGAACCGCCGGCACCGACACAGACGGCGATGGTCTGGATCTCGTTCAGCCGCGTGCGTTCGTTGCCTTGCGGGTCACGGAGTTTGATCTCTTGCATTGTCATCGGATTCATCATGCGCCTCGGCTCCGGGCCGTACCACTGCGGTACCGAGGCCTTGACCTGATTAAGCCCGAGTGTTTTCTTGACCCGTGTGATCAGCGTCTTCGCGGGAACGGCTTTTTTGAGAACGACCACCCGTCCGGGCGTTTGTTCCTCATCCTCCGGAGGCAGTTCCTTGAATAGCTGATAAACATCAATGGCCGGTTCTTCGTATGGGTGCGCTTTGCGAGCTGCTTTAAGAACGCTACCCAAGCGATCGGGCCAGCAAACCATTTCAATCCGCAACTCTTCAACGTTTTCAGCTCTCCCCGGTTTGCCGATCGCTGGATTCGTGCCCTCACCGCCCTGGAACGTGCCGATCCCTTCAAGGTTGAAAGAGCAGTCGAAGTACTCGCCGATCGTACCACCACCATCTCTGAACATGGCAGACCGCACTTGTGCCGCAGCTTCACGGGGCACATACACGACGACTTTGTAATGCCCGCTCGGCCCGTGTTTGGGTGGGCCGATTGACCCGCGAACATTCGCCTTGCCCAGCCCCTCACACAGCCAATCATTCATCCCCTCCCGCACCGCGTCGAGCGCGGTATGAGGGCTGTAGACCGCGATGCCCTTGCGCACCGCTTTGGCCAGCATCTTCTCTTTCCAGTCCCGGTCGGCCAGCCGCTTGAGTGGGTGGAAGATCGGTGGGTGGTACGCCACGATGAGTTGGCACCTAGACGCGATTGCTTCGTCGAGCACGGCCGGCGTCAGGTCGATACACAGCATGGCCTGCCTGACCGCCTTGCCGTTGCCGGCCAGGTGCAAGCCAACCTGGTCCCAATCCTCGGCCAGGTGTTCGGGGGCCACCGTGGACAGCACACTCATCACATCGTTTAATTCCATATTGCCAGCATAACCCGCGGGCGGAGGATTGTGCAGCGGCATAGCCGACGTTGCCGATAATTCAAACTGCATTGATTGTTTAGCTCTAATCCCCCACGAGACACCGTGATGAACAGCCGACTCTTCCCAGGCAAGGCCGCTGAAGCTGGCCCTGCCGCATCCGGGCCGAGCCCCGCGGAGCTTCTGGCCAAGATGCCCCGTAAGCCGCTGACCCCCGATCAGCAGCTCGCGGCACTTGACAAGGTTCAGTCCCAGGCGACCCAGCGGATCAAGCTCGGCCAGCAGTTGTTCAAGGCCGCCGAGGCCCGGCTGACCCAGCACCAGGAGATCCTCGACAAGATCCGTAACCAGCAGCAGGACCTGCGCGAGCAGGTCCAGGAGGATGTCGCCAAGTCGCTACAGACCTACGACCAATGGATGGGCAAGATCGACGAGGGCTTTACCGGGTCGATCCGTGATTTGACCGAGCGCCTGGATCAGCTCGAAGCAGAGCAGCGGGCCGGACGCGAGGAGATGCAGTCCATGGTCGCGCGGGCCACGGCGTTGATGGAGCAGACCCAGCAGTTGCTCATGGAGTCGTTAAGCGATCGTGTTGAGCCTGAGCCCGGGCCGAGCACGCACGAGGCGCAGGATCAATCCGGGGCTCAGCCTAACCCGCTTGAGTCGGCCATGATTCGGCCGCAGATCGAAGTCGAAGCCGATCCGATCGAGGGCACGCATCGTGAAGAACCACCCACGGCGGCGGATGATCCCTCCGGACCGCTCAAGATCGGCGACGAGGTGATGGGGCTCAACGAGGAAGAGGACGTCTTTGGCCAGGTCCTCAAGCGGCTGCGCGATGCGGACGCGGCGGGGCACGAGGGTGAACAGGCCGCCTGACTGGGCGGCACTGATGGAGGTTACCCCAGCGCTACGTTTGCTTGTTGCAGGGCTTTGCCGAGTTGACGCAAGGCCTGCCGAATGCGTTGTTCATTCTCGACCAGGGCCATCCTGACAAAGCCCTCGCCGCGCGGGCCGAAGGCCGCGCCCGGGGTAAGGGCGACGTCGGCCTTCTCGACCATGGCCAGGCAGAAGTCGTTGACCGAGCCGTTGTAGGGCTGTAGGTGCTGGGGGTTGACCTTGGCCCAGATGAACATCGACGCCCGCGGCCGATCGACTTGCCAGCCGAGCTTGCGGAGCCCGGCTACGAGCACGTCGCGCCGTTCGGCGTACTTCTCGGCCTGGCGCTGGATATGGGCGTCGCCCTCGCGCATCGCGATGATCGCGGCGATCTGCACGGCCTGGAAGATGCCGTAGTCGTAGTAGCCTTTAACGGTGGCCAGGGCCTTAACCATCTGGGCGTTGCCGCAGCAGAAGCCGATCCGCCAGCCGGCCATGTTGTAGGGCTTGCTGAGCGTGGTGAACTCGACGCCGAAGTCTTTGGCGCCCGGTGCCGCGAGGTAGCTGGGTGCGTGGTAGCCGTCGAAGCAGGTCTCGCCATAGGCGAAGTCATGCATGACCATGACCTGGTGCTTGTTGGCGATTTCGACGACCCGCTCGAAGAAGGCCGGCTCGACGGTGATGGCGGTGGGGTTGTGCGGGTAGCAGAGGATGACCACCGAAGGCCGGGGCGTCAGGGTGTCGAGCGTGTGATCGATCCGGTCGAGGAAGGCGTCGTCGTTGCCCAGCGGGACCGAAACGGTCGATGCGCCGGCGAGGATCACGGCGTAGGTGTGGATCTGGAAGGCCGGGTCCGCGACGACGGCGGTATCACCCGGGCCCAGCAGGGCCAGGCACATGTGGCTAAAGCCTTCTTTGCTGCCGATGGTCGCGATGACCTCGGTGTCAGGGTCGAGTTCGACGCCCCACTTCCGCTTGTACTTCAGCGCCATATCCCGCCGCAGGTTGTACACCCCTGCCGAGACCGAGTACCGGCTGTTGCGCGGGTCGAGTACCGCCTCACGGATTTTCTCCACCACCGGGTCGGGCGGGGCATCCGTCGGGTTGCCCATGTTCATGTCGATGACGTCGTGACCGGCCTTGCGGCGGTCGTAGATCATCTGCTTAAGCCGGCCCAGCACATAGGGGGGCAGGCGTTCAATCCGGCTGGCGACCTTGATGTCCATGGCGGGTCCTGTCGGTCGTCGGGTAGGGCCTTGGCTCAATACCCCGTGTCGGCGGGGGCAAGCCCAAGAGTTTAACCACCTTTACCGTTGCGCCAGACCTGGAGGAAGATAAACCCACGGTGTTGGAGATTTTGTCCCGATCACCCGCCACCGCGTCGGATGGCTTGGAGTTGGCGTTCCCAGCCCGGCTTCAGGATCGGGTCGAGGACGATGATGTTGGCCTGTTCCAGGAGCGAGCGGGCCAGCTGCTGCATCTGGACGCGTTCAAGCTGAAGCCGGACGGCGTTGCGGAGTTCCGCTTCCACACGTTCGTAGGGCGTGTCCTTCGCCGCGATGACTTGTTCGAGATAGAGCAGGGCAAAACCGGTGTCCAGCGCGAGGACCGGGCTGAGTTTGTCCTCCGGGCTGTCCGTGCTCAAGCTCGGCAGGCTGTCGCGGATGACCTTGGGGTAGCTGGTGTCGGCCGGGCTGATCGGCGAGAGCAGCCCGCCCTGGGCCCTGCTTGTGTCCGTGGAAAGGCGTGCGGCGAGGGTGCTAAAGCTCTCTCCACCAAGCGCGGCCTGACGCGCCCGGGTTGCCCCTGCCGCGGTCGGTGTCACCAGTAGCCTGACGCGGTAGCGGGGGCCATAAGCGAGCTCGTAGGCCTGCCTCACCGCGGCGTCGGCGACCCGCACCTCTTCGCGAATCAGCGCACGCAGGGCCGCATTGCGTTGCAGCATCGCCTGAAAACGAGCGTCGTCCAGGCCCCTTTGCTCTCGCATCTGGTCGAGCATGCCGGCGGCCTGGTTCTCGTCATCGGAAAGGCTCTGTACGAGTTTGAGCCGTTCGGATTCGATCGCCCCAGCATCGATCGCCAAGCCTTGCTCCGCGAGCCTTTGAGACAGCAAGCGGTCCAGCGCGACCTCCGCGAGCGCCTCGCCGCTGAGCTGGGGGGCCATCACACGGTAGATATCGTCCCGCGAGATCGGCTTGCCGTTGATATAGCCGATGATCCGCTGTGGCTCGGTTGGTGCTAAGTCCGTCACCGCCGGTCCAGCCGGGGAGGCGGTGCTGCTTGAGGCAGACCGACAACCCGAGAAGGATAGCAGGGGCAAAAGCGTTATGATAGTTATTGCGAAACGCATGGCCAGAAACTAGGCCCGCTTGTCGGGTGTGTCAATGGCTGGGGCCTTTGTCAGTAACGGAGTTTTTTCATGTCTGAGACCGCCGAGGCCAACGATAAACTCGTTCTCTGCCCGTATTGCGGCCACGCCCAGTTCGGGGGGGATCGCTGCCAGGTCTGCCAGGGCCTGTTCGAGCCGTTGAGCCGACGTGCCACGCAGATCGCGATGGGGCCTTGGTATATCCGGGACAAAAACAACCCCTTCCGCCCCGGCTGCAGCTACGACATCATCAAGAAGATGGCCCAGAGCGGCAACCTCAAGTCCAAGACCGTGATGCGCGGCCCGACCACCAAGCAGTTTTGGTCGATCGCTCGCAACGTCCCCGGTGTCTCCCACCTGATCGGGTATTGTTATCAGTGCGGGGCTCATGTCAGCCCAATGGACAGCCGCTGCGGCGTGTGCAGCGCTGTCTTTACCGAGGTGCGCAACCGCAACGAACTCGGGCTGGCCTACAAAACCGACGAAGAGGCCGCCCGGGCCCAGGGCGTACTCGAGGCGGAGCTGCGCGGCGAAGCCCCCCCACCGCCGCCCGAACCCGGATCGGCCGCAGGGTCGGGACGGTCGGGGCCTGCTCGTGAGAGTCGGCCTAGCAAGCCCGGTGACCTGCTGGCTGAGGTGCTCGACCTCGGCGGCGACCTCAACTCGCCGATGCCCGCGCCACGCACGCCCGGGCCGGTCGCGGCCTCAAAGCCCACCGGCGCATCGATCGAGTTCGCACCCTCCGCCCCCGAGGCGTCGGCTCGCCCTCAGCCAATCTCTGCCTTCGACGATGTCGAACCGACCGGACAGGTCCCCAGCCGCGGCGGTATCAGCCCGATGGTCTGGGCCCTGCTCGCGGCAAATCTCCTCGCGGTTGGGCTGATCCTGTTCTTCCTGCTTAAGTAGCCGCACCGCCCTCAGTCCAGGCTGGTTGACAGCAACGCGTCCCCGCGGCCTGGTGCGGCATGAGCCGGCGATGGACGGAAGACCGTCTTGCGGAGCAGCAGGAATTTGCCGACCAGCGACACGATCAGGACCGAGGCATAGACCGGCAGATAGTGCCAACCCAGCCCGCCGTGCAGCGCAGCGAAGGCGAGATATTCTGCCAATCGGAAGCCGGCGATCGAGGCGACAAAACCGCTGAATTGCTGGCACCAGCCCTGGCCAGCCCCGGGGAAGACAAAATATCTCAGGATCAGGAAGTTGCTCAGCGTGGTGAGGACCATCGCCAAAGCGACCGAGATGAAGCTGGACAGACCCAGCAGTTCGGTGGCGGCGACGGTCACCCCGAGGTTGAGCGTAAAGCTCATCGCGCTGAGCAGGCCGAATCGTAGTGCCTGGCCGATGAGGGGCGGGTTGGCGGGCTGGGCGGTCAAGGCTTGCGTCCCACCGCGACGAGGTTCCAACTCAGGCGGCGAAGCAGGCCGGGCCCGAGCCGTTCCAGCCCACGATCAACCCGACAGGCTAGTTTTGCAAGCGGGCGGGTGATCATCGTGGGCTCGAGCGCGACCTCCGCCAAGGGTGTGCTGATAAACCCCTGGGGGACCGTGTTGACATCCTCGAGACCGGCATCACGATAGAGTTGGCAGAGGGTTCCGGAAGACAACTGGTCCTGCTCGTCGGAGTAGCCCCGGTCGATCCGCTTCCGCATGCCACGGGCCAGCCTGATCATCGGGTTGCCGGGCTGGGGCTCGTTGGCCAGGAGCCAGCCGCCGGGCTTGAGGACGCGGGCCAGCGACTCGACCGCCGCGGGCATGTCGTCGAGGTGGTGCAGCACGCCGATCATGACCACTGCATCAAACTGCTCTTCGAGATCAAGTTGTTTGATATTGGCCGTCAGGAACGAGGCGTTGGGCACCGCGTTGTGCCGGCGGGCGGCATGGATCAGATTATCTGCATAGTCGATCCCTGCGAACCGGCTAAAGCGCCCTTCAAGATAACGCGCGGAGAAGCCCGCGCCGCAGCCCGCTTCGAGGATCGAGGGCTTCCGGGGCAGCGGGGCCGCGGCCAGGGTCTGCAGCAATCGCTGTTGCCGGGCGATCCGCGCCGATGGGTGCAGGTCCTTGCGGGTGTAGTGCTCGGCGATACCGTCAAAGAGCGCGCGGTCCCGTTGTTCACGGCCGGTGGCGGCAGGGGGCTGGTGGGCCAAGGCCTGGGTCATGGTAAGGGCTCCGTGGTGTGTTGCACGTAGGCTTGCTCAATGATGACCGGGATCAGGCGGTAGTCGCCCTCGATATCGTTCATGTAGTAGAGGTCACGATTGGGCCAACTCTCCTTAGCCAGGTGTTCCCATCCCTCGATCGCACGGATGTAGATCACCGGGCTGTCCTCGAATGGGGCCCGCATCGACCACATCCCGGCGATGCCGCGCTTGTAGTGCGGGCGGGTGGTCCCGGGGACCAGCCCCTCGACCGGCAGGGCAACCACGGCCTGCTCAAGACCGGCCGACTCAACGGCGGCGACAACTCGGCCGTCAATACCATGCGGCGGGTCGAGCCGAAGCTCGATCAAGCGGATCGGCAACACAACCCCGAGGGCGACCAAAGACGCAACGGCCAACGCCCGCAGGTACCCCGCGGCAAGCACCCCCTCGGCGCAGGCGATCCGGGCCGTCTGCGCCGCGGCGAGCAGACCCGCGGTGATCAGCACCGCCCCGCCGGGGATCAGCGGCACGTACCAGCGTGGTCCGACCCAGGCGCGACCGCCGAAGACGAAGATCATGTAACAAAGCAGCAGCGACGCCGAGCACGCCAGCAGCAATCCCTGCCCGCGTGTGTACTTTCGCCCAAAAAAGAGTCCGCAGACGATGAGCACGCCGGCGGGCAGCGCCCCGGCCAGCCACTGCCCGCTTAGGCCGGCCCAACTCTCCTGCAGCCAGACCAGGGCATGGCCAGGGGAATGAGGCATCTGAGCCAGCAGCGCGTCGAGATGGCTGCCTCCGTAGTTGGAACCGCTACTACCCGGCGTGCCCCGCTGCCGCCGACCGATCCAGAAGTATGCCGCGACGAGCGGCAGAGCACCCAGCGGCAACAGGGGCATCCGCCAGAGCCAGGCTTTGGGTGACTGCACAAACTTCGCCAACGCATATCCCAGTGCAGGCAGTGCGAAGAAGGCGGCATCCGCCGGCCGCGTCAGCATCGCCATACCCAAAGCCAGGCCGCTCAGCAGGAACCAGCCCGCCCGCTGCTGCTTCACCCCGCGCAGGAGCAGGCACAGGAACAGCAGCAGCCAGACCGCCGATGCAAGGTGCGACATCATCGTCGCGGCATTGAACCACAGCCAGGGGCACAAACCCGCTACCACCGCCGAAGCCGCGGCTAAGCCCTCATCCCCACGTTGGCGAACGGTAAAGAACGTGACCCAGACCAACCCCCCGGCCAAAACCGGTGCCGCCAGCCAAGGCACACCCGCGGTGTCAAACAGGCCCAGGACCAGGGGCCAGCCCACCGGGTACTTGGCGAAATACCCTTGATCGGTCGTTCGAAACGCCGGCAATTCCCCGGCAAACAGTTCGGGATACCGCGGGGTGTCCAGGGTCAGACTGCCGGACCAGAGCGTCCTGGCCTCGAGCAGATAGGCGGTGCCGTCGATGATGTGCGGCATGCCGTCGAGGACCAGCTTGCCGACGACGGCCCCCGCGCCGGTCACGATCAGCGCCGCGATCATCACGCTGCGTCGGCGCGGTCGGTGGTACTTGATCCACAAAGCCACGCGGAAGCCCGCCTCCTCGGGCACCGCACAGGCCAGCAGCAGAATGCCGATCGCGTAGCCAAGCATCCGCACGGCGGGCCGGTATTCGTAGGCCGACAGACCGTCGGTCCGCAGGTAGCCATACTCGATCCCGGCGATGGAGAAGGCCCCGATGGCAAGCGCCGCGAGGCAGAACAACCGGGTCGATGTCTTGAGTCGGCGGACCAAGCCCCAGGTTGAGATCGACAGGAAGCTGAGCCCGACCATGATCGTCAGTGCCAGCCCGGCCAGAACGGACATGGGCATCGCGACCGAGCCGACCCAGATGCCGGATTCATCGAACTCTGCCCACGGCATCGACGCCGCCAACGCGATCACCAGCAGCCCACCAAAACCCTGGATAAACCGGCGGGTCATCGTCAGCGCCGGGCTGGCCGTGACCGGCGGGACGATCGTGCGTTGTGAGGTAGCGGTCAACCACTGGCCGGCCATTGCAACAAACTCCGCGCAGCGCCGCGGATCAGGGCACGCCTCGTCTCATGGAGGCCCGGGCCAACAGGTTGCTAGCTTCCGGGATAGGTCAGCCGCTGCGCTTATCGATCATGTCGGCCAGCAGCGCAAACATCCCGGAATTGAGGGTCAAGATGAACAAGGCGATCGTTTTATCGGTCACGTTCGGCCCGTCATCGCCAAACACATCGAAGCCAAAACTGACCAGCGTCGCGAACGCCGCCAGCACAATGACCGGGAAGAAAACACGCAGCGGCGCGAAGTACATCCCCGTCCGCGCGATGAGTTGGACAAAGTTCAGCGTGTCGCGGATCGGCTTGATCTTGCTCTTGCCGATGCGCGGGTGGTAGGCGATCGGCACGAACAGGACCTTTCGGTAGCTGGTGAGCATCGCGAGGGTGATCGTCGTGGTGAAGCTGAACCCACCGGGCAGGATGTGCAGGTAGCGCTCGGCCAGCTCCCGGCGGAACACGCGCAGGCCCGAGTTGATGTCGGGGATCGGCTGGCGGGCAATCCATGACGCGTAGGCCTTGAGGAAGACCTTGGGGATCTTGCGGATCAGCGGGTAGGTCACATCATCGCCGGTGCGTGAGCCGACCACCATGTCCCAGCCCTCGGCGCACTTGCTGACCAGCTCCGGCACCCGCTCGTTGGGGTACGTGCCGTCGGCGTCGGTGATCACGATGTAGGTGCCCCGGGCGCGGCGGATGCCCGTCTTCAGCGCCGAGCCGTAGCCGCTGTTGCGCGAGTGGTGGTAGACGGTCAGCCCGCTGTCCTGTTCGGCGGCCTGCTCCAGGATCTCGCGGGTGCGGTCCGACGAGCCGTCGTTGACCACCAGCAGTTCGTAAGGCCCCGCATCGACCAGGTAACCCCGCAGCGACTGGATGGTTTCCAGGATCGCGCCCTCTTCGTTATAGGCGGGGACGATCAGGGTAAACAGCGGCTCTTGCATGCCGGGCAATATACATGAGAAAGTCGCTTGGCCGGGTGCTAGGCGGCACGCCGGCGCAGCATGGGATCTTGCTCAAGCTGATATGGCGCTGACGCTTCAGGTCGGCCCAGGCGGGTCGCGGCCCAGCGCCAGCCCAACTCGATCGCGATCGCCGCGAAGGGCACCAGCACCGGGAGCAGGGCGTTGCGGTAGCGGATGATGGCCATATACACCACCGTCACCGCCAGGGTGATCACGACCGGCCCGAGCATCAGCACGGTTTCGCGTGGGAGCCGACGTATCCCCTGCCACCAGCCGAGGGCCACAAACGGCGCGAGCGCGATCCAGGAAAACGCCTCGGCCCAATAAACCACTCGGTTGTCACTGGGCTGAAAAGGTGTGACCAGGCGGTAGAGCTTCCAGCCGGCCAGCGCGGGCAGGTCGGCGCGGTGCTCACGCAGGAACTGCTTGGCGTAGGCCTTGGCCTGCGCATCCGATGCGGCCTCGCCCTCGGGAAGTCGGACCCCCATCGCCGATTCGATCTGGCTGGTGGGTAGCCCCCGGCCGCGCCACTGCGGGTCGTCGTAGCTGACCGGGTTGTTGCCGGCCCAGAGCGTATACCCACCGATGGTGGACAGCCCCGGGCTATCCATCACGACCGCGTTGCGAATGATCCAGGGCGTGACCAGCATCGCCCCGGCCAGCCCGCACACCGCCACCGCCGCGACCGGCCGCCACTCCCAACGCCACAGGGCGTATCCCAGGGCAACAAGGCCCGCCAATGGCCCGAGCAGCACAAACTGCGGCTTGGTCAGCACCGCCATGCCCCAAACCATCCCCGCCCCCGCGTACCAGGCCAGACCGCTGCGTCGCATCGCAACGAGAGTGAGGAGCACCGCCCAGGCAAGGTAGAAGGCGAAAGGCCCCTCACTAAGCAGGTGCATCCCGTAGTAGGCGTGCCCGGGATAGAGCGCAAGCAGGCCCGCGGCAATCAGCCCGGCGCGGCGAGTGGCCAGGTTCGTGGCGATCAGCCCAACGAGCAGGCAGGTGGCCGCGGACATCAGCGCGATCTGGATCCGTGCCGCGGCGTACGAGCCATGAGTTAGTGCGTAGATCGGATACAGCGTGAAAGCCAGGCCGGGGGCACGACGTGCGGTCGGCTGCCCCGGGGCCCTTGCGTAGCCGTGGCCCGCGATCATGTTCCGCAGGATCAGGTCGTACTCGCCTTGGTCCGGGCTGGCGCTGAGGTCCGGCGGGCTGGACAAGCCGACGAAGGCCTCGGCCATCCCCACCCGCAGCCCCAGCGCCAGCAGTGTGATGGCCAGGAGCAGCCCGAGGTAGGTGCGTGGCCCCATGCCCGTATCCGGCTTCATGTCTGGTTCCATGGGTGTTGGTATCGGATGGCAAGAAGCCGCACGACGACCGCTCGACGCAGGGCCCGATAAGCGGCCGGCTTGCTTGATACCAGTAGCGACAGCCGGGTAATGGTCGAAGTATATCCTGAGGTTGATGGGCGCGATCAACAACGGCCATGCACGGCACGCCAATGAAACACTTCTTCTTTCTGCTGACCCTCACGGCCTTGGGCAGCTCAGCCGCGATCGCCGCGCCGTTCTGGGGGGTCCTGCTTTATTACGGCTTGGCGACACTTCGGCCGCAGTACCTCTGGCACTGGGCGCTGTCCGGGACGCCCGATGTCCGCTGGTCGCTGACCGCCGCATTTGTCGCCCTGGTCGCGACGGCCCTGCACCTGCCAACCCTGATCCGCAACGTCAAGGTTAACAAGGTCATCATCCTCGTGGGGGTCTATGCCGCCCTGATGCTGATGAGTATGTTGACCGCCTTCAACACCCGTGTCGCGGGCTACTGGGCCGAAGAGTACGGCAAGGTCTTCCTCATGATGTTCCTGGCCACGCTGGTGATCCAGCGGCTCTGGCAGGTCCAGGCCATGGGTCTGATGATCGTGTTATGCCTGGGCTACATAGCCTACGAGGTCAACTACCTCTACTTCATGAACGGCGGGCGGCTAGACATCTACCACAAGGGCTACGGCGGCCTGGACAACAACGGGGCCGGGATGCTCCTGGCGCTGGGGATCCCTTTTGCGTATTGGTTGTTTGCGGCCAAGGGCGAGACGTGGATAACCGTTCGCCGGGCTATCGCGGCGCTCATCGGGGTGTTGTTGATCCACTCGGTGATGATGACCTATTCACGCGGGGCGATGTTGGCGGCGGCCGCGGGTCTGGTCTGGATCGTGCTTCACCACCGCCCCAGGTTCCAGGCCGGGGCCATGGCCGTCGCGGTGCTGATCGGGATCAGCGTGATGGCCGGGCCGGAGATCCGCGAGCGGTTCCAGTCCACCGGCAACTTCCGCCAGGACGAGTCCGCCCAGCTTCGTTTCGAGTCCTGGTCCGCGGCGTGGGACATGGCCTGGGCCTCCCCGCTGCTGGGCAAGGGCATCCGCAACTCGAATTACTACAGCCAGAACTACGGGGCCGACCGCGCCGGGCGGACGATCCACAACCAGTACCTGCAGGTCGCCGCGGACTCGGGCATCCCCGCCGCAGCCTGTTACGTCGGGATGTTGGGGGTGGGGTACCTCGGCCTGAGCCGAGCAAGGAAAGCTTGCCTAGATCAGACGCAGGAGATCGAAGATGGCGACTACGACCCGGACCCTTCAGTCGTCGCCCGTGTCCACTCGGCGGGCACCTTCTGCATGGCGCTGCAGACCAGCCTGGTCATGTTCGCGCTGACCGGGATGTTCCTCTCGGTCGAGCTGGTGGAACTGCCCTGGCTCTTGATCGCGATGTCGGGCCTGGCCCCGGTTGCCGTGCAGCGCTACCTCGACCGCATCAAAGACGGCGTGAGCCACGGGGAAGACGAGGATGAGGATGAGGACGACGCGCCGCCGCATCAGCTCGCCCCGCCGCCGACCCCCAGCTCACGCGCTGCATAAGGAATCCCTTTGTGACTGCTCTTTCCAGCACCCTCGACCGCCGACTGGCTCAGGCCGTTGCCACCACGGACCGGTGGAAACGTCGCCACCGGACGCGCAGGCTGGTCAACGGTCTCACCGGAACGGTTGATTTCTTCGCCCGGGGTGTCTTCTGGGTCTGGCGCAACCGCCGATACATCACCGTGCGCAAGGCGATCAACTCGACGATCGTCAACCTCGAGTTCTTCCTCAAACGTGAACGGCTGATCGGCCGGCCATACAAGATGAAGATCGAGTCGACCAACATCTGCAACACCCGTTGCCAACTCTGCCCGACCGGCTTGGGCCTGCGTGGCCGACGCAAGGGGCGGATGGAGGGCGAGAAGTTCAAGGCGCTGATCGACGAGGTCCGCTGGCACCTCTTCGCCCTGGACCTGTCGATGTGGGGCGACCCGCTGGTTGCGCCGGACATCTACGAGATGATCGGCTACGCCCACGACCGGGGCATCTGGACCTACATCAGTTCCAACCTCCACGGCTTCAAGATCGAGCCACGCAAGCAGCGCGACGGCAGCCTCGCCGAAAAGGACGACGCGACCCGGCTGATCGAGTCGGGCCTGGACATGCTGACCTGCTCGATCCACGGCGCTTCTCAGGAGACGTTCGCGATCTACCAGCCCGGCAAGGACTTTGGCAGCGCGATCGAGAAGGTCCGACACATCGTCGAGACCAAGAAAAGGCTGGGTTCAAGCACCCCGGCGATCCAGCTCAACTACGTCGTCACCAAACACAACGAGCACGAGGTCGAAGAGTTCCGTCGGCTTGCCGGGGAACTGGGCTGCAAGCCGGTGTTCTCGACCGCGTCGATGAACCTCAGGTTCCTGGACAAGGACAAGAAGCTCCAGCCGCTCGGCTTGGCCGACGACCTTCTAAAGAAGAAGACCAAAGAGCATCTCGAGCATTGGCTGCCGGAGAACAAGGACTACGTGCTGCCGGCCTACGACGAGGTCCGTGAGACCGGCGAGATGCGCGGCGAGCGGTTCAACGGCAGCAAGACCTACAACTGCTCCTGGCCCTGGCGGCAGAGCGTGATCAACTGGGACGGCACCGTCGCGACCTGCTGTGGCTCCTTCGAGCCACGCGAAGACATGGGCGATGTCACCGCCCAGCCCTTCAAGAAGGTCTGGAACAGCGAGCGATACCGATTGGCCCGCCGCAGCTTCAAACGCCGGCTGACCCACGAACAGTCGGAGGACAACCCCTGCGCGACCTGCCCGGGATTCATGCTATGACGATCTTCTCCCTCCCCCACATCCCGACCCTGGCCGACGACAAGGCCACATCACTTTCCGCCGTGGGCAGTGCGGTCAAGCTCGTTCTGTTCGTGATGCTATTGGGTCTTGTCTTGCGGGCAGGGCTGTTCGCGGTATCGGGCTGGCAGGACCCGAGCCGGGCAATGGTCGGCGATTCGCAGCGGTATCTTGATCTGGGGCATAACCTGGCGACAACCGGCGCGTTCGGCCTGGCCGAGGAAGATTCCGGACTCGTCCACATCCCCTTGAGTCGGCTACGTGATGGACTGGGCCAGGGGCCCGCCGAGGTCGCCACGGGGATCTATGCCGAAGGGTTTCGGACGCCGGGTTACCCAGCCTTGCTCGCCATCTTTGATCTGCTTGGCCTGGGACTACACAGCGTCTTGCTGATGCAGGTTATCCTCGGTGCGCTGACCATCGGGCTGGTCGGCTGGATCGCCTGGATGGTCACCCACCGGGCCAAGGTGGCCGCGGCTGCCGCCCTGCTCTTTGCGGTCAACCCCGGCAGCATCGTCGAGTGCAACCTGATCCTCAGCGAGTGCCTCTTCACGTTCCTGCTCACGCTGAGCATCGCGCTGCTGCTTTACACTCGGCGGACGGGCCGCTGGCAACCCGTCGCCTTGCTCGGGGTTACGGTCGCCGCCGCCGCACTGGTCCGGCCGATCGCGATTGTCATCATCCCTCTAGCAGGGGTTGTGCTGCTGCTGCCCTACCGCCGGATAGCCGAGTCGGCGGCAGACGTTTTATCGCCGGGATTAGGTCGGCGGGTGGCGTACGCGCTGCTTTTTGGCGCGTTGGTCGCCTTGCCTCTTTCTGGATGGATCGCACGCAACCACGCCGTAGGCTATGGCCCCAAGCTCAGCACGGTGCCGGATGTTAACGCCTGGTTCTACACCGCCGCGTACCTCGACCTGACCAAGCAGGGCAAGGACCACTCGGCCGACTGGCCCGAGGCGGTCGAGCAGCAGATGGCAACGCTGACGGCGTCCGCGTCCGTCGATCAAAGCGTCTATAGCACCGCGCGTGAACTGGCGACCCAACGCATCGGCCAAGACCCCGCCCTCTATGCGACACTGCTCGCCCGCAGCGGGGTGAAGTTCTTCACCGACCACTCGATGACCGAGGTCGGCGGGCTGACCGGCAAGCCGTGGGAATCTACCGGCCTGCGCAGCCGGGTGCTCTCCGGCGATGTCGGTGCCCTGCTGGCTAACCCGTTGATGCTGGTGCCTTTGGCCTGGATGCTGTTCAATCTGGCATTTCTGTTGACGGCGCTGACCGGGGTCATCGTCTTCTGGCGGCGTGGCAGACGGGTCGAGGTGCTCTTCTTGAGCCTGGTCATCGCGGGGTTTGTCTTTGCGACGCAGACCAATGGGCTAGAACGCTTCCGCTGGCCGATCGCCCCGGTCCAGGCCGTACTCGCCGGGGCCGGCACCTTGGCGTTGATGCGCTATCGTGTGGAGAAACCTGAGGAGGCCGAGCGATGATTAGGCCGGTAAACGTCCTGCACGCGCGTGTCGTGACCGGCTCGGGGGGTGGTCCCGACAAGACGATCCTCCGCAGTGCCAAGTACCTGGACCGTGGTCAATACCATGTGTCGGCTGCCTACCTCTACCCGGCCAACGATCTAGGGATCGAAAGCCTGAGGCGGGCCGCCCGTGAACAGGGCATGGCCTTCCACGCCATCCCCGAGCGGGGCGCGATCGATCGCCGGGCGTTTGGCCTGTTGCTCGACCTCTGCCGCCGTCTGCACATTGATATCTGGCACAGCCACGACTACAAGACCGACCTGTTGGGCCTGCTGATTCGCCGGCACCACCCGATGAAACTAGTCACGACCGTGCACGGCTTTACCCGGGAGACCTGGCGGACCAAGCTCTACGCAAAACTCAACGACCTGGCCTTGCTTGGCTACGACCAGGTCCTGGCGGTCAGCCCGCTGCTGGTGCGTCACTGCGCCGAGCGCGGGGTCAACCCCGGCCGATTGGTTGATCTGCCTAACGGCATTGAACTGGACCAGGCAAAGCGTGCACGATCGACGGCTCGGGCGCGTGCCGAATATGGGATCGATACGACAGGGCCTCACCTTGTTGTCGTCAGCCGGTTCAGCCCGGAAAAAGGGGTGGATCGCGCGGTCACGATGATAAAGCGACTTATCAAGACCGAACCATCGGCGAGGCTGCATCTGGTTGGGGATGGCCCGCAGCGGGCGGCGCTGGAGGCTCAAGCCGAACAGCTGGGCGTTTCAAGCTGCATCCAATGGTGGGGCTGGCAAACACAGGTCCAACCGATCCTCGAAGCGATGGACACCCTGCTGCTGACCAGCCACACCGAGGGGCTACCCAACGCGGTGTTGGAGGCGATGGCGGTGGGTGTCCCGGTCGCGGCGACGCGGGTCGGCGCGGTGCCCGGGGTGCTGGCCCAGGGCGACGCCGGCGTGCTTCTGTCACAGAACGAGGCCGAGTGGCCGGGCCAGGTCGCCCCGCTGCTGCGCGACACCCTTGAACGCGAGCAGATGCTGCAACGGGCCCGTGAGCAGTTGTTTGAGCGCTACGACTTTAAGCTGCGGATGCAACGCGTTGCATCGATCTACGACCAGGTCATGGGCTTGAAGCGAACGGCGGCGCAAGGTGCGGCACCGCTGATCGCCGCCTGATTTCGCTCAAGACTCGGTTACACGCAGCACTTCTTCAACGGTGGTCAGCCCCTGGGCGACCTTGGAAAAGCCGTCGTCGCGCAGGGTGCTCATTCCGCTCTCAACGGCCATCCGGCGGAACTCGGTCACGTTGGGGTTGCCGGCAATTCGGTCACGCAGCACGTCGTTAAGGATGAGCATCTCGTACAGGCCGACCCGACCGGAATAGCCGGTGGAGCGGCACTTGTCGCAGCCGGCGCCGACCCAGACCTCTTCCATCGGCATGCCCTGCATCTGCAGGTGCTCGGCGACGAAGTCGTCCGGCGGGACCTGGGTCTTGCAGTGGTTGCAGATGCGACGGACCAGCCGCTGGGCGATGACCGCGTTCAGGGCCGAGCCGATGAGGTAGGGCTCGACGCCGATGTTGATCAGCCGTGTGACGGCCGAGGGGGCGTCGTTGGTGTGCAGCGTGGAGAGCACGAGGTGGCCGGTCAGCGACGCCTGGATGGCGATGCGGGCGGTCTCGCCGTCGCGGATCTCACCGACCATGATCACGTCCGGATCCTGACGCAAGAGCGCCCGCAGGGCCGCAGCAAAGGACATCCCGATCGACTCGTGGACCTGGGTCTGATTGATCCCATTCAAGTGGTACTCAACCGGGTCTTCGACCGTGGAGACGTTCAGCTTCTGCCGGTCCATCTGTCCCAGCGAGGAGTAGAGCGTGGTCGTCTTACCCGAGCCGGTCGGCCCGGTGACGAGCACGATGCCGTGCGGCTGCTTGATTTGATTTTTCCACATCATGAGCATGTCGTCGGCCATGCCCAGGTCGTCCAGGTCCACCTGGATCGAGCGCGTGTCGAGGATACGCAGCACGACCTTCTCGCCCTGGACCATCGGCAGGGTCGACATACGCAGGTCGAGCTTGCGGCCGTGCACCATCGCGCGGATGCGCCCGTCCTGCGGGATCCGACGCTCGGAGATATCCAGGTTCGCCATGATCTTGAGGCGCGAGACGACCGCGTTTTTCATATGGCTGGGCGGGTTCATCGCGTCGAACAGCACGCCGTCGATCCGGTAGCGGATCTGCAGCTTCTTCTCCTGCGGCTCGATATGGATGTCCGAGGCACCCTCTTTCACCGCGGTGTAGATCAGGTAATTCACAAAGCGGATGACGGGGGACTCGCCGGCCTGCTTTTCCAGGTCCAGGTCTTCGTCGTCGCTCTGGACGAGCTCGACGTCGTCTTCCTCGATATCACCGATGATCTCATCGACGCCGACCTCGTTCTCGTCGGAACGCCCCTCGCGGTGGGCTTCGGCGATCGCGGCGATGTCGCCGGGGGTGACGACCACGCACTTCACGCTGTGGCCGAGCTTGATCTGGACCTCTTCAATCAGGACCAGGTCATCGGTGTACACGATCCCAACGACCAGCCTTCGGCCGGCGGGACGGATCGGGACGATGCCGTGCTTCAGGCAGTAGTCCACCCCCAGCGATTCCAGCTGCTTGATCGACTCGATCGTGTCGTAATCGAACCGGTCAAACGGCAGGCCCGCCATCGCGGCGACGACCTTCTGCATGGCCTCCTGATCCACGCCCACTTCAAAGAAGATGTCGGCCAGCCGTCGGCCCGGCGACTTGCCGGCGACGTTGCGGGCGCTGGTGAGCTGCTCCTTCGAAATCACCCCCGCGGCCAGGAGCGCGTCCCCCAGATCGCCCGAGAGCCGGACTAGCGCTGAAGATTCTTCGGCCTCCCCGGTCGCGACCGCAGCGTAGGGGCCGGCCCCGTTGTAGCCGAGGTCGCTGCGCAGGGTCGGGTTGTCCTGGGTCTGTTCACTCACGTTGGGTTGCCTCCCCAATGGATCGCCGGGCCTTGCCTCAGCATGCCAAGTCTTAGTCGTAAGGCAGGCGGATCAGGTTGCCGCTCTCGACCGACCGGATGATGACCGATCGCTGCTCGATTTCATGCACGACGAAGATCGAATCATCAATCTGTGCGCCGACGCGGTACATCTCGTTGTTGATAAACGCCATCGGGTTGTTGCCGTTCATGATGGTGTTGACCGTGAGCTGCTTGGCCAGTTGCTTCTCGGCGTCGAGGATTTGCTCGGCGGTCGGCCCGGTGGGCTGGGGGTCGTCTTCCTCGGGCTGATCACGCACGATGCCGACCAGCTCAAACGGGTTCTTCTCGACCTGTTCCGAGGGGACCTGATGGTCCGTCGGGTCTTGCTTGAGCTGGGCAAAGACTTTTTCGCTCTCGGCGGTCGGCGACTTCAGCGGGCCTTGGGCGCTCTGCTCCTCGGCGGCGGCCATCTCGATCATGAACTTCTCGATGTCCTGGATCGCGGCCTGGGTCTGCTCATCGGTGGCGGCAACGCCCAGCGTCAGCTTCATGCCGAACAATACCGCGGCACCCAGCACAACCACCAGGCCGATGGCCAGGGTGCTGGTCGAGATCTTGGCCTTGGTTTCCAGCCCGTCCATGCCCAACGGCTCGCCCTCGGGCTGCGTATCGCCCCCGATCGTGCTGAGCATGGATGAGGACTCTTCGCCCTCGGGTTGGCCGGTGTTTTCGGGTTCTTCATTGAATGTACGGAAGTCCATGGTCTGCTCCGTGGGCTGCGTTCGGAATTCTCGGGGCTTAACGGCGGTCGGTGTCGGCGCTCAGGCTGTGGTCGCCCTCAAAAAAGATGCTCAGGGTTATCTCGGCGGTCATCTTGCCCTCTTCGCCCCGATCGTCGAGCTTCTCCAGTTCCATCATGGGCAGCTGGGTAATCCGTGGCAGGCGTTCGGCTTCGAGCAGGAAGTCGTAGAAGCCGCGGAAGTCGCCCTCGATCGTGAGCTTAATCGGGAGCTCGGCGTACTGTGCCGCGCTGACCACCTTCTCCGGCTTGATCGACTTGACCGTCAGGTCATGCGCTATCGCCAACTCGGAAACCCGGTTGACCACGACGTAGGTTTCTTTACCGGCCGGCAGCTTCTGCTCGATCAGCTCGATCGCGGTCCGCAGCCGATCGATCTCCTGATCCAGGTCCACAAACTTGGCGGTGGCCTGGTCCAGTTGCTGGAGCTTGGCCTTCTTGCTCTGGACCTCGGCGCGGCCCTCCTGCTGGAGCTGGTTTTTGGGCTGGAAGATAAAGAAGTAGGCCGCGGCGGGCATGCCGATCAGCACGAGCACAAACACCAGTTCTCGGATTCCAAATCGCATGGTTATCTCCAGTCATCCCCGACTTGGGGGTATTGGGCTGCGGTGCGGTCGGGGGCTACTCGTTGGGGGTCGGGACGATCACGACACCGGGGTCGGGGGTCGACACGTCGCCTTCGGGGTTGATCTGGATCTGCTCGGCGAGCGGGTCCTGCATCAGGTCACGGTCGAGCTGCTCGGGTGCGGCATAGTCGAACGTGACATCGGGGTTGAGCCTCATCGTGACCCGGAACTTACGCATCGGGTTCTTCTCGATCAGGAACTCCTGGCTGAACTCCAGGCCCACATCGATGAACAATGGGTGGCGCGTCAGGTTTTCCATGAAGGCCGAAACGTCGGTATCGTTGGGCGCGACGCCTTCGATCTCGATGAAGATCAGCCGGGGGACGATCTCGACCTTCTCGTCTTCTTCTTTGTCACGGCGGTTGCGCTGCTGGCGGTCACGCTCGAGCGCGGTCCGGGGCCGGGGCGCGGTCTGGGCGAGCTTGCTCTCTAGTGAAAACTCGAGCAGGCTCAGCGAGCTTGGCATCGCGTTGGTCATCTCGGCGAGGATGATGGAGCGGGGGACACGCTCGACCAGTTCACGGACGATCTTGGCTTTCTCGACCATCTGGGTCTGTTGCGACTGGAGCTGCTCGATGGTGCGGAGCTGCTGGGCCCGCTCGCCAAACTGCAGGTTGACCCGGGTCAGTTCGCCGCGGGTGGAGTCGTCCTGTCGGCCCTGGACGTAGAACGCCCCGCCGATCGCGGCGAGCATCACCAGGAACAGGGTGATGCAGATCAGGTTGGTCCGCCGGGCGACTTTGCGCTCCAGGTAGTCTTCGGGGAGGAAGCTGCTGTTCTTACCCATGGTGGTTCACTCCGTGGCGGCCTGGCCGCGATCGAGACGAAGGGGTGGTTAGAGGTTGGCCTCGCTCAGGCACAGGCCCAGGGGCACGGCCCAGCCGGGCTGGGGCTGTTTCATGTCAAGCCCGATCGGCTGCACGCCGGGGGTGCGGACGACGCGCGCCAGCGGGTCGCCCACAAACGTCGGCAGGCCGGTCGACCGTGCGATGACGCCGGACACCGAGGACTGGCGCGACTCGCCGCCGAGCAGGACAATGCTGGTGACCGGCCGGTCCGGGCAGGCCGACTTGAGGTAGTTCAGGGTCAGGCTCATACCCTCGACCAGTTCGTCGAGTGTTTCGCTCAGCAGTTCTGGACGCTCAGCCGGGTCGAAGGACACGGTCGCCTGGCGTCGCTCGGCCACAAGGCCCGTATCGGCCGGGGTGCTCTGGTCTTCGTCCAGGTCGAGATCGAAAGAATCCAGCGGGGTGCTGTCGGCCAAGCTTGAATTGGCGGGTGCGTCGCCGGCGGCGGCCTTGGCGTAGACCTCGTCGGGGTTGAAAGCCTCGGCCCCGTTGCGCATCCGCGCCAGGCGGGCTTCGGCGAAGTCAAGGCCGTTTTCCTTGGCGAAGGTATGCGTCAGTTCGTCGCCCGCGGCCCGGAGCGTGCGGGCGAAGGTGATGTGCCCCTCGTGCAGGACGACGATCTTGGTCGCCGCCGAGCCGATGTCCACAAACATCCGTGTGTCCAGGTCTTCTTCGCGGCGGTTGTAGAGCTCGATGAAGGGCCGGGCGATGCACATGGTTTCGCTGTGCATGCCGACGACCTCGAGCTTGAGCTGGCTCGCCAGTTCGATGTAACGCATCACGGCGTTGCGGGGGGCGGCGATGCAGAGCACACGCTGGCGTGTTGTTCCGTCGCGGATGACCTTGTCGATGAACAGGTTACGGATGACCAGGCGGGACGGGTCTTTACCCAGCACGGTCTGGATATGCAGGTTGACCTGGGCGTCGATGTCATCTGCCTCACCCCCGGCAAGCTCGAAGGTGTTGACCATGGTCTGGAACGCGGGGATCCCACAGATGGCCCGCCGGCCCTTAAAGGGCTGCTGCTTGAGCAGGTCACGCAGAGCCTCGGCAACGAACGACATCCTTGTCGCAGGGTCAACCCGTGCCTTTTCCGGGACCACGGCCGAGCCCGCCGCAACGAGCTGGACACCCTCGGCGGACACCTGGACCTGCATCACTTTCAGCGTGTCGCCGCCGAAGTCGATCGCGATCGGGGAGATGCGGGTTTTACTGATGCCGAAAGCCATCTTGCGGTTTCTGCCTCCGTATTCTGCCCGGCTGCGCAACGGCCAAACATGGCTGCGCAGATTGCTGCACTCTGAACATCGACCGGGACCGGGCATAGGTTTAGCCCTACCCCAGATTGACTGGTCGATAGATGTGGACCCACCCCAAGCAACCGGGCAGAGAGACAGCGAGGCACCGGGTCCGGTCTGTATCGTTGGTATGGATTGGGAAAGGCCCGATGATCCGGCTAGGATGCTCCGCCCATGCACGACCTGACCCCCCGAGAGATTGTCCAGGCCCTGGACCAGCACATTATCGGCCAGCACGAGGCCAAACGCGCCGTCGCCGTAGCGATCCGCAACCGCTGGCGGCGACGCCGGCTGGGCGATGAGGTCGCCCGCGAGGTCTACCCCAAGAACATCATCATGGCCGGGCCCACCGGCTGCGGGAAGACCGAGATCGCCCGCCGCTTGGCCCGACTCACCGCCGCCCCCTTCGTCAAGGTCGAGGCCAGCAAGTTCACCGAGGTCGGTTATCACGGCCGGGATGTCGAATCCATGATCCGCGACCTGCTGGACCAGGCCATCTCGATGGTCCGCACCGAGCAGGCCCAGATCGTCACGGAAAAGGCCGAGCAAGCCGCGAACGACCGGCTCGTCTCGTTGCTCTTGCCCGGGTCCGAGCCAGAGGCACCAGCCCAGCCGTCTCCGGCCAGAAACGAGCAGGAAGGCGGGCAACCCTCCGGCTGGGTCGATGCCGAGGACTCGATCGAGCGCAGGCAGCGCACCCGGGAGAAGCTGCGTGAACAGGTCGAGTCCGGTGCCCTGGACGACCGGGAGGTTGAGCTCACGGTCACCACGAGGCCGCAGACTTCGGTGATGTTTGCCAACATGGGCCTGGATCAGATGGACCCGTCCATGTCGGACATGTTCGAGAAGCTGATCCCCGAGCAGTCCAAGCGTCGGCGGATGAAGGTTGCCGATGCGCGTCGCGTGCTGATCGAGCAGGAAACCGAGAAGCTGCTGGATGAAGACAAGATCATTGCCGAGGCCATCACCCGCACCGAGCAATCGGGGATGGTGTTCCTCGATGAGATCGATAAGGTTGCCTCCCCCGAGGGTTCGGCCGGGGGCAAGGGCTCGCCGGATGTCTCGCGTCAGGGCGTGCAGCGCGACCTGCTGCCGATCGTCGAGGGCTCGGCGGTGAATACCCGGCACGGCGTCGTCCACACCGATCACATCCTCTTCATCGCCGCCGGGGCATTCCACTTCGCCAAGGTCAGCGACCTGATGCCCGAATTGCAGGGCCGCTTCCCCATCCGTGTCGAACTGAGCCCGCTGAGCAAGGACGACTTTATCCGCATCCTCACCGAGCCCAAGGCCGCACTCACCAGCCAGCAGCAGGCCCTCTTGGGCGTCGAGGGCTTGGAGGTTGTCTTCAACCCGGGCAGCATCGAGGCGATCGCCGAACTCGCGGCCCAGGCGAATGCGCAGATGGAGAACATCGGGGCCCGCCGGCTGATGACGATTGTCGAAAAGGTGTTCGATCAGGTGAACTTCGACGCCCCGGATCGCGTGGCACGGGGTGAGGGGCGATTCGAGGTGACCTCGCAGTACGTACGTACGCA
>JBCDHS010000030.1:0-44005 GCA_038749735.1 Planctomycetota bacterium
CCCCCCCCCCCCCCCCCCCCGCCTTCCCTCCGGGGGTGTGGGGGGCGGCGCCCGGGGGGGTGGTTGTTGTGTCGCCCCCCCCCCCCCCCCCGCGCGGGGGGGGGGCCCGCCCCCCCCCCCCGGGGCTGCGAGACCGCAGGGTAGCTGGCGATGAGAACGCTTGCACTAGCGGGTGAGTCGTGCTCTTCGGGAACACTTGGATATCCTTCGGCCAACCCTCACCCCAGCCCTCTCCCTGAGAGGGAGAGGGAGCTAAGACAACACCCATGATCTGCCCGATGCTTGCCGCAACCTTCACCGAGATCTTTGCCCGTGGTGGGCTGGTCATGTGGCCGTTGCTGGGCCTGAGCGTGATCGCGGTCACGCTGATGCTCGAGCGGGCGTGGTTTTTTTACACGACCAACCGCCGCGGCAGGCTGGGCCGGGTCTCGGCGATGGGCAAGGCCCTGCGTACCGGCCGGCATCAGGACGCAAAGCAGCAGGCCGTCGCCGACCGCAGTGTGTACGGCGACGCGGTCCGGCGGATGCTGGACGAGCAGGTCACCGAGGCCGGGGCGCTCGACGCGATCGAGCAGCAGCGGGCCCGGCTGGAACGCTTCCTCCCGATCTTATCGACCATCATCACCGCCGCGCCGATGCTCGGGATCCTCGGCACGGTGCTGGGCATCATCCGCAGCTTTGACGTGCTGGCCGGCGGGCGGGCGGACCTGGACCTGAACGTCCTCGCCGGCGGGATCGCCGAGGCCCTGATCACCACCGCGGCGGGCATCACCGTGGCGCTGCTGACGCTGTTCCCGTACAACGCCTTCCGCGCTCAGGTGGACCGCTCCATCTCACGTTTAGAATCGTTGGCGGCGGCGGCGCTGCAGGACGATACATCAAAGCCCACGGGCTAATACAGTGTGGGCCTTAGAACGTGTACGAGAAGGTGGGGCGGGCATCTTGCCCGCCGTTCGAGCGCCGCTCGAAACAGGCCTTTTCACGGCGTCGTCGTGACGGCAGGCTGGAAGCCTGCCCCACCTAAGGCACTACTCGTACACGTTCTTAGCGATCTCACTGATGCAACGGCTCAGGTGGATTTGGTCACCACGCCCGGGCCGAAGCAGATGACGTTCTTGCCCTGCCGCTTGGACGCGATGGCCATGGCGTCGGCGCGGGCGATCAGTTCGTCGGGGGTCCGGCCGTCCCAGGGGAAGCTGGCCAGTCCGCCGCTGACGGTGAGCCGGCCGGTCGCCTCGTTGCCCAGCTTCGGGTAGCGGTGCTCGCAGATCGCGTGCTGGAAACGCCGGGCGATGTTGATCACCTTGTCCGGGTGTTGGCTGCCGGGCTGACGGGGCTCGCCCTTGTCCCAGAAGACCACGGCAAACTCGTCGCCGCCGATCCTAGCGACGACATCGTGCTCGCGGACCAGGGACTGGATCAGCCGGGCCGTCTCGCGGAGGATCTCGTCTCCGGCGGGGTGGCCGTAGTTGTCGTTGTAGGACTTGAAGTCGTCGATGTCGAACAGCAGCAGCGTGACCTGCTGACGCCCCTCGGCCGCGCGAGAGAGGAGCCGATCCAGGAAGCGGCGGAAGTACCGGCGGTTCCATGCCCCGGTCAACTCATCGGTCATCGCCAGTGTGTGCAGGTCCTGCATCCGATTGCCAAGCATCAGCCAGCGAGACAGCCAGCCCGCCCAGGGGCGAAGCTGCTGCTCGGTCACCGGCGGCGGCGCGTGCAGGACGCCCGATGTCGTGGCTTGGGTCGGCAGGTTGATCCGGACGTGGTCGGCGGGGACCTGCTCAGGCTTCTCGCTCAATGAGACACTGGCCAGTCCGGACTGCCGGCGCAACAGACGCAGCGCCAGCCCCGGCAGGGTGCGGTCGGCCCGGAGGATCGCGTCGACCAGGTCGGTATCGCCGATGTCATCGCCGGGGTCGGGAGCATGCTGCTGGCCAGCCGATGCCGCGGGATCAGCCAGCATTTGAGACCGGGCAGAACGCCCTTGCGCCGCGGCCTGCTCGGTCGCGTGTTCCAACTGCCGGGCCATGGCCTTCTCGTCGCGGGGCTCGGGGCGCTGCAGCCGCATCGCGCTGAGCAGGTTGCTGGCGTCGGCCGGCTCGAAGACACAGTCGTCAAAGCCTGAAGCAATCGCGGTTGCGGCCTCGCCCCGTTCTTCCTCGCTCGCGACGGCAACCAGCCGAGTTCGGGGCGCGAGCTTGCGCAGCGCCCTGCCCGTTGACGCGACCATGCCGGTCATGGCGGAGACCGGGCCGATGATCACATCCGGCGGGTTGTCGCGGACTTCGCCCATGGCCGAGAGGAAGCTTGCCGCAGAGACAACCTCGGCGTGGATGCCGGCCCCGGTGACGGCCGCGCCAACCCGGTCGCGTAGCCCATCGCTACGGATGGCCAGGACACGCTGGGGTCGACGACCGTCGGGCAGGTCGGTGCGTTCGGGGTCGTGGGGGTGGGTCAGGGCCACGGTACAGTAAGCTCGCTGGGATAACTGGGCACGGATTAGCCGGCTTCACCGGGTGTCGGCCCAAGGAGCATGGTCAGTTCTTCTTCGCTAATGAGCGCGCCGCTAGGGGCGGGCGCGTTCGGGGCCTGGATCGCCAGGTCGGTCATGACCCGGCGGCGTCCATGGATACGTCCGATCGGGCCGATCGCCTCACCGCCCGCCGAATGAACCCCTGAGTCAGCCCGATCGGATACGCTCTGGAGGGTCGCCTGTTCGTTGGCCAGGGCGGCACCGCGGAGTGTGGCCTCGCCCCGCTGCGGCGGCTGGGGCCCGAGGTACTCAAGCTCAAGCCCGCCGATATGCGGACGCCCCGCGTCATCCAACGTGAACTGCCAGCAGTAAACCGCGGGGTAGTGCTGCCGGATGGCGTAAGCGAGTTCGGCCAGGTGGAACCAGCGGGCGGGCTCGACTGCGACCACCACGGCGCAGCCCGCGCCCGCCAACTCTACCATGATGCTCGGCTCGTCCTGGACCAGATGCACGCTTAGGCCCCGCCGGCTTAATGCGGCGAGCAGAGCGCCCGATACGGTCGTGTCCACCGGCGTCAGGACGAGGCATCTACCCGTGACCTCGACATCAGACAAGGCTTGAGGGGCAGGCAGGCGTTCTTTCTCCATATCCGGCATCCTGTTAATTCTACGTCCAAACCACAGGACGCCCAAACCCGTTTTCCGATAACACTTAAGCTGGTGAACATGCAATTTCCGCCGGTCGCCGCTTTGTTTAAGCGGATCATTTAGACTGTGCATGATTCTGTCCCCCGGATTTGCCACGCATGACCCTCCTCGCTGCCGGCGTCCTGACACCCCAGGAGATCACGGTCTTCCTGCTGTCGCTGGGCGTCCTGCTCGGTGTGGCCAGGCTGTTTGGTGAGCTGGCAAAGAAACTGGGCCAGCCGGTCGTTTTGGGAGAGATTCTGGCCGGTGTGGTACTCGGTGCGACGGTGCTGGGCAATGTCGCTCAGCCCGCTTATGATTTTTTGTTCCCGGAATACGTGTCCGCCGAGCAAGATCTGGATTCACCCCCGGCGGATGCTTCGGCACAAGCTTCCCAGACCGCCGATCAAGCAGCCGATGCCCAGGCCCCAGCCATAGAAAAGCCACCCTCGCTGGTCAAGATCGGGCTCGAGACATTTTTTGTGGTCTGTGTCTGCCTGTTGCTGCTGGTTGCCGGGCTCGAGGTCGATCTTTCGATCGTGACCAAGCAGGGCAAGGCCGCGGTGTTGGTCAGCGTGATGGGGATGGCCGTGCCGTTTGCCATTGGCTTTGGCGTGGCCTACCTGCTCGCGCTTCAAGCCCCGCGGCTGATCGGGTACGACACCGACTCCGACATGGCCGTGCCTTTCGGCCTGTTCGTGGGTATCGCGCTGTCGATCACCGCCCTGCCGGTCATCGCCAAGATCCTCATGGACATCAAGATGTTCCGCTCGGACATGGGGATGCTGATCATGTCTTCGGCGATGGTCAACGACCTGCTGGGCTGGATCGGGTTCGCCCTGGTCCTGGCGATGATCATCCCCCCCGAGGAGAGCGCCCTGTCGCTGGAGTTTGTCATCCCCGCGACGTTGATCTTCGTCGCCTTCATGCTCACCCTGGGCCGATGGGGCGTCAACAAGGCGATCCCTTATGTCCAGGCCCACACCTCCTGGCCCGGCGGGATCCTGGGGTTCGTCTTTGTCCTGGCCCTGCTCTGTGCCGCGTTGACCGAGTGGATCGGCATCCACGCGATCTTCGGGGCCTTCCTCGCCGGGATCGCCCTGGGCGACTCCAAACACCTGACCGCACGCACCCGGGAAACGATCGAGCAGATCGTCACCTACATCTTCGCCCCGATCTTTTTCGCCGGCGTCGCGCTGCGGGTCGATTTTATCCAGGGCTTTGACCTGGTCATCGTCCTGATCGTCCTGTTCATCGCGATCCTCGGCAAGGTCCTGGGCTGCTACGTCGGGGCCAAGCTCGCCAACATGTCCACCCGCGAGTCCTGGGCGATCGGGTTTGGTATGTCCGCCCGCGGGGCGATGGAGATCATCCTCGCCCAGATCGCCTTCAACTACGGCCTGATCACGCAGGAGCTATTTGTCGCGATCGTCATTATGGCGATCGCGACCTCGGTCATCGCCGGGCCCTTGATGCAGAAGGCCCTTAGCCGAAAGCAGGAGAAGACCTTTACCGACCTGCTGTCGAGCAAGGCTTTTGTCGGTCGTATCAAGGCGAGCACCCGGCGCGGCGCGATCCGAGAGCTGGCTGAGGTCGCGGCCGGTGCGACCGGGCAGTCGTCCGAAGCGATCAACGAGGCGGTCTGGACCCGGGAGCAGACCATGTCGACCGGCATCGAGGCGGGGCTTGCCGTGCCGCACGGCCGGATCGAGGGGCTGGCCAAGCCTCAGCTCGTGGTCGGGGTGAGCCCGGCGGGTATCGACTTTGACGCGGCCGATGGCCAGCCCGCAGAGATCATCTGCATGCTGCTGACACCTGCGGAAGACCCGATCTCTCAGATCGAGATGCTCCGCGCCGTCGCCGAGGCCTTCACCGACCGGGCCCGGCATCGGGCCGCGGTCGAGGCGAACGGCTACACCGAGTTCCGTGCCGCCATCGCCGTGAGTTCCGCGTCCGGGGTGCATTGATCTTTGCCTGGAAGGTCCCATGGGTAGCCGTTCGGCTACACTCGCCACCGACGACGTTGACTTGTTTCTCTGTTTGAGGCAATTGCGCTCCTGATGCACGCGCTGCCATGGCCTACGATCCTCGCCGCCGGTGAAGCATCGCTCAATGAGTCGGCGATCACGAAGCTGCTGCTGGCCATCGCCGTCCTGCTCGGGCTGGCCCGGCTGCTCGGCGAGCTGTGCCGACGCTACGGCCAGCCGGCGGTGTTGGGCGAGATCGTCGCGGGGATCCTGCTGGGCCCGACGGTCCTCAAGGCCGTTGCCCCGGCCGTCTACCTCTATCTCTTCCCCGAGGCGCCGGGCAGCCCGGCCTGGATCGCCGAAGAAGGCTTTATCACCCTCTCGGCCGCGCTGCTGCTGTTCGTCGTCGGACTGGAGGTGGACCTCTCGGCGGTCTACCGCCAGGGCAAAGCAATGGTCCTGGTCAGCGCGATGGGCATCGTCATCCCGTTTGCTCTGGGTTTTAGTGCGGCAACCGTGTTCGAGTCGGTCCTGGGTGCTGGGGTGCGGGCCGAAGGCAACCCGCTGCCCTTCCGTATTTTCTGCGGCCTGGCGATGTCGATCACCGCCCTGCCGGTCATCGCCAAGGTGCTTATCGACCTGAACCTGTCCAAGTCGGACATGGGCGTGCTGGTGATCAGCTCGGCGATGTGTAACGACTTGGTCGGGTGGATCGGTTTCGCCGTCGTCCTGGCACTGCTTCCCACGACGGCGATGGCGGAAAGCAACTCCGGCGGCGGGACGGCCGCCAGCCAACTCGGGGTCACCGGGACCATCGCCGCGACGCTCGCCTTCCTCGCCTTCATGCTCACGATCGGCCGGCTGTTCATGCACAAGGCCCTGCCCTACGTCCAGGCCCGCTGGTCCTGGCCCGGCGGGGTGATCTCGTTCGCCTTTGTTATCGCCATGGCCTGTGCCGCGCTGACCGAGTACCTCGGCATCCACTCGATCTTCGGGGCCTTCATCGCCGGCGTCGCCATCGGCGACTCCCACCACCTGCGCGAACGGACCCGCGACACCATCCATCAGTTCGTCATGAACATCTTTGCGCCGGTCTTCTTTGCCTCCATCGGCCTGCGGATCAACTTCCTCGACGCCTTCCAGTGGTCGACCGTCCTGCTGGTCTGCGCGATCGCGGTGGTCGGCAAGGTCAACGGCTGCTACTTGGGCGCGAAGCTGGCCAAGCTCTCGTCCCGCGAGTCATGGGCGGTGGGGTTCGGAATGGCCGCCCAGGGGGCCGTCGGCATCATCCTTGGCCAGCTCGCTTTTCAAGCCCAGCTCATCAGCGAAGAACTCATGGTCGCCATCGTCATCATGGCCCTGGGAACCTCCATCATCGCCGGCCCGGCCATGCAGCGCATCCTCCAGCTCAAGAGCCAACGCAAGATCACCGACCTGCTCACCGACCGCAACATCCTGATCGAGCCCGAGGCCCACGACATCGAGAGTGTGCTGCACGTGATGAGCAAGCGGGCCGTCGAACTCACCAACCTGGAGGAAGACGCGATCTTCCAGAAGGTTTGGGCGCGGGAGAACGTGATGCATACCGCGTTGCCCAACGGCATGGCCGTGCCCCACGCCCGGCTCGACGGCCTGAACAAACCCACCATGCTGATCGCCCGAAAGTTTGACGGGATCGACTTTGACGCCCCCGACGGCCAACTCGCCAAGCTGATCTTCCTGCTGCTGACCCCGACCGATCAGCCCGAGACCCAGATCGAGTTGCTGTCGCTGGTCGCCAAGACCTTTGAGCACGCCGAGACCCGCTCGCGCTGTATCCAGTCGCACACGCCGACCGAGTTCCGCGCCGTGCTGAACCAGGTGACCAGCGAGACCGAACTGATCGAGCACGACGAACAGACCTTGGGGGCATAAGTGATCGTGCTGGAGCGAGCCGGGGGCTGTGCGCCCGGTCTGACCCGAAGCTTCAAAACCTTCATCCTCGCCCCAGACCGGGGGCACAGCCCCCGGCTCGCCCTCACGCTTGACTTACCCGGCCTGGAAGAAGCGCGAATCCGTCCCGCCCGGCCCGACGCGGGCCTTGACGGGCTTGCCGCATTTCGGACACTGACCTTCGTACGCGGTGCCCGCCCGATTGCGATAGATCCGGCTGTAAACCGAGCAGCATTGCCAGGTTACGGCGATCCACGGGCGCGTTTTTTCTTCGCCGCTCGACGATACCGAGCCGGTGCCTTGGCCCCCGACATTTCGCAGGCCGTCGATCTCAACAATGTAGTCCGGTCCGTTCACTGGCTTATGTATCGGCCGGTGGAACAAGTCGGGTTTAACACCTGCCGGGCCTGCAAGTTACAGCCCCAACAACCGCTCGACAAAATTGATGTCCGTGTCGTTGCTCAGGAAGCTGCCGTTCTTGAGCAGCCTTGTGTGCAGCGGGATCGTCGTCTTGGTCGGGCTGATCTCGAACTCGGCCAGGGAGCGGAGCATGCGGGTGATGGCCTGCTCGCGGTCGGGGGCGTGGGTGATAAGTTTGGCGATCATCGAGTCGTAGTTCGGCGGGATGCGGTATCCCGCGCCGGCGTGGGTATCGAGGCGGACGCCCGGGCCGCCGGGGGCGTTGAAGCCTTCGATCAGGCCGGCGCAGGGCGCGAAGTTCATCCCGGGGTCTTCGGCGTTGATCCGGCACTCCATCGCGTGACCATTGATCTTGATGTCTTTTTGCTTGAAGGGCAGCGGCTCACCCGCAGCGACGCGGATGGTCTGCTTGACGATATCCACGCCGGTGATCATCTCGGTGACGGGGTGCTCGACCTGGACACGGGTGTTGACCTCCATCAGGTAGAAGTCTTTCTTGTTGTCCATCAGGAACTCGACGGTGCCGGCGGTGTAGTAACCGGCGGCCTTGCACATCCGTGCGGCGGCGGTGCAGATGGCCTTGCGTTCGCTGTCGCTGAGCACCGGGCACGGGGCCTCTTCGATGAGCTTCTGCTTGCGCCGCTGCATGGTGCAGTCGCGTTCCCAGAGGTGGACGACGTTGCCGAGCTTGTCGCCGAGCACCTGGACCTCGACATGTCGCGCGGACTCGATGAATTTTTCGATGTAGACCGTGCCGTCGCCGAAGGCGGCCTTGGCTTCCGCGGAGGCCTGGTTGATGCCGGAGACGAGGCTGTTGTCGTTGTGGGCGACGCGCATGCCACGCCCCCCCCCGCCGGCCGAGGCCTTGATCATGACCGGGTAGCCGATTTCTTTGGCGATCGCCAGGCCCTTCTTCTCGTCGGTGATCGCGCCCTTGGAGCCGGGCGAGGTGGGGACCTTGTTCGCGATGGCGAGCTGTTTGCACGAGACCTTGTCGCCGAGCTTACCCATGGCCTCGACGGACGGGCCGATGAACTCGATGTTGCAGTCGCGGCAGACCTCGGCGAAGTGGGCGTTCTCGGCGAGGAAGCCGTAGCCGGGGTGGATCGCGTCGGCGTCGGTCACTTCGGCGGCGGCGATCAGGCGCGGGATGTTCAGGTAGCTGTCGGCCGGTGCGGGCTGACCGATGCAGACGGCGTGGTCGGCCATACGCACATGCTTGGAGTCTTTGTCTGCAGTCGAGTACACCGCGACCGCTTCGACGCCCAGCTCGTGAGCGGCGCGGATGATGCGGACGGCGATCTCGCCACGGTTCGCGATGAGGATGCGGTTGAACATTGCGTTTCGTTTCGCCTCGGCCTACTCGAGTTCGAAGAGGGGCTGGCCGAACTCGACCGCGTCACCGTTACTGACCAGCACGGCCTTGACCTTGCCCGACTGCTCGGCCTTGATCTCGTTGAAGACCTTCATGGCCTCGACGATGCAAACGACCGTGTCCGCGGTGACAGTGTCTCCGACCTTAACGAACGGCTCGGCATCGGGGCTGGAGGCGGAGTAGAAACTGCCGACCATGGGGCTGTCGATGGTCGGGCCGGTGGCCGGGGCGGACTCCGTGGTGCTGGCGGGGGCCGGTATCGGCGTAGCCGGTGCAGGCGACACCACCGGTGGGGAGATCATTTGAACCGGGCCGGCGACGCTCCCGGGGGCACTGCCGCGCCGGAGCGTGACGTTTTCTTTCTCATCGGCGAGGTCGATTTCGGTCAGGTCGTTCTCAACCATCAGGGCGACGAGTTTCTCAAGCTTCTTTAGATCGATCATAGAATGGGGCCTCTAGCCGTTAGCAATCGGCTATTAGCTTAAAGCCATGCACAGATTCGTGCGAACGGGTCAAATCAACCAGCCCGGTCCGTTAGAGGATGGTCCAGTCGAGATCGGTTGGCAGATCACAGAGGTTTTTGAACCCGGTTTTGGTGACCAGGATATCGTCCTCCAGCCGGACACCCCCGCGTTCACCCAGGTAGATGCCCGGCTCGATCGTGATCACCTGTCCCGGGACGAGGAAGCGGTCTTCGTGCTGGCCGATGCCGGGCTGCTCGTGGATGTTGAGCCCGATGCCGTGCCCCAGCCCGTGGTCGAGTTCATGGCCGTGCTTTTTCATAACGTTGCGCGAGGCGTCGTCGACCTGCTTGAGCGAGACGCCCGGGCCGACCGCATCGATCCCGGCGTGCAGCGCTTCTTCAACGACCTTGTAGATCTCGGCGATGTGTTTCTTAGGCCTGCCCATGTTCAGGACACGGGTCATGTCCGAGCGGTAGCCATCGACACATGCGCCCCAGTCGATGAGGATCGACGAGTTTTTCTTCACCTTACGGCCGCCGGGGATGGCGTGCGAGTGGCTCGCGTGGCCGTCGAAAGCCACGATGCTGTTAAAGCCTGGCCCCGAGGCACCCAGCGAGCGCATGCGGTATTCGAGGAAGGCGGCGACCTCGTTCTCGGTCTTGCCGACCTCGATGAACGCGCGGGTTTCCATGAAAGCCTGCTGCTGGATTTTCACGGCCTTGCGTATCGCGGCAAGTTCGATCGCGTCTTTGACCGAACGCTGGGCCAACAGGCCGTCGTCATAGTCTTTGAGTCGCTTGCCGCCGAGCGCCCTGGTCATCGCCTTGCGGACGGGGACGGACAGGTGACCCGGCGCAATGCCGATCCGGCCGATCTTCTGCTTGGGGAGCAGGCGGGCCGCAGCGTCGGCCAGGGACTCGCGTTTGCGATCGAATGTCCCCCGCATGCAGACGCGCACGTGCGGCGCTTCTTCCGGGATGTGGGCCTTGAACCGCAGGTCCGAGATGACCGTGGGCTTGCTGCCGCGAGCCGGGACCCAGCACCATGAGTCTTCACCCACGAAGCCGGTGAGGTAACGGATATCCAGCGCATGGGTCAGGAGCATGCCGTCCAAATCGTCGGTTCTGAGACGTTTCTGGAAAGCCTTGACGCGGTCGGCAAGGTGCCCCGGCACCGCTGCTGCGGACTTACGTCTGCTTGTTGTGTTTTGTGCCATAGACGAGCCAGTGTACCTAAGAAAATTACCGCGCGGCGGCGTCCCGACAGCGGGCTTGTCCGCCCTCGTTGTACGCGGAATTGCGACCCAGGTTCAAGTAGCCTGATGATTAATTGCGGCTTTTTATGTCAAGCCCAGCAGTCAGCAAAAGGTCTATACTCCACTCCAGCAATCGTCCGAAGTAAATAATCACCGGATCTAAACCACCGATACGCGGCACCGAAAGGCGAGCAGCAACACCGATGAGCAATCCAGACGACCAGCCCCTGCTCCACATCGACGACGACTGGAAGGCCCAGGCCCAGGCGGAGAAGCAGAAGCTGGCTGAAAAGCAACGATCGACACCACAAGCAGATCGGAGGTCAGACGCCTCTGACTCATCAGGCGCCCAGGCACTGCCACCCTCGGCAAGCACTTCGGCGGGCCGGGGCAAGATCCCCCCCGCCGATTTCCAGACGCTTGTGCAGACCATCGCCAGCCAGGCCCTGTTCGCCATGGGGGCGATGCCCGACCCGCAGACCGGCCAGCGGTTTACCGACCTGGACATCGCACGTCACCACATCGATACCCTCGGGGTCGTTGAGGAAAAAACGCAGGGCAACCTGACCGACGAGGAGGGTAAGCTGCTTGCCGGCACGCTCTACGAACTACGGTCGACCTACGTGCAGGTGGCTAACGCGACCCGATCACCCGCGACCGGCGGCCCGGCCCAGTAGCCCACTTGCTCGCACCCGCTTGAAACCGGCACTCACCCCAGGCAATTGCCGTTAAAGGAATCTCCGACGTGGCTCAAACCGCGACCGCCGCTAAGCCCGGCTTGATCGAACGCAACCACTTCCTGCTTCGCCGACTGCATTCGCTATCGGGCATCCTCCCGGTGGGCCTGTTTGTCATCGCACACCTGTTCACGAATGCCCAGATGATCTGGGGGCAGAAGCCGGGCCCGGATGGACAATCCGTGTTTCAGCACGAAGTCGATTTCATCCACTCGATCCCCGCCCTGCTCTTTGTCGAGATCGGGCTGTGGAGCGCGATCGGCTTCCACGCGGTCCTCGGGTTCTACTACACGTTCTCCGGCAAGCACAACGTCAAGAACTACAAGTACAAGGGCAACTACCGGTACCTGGTCCAACGCATCACCGGCATCCTTGCGCTGGTGTTCATTTTCCTGCACATCGCGACCCTTCGGTGGAGGTGGGATATTTTTGGCTGGTTTACCCCGTTCTACGCCCACGGGTTCTACACCGATGGCGGGGTTGTGGGTGAAGACGTGCCGATGTCGCTGCCCTACACCGCGTACGCTTTGAAAGTGAGTTGGGTCGTGGTGTTGTTCTACGTCGTTGGTGTGCTGTCGGTGGTCTATCACTGGTCCAACGGGCTGTGGACGGCCGCGATCTCCTGGGGCATCACCGTCAGCGAATCGGCCATGAATCGGTGGGGGCTTGCTTGTGCCGGTCTTTTCGTCTCCCTGACCGCATTCTTTATTGCGGCGATGATCGGAGCGATCAGGTACGACCTCTATGCCGATGCGACGCCGGCTCAGCGCGCGATCCTCGCGACCGTGATCGAGGATACCGAGACGGCGGAAAAGCTCTGGAACTCGATGAGTGACGAGGACATGGCCATGTACAAGATGATCATCGAGGCCGAGACCAAAGAACTGAAGGGCGAGTAGCAATACCGATTTTTCGCGCTAGGATTCAATGTCATGGCAGATTCTCCCAGAGTGATTGTGGTTGGTGGCGGCCTTGCCGGGCTCGCGGCGACGGTCCGGGTTGCCGAGGCCGGTGTCGCGGTGGACTTGTTCTCGATGGTCCCGGTCAAGCGTAGCCACAGCGTCTGCGCGCAGGGCGGGATCAACGCCTGCACCGAGCCGGTCCGTCAGGAAGGCTTTTCCGAGTGGGACCACTTCGACGAGACGCTCTACGGCGGGGACTTTCTTAATCACCAACCGCCGGTGTATGAGATGGCTTTCTCCGCGCCAAAGATCATCGACCTGATGGACCGGATGGGCGTACCGTTCAACCGGACCCCTGAAGGATTTCTCGACCGTCGTTACTTTGGCGGCAGTGTGTTCCGCCGCACGCACTACACGGGCGCCTCAACGGGCCAGCAACTGCTTTACGGCCTTGATGAGCAGGTCCGTCGGCGTGAGGCAGAAGGCCTGGTTAAGAAGTACGAGTTCTCCGAGTTCCTCTGGCCGATCGTAGACGGCGAGGGCATCTGCCGGGGTATCGTCGCGCAGGATATGCGGACGATGCAGATCGAGGCCTTCAAGGCCGACGCGGTCGTCATGGCGACCGGCGGCTGCGGGCTGATCTACGGCAAGTCGACGATGTCGGTGATCTGCACCGGCGGCGCGGCGAGCCGGTGTTACCAGGCCGGTGCCTGGCTGGGCAACCCCGAGATGATCCAGGTCCACCCCACCGCGATCCCCGGTGAAGACAAGTGCCGGCTGATGTCCGAGTCGGCAAGAGGCGAGGGTGGGCGTGTCTGGCTGCCGGGCGTCAAAGATGAAAACGGTGAGTGGAAGCCCCACCCCGACCCGGGCAAGCACCCCAATGATATCCCCGTCGAGGAACGCTACTACGTACTCGAAGAACTGTACCCGACCTATGGCCCGACCCCCCAGCACGGCAACCTTGTCTCGCGTGACGTGGCGACGCGCGGCATCTTCTTCGCCGTGCAAAAAGGCTTCGGCGTTGGTGGCGGGCGTATGGCCTACCTCGACATCACCCACCTGCCGCAGGGGACCAAAGACAAACTCGCCGCCATCCTTGAGATCTACGAGAAGTTCACCGGCGACGATCCACGCGATGTCCCGATGAAGATCTTCCCCGCGGTCCACTACTCGATGGGCGGGCTCTACACCGTCTACGAGACCCAGCAGGACCCCAAGCCTAAGTTCATCTGCGACATCGTGCCCGACGACGCGGGCCAACTCAAGGACCCGTCCAAGCCCGCCCACCCCGGCATGGTCCACGGCAGCCCGTGGAACATGATGACCAACATCAAGGGCCTTTACGCCTTCGGCGAAGTCAACTTCGCCTACCACGGCGCAACCCGGTTGGGGGCCAATGCGCTGCTCTCCTGCATCTTCGACGGCATCTTCTGCGGCCTGGGTGTTGCCAACTACGCCCGGAACATGGCCAAAGAAGACCCCGCGGCGGAGGTAGACGAATCGGTCTTCCAGACGTTTGTGGACCAAGAGGAAGCCAAGTCAGCGAAATACATCGCCACCGCATCAGCCCAGGGCGAAGGCGCAAACCCCTACGACATCCATCGTCGGCTCGGCGAGATCATGACCGATGAGATGACCGTTGTCAGGACCCAAGAGGGCATGACTCGGGCATTGGGAGTCGTCCGCGGCCTGATCGCCGAGTTCGAGGATGTCAAGCTCGGCGACAACGGCGCATGGACCAACCAGAACCTGAGCTTTACCCGGGCGCTCGGCGACATGCTCATCTACGCCGAGGCGATGCTCCTGGCCGGCATCGAACGCAAAGAGTCGCGTGGCTGCCACTACTGCGGCGACATCCAGGACCGTAAGGACGGTGAATACCTCAAGTCGGCGATCACCCAGTACGACCTGGCGAGTAAAACCCACGCCGTCGTATGGGAGCCGGTCCCCACCCCGCTGGTCGAGCCCCGCATCCGCGACTACGGCGGGAAGAAAAAGAAGAAGAAAGAGAAAACCAAGAAGCCCGAGCTTACTGCAGTTCAGGCAGGTCAAGGCAATAACAATTCAGACTCAGCTTAAAGCAACATGCTTACTAAAACACATCTGCAGTTGTTTTCAGCATTATTAGTATGCCTATGCATATTGGGTTGTAGCGGAAAGCCACACTTGACTAACTCAGAAAAGCGCAGGCAAGCGATGGCCGATGCAACCCATTTTTTTGAAGGGATACAGTCAGAATCTGACGCGACTTTGCGTGAAGCTACCGGCCGTGGGAAAGCCGAAGCTGATGCGGACTGGATAAATGGCGAGGCTGTTGTTTATTACATTGGGGATCCTACTTATTGGAATGGCTTTGATTCTGAAACAGGCCTGAATTTGGAGCAAAAGGCCGGTACGACCTGCCTTACTTATGAACCGAGTCAAGCCTATATTGCTGCCTACAACAACCAAATTAAGCGTATGATCGCTGAGCAGGGGTTACCGGCCTACAGCCGTAAACCCTTGGCGACATTGATCGACGCTCCGGAACAAGTGTTTGGGCAAAGCCTATCTTGGAATACACAAGAAACACTGCAATTATCTTTAAACGGCAAGCCCGGAAGTGTTGGCGATCGGTTACTGCAGTGGACAACTGAGTTAACGAACTCGGGAGAACATGAGCGGCAACTGGTCACTTTTGAATTTCATTCGGGTATCGGTGAGCTAAATTGGATCACGATCTCTTGGATCCAAAGTCCGGAACCTCACGAAACGATTGAGGTTGTACATGGCCCCCCAGGATCAGATGTTGCCTTTCTCCGAGTACAGCCGTTGCGTGTAGGTAATGCTAAAACCGTAAGCAACTACGCTACTCTGGATCTTCGCAATGGGCGGTGGCTTTACGTTGAAAACTACCCTTGAATTTGATGGAAAGTACGCACAATGATTGCCCCCAACACCCCTAAGCCCAGCAAGTTCACCGTGCGTGTTAAGCGGCAGGACGGCCGAGACCAGCCCGCGTATTGGGAATCGTTCGAGGTCGCTTACACCACGAATCAGAACATCATCTCGGTGCTGCAGGCGATCGCGTCCAAGCCCGTCACCACCGACGGCAAAGCGACCACGCCGGTTGTCTGGGACTGCGGCTGCCTCGAAGAGGTCTGCGGGGCGTGCACCATGGTGATCAACGGCAAGGTGAGGCAGAGCTGTTCCTGCCTGGTTGACGAACTGTTCACCGGCGACGGCGACGGCCAGGTCATCACCGTTGAGCCGATGAGCAAGTTCCCCGTGATCCGCGACCTGTTCGTCGATCGCCAGCGGATGTTCGACAATCTGGCCAAGCTCAAGGCCTGGGTCCCGGTTGATGGCACGCACGCGCTGGGCCCGGGCCCGAAGGAGTCGCCCGAGGAGCAGGAAGAGCGCTACGCCCTGTCGCGCTGCATGACCTGTGGCTGCTGCTTGGAGGCCTGCCCGCAGTTCACCAAGGACAACGACTTCGTCGGTGCCCAGGCCATCGCCCAGGCCTTGTACTTCAACGAGCACGAGACCGGCAAGATGCTCAAGGGCGAGCGGCTGGATGTGCTGATGGGCCCCGGCGGCGTCAGCGACTGCGGCAACGCCCAGAACTGCGTGAAGGTCTGCCCCAAGGAGATCCCCCTGACCGAGGCGATCGCGAAGGTCGGCCGACAACTAACGGTGCACTCGGTCAAGCGGTTCTTCGCGGGCAAAAAGTAGCGACCGGCTGGCTTTTTTCTCGCCCCGACCTCGTCCTTATCCGATAATGTAAGTCATGGCCTGTGCGTCCTTCTCATGAGGTGCACGACATGGTTTGCCCGGTCAAAATTGATTCGATCCGCCCGTTGGTCCGTTACGTCGACGATGGGCAGGCCGTCGTCGATGCCCACATCGCCACCCTCCCCGCGCTGCCGAGGCAGCGGGGACACCGCACCGCCGATCAGCCGGCGGTCTATGTCATGGCGGAGATCGACGGCGAAGACGGTTTCCACGACGAGGGCTGCGGCCGGCTGTACCTCAAGCCGACGGAAGGCCGGCTCGAGGGGGGCTTTCGCTTCGGCATCGAGACGCCGCTGCGCTGGTGGCCGGCGGGCATGGGCGGCCAGCCGCTCTATACCCTGTCGATCAAGATCATCGTTGGCGACGAGGTCACCGATGAGCAGACCATCCGCCTGGGCCTTGCGTCGATACGCCGGGGCAAGGTGCTGGGCGAAGACCTGCCCCCCTCGCTGTTGGTCAACAGCCGGATCTGCGAAGTCCTTGAGGTGGTCACCGTGGATAAGATCGACGAGAACCACCTGCTCCCGGCGACGGGCGAGTCGCTGCTGCTGGTCCGGGACTACTACGGCGAAGACCTGCTCTACGCCGCGGCCGACATGGCCGGCGTCCTGGCGATCCAGGCCGTCCCCATTGACCCGAAGGGCGACCCGGCCCGCCAGGTCAGAGAGCAGGTTGATCGTCTCACCTCTCACCCCTCGCTGGCGGGGTACTACGTCGGGCACCTGGGCGAGTTGAAGGACAAGGTCGCCCGCTGCCTGAGGGCGCTGGACCCAACGCGGCTGGTGTTTGACCGCTTCCCACTGCTGGCCGAGTCCTGACGCGACTTCGGGCCGGCACGGTGAGCCCGAGTCGCTGGTTTTTCGGACCCTTCCCATGCCGGGTGGGGTGTGATCTGTTAGGATTGACCGATCAGGGGTCGAGCCACGGTACTGTTGCCGTCGGTTACGGGCTGTTTCGATAAGTGGGGGTTCGCATGCTATCTTTACTTCGGTGTAAGTCGGCCCGCCGGGCCGACGTCCTAACTGTCCGTGACCTACTTCGGAGGATCGGCGAGATGAAACTGAGCACCCTGATTGCCCTGCCCCTGGCTGTCCTGATCGTTGCCGGCGCGGTGATGCTGGACCAGGCCCTGGCGTTTGAAGCCCAATCGGCACAAGCCTCGGCCGCGGCGGAGCAGGCCGAGTCAGACAACGGCTGGGTCGTGCTGTTTGACGGCACATCGACCGAGCACTGGCGCGGGTTTAAGAAGGACGGGTTCCCCGACCGTGGCTGGGAGGTCGTGGACGGGACGTTGCACAAGATCGCCCGGGCCGGCGGCGGCGACATCATCACCCGTGCGTCTTACGACAGCTTCGAGTTTGTCTGGGAGTGGAAGGTCGCGGAAGGCGCGAACTCCGGGGTGATGTACCACGTGGCGGAAGCTGACGATCTGCGGGCGACCTACATGAGCGGGCCGGAGTACCAAATCCTTGAGGACGCCAACCACCGCGACGGGGGCAACCCCAAGACCAGTTCGGGCGCACTCTACGCCCTGATCGCCTGCAACCAAGACAAGCAGCTCAGCCCAGTCGGCGAGTGGAACACCTCGAAGATCATCGTCAACGGGGACCACGTCGAGCACTGGCTCAATGGCAAGATGGTTGTCGAGTACGTGCTGGGCAGTGACGAGTTGAACGAGCTCATCGCGAACAGCAAGTTCAAGAACTGGCCCCACTTCGCCAAGAAGGGCGAGGGCCACATCGCGCTGCAGGACCACGGCGACGACGTGTGGTTTCGTAACATCCGCATCCGCGAAATCGACGCCGACGAATAGATAGGCCGGTCCACGATGCCCCACCGTCAACCGCCGAACTCGCGCCACCTGCCCGCCCTTGGCCTGTGTTCACTGCTTGCGGCGTTTGGAGGTTGCCAATCGACCGCATCGGCAGACGACGCGCCGGTTGACGTGGCCGAAGAGATCCAAGCCCAGGCCGATCCGGCTGATCCGGGGGTCGTGGCCTTGCTTGGGCAGATCGAGGCGGCGACCGAGCAGCTCAAGACCCTGCGCGGCCGCGTCCGCTACACCGTGACCCAGGGCCTGCTGGGTGACCAGCAGCGCCGCTTCGGCGATTTCTATTACGCCGTATCCAACGAGGAGCACCCGACACGCTTCGCCATCCACTTCGACCGGCTGATCGTGGACGACCGCGCCCGGCCGATCGACCGGCGGTACACCTTCGACGGCAACTGGTTGTTGGAGGAGAACCACGACGACAAAAACGCCACCCGCCGTGAACTCGTCCCGCCCGGCCGGGCCCAGGACGACGTGCTGATGCTCGGCGGCAACAAGGTGCGGGTGCCGATCACCATGAAGGCGGACACGATCCTCGCCGAATACGACGTGACCCGTCTCGAAGACGAGGCGTTTGGCGAGCAGACGCTGATCCACCTACGGCTGTCCCCCCGTGAGGACGAGGGGCTGGTGGAAGAGCCGATCGACCTCTGGTTTCACGGTGAAAGCAAGCTGCTGACCAAGGTCGTTTACCTCGACAACCAGGGCACGGAAGAGGGAGCCGACGACGACACGATCGAGCTGCTGCTCTCGCTGATCCGCCCGAACTTTGAGATCGCCCCCGAGACGTTTTCAACCACCCTGCCGCCGGCCGATGAAGACTGGCAGGTACAGGAAGTCGCCCTGGATTGATGGCGGGCTGACCGCCCCGGCACAAGCTATCCGCTTTGAGCCAGGGCGCTGACCAGCTTCTCGATCTGAGCCTTGGTGTTGTAGAAGTGCGGACTTGCGCGGAGCCGGCCCTCGCGGCTGGCGATGACGATGCCTTGCTGCTTGAGTAGCTCGACGATCTTGGCCGCGTCCTGCCCTTTCGGCGGCAGCCAAGCCACGATCCCGCTCCGCTCGTTCAATGCCCCCGGAGACACCACGCGGTGGCCCTCGTTTCCCAGCGCCATACGCAGGTGCTGGCACAGGGCGTCCACCCGACGCCAGACCTCGTCGAGCCCCACCTCCAGCAGCAGGTCCAGCGACGCGCCCAGCCCGCGGAGCCCCGCCACGTTCCAGGTGCCCGCTTCGAATCGGCGTGCATCGGGCAGGTAGCGCTCGTCGTATCGGCCGTAGTCCAGCGGGTTGCGTTTGCCCATCCACCCCGCGATCGGGGGCATAATCTGCTGGGCCAGGTCCTGCTCGCAATAGAGAAAACCCGCGCCCTCCGGGCCGAGCATCCACTTGTGACCGTCGGCGGCGAGGAAGTCGATGCCCAAAGCCTGCACGTCCACCGGCATGACACCGATCGTCTGGATCGCATCGACACACAGCACCCCCCCCGCCGCGTGGACCTCCCGGGCGATCGGCCCGAGGTCGATGCGGTAGCCCGTCGCGTACTGCACGTGCGAGACCGAGACCACCCGCGTCCGGTCGTTGATCAGGTTGATCACGTCATCGACATCGATCCGCAGGTCCGGCCCCTGCCTGGCCTCAACGACCTCGACGCCACGCCGACGCAGATCGGTCCAGGGGTATCGATTAGCCGGGTACTCGACATTGGTGATGACGACCCGGTCGCCGGGCCGCCAGTCCAGCCCGCCGGCAAGCATGGCGATCCCGGTCGTCGTGTTGGGGATGCAGGCGATCTCCTTGCTGTGCCGGGCATTGATCAGTGTCGCGGCCGACTGCTTGAACCGCAGCACGCCGGGGTACCAGTCCGGGTCGAGGTAGGCCTGGGTCGCCGACTGGCGGGCAAGCTCCGCCATCAACCGCGATGCCCGGCCGGACACCGGCGCGACCGCCGCGTGGTTGAGGAACGTCACCGGCCCGCCCAGCACGGGGAACTCGGCCTCCAGATCAAGCGTATCAATCGACATCCATACCTCGTCATAGACCCCACGCCGACGCTGAGCTCCAGCAAGCGTCTAGTCCAACCGACCACGGCCCAGAGTTAGTGCCCTAAACTATATCGTCATGCCCAAGCCCACCCCGATATCGCTTGCGACCTCGCTCACCGCTGCCCTGTTGCTGCTTCTTGCTTTGCCCGCGGCGAGTCAGTTCCCCGCGGCCCCGGGCGAGCAGCTATCCCCGCTGGTCCAGCGCATGCTCGATGACGACCTGCTTAGCGATGCGCAGCGCCGCGAGGCGATGATCTTCCACGGGCAGTGGGATGAATTGGGCGACCTAAGTCCAAGAGAAGTGCTAAGACTGCGCATGCTCCAGCATCGGGTCGACCGACAATCATTGCTGGAGCTGCATGAGGCATTCGATGCACTGCCCGAAGGCGAAGTCGGGATGGAAGAGATATCGCAAATCGCACGGGCCGCTCAACTCTCAGGTCGCCCACTTGAATCGCTTCAGTTTTATAGCGACATAGATGCCGAGTTGACCGGTATCAACTTCGTTGATGTGGCGCGAGCATTTGAGGATATGGGCCGATATGACCAAGCGGTCGCGGCACTTGAGCGGTTGCGTGACCAGGCCCAAGCCGACATTAGCCAGTTCAAGACCGCCGAGGACCTTACCGCTGCTGCAGAGGCGGTATTGATGCTCGCGCGTCTTGAGGGCAGGCCCGCCGCCGACTACCACCTGGCCAACCGGATGCTTGGCAAGGCGCGAGACGAGGTCGACCCGCTGTACTGGCCGGCCTACGTCGCCGAGGCGGAGCTGCTCTGGGCCCGGGGCAACCCGCAGCAGGCGATCGAAGCGGTCTCCGAGGCGCTGTCGCTCAACCCCAAGTCGAGCGAGGCGTGGTATCTGCTCGGGTCGATGATGGCGCGCTTCTTCAACTTCGACGCGGCGAGCAGTGCTGTCGAGAAGCTACGTGAGATCAACCCCGAGCACCCGCTCGCCGATGCGCTGGCGGTGCAGGTGGCCCTGCGTCAGAAAGACGTTGAGACGGCCCGCGGCGTCATCGAACCCGCCCTCGGACGGTACCCCAACCACCGCAAGCTAAGGTCTCTGGCGGTGGCGGTCGAGGCCCTGGCCTATGACGATGCTGCGGTCCAAGAAGCCCTGATCCGATGGGATGGGCTGGCGCCAGGTAATCCGCTGGCCTACTTCGATGTCGGCCAGACCTTGTCGGGGGCGCGTCAGTACGCCCTGGCCGAACCTTTCCTGAAACAGGCGATCGAGCGTCTGCCGGGCTGGTCCGCCCCCCAATTGGAGTTGGGCGAGCTCTATATGCAGTGGGGTAAAATCGAGAAGGCCGCGGCCCAGCTCCAGATCGCCAGCTCGCTGGACCCCTTCCACCTGGAGATCACCAACCAGCTCCGCCTCTCCCAGGAGATGCTCGGCTACGCGACGATCGAGACCGACAACTTCATCATCCGCTACCAGCCCGGCGTCGATGTCGTCCTGGCCAACGATATGGCCCGTCTCGTGCAGGCCATGGCCGACGAGTTTATTGAACGCTTCCAGCACGACCCGCCACAGAAGACGCAGATCGACCTGATGCCCGACGACCAGCACTTCGCCGTGCGCGTGACGGGCATGCCGAGCATCTGGACCATCGCCGCGTGTACCGGCGATGTGATCGCCATGACCCCGCCCCGCCCTGGGCCCAAGCGCGCCTACGGCACGTACAACTGGCTCAACGTCATGGGCCACGAGTACGCCCACGTGGTCAACCTCAGCCAGACCAACAACCGCGTGCCCCACTGGTTCACCGAGGGCTGCGCGGTGAACATGGAGACGACCGGCCGGCTCTGGCGGCAGTACCAACTGCTCGCCCAGTGCTACAACACCGACAAGCTCTTTGAGTTCGACGAGATCAACTGGGGCTTTATCCGGCCGACCGAGGACTACCACCGCTCCCTGGCCTACGCCCAGTCGGCCTGGATCATGGAGTACATCGAAAAGCAGCACGGGTGGGACAAGGCGATCGGGCTGCTCGACGCGTTTCGCCGGGGTGTCGGTGAGCGGCGGGCGGTGGCCGAGGTCTTTGGCGTCGAGCCCGAAGCGTTCATGCAGGGCTTCCTCGACTGGGCCGGCCAAGAGCTCGTGAAATGGGGGATGAACAAGCACGGGGTTGAACCCGAGGACGACGAAATCACGGGCTTGCTAAATACGACTGACCCATCGACATTGGAGCTCGATCGGCTTGTATCAGCCATCGAGCAGCACCCCGGCCGCCCGGAGCTGATCAAGCTGCTGGCTCAAGCCACGATCGCGCGCGGCGATATGGCGGCCGGGATCGAAGCCGTCAAGCGTTACCAGGCGGCAAGACCCGTCGACCCCTGGAGCGCACGCGAGCTGACCAAGTATGCCCTGACCCAGGGGGACGCGGCCCAGGCGGTTGATTCAATGATTTACCTTGACAAGATCGAAGGCGACGCGCCGGAATACGCCAGCGAGTTGGCCCGGGTCTATCGTGCGAACAAGGATTACGAGCAGGCCTACCACTACGCCGAGCGGGCCCTGCTGCGCGAGCCTTACAACCCGACGTATCGAGAGTTTGCGGCGACAGTCGCGATCCAGATGGGGGGCATGGCGCTCGCCGCGGCCCACGTCGAGGCCTTGGCCGTGTTGGAGCCAACCCGGGCGATCCACCAGAAGCGATTGGCGGCCCTCTACACCCGCCTGGAGCGGCCCGAGGATGCCGCGGCCGCCCGGCAGAGAGCCGATGAACTCGAGGCGGGCGCGGGGCGGTAAAGCCCGGGTTGTATCTCATAGACCGCATTTGCGATTGCTTGGGTCACGCGCCAATCGACTCGGCGGGTGAACCTTGCTAGCATGCAACTGCATACTACGCCAATCGAGCTTCCCGTTACGCCGACTGATCGCATGGAATCCCCGTCCCCCAATCCATCCAATCGACACGTGCCGGGTTCTGCCGAAGAAGTCATCTTTAACGACAACCTTCAGGAATTCGCCGTGAAGATCGGGCACATCTGCAGCCTGGAGACGAGCGGCAAGCTCTCGCCCGAGCAGGCCTATGATCAGATCCGGGGCCTCTGGAAATCACTCAAGCGAAGCAAGAAAAACCTTGGGATTGGAGAAAGCGCATCGGACGCTTCGCTATAAGATTGAGCAGACAACCTTTCCGGCAAGGATGTCCCCGGGTTAAACTTCAAGTACTTTCCAACATTAAAGCCCTTGGCTTGTGGGCCTGGCCATGATTCGGGAGTTTATTTTGATGCTCAATTTATTTTCCTATCGTTTCTGGTTCTGTCTGTTCTTCCTTCTATGCGCCCCGGCCATTTTAGCGCAGCCGCGAGTTGGTGCAGACGCCAACGTGGTGTTGCCCGACACCGTGGGCTGGATCGAGTTGCGTGGCCCGCTGCGTGATGGACCGATCCGTCAGGCCTGGCTCAGCGAAGACGAGGTCGAGATCGCGCTGCAGACCATCCTGGATCAGCTGGCCGCGGTCCGAGACGGAGATCAATACTTGGGTGTGGTCTTGTACCTGGACCAGCCAAGCATGACCGCGACCCAGGTCGACGCGATCTACCACGCCATGCGTGAGGTCCGAGATGCGCAGAAGACCGTGGTCACCTTCTCCCAGGCCTACACGACGCGCGAATACGTGCTGGCCTCGGCCGGCGACCTGATCGTGCTGCAACACAAAGGCGAGGTCGCGCTCGAGGGCCTGCATATCGAAGAGATGTACCTCCGCGGGCTGCTGGACAAGCTCGGGGTCCAGCCGCAGATGATCCAGGTCGGCCGGTACAAAGGCGCAAGCGAACAGATGACGCGCACCGGACCGTCCGATTCGTGGTCCAAGAACATGGACGGGCTGCTGGACGACATGTACGCCGTCTTGATCGAACGCATCGGCCAGGGACGCGGGCTGGACCGTGGCCAGGTCGAGGCGATCATGGCAGACTCCTGGACCCTCAGCGACCAGGACCTGTTGCGTCGAGGCATCGTGGACCGACTCGCCGGACGCGACCTGATCAACGTGACCGAGATCGAGTTCGGCGACGACTTTGTCTGGGACGTGGACATGGGACACATCCCCGCCGGCCCGGCCGTCGTGGCCGGCGACAACCCGGTGAGCATGCTCGGGGCGCTGCTGTCTTCGCCGGGCACGACGACCAGCGGCCCAACCATCGCTGTCCTGCACCTCAACGGCGCGATCGTCTCCGGTGACTCGGCCTTTGGCGGCGGAATGTTCGGCGGTGAGACCATCGGGTCGCGCACCGTTGAACTCTTCCTGGACGAGGCCCTCTACGACGACAACATCAAGGGCGTCGTCATCCGCATCGACTCGCCCGGCGGCTCGGCGCTCGCCAGCGAGATCATGTGGCAGTCCATCCGTGAGTTCGGCGAGTCCAAGCCGATCTACTGCTCGGTCGGCGGCATGGCCGCGTCCGGCGGGTACTACATCGCCTCGGCCTGCGATGAGATCTATGTCGAACCCCGATCGATCCTCGGCTCGATCGGCGTCGTGGCCGGCAAGATCAACCTCAAGGGGCTCTATGACCTGGTCGGTATCAGTGTCCACACCCGTTCGCGCGGCCCCAACGCCGACCTGCTCTCGTCGGTCACCAACTTCACCGATGAGGAACGCGAGAAACTGACCGCTTCGATGACATTGGTCTACCAGCAGTTCCGGGACCGCGTGGCCACCGGCCGCGGCGCCAGGCTCAAAGACCTCGACGCGGTGGACGAGGGGATGCTGTTTACCGGCCGGCAGTGCGTCCAGAGCGGCATGGCCGACAAACTCGGCGGTACCGATGACGCGGTGGCCGACATGGCCCGTCAACTCGGTCTCGAGAGCGGTGACTACGACATCCTGCAATTGCCGCCGCCCATCTCGCTGGCCGATTACCTCGCCACCATGCTCGAGGGCCCGGGCCTGCCCTTCGGGCTGCAGAGCCCCGAGTCGGCCGGCCTGCTCGCCGCGACCCGAGCGCTGGTGGGACCGCAGGCCTGGCAACAATTGACCCGTGCGCTGACCGGGATCAGCCTGCTCCGAGAAGAGCAGAACCTGCTGCTCATGCCGCAGGTCATCGTCGTGAAGTAAGGATTGACCACCAAGCACGAGATAGTCATCTTGCTAATACGCATCCCAAAGAATTTATACGCTCGTCAGGTCATGGACAGCCGCCACGTAACACGTGGCGGACGAGCTACCTGACGCTTGTCCCCCAGGTGTGACCCTGCGGCTCATGGAGCAATGAACGCCTTGGTTTTTTGTGGGATACGTATAAATTCGTGTACGGCTTGAATAACAACCGGGCTTTCGTACACTTCGATGATGAACACGACGGTCATCCTCCCAGCGGCAGGCCTGGGCACGCGTTTTGCCGCCAACGGCCGGGCCTCGGCCAGCAAAATCGAGTTTGAGTTGTCCCACAAGCCGGTCTTCCTCCACGCCGTCGGGCTGTTTCACGGCCGCCCGGACGTCGGGCAGATTCTGCTCGCGGTCAACCCGGACAGACTCGACGAGTTTGCCTTCCGCTGGGAAGACAAACTCGCATTTCTCCAGGTCGAGCTGATCCCCGGCGGCCAGGCCGAGCGATGGGAGACGGTCAAGCTCGCATTGGAGAAGGTTCGTAGCGACGCGACCCACATCGCGGTACACGACGCCGCCCGCCCCAGCGCCTCGACCAAGATGATCGACCGGCTCTTCGCCGCGGCGCAGCAACTTGGTGCGGTTGTCCCGGGCCTACCCATGAGTGATACCGTCAAACGGGTCGGAAAAGCCGCAGCGCATAAGCCCGCCGACCCGCTCGACGACATACTGGGTAGCCGGTCCTCCCCCACCGCCGATGCCCGCCCGATCTCCGCGACGATTGCTCGTCACGACCTCATGCGGGCACAGACCCCGCAGGTCTTTGAACGCGACCTGCTTATGCGGGCCTATGCGGGACTGGACCCCGTCAAGGCTGAGGGCGTGACCGATGATGCCAGCGTGGTCGAACAATTGGGCGAGACGGTTTACGTGATCGAGGGGGACCCGTTGAACATGAAGCTGACCCACCCCAACGACGCCGAACTGCTCGAAGCGGTGCTCGCATCCCGTAATGAAAAGCAGGCCAAGGCCGCCGCCGCCAAGCAATTGTTTGGCGATGAGGAGGACGACTGATGCAATCGATCCGCATTTTATTTTTCAGCCCCGTCAGTTAGCCGGAATTAAATGGGATGCAAGTTACGCGCTGCGAATCGAAGCCTCATGCCACCTTGACCGCACTTCTTCCAGATGCATGTTCTCTTTGTTTTTCTTGATGTGTCTTGGGCTCTGCTCAAAGGCGATGGATGATGGGATTGATTCACCGAGGTACGCTGAGTCAATAAACCTCATGATCTGCTGATAGCTTGGCGTTGTCATTTTTGGGTCACCTAGATATTCACGCATGGCTGAGCTAAAAGGGCCCGTCCCATCGTCGAAGAACCGCTCGGTTGTGTTGCCGTACTGGGCATAAGGGTAATAGGCGGGCTTGCGGCCTGTGTGCGATGCCAGCCATGATGCATAGAGCCAATACTCGCTGTAGGTACCGAAATCATTGGCGGACCTCATCATGAGCACGGGCCAGGGGTCCTGGCTGTTGTAATACACACCGAGCCTGGCCATGAGTGCCCGCGCGACGGTTTGGTTGAACCACATGTGGTGCGGCACGAATGTCGCTTGGTCATCGGTCAGCGGCTCGACGCCGAGCACCTCACGGATCCATCGTTCCCACCGGCCGACGATGTCGGGGTTGCCCTTGCTGTTGTGCTGGAGCAGCGCGTAGATAGGGTTGCCCCGGTCATCGAACACCGGCCAAGTATGAATCGGAAGCAGGTCGGCGTCCCAGACAAGGTAGTCCTCACTGAGACCGGGTATGCCTTCCCAGGCGCCGAGCTTGAGTAGTTGCTGATAAAACCAGCCGGGCGAGTAGAGCGAGTGGCTTAGGTCCACCATCTGGCTAAGAACGTTCTTACTTAGCCCTAACGAAACGAAAAATGATTCCTCTGGATGTGGCGTAAAATCACCGATCTGCCAACCATGTGAATCGACCATGCCCTGCAAGGACTCACACTGCTCCGCCGGGGAGATGATGTGGATGCGACTCGGTTGGTAATGAGCAGAGAGCCCCTCGATGACTGCGCGGGTGCACCAAGTGGGCTTGAGCATCGGGATGACGATGTTTTCTTGCAAGGGATGCGTTGCTCTTAGAACGTGTACGAGAAGTGGCTTAGGTGGGGCAGGCTTCCAGCCTGCCGTCACGACGAGGTCGTGAAAAGGCCTGTTTCGAGCGGCGCTCGAACGGCGGGCAAGATGCCCGCCCCACCTTCTCGTACACGTTCTTAGCCAGCGATCAACGAACTCCCGACCGTAGAGGGGTCCTCAAGACCAACATCCTCGCAGTGGGCTTCGATGCCGTACCCTTCGCGCGGGAACTCCTGGCAGAGCAAGCGATAGTCGGCGATCGACTGCTTCAGTTCGTCTTCACTCATCGTATTGAGATACCCGCAGGAACCAATCCCGCCAGAGGGTAACGGCGCGGCGAGGTGCCCGCCCCGCTTCTCGATCATCTTGACTTGAGCGGCCCAGATCGTATCGGTGTCTTCGAGTACATCATGCCAGAGGCTGAGATCGAACGAAGCGATCAGCCGCATGATCCGTCGGCAATCGGCGTCGCCGATCCACCCGTAACGCATGGCGAGGTAGGCCCCATAGCCCATGCCGATCGATACGGCGTGACCGTGGAGCAGGCCGGCGGGGATCTCGAAGCCCGGCGACCAGGTATGGCCGTAGGCGTGCGGGCGGCACTGGTGCGTCTCGTAGAGGTTGCCGTACTCGGCCTCGACATAGCTCTTGATCGACCTGCCGAGGATGTGGTTGGACTGCTCGTGGATCGGGTCATTGGGCCGGACACCGACGGAGCCGAACCGCGTATCGATCAGTCTTGGCCCCGCCTGCTCAAGCGCATCGAAGAGCTGCACATCCTTCACCACCGCCATCTTGATCATTTCCGAGATGCCGTGTCGAAGCCAGCCTTCCTTGAGCGTCCTGAAGAACTGGCGGTCGGTGATCGAGAGGATCGGTGTGTGGTAAGCACCGAACAGGTTCTTATAGCCAAAGCCATCACAGCAGGTACGCGGTGAGGGCCCGGCATCGATACCCGCCACGATCGAGGTAGAGAGCATGACGTACGGCGTACCGCGGTGGTAAAGCGCACACGCAAGGCCACCGGTATCCGTGAGCACGCCGCCACCCACAATCAGTACGGGCTGATCCCGGCTGACACCGAGACGCTTGAAGTCGCCCAGCATCCGCTCGACGGTCTGAATGCCCTTATCAACCTCCATCGCGCGGTAGACCAGTTTCTCAAGCTCGATGGCGTGGTGCTCGAAATACTGATTGATCTGCTCACCGAAGTGTTCCTCAACGTTGGTATCGACGAGACAGACACATCGACCGTGTGGTTTATACACATCACGGAGTGTTGGGTTGTCCACATCCAAAGACCCCTCAACGACCTTGATACTCGTAAAGGTCCGGCTGGTCATCGTGGCCTCGACTTGGGTAAAGTCCGGGGCGGCAACGACGTGTCCATCACTCTCACGGAAAGGTGAGGTGGGGTAGACGGCATGGGGTTGTGTTGCTTCTAAGCGCAACAGCAGGGCCTTGTAGACATCACCCAGCGGCCCGCGGCGCAGAACATCCGAGAGCTTGTGATCGCGGTACTCCGAGTCGAGGACTTGATCGGCGAGTGACTGCCAACGCGTGCCGGCATCTTCATCAAACACGTTGGCGACATGGGTCAGGTGCTGCAGGAAAACCCCTAGTTTCATACCAAGGGCGGCCCGCAGTTGACGGTAGGAACTAAGGCCAGACAACCCGTCTTGATTTTCAAACGTTTCATTAAGCCGATCACTGAACACAGGCCTCGCCGTGACATCGCGAATGAATTCAAGAAGTTCGTGCGAATCTGAAAGCGAGTGGATAGCAAGATCGATTTGCGGTGTAGGACAAGGACATGCCTCAGAGAGCCTCAAGATAGACGCACGGATAGGTCCGGCTTTTTGCGTAGCCTTGGTAATCATTTGGGTTTCATATCGTAAAGGGTTTTCAGGAACCGCAGGCATTACGGTGCGCCCGAGAACCCCTCGAGCAGATCACCATAGCGCAGCAGATTCCCAAGTCAAACACAACATCAAATATTTGCTTAGGCTTAAAGTTGTATCATCAGCGAACGATATCGAGATGGGTGGAAGATTGAGACGCTTGTCGTGAATCATGACCAGGGCGGCACTGTCCTGCATAACGAGGTTGAGTTCTTGCCCCTACTTGGCAGCGTTGGCGTTTGTTAGGCGCATACTTGACGTTTGACCAGTTTCAGAAGTTGTTTGGCCCTACGCATTCAAGGCATGACGGGGAGCTTGGAATCCGAAGAAAACAAAACGGTTTCCATCTCAGGGCAAATCGCTCTACATCAGGCGCGATGTCTTCAAGCATGACGTTGTCATTGTGGGTGCTGGCCTTGCGGGCATCAGCTGCGCACCACCCCTCAATCAAGCGGGTCGATCTTTCCTGCTTCGATCATTGGCAGGGCAACGATAGACCCAACAACTGATCTCGGCGACGCATCGGATGGTGGCATCATCGGTCGCACATGGATCGCAACGGCTGAAACTACTCGGCATATGCCTCATAAGCCTCGTTAAGGCCGGCGCGATCAGGGGCCTCGCCGGGTGTCACGCGGAAACGGTACTGCAGCGTGATGCGCTGTCCCTCTTCAATCTGGTAGGTGGGGAACTGGCCGAATCGGCCGTAGTCCCGGTAGGCCGACCAGCGGGCGTTGCCCTCGGGGTTGCCGGGGTAGGCCATCTGCTGGACGGTCCACTTCTGCCCGTCGACCTGGAAGGTCAGTGCGGCCCAGGGCATGCCGGTGTACTGCTGGTCTTTCGGCTCATCGACCGGGAAGACATAGGTCGCGGACTTGTTCTCGGCCACCTCCTGGCTGGCGCGGAACTGGATGCCCGCGTGCTCGGGGTCGCCGCTCAGTTGCACATCGCCGTAGGCCGCGGTCAGCTCGGAGGTGAAGTCGATCACCGCATAAGCGTCGCCCGTCTCGTGGTGGACGGTCACGGTCCGGACCTCTTCGAGCACCGGGGCCCCGTCCGTGCCGATCCACTGGATGCGGCTGGCGATGGTCGTCCCCGCGTCGGTCGTTTCCTGCCGCGTGAAGGCTTGGTGCTTCTGCTGGGTGTTGCGGACGTGCCAGAGGTCGTGGCGTTGGCCGTTGTGGCGGAGATTGTTCCAGCCGATATAGATCCCGCGGTGGTGGGGGAACCTGCCACCCGGACCTTTGGTCAACATCTGCTCACCATCGGGCCCGACCACGTGGTAGAAAACCTTAGCCGTGTCAAAGCTGACCTTGCCGTCCTCCCCCAACACCTCGGCGTACTCGTAGGTCAATACGGCGATGCCTTGGGCATTTCGAACCGTTACGCGCGTGCCCGGCTCGTCGGTGAACCCCGGCTCGTTGGCAAAGGCGACCGGCAGACATAACACCGTCATGAGAAACGCGGTCAAGACACGAGACAAAGTTTTAAACATGAGCGACCTCCGGTTCATCCGACGAATACTAACGTGTGCGACAAGTTGGGGTGGGTATCTTGTCTATCGTCTGAGCCCAGCCCAAAAAGCCGCTTGTGTCAAGACTCCGACGTGACGACTGGCTGGAAGCCTATCCCACCTCAGGCACTTCGCGTATAGGTTTTAAGTTACCACGAAACACCCATGCGGCGTGGATCGCAAAGAACAAACCAAACGGCGGTCAATATCCTGGTGCAGCGGGCATCCGTCGCGTGCTCATCAAGTATGTTAAGAATCTCGCTTAATTCTAATGTGTATGGGTGTGATGGTCGCAGTGGAGTACCCCTGCCCAGCACCCCATGGCGTGGATAGCGCCCGGCATATCGGCCTGGAGATCCACCCAGTCAAGGCCTTCCAGCATCTCTCGCCGGTGGCAATCGGATCAAGCAAGGATCGGTTTCATCAGCCGGCCATGCACATCGGTCAGTCGCATATCCCGGCCGGAGAAGCGGTAGGTCAGCCGCTCGTGGTCGATGCCCATCAGGTGAAGGATCGTGGCGTGCAGGTCGTGGATCTCGTAGCGGTCTTCGATCGCCTTGTAGCCGAACTCGTCGGTCTGCCCGGCGACGACGCCTCCCTTGACCCCGCCGCCGGCCATCCACATGGTAAATCCATAGGGGTTGTGATCGCGGCCGTTGCTTCCGCCCTGGGCAAAAGGTGTCCGGCCGAACTCGCCGCCCCAGATGACAAGTGTGTCGTCGAGCAGGCCGGTGCGCTTGAGGTCCTTGAGGAGGGCCGCGATGGGTTGATCGACGATCATGGCATTGTCTTCGTGGCCTTTCTTGAGGTCCTTATGCTGGTCCCATCGGTTGCCCAGGCCGTTGGGGCAGGTCAGCTCGATAAACCGCACGCCGCGCTCGACAAGTCGGCGGGCCAGGAGGCACTGGCGTGCGAAGGTCGCGGTGCCCTTGTTCTGGTGGTCCAGGCCGTAGAGCGCCTTGGTTTGCTCGCTCTCTCCGGTGAGGTCCGCGAGTTCGGGCACGGACCGCTGCATGCGGTAGGCCGTCTCATAGTTGCTGACGGCGGATTCGAGCGCGTTGTCACCTCCGACCGTGTCGATCATGACCTGGTCCAGCGCGCCCACGAGGTCGAGCTTGCTGCGCTGATCTTCTGCGGACTCGATGGGGCGGATATTGGCCAGCGGCACACTGTCGGGCGAGAAAACCGAGCCCTGATAGCTCGCGGGCAGGAAGCCGGAGTTGAAGTTATCCAGCCCACCGGGCGGGATCAGCCCGCCGTTGAGCACGACAAAGCCGGGCAGCGAATCGTTTTCAGTACCCAGCCCATAGCCCAGCCACGCGCCCATCGAAGGGCGGCCCTGGATGCCGTGGCCGGTGTGCAAAAAGTAGTTCGCCGAGGTGTGCTCGGGGAACTTGCTGGTCATCGACTTGACAAAGGCGATGTCGTCCACACACTGGGCAATATGCGGGAAAAGTTCGCTGACCCAGGCTCCCGACTCGCCGTACTGCCGGAAGGACCAGAGCGGCTCCAAGATCGTGCCGTTGTTTTCAAACTGCGTCGGCTCGACCCGGCCAAGCACGTCGTGCGGGTCCCGACCGTTGTACCGGGACAGGCTGGGTTTGTAATCGAACGTATCGACCTGCGACGGCCCGCCATCCATATAGAGGAAGATGACGTGCTTGGCCTTGGCCGGGAAGTGGCCGGGCTTGGGCGCGAGCGGGTTGGCCCGGGACTTGAGCGACCCGCCAAAGGAGGGCTGGGCGAGCAGCCCGGCGAGCGCCACACCGCCAAAGCCCGAGGCGCAGCGCGTGAGCATCTCTCGGCGGGTAACTGGCGCATCAACAAATCGGTTGCAGTGGTGTCCCATGGCGTGGTCTCAGCGGATGTAGATAAAGCCCTTAAGGTTAAACATCGTATGGCACAATTCCCGCCACGGGCGGGCGTCGGACATGACCCGCTGCTCGTTCAGGTTCAACTGGTCCGCCTTCATCGTGATGAAACCACGGGCGGCTTCCAGTTCTTGTGGGGTTGGGGGCCGGCCTAGCGCGGTGCGGAACATCCCGTCGATGCGTTGGTCAACCTGCTGGCTGCCGTCCTTCACGACCCGCCGGGACCAGCGGTCAGCCATCTCGTGGATGAACGGGTCGTTCAACAGCGTCAGCGCCTGGGCCGGGACGTTCGTAACGTTCCTGCGCCCGACGGTGCTGAAGGGGATCGGGGCATCGAAGACCAGCATCATGGGCGAGAGAAAGTTGCGCCGCACACCGATATAGATACTGCGTCGGCCGTTGCCATCGACTGGTCCGGACTTGGGTCGGCCGCGCCCCTGCATGAACTCGGTCAGGGCCGCGGGCACCGACGGGCCGTACATCTGGTCCTTAAGCGAGCCGGACACCGCCAGGACCGAATCGCGGATGCCCTCTGCCGTCAGGCGGCGGATGTTCTGACGCCGCAACAATAAATTGTCGGGGTCCGCCGCCTCTGCGTTTGTATCCGTCTTGTCACTGGACCGGCGGTAGGCCTGACTCATGACGATCCGCTTGATCATGGCCTTGGTGGACCAGGCGTCTTCCTCCACAAACAAGACGGCCAGGTGATCCAGCAACTCGGGGTGGGTCGGCGGGATTCCGAGGTAGCCGAGGTTGTCGACGGTCGACACGATGCCGCGACCAAACAGGTGGTGCCAGAGGCGGTTGACCTGGACCCGGGCGGTCAGCGGGTGGGCGGGGTCGGTGATCGCGCGGGCGAACTGGTCGCGGCCGCTGCCTTCATCCACGGGCGTCATCTCCAGGCCACCGGTCGCTTCGAGGTCTCGCCGCGGGATCGTCTCGCCCTGATTCCTGTAAGAGCCACGGATGTGGACGTAGCTGTCCTCGGCCGACCCATCCGCGATCGCCAGGGCACGCTGCGGCCCGGGGATGTGTGACGCGGCCTCGTTGAAGCGTGCGCTGAGCGCGGCGAAAGGCGCATCGGCTTGGCTAAGCTCGACGGATTGGGCCGAGGCGTTGGGCTCGCGCGGCCCCTCGCGCGGCCCATTGTTGTCACCCAAACGTATCTCGTCCACGATCAGATGCGCATCCGTACGGTCATCAATGATCTCCAGATGGCCTCGGTGCAGCCCCTTGCCGGCGAATAGGCCGCGTCGATCTTTCAATTCGACCCACTGCCACTTGCCCTGGGTATCGACCTTGGAGATGAAGCCCTCGAACAATAACTGGCTAAAACGGTTAACCGTATAGGTATCGAGGATCAGCCGGATTTCCCCGGCCCCCTTCACGCGCACCCAGATATGCTTGTTAGCGAAATCAAACTCTGAGCTCCAGAGCGTCCCCACCGCCTCATCGCCCAGCAGCCCGCTGTGGGCGAGCCCGGGCCGAACCGCCTGGGCCCGGCCGCTACGCGGGTCCCACTGGCCCGGGCGGGTCGGGGCCTCTCCCCAAGCCCAACCCGTGGTGCGCCAACCCTCGTAGCTTGCACCGTTAAAGTCCTCAAACAATGAGGAATCGGCATGTTCGTGAGCAGTCGGCTCGAGCACCGGCCGGTCCAACGCGTCATAGGCCACCTGCCCCTCAGCGATCACACGACGCACCGGGCCAAGCGCCTGCTCGATGCGGCTGGCCGGATCGAGGTAGGCCACCTGCTGCCGGGAACTCTGCAGGTAGCCGGCCATGGCGTAGTAGTCTTCGTCGCCGATCGCGTCGAACTTGTGGTCGTGGCAGCGTGCGCAGGCCACGGTCATACCCAGGAACGACTTGCTCAGTACATCGATCTGGTTGTCGATGCGGTCGGCCTCGTGCTGCCTCACGTCCGTCGGGCCGTGGGTCTGTTCGTGCATGAACCACCAGCCGGTTGCGACAACGGCCTCGTTGACCATGGTCTCGGGGTGGATGCGCGGCTCGACCAGGTCGCCGGCGATATGCTCGGTCACAAAACGGTCGTAGGGCAGATCATCGTTAAGGGCGCGGATGACGTAGTCGCGGTACTTCCAGGCGTGGGGGGTCGTGTAGTCGAACTCATGCCCGTAGCTCTCGGCGTAGCGCATCAGGTCCAGCCAGTGCCGGCCCCACTTCTCCCCGTAGCGCGGTGAAGCAAGCAGACGATCGACCAATTGCTCGTAGGCATCCGGCGATTCGTCGGCGAGAAATGCGTCGAGTTCCGCCAGCGTAGGCGGGGTGCCGGTCAGGTCAAGGGTCACCCGGCGGATCAGGGTCGCCCGGTCGGCCGGCGGGCTGGGCTTCATGCCTTCTTCGGCCAAGCGGGCCTCGATGAAACGGTCGATCGCGCCGAGTGCTTCGCCTTCACGGCCGGGCACCTCAGGCAGTTTCTCGGTACGCTTTGGCCGCTGCCACGCCCAGTGCGAAGCCCGGCGCGCCGCCAGATCGAAGACCTCACTACCGCCCGGGCCCGCCTCCTCGGGCCAGGGCATGCCCATCTCCACCCAGCGCTCCAGGTCCGCGATCACCTCGTCCGGCAGCTTGCCCGCCGGGGGCATCGCATAGTCCGGGTTCTGGTACCTCACCGCCTCGATCAGCAGACTGTCTTCGACCGCGCCCGGCTCGGCAATCACGTCGTCGATGATCGACTGCCGGCTGTCCAGGTAGAAACCGCCCTTGTTCCGCTCCGCCTCATGCGAGTGGCAGGCATAACAGTTCTCCACCAGGACCGGGCGGATCTTGTTTTCGAAAAATTCGAGCTGCTCCGCCGAAAAAGTCGCAGAACCCACGTCGGCCATGGCCGGCCCTGCATGGCAGAACGAAATAAGCACGATCCCGGTGATTTGTTTAGGTCTGGTTAGTATCTGAAAAAATGACATCACACTACGATCCTCGGAAGGATAGACCCACACCCTCCATAGATATTACATCATCACAAATCGCAATCGGGGCTCCATGGGCCGACTAAGAAAGTTGGCCTATTGTTGATACAAACTTAGCTCAACAATAGGAGGTTGCCATGGTAAAAGCTCAGAAAAGTCTGTTTTATACGCTTGCTCCCGCCTGCATCTGCGGGGTGGCCGTTGAACTTGCCGGTGCGGGCGAGATCGAGAAGGCGGACGCGACCCAGACGCTCGGCCCGGACCTGCTGATCGATCAGGCGGCACCCGGCGGGTCGGACATGACCGCCAATCAGCCGGAGAAACTGGTCGGCCGGGTCGATCTCGCCTCGATCCGTGACCAGAACGTCGGCGCCGGCGGAACCCGGGTCACCATCACCGGGATCGCCTGGGCCAGCCCCAACGCCCCGCGGCAGAACGATGCGGAGACCGTCACCGCCGAAATCCGCTACCTCGGGCGCGACGGCGTGGGCGGCAACCGTGACGACGTGGTGCTTGGCTCGGCATCTGCGTCTCTGAACTACAACGGCGCGGGCGAGTACGCGTGGGTCTTCGACGAGCCGATCAGCGGTATCGTGGATGGCCAAAGCCCCTACTTCCGGATCGACCTGTCTCCCGCCAACGAGGCCGGCAACGGCACGATCCGTGTCAAAGCCGTCACCGGGACCGGGCCAAAGTTCAGTGTCGCCGGAAAGACCGAAGCCGTAGAGGGCTAGCGGTAAGCCGATCTAACCGCTATCAACGAAAAGCCCACGGCGTGCAGGCCGTGGGCTTCATTTATTGAACTCTGTCAGAAGCAAGCTGATTAGTTCTTGACCTCGTACTCAGCATCGATCACGTCGTCGTCGTTGGACTGGGTTTGATCGGTCGCGTCCGAAGGGCCGCCATCGGTTGCGCCGGGCGGTGGCGTGGTCGATTCGTAGACCGCCTTGCCCAGCTCCTGCACGTCCTGGTTTAACTGATCGAGTGCCGCCTTGATCGGCTCGGCTTCGTCCTGCTTGATCTTGTCCTCAAGGTTACTCAAGGACGACTCGATCTTGCCCCGCACCTCGGGGGTAACCTTCTCGCCGTGCTCTTCCAGCTGCTTGCGGGTCTGGAAGACGATCGACTCGGCCTGGTTCTTCAGGTCCACCAGCTCGCGCTTCTCCTTGTCTTCCTCGGCGTGCAGGTCGGCGTCACGCTTCATCTGCTCGACCTGGTCCTTGTCCAGGCCCGAGCTGCCGGTGATCTGGATCGACTGCTCCTTGTTGGTCGCCTTGTCCAGGGCCTTGACGTTGAGGATACCGTTGGCATCGATCTCGAAGGTGACCTCGATCTGCGGCGTGCCGCGCGGCGCCGGGGGGATGCCGTCGAGCACAAACTTGCCCAGCGAGCGGTTGTCGCGCGCAAACTCGCGCTCGCCCTGGAGGACCTGGATCTCGACCTGCGGCTGGTTGTCGCTGGCGGTGGAGAAGGTCTCGCTCTTGCTCGTCGGGATCGTGGTGTTCTTCTCGATCAGTTTGGTCATCACGCCGCCGAGGGTCTCGATGCCCAAGCTAAGCGGGGTGACATCCAGCAGCAGCACGTCGGACTTGCCGCCCGAGTCGAGCACGCCGCCCTGGATCGCCGCGCCCAGCGCGACAACCTCGTCCGGGTTGATCGATTTGTTGGGCTCCTTGCCGAAAAGTTCCTTGGCGATGGCCTGTACTTTGGGGATGCGGGTCGAGCCGCCGACCAGGACGACCTCGTCGATCTCGCCGCTGGACAGGCCGGCATCATTGAGCGCAGTCTGGACCGGGCCTTTGATCCGTTCGAACAGCGGGGCGCAGATCTCCTCAAACGCCGCGCGGGTCAGGGTGATCTGAAGGTGCTTAGGGCCCTCGTTGGTCGCGGTGATAAAAGGCAGGTTGACCGCCGTTTCCTGGGAAGTGGACAACTCACATTTGGCCTTCTCGGCCGCCTCCTTAAGGCGCTGCAGCGCCATGGCGTCCTGACGCAGGTCGATGCCTTCCTTTTTGCGGAACTCCTCGGCCAGGTGGTCGATCAGGGCCTCGTCCCAGTCGTCGCCGCCCAGGTGCCCGTCGCCGCTGGTGGAGAGGACCTCGAAGACGGTCGTACCGTCGGCGTCGCCGATGTCGAGGATGGAGACGTCGAACGTCCCGCCGCCCAGGTCGAAGACGGCGATCTTTTCGTCCTTCTTCTTGTCCAGGCCGTAGGCCAAAGCGGCAGCGGTCGGCTCGTTGATGATGCGCTCGACCTTGAGGCCCGCGATCTCGCCGGCCTCCTTGGTGGCCTGCCGCTGGCTGTCGTTGAAGTAGGCCGGGACGGTGATGACCGCGCTGGTCACCGATTCGCCGAGGTAGTCCTCCGCGGTCTTCTTGAGGTTCTGGAGCACCATCGCGGAGATTTCCTGCGGGGTGTACGCCTTGTCCTTGACCGAGACCTTGACCAGCTCGTCACTTGCGCCGGTGACGTCGTAGGGGACCGTCTTCTCTTCGCCGGTGACTTCGCTGTGGCGTCGGCCCATGAAGCGTTTGATGGAAAAGATCGTGCCGGTCGGGTTGGTGACCTGCTGCTGGCGTGCGGGCTGGCCGACCAGGCGGTCGCCCTTGTCGGTAAAGGCGACGATCGAGGGGGTCGTCCGGTTGCCGGAGCTGTTGATGAGCACCTTGGGCTGGCTGGCCTCCATGACGGCGACGACCGAATTGGTCGTGCCCAGGTCGATTCCGATGGTCTTACTCATAGTCGATATCCTTTCTTGATCGAGACGACCGGGCCTCGCATCAGGCCACGCTCGTGCAAGAGTAAAGTACAACTGTCGTGCCAAACCGCGGGTGCCTGGGGCGGCGATGAGCGGCCTGATCATGCCGATTGCCTGCCAAGCAAGTTTGGCGAGCGTCCGGGGCTGCCAAAACGGCACCGGCAGGGTCTGGATTGTGGATAAATGCTATTTTTCCTTGCAAATCAAGGGATTTTGCCGACCCGGGTTGATAAATTGCAGAAAAACAGGGAAAATCTGCGATAGCGTGGTCATCGGAGGCCGAAAACCTCGGCAAATCACCACGTTTCGTCTCGTCACGGACGATCCCTTTTACCGCTAGGAGAGCACCATGGCTAAGAAAAAAGCAACCACCAAGGCCGCACCCAAGCCCCCGACCAAGAGCGAGATCTATCGCACGATCGCGGAGCAGACCGGCCTGACCCGTAAGCAGGTCATCGAAGTGACCGACGCCCTGACCGATCTGATGGTCAAGTCCGTCAAGAAGCACGGCACGTTCAACCACCTGGGACTGATGAAGATGACCCTGGTCAAGAAGCCCGCCGTCCGCGGCGGCAAGCTGGTCCGCAACCCGTTCACCGGGGAGATGGTCCCGCAGAAGCCCAAGCCGGCCAGCAAGACCGTGAAGGTCCGGCCGATGAAGGCGCTCAAAGATGCGCTTTAGCACAGTTCTTTGAGCCCCACGCCTCGACGGCACGCCGCCCGGCGTGCCTAACCCGGCGATCCGATGACGCCGGGTGGCAGTCAACCACTCCCGATAACCGTGACGAACAATCAAACCCCCGGCCCGCTCCGAGGCCGGGGGTTTATGATTTGGAATGACTCTGACCGGCTAAAAGCCGACCGAGCGAGCCGTCGGGAACCGTGAGGCCCCGGCATCGTTTAAACTATGAGATGCTCTATGCAGATCAGGGAACGCCCACTGGCTAGGAATCACGTCACCGGATGGCAGCTATCGCGCGCCTGCACCGCCGTGCTGATCGTGCTGGTGGCGCTGCATGGCCTGTCCGGCTGCGCGTCCGACGGGGCCAATGGCGACGGCACGACGTTGCGAGACCTGGAGGAGCCAGTACCCCTGCCGGGTATGGAAGACCAGCGCACGGTCCCGGCCGACGCCCAACTGGTTCCGCGGATCATCGTGCAGCGGCTTGACGTGCCGCTGGACCAGCCCCTGGCCGCGGCCTGGACCCACATCGACGAAAAGGCGTTCCCCGCCATCACGCGCGGGGCCTGGCACGCCAACGGGTTGCGCGTGGGGATGCTCTACGAAGACAAGGTGGCCGACTTTGCCGATCAGATCCCGCAGGTTGTCAGCTTCTTCGAGAAAACGGTGGTGACCCGCAGCCACCCTGTCGCGATCATGCAGGCCGCGCCACTAAGTCCCGACACACGGTTTACCGTGGACCTCACCCTCCCACCCGAGCCACCGAGCGAGACGGCCATCACCGGCCGGCGTGGCGGCCAACTCCAACTGCTCGTACAGATGCAGAGTGAGGGCGACCGGCGTTTCGTCGTGCTGACCCCCCACCTCTACCGCCCCCAGCCCAACGACTTCACCAGCCGGCCGCTGCTCGAACGCGATCTGGATGGCATCCTCTTTCACGAGTTGGCGGTCCGGGTCGAACTGATGCCCGACCGGCTGGTCGCGGTTGGTCTCTACTGGCCCTGGCCCGAGAGCGACCCGATACCCCAGCCCCAGGCTTCCGATGACAACGAAGAAAACCCCGACCCTGCGACCGATGCGCCCGGCCGCGGCGAAAACGAGGCCGTCGTCGGCTTCGACTCGGTGCTGACCTCGTTGGACCGGCCGCTCGAAGACGACCCGGCCGCTCCGCCCCAGCGTATCAGGAACGGCCCCGGGTCCGCAGCCAATCCCGCTCCGTCCGAGCCGGAGGGGCAGGCCCAGGATCAGCCAGCCCAAGCGATGCCCGCCCTGCCCATGCACTTCGGACGGGTCCTGCTCACCGGCACCCGCGCCCGTCGGCCGGTCCAGACCATGCTGTTGATTTCGATTCCGCCGTTAGCCGAGCAAGAGACGCCCGCCAGCAGAACTGGCGACGAAGAAGAATAGCCAAGGGCCAGCCGCAACACAGGTGGCTGGCTATAGCCCTAATTTGTTCCAGACAGTTTTATTCGCTGACATCTTTTCAGAGCAACGGTCCACTCCGGCATCGGCGGCGCAATACAAACAAAGAACCTGCCGAGAGGAGAATGAGCGTGTTCGGTTCGGGGACGCTGCCGACAAACAAGTCGTCGCCCGTCACCGAATACACCCAGTCGTAGTAATCGGGCAGGTAGGTCGTGCCGGAGAGGTCGCCGTAATCACTATCCGCTTCACCATCGAGGGCCAAGAGAAACGAATTAACGCCAACCAGATAGTCTTGACCCTCGATTTCGACAAAGACGCCACCGCCGCTGTCCCCAGGCGCGATGAGATACTCTGTCGCCAGTGCGTTGTTGTCGCTCCAGAGCAGGCCGTCTGTCGCGGATTGTGGGTCGTCGAAGTCAGAAAAGAAGATCGAGTCGTCGTAGCCTGACAGCATGAAGTTGTCGCCGCCGAAAGCATCGATCTGGTTTTGGCCCGCACCGAAAGAACCGGTCGATCCGGACGCGCCGGTGCTGCCTTGCCCGGTCTGGCCGTACCCGGTGTATGTCGCGGTTTGACCAATCAGCTCGTCCTGTACGCCCGTCGGCTGATAAAGCGCCGCAGGATCAACGCCCTGAACATCGGTCGTGAGCTGAATCAGGGCGATGTCGTTCCCCGCGGCGGCATCGCCATCCCACTGATCGTAGATGTAGATTTCCTGGGCCTGGTAGGTCGTGCCATCAATCGTAAAATCGTAGCCGTTCCCCGAATCAACCACGTGGGCCGCCGTGACGACCCAGCCTTCGCCGAGATAGACCCCTGATGCCAATGACGAGCCTGAGGTAACGAGCCCGACCGAGTCGTAGGTAGGATCGGCTGAAAGGGCGTTGTAGGCCGACTGATCTGGGTTATCGACGGTGACGCCGGCTAGGGTATAGCTGGGCGGTAGCATCAGCGCGGCGCTGAGCAGCGTAAGCCTTGTCGTGATCCTTCCTTGCCTCCTGTCCATGACTCTCTCCAATTCATATGAGGTCGGCAGTTTCTCGTTACGCATGACATCAAACGCAAGAGTCCGATCTGTATGCAAGGGAGTCGCTTCACTGGCCAGCGTCACAACCGGCAAATCTATTTTTGCTTTGTGAATCCGCATTTCTCGCCACGGCTGGTTGTCGGGACGCTCTAGAAGCAGACGAAGTCCCGAAATAGGTCGGCGATGACGGCCTGTGATCACTTCAAAGCGTCGTTCGGGTACCTGGCTTGCCTCGACCGTTGCGAGCAGTTCGCTGGATTCAGCTCGATTGATGGCCAAATGCACGGGGCTTCTATTCGCCCGGCTTACTGGTGCCAATTGGGTGCGCGTGGGCCACGGCTTGTCGCTTAACTGGGGCGGTTGATTGAGTTGACCACGGGTCAACTGGTTGGTGTTTTGATGGTTGCTGCCTAGCACCGGCATGTAGGCAGAAGGCGCCTTCATCAAGTCGTTTGTGACGGGGAGTTTCGTTTGATCGGTGCGGCGTGCGTTGATTGAGCGACGACTGTCTTGGGCTGCCCGGCGGTTGGGAGACGGCTCAGCCGTGATCTCAGACAGGCCGAGTAACCCCGCTCGATCATCCGATGGCATTGCGACAGGTGTCGTCTGCGGCAGGTCAGGGCTTGCGGTCAGATGCACACTGTCGCAGGTAAGTGTTGCCGTCGCCCCGATCGCAAGCAGGCCAACCACGGGTTTAGATGGGCTCAATAGGCTTACTGAATTGAACAGCGCCGCCGCGCAAGCATGGATCACCCGACTGGGCAGCATGGCCGCCATTGCAGCACTGAGCCCCGTGATCCCCCGCTTCACCAGCCTCCAGCGAAGCTGTTGCCTCAGCCCAGTGAGTTTTTTTGAAACCGCTTGCTGCGATATCCCCATCACACGAGCGGTCGCCGCCTGTGAATGCTCGTGGATGATGTGTGATTCGATCAGTCGACGATCAGACGGATCGAACTCTGCAATGCACTGACGAACGATTGCGGCGGCCTCATCCTTTTCAAGCACGTTGTCCCACCCAATGGCCTCGATATGGCTCTTTGCCGATTCGCGGCGGCGTCTTGCCGCGTTAGAGCGGATATAGGAAATCGAGGTATTCGAGGCGCATTGTGCCAGCCAGTTGGTGACATCCCGTTCGATCTCTGAGGCGTGCTGACAGAATTTGAGAAAAACCTCCTGGGTCACATCCAACGCATCGTCGTGGTTCTTTAAGACACGCCGGCAGATCGAATAAACCAGCGGCCGGTGGCGGCTGACCAGAACACCTAGCGCGTGCTGGTCTGCAGCATCAACGTAGGCTTGGAGATAGTCCCAATCCGTCACCTACCCGGCTCCTTATTAGAGCAACCAACCGTGCGCAGTAATTGCGGTACAAGCATGTCGCATCGCCGGTTGCAATGACAACCCATTTTTTGAATTTTCATCAAAAAGGCTAGGGTCTGGATAGGATGGCTGGAAAAGGTAGGACCAGAAAAGTGACAGAAAGCTCCTTTGAGATCTTCGATAAACCCACCTTGCACGCGGCCTTATCTGGCGCTACAAGGGGGGGATGGAACGACCGAGCAAGGGATTGACGCTGGCCGACGGGCTTTTGGCGGATTTGGGTGGGCCCCGCACCGCAGGTCTGCTTGAACGTCTGGAGGCGGCGACGCCTTGGGATCAGCTCGCGGCGGTGGTCAAGCCGTTGTACCGCAACGATACGGCCAAGGGCGGTCGGCCGAACGTACCGATTGTGGTCATGATCAAGCTGACGCTGATGCAGCGTTGGTTCGGGCTTTCTGATCCTGCGATGGAGGAGGCGATCCTGGATCGGCTGAGCTTCCGCCGGTTCCTTGGGCTGGGTGCAGCGGATGAAGGGATCGATCACGTGACGATCGCGTTGTTCCGCAAGCGTTTGCACGAGGCGGGCCTGGCCAGTGAGCTATTCGAACTCGTCAACGCCCACCTGCGTGAGCAAGGGTTGATCGTGGATGAAGGCACGTCGGTCGATGCAACGATCATCGAGGCCCCACGCCCCCGCAAGGCCCGGAAAGACGACCTGGAACACCGCAGGCTGGAGCCCGAGACGACACACACCAAGAAGCGTGGCCAGATTCACCACGGCTACAAGGCGCACGTCTCCAGCGACAAGAATGCGATGGTCAAGGACTACCGCCTGGACACGGCGAAGGTGCACGACATCAATCATTTTGAGGGTCTGACCAAGGATGAGCCCGATGGCGGGAAGGTATACGCGGTCTCGGCGTACCGGGATACCAAGCGTCGCACGAAGCTGGAGGGCCGGGGCATCTTCTACGGCGTGATGCACCGTCGTGTGCGGGGGCAAGGCGAACTGACCGAGGAGCAGAAGCTGCACAACCGGATCTGTGCGAAGGTACGTGGCTTGTGCGAGATGCCCTTCGCCTGGCTGGACAAGGCCGGGCGGAAGCGGACGCGGTACCGGGGCATGAGAAAGACGGCAACGGACTTGGGCTTGTGGGCGATGAGCTACAACCTCTGGCGGAGCCTGAGCATTAAGGCGGCCTAAAAAGCAAGCAAACGACAGCGAGGCGGGCTGTCCTGCGGCCGTACATCAGCTCACCAGCGGAAAGACTGGTTATTCGAAGGTCTCCTTTACGTTTCCGCCTCGTCTTCGGCCTGCCACGTAAACACAAGATCAAATCCAGGCCGAAGTGCGTCGTTACCCGGCGTATCAACCTTAGAACGTGTACGAAAAGCCCCGATGCGCCCGATAGATCGGGCATGACACGGACGTCTTACGTCTTACCCCTCGGACCTGACCGATGAGCAGTGGCCATTCATCGAAACCATCCTCCCCAAGCCCGGCTTCGGCGGCCG